>NZ_JBEPPN010000002.1:0-581777 GCF_040547295.1 Gordonia sp. PvP123 | reverse complement strand
GAACAAACAAGGGGCGGCCAACGAAAAACCCGGTCTCCACTCCCCGCCATCAGACCCTCTCAGGCCCTCCGGGGCGGCGCCGTGGCTCGCTGACTTGAAGAAAGTTACGCAACGGGATCGCCGGGGTCAAATCGCCTGTTCGCCGCCCGTCGTACTCGCCATCCGTGCAGGTCACAGCTCATCGGTCGGCGCCGAAATGCGCTGCCGCGCGGACAAACCGACGAATCACAGCGATGTGACGTGCGTCGCAAACCATCCTTTTGGTCAGGTCATCACCCCCTCTCGGGCAGTTATGCGCAGGTCAGGACGCTCTTACCGTCGACACATGACCGCGATCGATCTGGCAACGACCCCCACCACCACGTCTGTCGACGCGTCGCCGGCACTCCGACCCCCACCGCGTGTTCGCCGATCTCCGCTTGTCCCCTCGGGCTTCACACGTTGTGGTCTCCTCTCCTGGCGTCGGCAGGCAGGAATCCTGCACATCGCCCATCCCTTCGACGAACGCAGCATCTCCGATGCGGTGGTGGTCGACGGACTCGTGGCTCTCGTCGAAGCCGGGCTGCTGGCCGGCCAGGAGCAGTTCGAGTCGGCGGCGATGGGCATCATCCGCACCTCGGCGGCCACGTCCGACGATGCCTGGTCGGCCTTCTACGACAACTCGCTGCGCGAACTGCGTACGGGCGCATCGGCATTCGCGCCAGTGCACGAGCGTGCGCGCAGGCTCATCTCCGGCCGGACCGTCCTCGAGGTCGGATCGTGCTTCGGCTTCTTCGCCCTCGCGTGCGCTGTGGACGGCCTCCGGGTCTCCGCCTGCGACATCTCACCCGGAGCGGTGTCGCTGCTCTCCCGCGCTGCGCGCCGGCGCGGTCTGCCCGTCGCCGCGTCGGTCGGGAACGCGACCGCCCTCCCCTACGCCGACCAGTCGGCCGACACCGTCACCCTCATCCATCTACTCGAGCACCTCGACCCTGCAGGCGCGCACACCGCGATCGGCGAAGCGCTGCGGGTCGCCCGCCGACGCGTGATCATCGGTGTGCCGTTCGAGGACGAACCGAGTCCGCACTTCGGCCACCTGGTCCGACTCACCGAAGACGACCTGTACGACTGGGCACGCGCGGTCCCGCACGCCGAGGCCGAGGTCGTCGTCGATCACGGCGGCTGGCTCGTCCTCACCCCCGCACACTGACCCCGAACGGGGC
This sequence comes from Gordonia sp. PvP123, assembly GCF_040547295.1. Taxonomy (NCBI): domain Bacteria; kingdom Bacillati; phylum Actinomycetota; class Actinomycetes; order Mycobacteriales; family Gordoniaceae; genus Gordonia; species Gordonia sp. PvP123. The sequence goes on along the minus strand of NZ_JBEPPN010000002.1, from coordinate 580,575 downwards.
ACCGCCTCAGATCAGCCCGCGCTTGCTGGCGATGTACACCGCATCGGTCCGCTTGGACACACCTAGCTTGCGAATGATGTTGCGGATGTGGAACTTCACGGTCGACTCCGAGATGTAGAGCGTCTCGCCGATCCGCTTGTTGGACAGTCCGTCGGCGAGCAGCCGGAGCACCTCACGCTCCCGGTCACTGAGTGCCTCGGACGGCTCGTTCTCGCCTGACACCGCACGCAACACGACTGCCGCGCTGCGTGGGTCGAACGCGCTGCCGCCGCCGGACACGGCCTGGATCGCGCGCACGAGTTCGGTCGTGTCGACGTCCTTGACCACGTACCCCCGGGCTCCCGCCCGCACGGCGCGCACCACCAGGTCATCGTCGAGGAACGTCGTGAGCACCAACGCCGCGACCTCCGGGTGGCGCTGCGCGATCTCCTTGATGAGACGCAGGCCCTCGTACTCGGTGCCGGCGGACAGCTTGAGGTCGACGACCACGACATCAGGACGGTGCGCGTTCACCTCGGCGAGCGCGGCGTCGGCCGAACCCGCCTCCCCGACCACGTCGACCACGTCTTCGCGCTCCAGCAGCGACCGCATGCCCTGGCGCAGCAGAGCGTGGTCGTCGACGAGCAGTGTGCGGATGGGACGTCTGATGGCGTTGCCGCTCAACCGAACTCCTTTGTTTCGAGCCGACCGTCGGCGTTGGCGGTGCTCACCGTGTCGAACGGGAGCGTTACGGCGACCCGGATCCCGCCGATGCGCGACCGGCGGATCCGGAGCTCGCCCCCGAGTTCGGCGGCGCGATACGACATGTTCGCGAGGCCGCGGTGCCGACCGGCCGTGAGATCGCCGAGCGACGCGGTGCGCATCACCCGGCGCAGATGCTCGGGGTCGCCGACGCCGTCGTCGTCGACCGACAGTCCGACGGTGCCCGCCGAATAGGTGAGCGTCACGGTGACCTGGTGGGCGCGGGCATGGACGGCGGCGTTGAACAGCGCCTCGCCGGCGATCCGCAGGAGGGCGTGCTGCACCTCGTCGGCGAGCTCACGCGACCGGCCCCGAACGTGGACGGCCGTCCGCAGGTCCGGGGGCATGTGCAGCGAGCACAGTTCGGTCAGGACGTCGCGGACACTCGGCGACGGTGCGTTCGTCGCGTTGTTGAGCGCGTAGATGAACGACCGCAATTGTTCGACGGCCTCCTTGGTCAGCCGGCCGGCCATCTCCAGGCGATCGAGCGCGGGGCCCTCGACGAGGTCGCGGCACAGTTCGATCTGCACGCCTGCCGACAGCACCGACTGGGTCACCGAGTCGTGGAGTTCCCGGGCGATCCGGGCGCGCTCCTCGTTGAGCACGGTCGCCCGCATCGCGGCCGACAGCTCCCGCTGGGTGCGCTCCAGTTCGGTGTTGCGCTTCGCCAGTTCCGTTGCGTGGCGGTCGGTCTCGGAGAACAGCTCGGCGTTGAGCAATGCGACGATCGCCTGGCTGGCCAGGATGCGCAGGACGACCAGGTCGGTGGGGTCGACCAGTCGACCGACCGGTGTCCAGGCCGACAGTCCCCCGACGACGCTGCCATCGAGTTCGACCGGCACGTGAACGTGGTCCTCCTGCAGGATCGCGCCGTGCAGGACGGTCTCGTGCCCGCGCAGGATGTCGTTGAGCCGGTTCAGTACCTCGTCGGGCAGGTCGTCGGGGGCGGCGGCCCGTTCGGATCCTTCGAAGGCGTAGAGCCGGCCGCTGCCCGCGCTGATGAGGTGACGCGGGGCCGATTGTTCCAGCCGCCCGTCCGCGAGCGCGAAGACGACCCAGTCCGCGCCGAGGTGGTCGCGGGCTGCCTCGACCACCGCGATGACCAGCGCTTCGGGGCCTTCGGCTGTGCGGACGAGAGCGCGCGAGATCCGCTCGAGCGCACCGACCACGCGGCTCAGCCGCGCCTCGACGCCGCGAAGCGCCGCGTAGTGACTCCCCTTGACACTGCGGAGTCCGACCAGGCTGTCGAGGTCGGCCTGTTCCGGAAGAGCGCTCCGCTCGGGTGACGGACCGGTCATCAGAGCGCTTCGGCGTAGAGGTCCCGGATGCCCGCGGCCTGCGGTCGCCGCGGGTTGGTGGTCATGCACGAATCGGCCAGCGCGTGGGTGGTGAGGCGGTCGAGGTCGGTGGTGCGCACGCCCAGCGGTTCGAGCGATGCCGGCATGCCCACCCGGGCGCCGAGCGCGGCGACGGCGTCGGCGAGCCGGTCGGCGACGGTCCGGGCGTCGCCGGAGGTCTCGACCCCGATGGCGTCGGCCAGGTCGACGAATCCGTCCGCACACACGTGGGCGTTGTACCGGATCACGTGCGGCAGCAGGACGGCGTTGATCGCACCGTGCGGGGCGTCGCAGTGCCCGCCGACCGGGTGACTCATCGCGTGGGTCGCGCCGAGGATCGCATTGGTGAACGCCATCCCGGCACGCAGCGCGGCCAGCGACATCTCCTCGGCCGCCACTGCGTCCCGCGGGTCGTCGACGAGCCGCTCGAGATGCGTCCATACCCCGCGGATCGATTCCAGCGCAAGCGAATCCGTGAGACGTCCATGTGCGAGCGAGACATAGGCCTCGACGCAGTGGGTCAGCACGTCCATCCCGACCTGAGCGGTGACCTCGGCCGGGGCGGTCATCAGCAGGGTCGGGTCGCTCACCGTCACGTCCGGCACGAGCGACCGCCCGATGATGGTCACCTTCGTGCGCCGCTCGGCGTCGTTGATGATGCAGAACTGGGAGACGTCCGCGCCGCTGCCGGCCGTTGTCGGCACCGCGATGAGCGGCGGGAGTGGGCGCCGGGCGCGGTCGATTCCCTCGTATTCGAGGATGTGACCCCCGTTGGCGGCCAGCACGGCCACCCCTTTGGCGGCGTCGATCACCGAGCCTCCGCCCAGGGCGACGAGTCCGTCGGCGTCGTGCGCCTTGTACGCGAGAAACGCGGCCGCGACCTCGCCGGACCGCGGGTTGGGCGACACATCCAGGTAGGAGGCCGCATCGAGGCCGCCGGCCCGCAGCCCGGCAATCAGCTGCGCGTACCAGGGTGTGCGTTCCAGACAGCGGTCGCTGACCACGAACGGCCGGCGCATCCCGAGTCCCGCCGTCGCGACCGGCACCTCCCCGAACGCGCCCGGTCCCAGGACGATCTCCGGCGTGTGGAACTTGGCGACCTGGCCCGATGTCCGCCGGCGCGCATCACCCAGCATCCGACCTGCCTCTCGTCCTCTGCCCCGATCACAACCACCACACCGACCGTCCCGGCTCACCGGTACCCCGACGCTACCCACCTCATCTGAGCGCCGCACCCAACTCGTCGCAGCGCGCGAGCATCTCGGCACCGTCTCGAACGCTGACGACACCACTGCAGTGTTCGGCGTAGTCGGCCATCGCGCAGCCGGATTGCGACCAGTACCGTTCGGGTTCCGGTGTGATCCAGGCGATCCGATGCGACCGGCGGCCGACCTCGGCGACGAGGTCGACACGTGGGTCGAGTCCGTTGCTGCGCGCGTCCCCGACGACGAGCACCGACGTCCGCCTGCTGATCAGGTCCCCGAAATCGCCCAGCAACTCGCCGAACATCCGCCCGTAGTCGCTCGTCGCGGCGAGATTTAGACCGTCGGCGGCGAGCACCGCCGCGAGAGCCGAGTCGGCCGCCGCGGTCCGCAGGGCGGTCGTGACGCGCACCGGCCGATCGACGAACGCGACGACCTCACATCGGTCGCCGAAGCGGTGCAGTGTCTGTGCCAGACGCAGGATGAACCCGGTGACCGGGCGGACCGACAGCGAGACGTCGACGAGTACCAGCATCCGGACCGGACCGGGCCGCCTGCGGCGCCGCCACAGTTCGGCGGGCACGCCGTCGGTCGCGACCGCCGCGCGCATGGTCGCGCGGATGTCGAGGGCGCCGCGGTCGACCGGGCGGACCACCCGGCGCGGTGCGCCGCGCATGCGCTGGATCAGCCGGTGGCAGGCGCGATCGATCACGGCCTGGTCGACGTACCCCTCGGCCGGCCGGTCGGACCCGGACACCGCCTCGACGCCGCCGTCGGCGTCCAGCCGGGCAACCAGCGCATCGACAAAGGCACCGAGTGCGCGTTCGAGTTCGGCCCGCCGGGCCTCGCCGAGATCCTCGTTGCCGTCGGCGCCGTATGCCTTGCGCGGATCGTAGGCGTCGAGCGCAGCGAGGATGGCGTGGGCGCCGGTCAGCCCGAGCGGCCGGCTCGAGACCCGGGCCGCCGATCCGGTCAGCTCGCCGACGGTCGCCGAGTCGGCGATGTCGACCTCGACCGTGTACGTCACTCCCCCACCGGTCGTGCCGCCGTCCGGGTCGACGCCGAGCTGTTCGGCGCCGGCCGACACGCTGAAGTCGTTCTCCTCCCGGTGAGCGCTCTCGGCGTCACGGTGCGCGGCATCGGGATCATCGGCCATCAAGTGGCCGATCTCATCGGTGTGTTCGTCGGCCCCTATCTGGCGGGCAGCGCCCTCGAACTCGTCGTCCCAGACCACGTCGTCGGGCAGATCAGCCGCGACGCCACGGACCCGGGGAAGGTCGTCCTCATCCGGCTGATCGGGGTCGGCGCCGAGGAAGAACAGTGCGAAGGCACGCTCGAAACCCGCTGTCTCATAACCGTATTTCACGCACACGCTCTGTAGCGCCGCACGCAGGACCACCGGCTCGGCGGCACCGACCATCGACAGGGTCCGGCGGATCTCGATGACCTCGGCGGGCGAGGCCGCGACCCCCGAGCTCCGCAGGACCCGTCCGAACGTGACCGCGAGCAGGTCGAGCGGGTCGGCACGCCTCGACGCGACGACCGACATCGGGGTCATCGGCCCGGGCGGCTACCCGCACTGCGGGCACGCCCGGCACCGAACGCACGGGCGGTCACCGACCCGCCGGGCGTCGTCCCGTCGACCCCGACGGGTGACCCGACCGCCGTTGACCCACCGGAGTCGGCGCCGGCGGACAGTGCGCGCCGGGCGATCTCACCGTCGGAGCCGAACTTCACGAGCAGGGCGAGCAGAGCACCGTGGTCATCCGCGCCGATCGGTCTTCCCGGTTGCCCGTCGCGTGCGCCGAGGTAGGAGGCGGCTCGCGCCGCGTCGATCACCTCTGCGATGGACGGACTCTTGCGCAACGGGAGGTCCCGGAGACGACGCGCGAGATCGACCACCTCACCGATGATCGCTTCCTCGACGTCGGGCGCACGGACCGCGACGATGTCCCGCTCGGTCTGCGGGTCCGGGTAGTCGACCTGGAAGTGCAGGCAGCGACGCTTGAGCGCCGGCGAGAGTTCGCGGGTGTCGTTGGAGGTCAGGATGACCCACGGCGACGATCGGGCGGTGAACGTCCCGAGTTCGGGGACGGTCACCTGACGCTCGGCGAGGACCTCGAGCATGACCGCCTCCATCGCCTCGTCGGTGCGGTCGATCTCGTCGACGAGCAGGACCGTCGGCGACGGCGACGTGATGGCCGCCATCAGCGGCCGGGCCACCAGGAAGTCCTCGGTGTAGACGCCGACCTCGGCGCGCGCCAGCGCCGAACTGGCGGCCGAGAGGGTCGTCTCGGCAGCGAGTTCGACACTGATCCGATCGCGCAGCATCTGCACATGGAGAAGCTGTCGCGCGTAATCCCATTCGTACAGGGCGCGCGACTCGTCGAGACCCTCATAACACTGCAGCCGGACGAGCTCGCGCCCCGACGCCGCCGCCAGCGCTTTCGCCAGCTCCGTCTTGCCGACCCCGGCCGGCCCCTCCAGCAGGAGGGGCCGGTCGAGGAGTGTCGCGAGATGGACGACGACCGCCAGTTCCGGACCGATCAGGTAGCCCTGCCCACCCAGCGCGTCGGTCAGCTCCTCCACGGACGGGAAGGAACGGCTGTCCGGGGTGTCCCGGGTGATGTCCTCGGGCGTTTCCCGAGGTGCGCAGACGTGCGTCATCGGATGTCGGACTCCTTGTCGGCCTGTGGCTCTCGGATCGGGCGGGTTCGGATCAGGCGGGTTCGGATCAGGCGGGCGGGCAGGACGGATCAGTAGCTGCCGGTGAAGGCGTGCGCCACCATCGGGATCAGCGATTCGACGGTGCTCTCACGCGGGTTGCCCGGCGTGCACCAGTCGTCCATCATGTGCTCGGCGATCGCGCGGATCTGCTTGTCCGAGGTGTCCATGGTCTCGCCGCGGCCCTCGTACTTGCCGGTGTTCATGCGGTTCTTGTCGTAGCTGCTCGTCGACAGTTGACCGAAGTTGTCCGGGATACCGAGGTCCTTGCCCAGGCGGATGGCCTCCTCGACGGCGGCGTCGGCGGCCTGGACCGTCGTCATCTTCGACGTGTCGACACCGAGCAGCGCGGCGATCTCGGCGTAACGCTCGTAGCGAGACGGCAGGTTGTACTCCCAGACGCGGGGCAGGGCGATGGCGTTGTTCAGCCCGTGATGGCTGTCGTAGAACGCGCTCACCGCATGCGACAGCGAGTGCACGAGACCGAGACCGCCGGAGTTGAACGCCTGCGCGGAGATGTACTGCGCGTACATCATCCCGGTGCGGGCCGCCAGGTTCCGCGGGTCGTACACGGCGGTGCGCAGATGGTCGCGGATCAGCTCGATCGAGTACTTGGCATTGCCCAGTGACGGTGCGAAGTCCAGACGCGAGACGTACGGCTCGCTCGCGTGGGCAAGCACGTCGAAGCCACAGAACGCGGTGAAGTGTTCGGGGCACGTGTAGTAGAGCAGCGGGTCGTCCATCGCCAGGTCGACGAGACACGTGTCGTCGAACGCCACCCACTTGTGCGGCTTGTTCATGTCCGAGGTGTCGGTGATGACGTACGCCCAGGAGGTCTCCGACCCCGTGCCGGCCGTGGTCGAGACCGCGATGTGCTTGGGGTTCTCCTTGTTGGTGGCCTTGGAGAAGCCCTCGAACTCGTTGATGTTGCGGCCGTCGTGCGCGATGACCATGCGGGCGCCCTTGGCGGCATCATGACTGGACCCGCCGCCCACCGAGATGATGCCGTCGCACTTCTCCGACTGGTAGAGGGCCGCGGCGTCCATGCAGTTGTAGTCCTTGGGGTTGGACTCCACCTGGTCGTAGAGGACGACGTCGACGCCTTGGTACTCGATCTTGCCGATCAGTTCCTCGATGATCCCGGAACCGCGCAACCCCGTGGTCATCAGCAGTGCGCGGGTCATGCCCAGATCCTTGGCCTCGACACCGAGCATGTCGTGCGCGCCGACACCCAGCTTCGCCTTCGGGAACGGGTGGAACTCCTTGATCGGGAAGTCCCAGATCTGGTTCAGCTCAATGGCCATGGTGGTGAACTCCTTGTGACGGTTGGGTCTGTCACAACGAGAATGTCGCCCAGATCACAACCGGGACAAGGGGTCCTGCCCGTACTCGACTACAGTGCACCCGGCCGGACGGGCCGGCACCTGTCCGATCGGACAGGGTTCAGTCGCGCACGCGCTCGATCTCGCCGCCGAGACTGCGCAGGATCTCCACGAAGTGGGGGTATCCGCGATCGATGTGCTCGACGTCGTGCACCTCGGTCACCCCGTCGGCGACGAGCCCGGCCAGCACGAGGCCGGCGCCGGCGCGGATGTCCGAGCACCAGACCGGCGCGCTCGACAGGCGGTCGATCCCGCGGATGACCGCGTGGTGGCCGTCGGTCCGGGCGTCGGCCCCGAGACGGACCATCTCCTCGACGAAGCGGAAGCGGGCCTCGAAGACGTTCTCGGTGATGACCGACATGCCGTCGGAGATCGCGGCCAGACCGATCGCCATCGGTTGCAGATCGGTGGGAAAGCCGGGGAACGGCAGGGTGGACACGTTGACGGCGGTGGGCCGGCGGTCGTGCCGGACCCGGAAGCCGTCGTCGAAGGTGTCGACCACGGCCCCGGTGTCGCCCAGTTTGTTCAGAACCAACTGCAGGTGTTCGGGTTTCACGCCGCGCACGGTGACGTCACCGCGGGTCATCGCGGCCGCGATACCCCAGGTCGCGCCGACGATGCGGTCCCCGACCACCCGGTGGGTCGTCGGATGCAGTCGGTCGACACCGACGACGGTCAGGGTCGAGGTGCCGGCACCGTCGATCTGTGCGCCCATCTGCTGCAGCATCACGCAGAGGTCGACGATCTCGGGCTCACGCGCGGCGTTGTCGATGGTGGTCTGTCCCTCGGCGAGCACCGCGGCCATGAGGATGTTCTCGGTCGCACCCACCGACGGGAACTCCAGCGCGATCGGAGCGCCGACCAGGGTGTCGGCCTCGGCCACCACACAACCGTGCTCGATGGTGCTCGTGGCGCCGAGCGCGCGCAGACCCGCCTGATGCATGTCGAGCGGCCGCGAGCCGATCGCGTCGCCGCCGGGCAGCGCGACGACCGCGCGATGGCACCGCGCCATCAACGGGCCGAGGACGCAGACCGAGGCGCGGAACTGACGGACCGCCGCGAAATCGGCGTGGAATTTCGGCTCGGCGGGAGCGGTGATGGTGACCGTCTCGCCATCCATCTCGACGACCGCACCCAGACCGCGGAGCACGTCGGCCATCAGCGGGACGTCGGCGATCTCGGGTGCATTGGTCAGCACGGTCGTCCCCTCGGCGAGGAGGGCCGCGGCCATGAGTTTCAGGACGCTGTTCTTCGCGCCACCCACTGCCACCTCGCCGGACAGACGCGCTCCCCCGGACACCAGAAACCGATCGCTCACGCCTGCCACCTTAACCGCCCGGGTTCGCGGCCCCCGGCCCAGTGGGTCCGACCCCGCACGTCCGAGACCGCGCGTCGGGCCACCCGGCCATCGCGCAGTACATTCGACGCATGGCGGTACACCTGACGAGGATCTACACCCGGACCGGTGACGACGGCTCCACCGGACTGAGCGACTTCTCCCGGGTTCCCAAGACCGATCCGCGCGTGGTCGCCTACGCCGACTGCGACGAGGCGAATGCCACCATCGGTCTCGCCCTGGCACTCGGCGGAGAGGTACCCGACGACATCCGAGCGGTCCTCACCACCGTCCAGAACGATCTCTTCGACGCCGGAGCCGACCTGTCCACACCCGTCGTCGAGGATCCCCAGTACCCGCCGTTGCGCATCGCGCAGGACTACATCGACGCACTCGAGCGGTGGTGCGACGCCTTCGGCGCCGAGCTGCCCGCGCTGGACTCCTTCATCCTGCCGGGCGGCACGCCCCTTGCCGCCCTGTTGCACCAGGCACGAACGGTGACCAGGCGAGCGGAACGGTCGGCGTGGGCCGCGGTGTCGGCTCATCCGGACGACACGAGCGTCTTGCCGGCCAAGTACCTCAACCGGTTGTCCGACCTGCTGTTCATCCTGTCGCGGGTCGCGAACCGCACTCGCCCCACCGCGGGAGGCGACCAGCAAGGCGCGGACACACCCGGTGACGTCAAGTGGGTTCCGGGCGGTAGCCGACAGCGGCCGGCCTCGAAGCGCGAGTCCTAGGCGCTCTTGCGCCGCTGCGATCGCGCGGACTGCCGGGATTCCAGCCAGGACTGGAACGCGGTCACCGCACCCGGGCCCATCGCCAGTTCGTAATCGTCGTCGGCCTGGCCGGCCGACTGCACCTGCAGGATGAGCATCCCGTCGAGGATCTCGGTCTCGGTCCCCTCCGGCGCTCGACGACCGGAGATCTCCATGCCCTGTCGGGCGAACGTCACGTTCGGTCCCGGTTTCAGGGACGTGAGGCGGTAGTACCGGAGCGAGTGATCGCTGTAGTGCACGGTGCCGTGCCGCCATCCCTCGTCGACCGCGGCGGGCACGGTGCGCAGCAGGACCGGCGTGCCGGCACGCCGGAGCTGGGCGAGACGAATCGTCAAGAAGGCGCACAACAGGACCGCCACCGCCAGCAGCACACTGAGCAACACGACCGCCAGCGACATCACCTACTCCTTCGTGCAGTCACCGCGTGCGGGCGAAAGCGTCGAACCCGGTAGGGCTCAAGACGGCTCGGGCTGCGCACACGCGGGACAGGGGGCTGTGATGACAAGCATGCCAGAACCTGCACATGACACGCCAAACGGCCTCGGCCGGCCATCGGATCTCTCCCGATGGCCGGCCGAGGCCGCTTGTTGAACCCAGACCGCTCGCGCGGGCCGTTCTAGCGTGAAAGGTGTTGTGCCGCAGTCAGACGCGCGTGAGCACGGTGGTACTCCGGCGAATCCGGCTCCGCCTCGTCGAGCGCGGTCTTCTCCGCGTTGACGTCGACGTCGTCGGCCCAGTCGGCAGACTCCGCCAGCACCGTCACGGCCTCGCCGGTGACGGAGAGGAACCCGCCCTCGACCGCAGCCGCACGACGGTTGCCGTTCTCCTCGACGATGACCACGAAGCCACCCGGGACCAGCTGGCCCAGGAGCGGCTCGTGGTTGGCCAGGACACCCAGCTCACCGACGGTGGTCTGCGCGATCACGAACGTGGCCTCTCCCGAGTACAGGCTCTGATCCGCGGAGACAACCTCCACGTGGAAGGACTTCTCAGCCATGGCGAATCGCTACTTTCCGCTGATCTTGGCGGCGGCGGCCTCCACGTCGTCGAGTCCACCGCAGCTGTTGAACGCCTGCTCGGGCAGGTGGTCGAACTCGCCCTTGGCGACACGGTCGAAGGCCTCGATGGTGTCGGCGAGCGGGACGACCGAGCCCTTCTGGCCGGTGAACTTCTCGGCGACGAGGAAGTTCTGGCCGAGGAACTTCTGGATACGGCGCGCGCGCTGCACCGTGACCTTGTCCTCTTCGGAGAGCTCGTCCATACCGAGGATGGCGATGATGTCCTGCAGCTCCTTGTACTTCTGCAGGATGCGCTTGACCTCGTTGGCGACGCGGAAGTGCTCGTCGCCCACGATCGACGCCTCGAGGATGCGCGAGGTCGAGGTCAGCGGGTCCACGGCGGGGTAGATACCCAGCTGCGAGATCGGACGCGAGAGCTCGGTGGTCGCATCGAGGTGAGCGAACGTGGTGGCCGGCGCCGGGTCGGTGTAGTCGTCGGCGGGGACGTAGATCGCCTGCAGCGAGGTGATCGAGCGACCCTTCGTCGAGGTGATGCGCTCCTGGAGCTCACCCATCTCGTCGGCCAGGGTCGGCTGGTAACCGACCGCGGACGGCATACGACCGAGGAGGGTCGAGACCTCCGAGCCGGCCTGCGTGAAGCGGAAGATGTTGTCGATGAAGAGCAGCACGTCCTGGTGCTTCACATCGCGGAAGTACTCCGCCATGGTCAGCGCCGAGAGAGCCACGCGCATACGCGTGCCCGGCGGCTCGTCCATCTGGCCGAACACCAAGGCGGTGTCCTGGAGAACGCCCATCTCCTCCATCTCGAGGTGGAGGTCGGTGCCCTCACGGGTGCGCTCGCCGACGCCGGCGAACACCGAGGTGCCGGAGAACTCACGCGCGATACGCGTGATCATCTCCTGGATGAGGACGGTCTTGCCGACGCCCGCACCACCGAACAGACCGATCTTGCCGCCCTTGACGTACGGGGTCAGCAGGTCGATGACCTTGATGCCGGTCTCGAGGATCTCGGTCTTGCCCTCGAGCTCGTCGAAGGCCGGCGGCTTGCGGTGGATGCTCCACTGCTCGCCGTCGCGGCCGAGGCCCGGGCTGTCGAGGCAGTCACCGAGGGCGTTGAAGACGTGACCCTTGACGACGTCACCGACCGGCACGACGATCGACTTGCCGGTGTCGGACACAGCCGCGCCGCGGACCAGGCCGTCGGTCGGCTGCATCGAGATGGTGCGCACCAGGTTGTCACCGAGATGCTGGGCGACCTCGAGGGTCAGCGTCTTGGCGACCGAGGAGAGGGCGACCTCGGCGTGGAGGGCGTTGAACAGTTCAGGAATCGAGCCCCGCGGGAACTCGACGTCGACCACGGGGCCGATGATGCGGACGACCCGCCCGTCGGCGGAACCCGCCGACTTCGCGGAGGGGGTTTCTACTGCTGCGGTCATGGTGCTTGGGTCACTTCCTCTTTATCGAAGTATGGGTTCTCGTCGATCCGGGCTCGTCTGGCGCAGACGGCTAGTTCGCCAGTGCGCTCGAGCCGCCGACGATCTCGCTGATTTCCTGGGTGATCTGGGCCTGGCGGAGCTGGTTGGCCTCGCGCGACAACGACTTGGACAGTTCCTCGGCGTTGTCGGTCGCGGCCTTCATCGCGGTACGGCGCGCGGCCGATTCCGAAGCCGACGAATCCAGCAGTGCCGCGTAGACCCGCGTCGCCACGTACTTCGGCAGCAGCGCGTCGAGCAGTGTCTCGGCCCCGGGCTCGAAGGTGTAGTTGCGCGACGGGGTGTCGTCGGACGAGTCATCGTCTTCGGAGACGACCAGCGGGGCGACCCGCCGGACCTCGGGCACCTGCGCCAGCATCGACTGGAAGCGGGTGTAGACCAGATGGAGCTCGTCGACGCCCTCGAGCTTGCCGTCACCTTCCGGACGATCGACCTCGGTGCCCGAACCGGCCTGGAAGAGATCCACCAGGAAGCTGGTCGCGGTCGCGGCATCGGAGTACTGCGGGGACTCCGAGAAGCCCGTCCACGAGTCCGAGATCTCCAGACCACGGAAGCTGAAGAACCCGACACCCTTGCGGCCCATCACGAACAGGACCGCCTCTTTGCCCTCGTCGCGCAGGAGTGCGATGAGCTCGCGGGTCGCCTTGAGCACGTTGGCGTTGTAACCGCCACACATTCCGCGGTCACTGGTCACGACCAGGATCGCGGCGCGCTTCGGGTTCTCCCGCTCGTTGAGCAGCGGGTTGTCCAGCGATCCCGAGTTGCTCGCCAGCTCCGAGAGCACGGCGGTCATCTCCTGCGAGTACGGCTTGGCCGCGGCCACCCGTCCCTGGGCCTTGGTGATACGCGAGGTCGCGATCAGCTCCTGAGCCTTGGTGATCTTCTTGGTCGACTGGACCGACCGGATGCGTGAGCGCAGCTCACGAATGCTGGCCATGAGCCCTCACCCCTTCCTTTTCGCGATGTCCGTTGACGAGTGAGATCACTTGCGGATCTTGATCTCTTCGTTCTCGACGTTGTCGGCATCCATCGCCTCGGCCTCGGCCTCGTTGACGACACGACGGCCGTCGTGGGTGAGGTAGCCGTTCTTGAACTTGTTGGTCTCGGCGATCAGGGCCTCTGCCTGGTCGTCGGTGAGCACCTTGCCGCCGGCGATCGAGTCGTAGACACCGGTCGCGTTGTGGTGCAGGTGGCTCAGCAGCTGGGTCTCGAAGTTGCGCACGTCGTCGACCGGGACCGAGTCGTAGTGGCCCTCACCGCAGAGGTAGATCGAGACGATCTGGTCCTCGACCGAGAAGGGGCTGTACTGGTCCTGCTTGAGCATCTCGACCCACCGGGCACCGCGCTCGAGCTGCGCCTTCGACGCGTCGTCGAGGTCGGAGGCGAAGGCCGAGAAGGCCTCCAGCTCGCGGAACTGGGCCAGCTCCAGACGCAGCGAACCCGAGACCTTCTTGAGGCCCTTGGTCTGTGCGGCACCACCGACGCGCGACACCGAGGTGCCGACGTTGATGGCGGGACGGACGCCCTTGTTGAAGAGGTCCGACTCCAGGAACACCTGTCCGTCGGTGATCGAGATGACGTTGGTCGGGATGAAGGCCGAGACGTCGTTGGCCTTGGTCTCGATGATCGGCAGGCCGGTCATCGAACCGCCACCGAGTTCGTCGGACAGCTTCGCGCAACGCTCCAGCAGACGGGAGTGCAAGTAGAAGACGTCACCGGGGTATGCCTCGCGGCCCGGCGGACGACGCAGCAGCAGCGAGATCGCGCGGTAGGCCTCGGCCTGCTTGGTCAGGTCGTCGAACACGATGAGGACGTGCTTGCCCTGGTACATCCAGTGCTGGCCGATGGCCGAGCCGGTGTACGGGGCGAGCCACTTGAAGCCGGCCGAGTCGGACGCGGGAGCCGCGACGATGGTGGTGTACTCCATCGCGCCGGCCTCTTCGAGCGCCGACTTGACGCCCGCGATGGTCGAACCCTTCTGACCGATGGCGACGTAGATGCAGCGGACCTGCTTGGAGGGGTCGCCGGTCTCCCAGTTGGCCTTCTGGTTGAGGATCGCGTCGATGCAGACCGCGGTCTTGCCGGTCTTGCGGTCGCCGATGACGAGCTGACGCTGTCCGCGGCCGATGGCGGTCATGGCGTCGATGGCCTTGATACCGGTGGCGAGGGACTCCTCGACCGGCTGGCGCTCGAGCACCGACGCGGCCTGCAGCTCGAGGACGCGCTGCTCGTCGGCCTCGATGTCGCCCTGACCGTCGATCGGGGCGCCCAGCGGGTTGACCACGCGTCCGAGGAACGCGTCGCCGACGGGGACGGAGAGCACGTCGCCGGTACGGCTGACCTGCTGGCCTTCTTCCAGGGACTCGTAGTCACCCAGGATGACGGCGCCGATCTCGTCCTCGTCGAGGTTCAGTGCGACGCCGAGGACGCCGCCCGGGAACTCGAGGAGCTCGTTGGCCATTGCGCTCGGAAGGCCGCTGACGTGAGCGATGCCGTCCGAGGTATCGGTGATGATGCCGACCTCGTCGCGCGACGCTTCGGCTTCGAACGACGAGACGTACTGCTCGATCGCTCCCTTGATCTCGTCTGGTGAGATCGTCAACTCCGCCATGGGTTCTCGTCTTTCCTTGATGTGGCTCTGAGACTCAAAGGTCTGAGCTCTGGGGCTTCGTGGGTTCGGGTGGTCGGGTGAGGAACTCGTCAGCGCGGCAGTGTTTCCGCGGCCTTGGCCAGTCGCGTCGCGACATCGGCGTCGATGACCTCGTCGCCGACGCTGATCCGGAGACCGCCGAGCAGCTCCGGCGCGATCTCGGTCTGCACCGAGATGGTCCGACCGTAGATTCCGCCGAGCACGCTCGACAGGCGATCGATCTGGGCGTCCGACAGCGGTGAGGCGGACACCACGTGGGCGACCGACTCGCCGCGACGGGCGGCGGCCAGCTCGGCGAGCTGATCGACCGCGACGTCCGCGGCCTGGCCGTGCAGCAGGCGCACGGTCGAGGACAGCAACGTCCAGGTGTGGGTGCCGACCTTGTCGCCGACCAGCTTCTGGAGCAGGTCGACGCGCTTGTCGGCGTCCTTGCCGTGGTCCGACAGCAGCGAGGAGAGCTGCGGGTTGGCCTCGAGGACTCGGCTCACACGGAAGAGCTCGTCCTCGACCTGCTCGATGACCCCGTCGCGTTCGGCGGCGGTGAGCACGATCAGTGAGTTCTGGCGGCGCAGACCGACGACGAAGTCGCTCGACGACGACCACCGCTGACTCGAGGCGGTCGCGAGCACCTCGACGACCACCGGGGCGACCTTGCCGTCGAACAGGCGGTGCACCAGGGCCTTCTTGCCCTCGGGGTTCTCGTCGTCCTCGACCAGACGCTTGCGCAGCACCGGGTTCTCGCCGAGGAAGTTGATCGCCGCGGTGAGGTCACCCGACGCGGCGGCGAGCGCCGACCCGTCGAGATCGAGTGCCGCCGAATCGAATTTCTCGGAGACGGCCAGTGCGGCATCACGGCTGGCCGCACGCATGGCGTGCAGACCGACGAGCGAGGCGCTCGAGGCGACCGCGTTCGACGAACCCGCCGACATCTCCTCGAGTTCGTCGATCACCCGGTCGACGCTGGCCGCCTGGGCCGAGTCGTCGGCCAGGTGGTTGCGCACCAGTTCGCCGGCCTTGTCGACGGCGGTGAGTCCGAGGTCGGTCCGCAACTGACGGACCAGGTTGGCACGCACCAGGGCGACCTGGTTGCGGCCGTGCTCGGAGATGCGCTTGACCTCGTGATCAGCCTGGGCGCGGATGTCGGAGGTGATCGCCTCGGCATCGGCCGCGGCGTCCTTCTGCATCTGCTCGGCCTCGGCCTTGGCCTCGGCGACGGCCTTCTCACGTGCCTGCTTGCCGTCGTCGACGCGCTTGGCGGCAGCCGCACTCTCGGCGAGCTGCTGACGGACGGTCTCCTGTCGATCCCGCATCATCTTCTGCACCGGCGGGCGGACGTACTTCCACAGCAGGAAGATGATGACCGCGAAGCCGAAGAGCTGAGCGATGAAGATCGCGGGGTCGAACGCAGCACCGATGTCGTGGAGCCAGGTGCCGATGGGGCCCTGGTCGGACTCGGTCTCAGTGTTGGCAGCCATGATCAGTTCACCGCTCCGCTCGTCGATCGGGTATCGGAAAGAGTTGCCGAGTCGACACCGAGCACACGCGCCGCAAGTGTCTTGGCGAGTGCGTCCACATCAGCTGCAGCCGTCGAGGCGGCCTGCTCACCCTGCGCCGCCAGCTCGGAGCTGGTCGACTGCAGGGCGGCGTCGGCCTCGGCGGTCGCTGCATGCTTCATCTCGTTCAGCTGTTCACGACCCTGGGCGCGAGCATCGTCGCGCTTGGCGGTGGCCTCACCGCGCGCCTCTTTGAGGAGCGAACGGAACTGCACGTCCGCATCCTCGAATTCGGCGGCGGCGGTCCGGTTGTCCTCCACGGTGCGGTGGATCATCGCGTCCCGCTCCTCGAGGACCTGCTGGATCGGCGGAACCACGAACTTGCGGATGACCAGCAGCAAAATCACGAAGATGAGCAGGACAACGAAGAACGTTCCATTCGGGAGCAGGAAGTTCTCTGCAGCAAGCGTCATTGTGGTGAGGTGTCGTTTCTACTCGGCGACAAAAGGGAGAGCGACGATCAGCCGGCGCTGATCGGGGTGGCGAACACGAAGAGCGCCATGAAGGCCAGGTTGATGAAGTAGGCCGCCTCGACCAGACCGACGGTGATGAAGAACGGGGTGAACAGGCGACCCTGTGCCTCGGGCTGACGGGCGATACCGGCGATCAGCTGGCTACCGGCCAGACCGTTACCGATACCGGCACCGACGGCGCCACCGGCCATGATCAGGCCGCCACCGATGAGTGCGCCGAGGCCAATCATTGGATCCATTGTGATATTTCCCTTTCGTTGCTGACATCTGGTGTGTCAGGTCTCTGGTTGCGCCGACAGGTGCCGGAGCAGGTCGTCATGTTCGGTTGTGGGCGCGGTCGTGAGTTGCCCCGCGCGGGTGCCCGGTCCGGGCGGTCAGTGATCCTCGGTCTCCATCGACTGCGAGAAGTAGAGGATCGTCAGCAGCGCGAAGATGAACGCCTGGATCAGACCGACGAAGAGTTCGAAGGACTTCCAGATCGCGTTGGGCGCCCACATGATGTACGGCGGGAACAGGGCGATCAGGGCGACCATCATGCTGCCGGCGAAGACGTTGCCGAAGAGTCGCAGCGACAGCGAGATCGGCTTGGTGAATTCCTCGATCACGTTGATCGGCGCGAGGAATGCGACGTGGCCCTTGATGATTCGCTTGGGGTGACCCAGCAGGCCGCGTGCCCGGAAGCCGGCGATCTGGTACCAGACGAAGACGAAGATCGCGAGGGCGTAGGCGAAGTTCACGTCCGCGGCGGGCGGCTTGAGGATCTCGTGGTGACCGACCTGCACCGGCAGGATCGACAGCCAGTTGGAGATCAGGATGAAGGTGAAGAGCGAGACCGCGAGCGGGAGGACGTACGGGGCGATCTTCATGCCGATGGCACTCTCGACCTGACCACGCATCTGGATGGTGATGGCCTCCCAGAACAGCTGCACACCCGACGGCACACCGGTCGAGGTGACCTTCGACTTCAGGTAGAAGGCCAGCGCGAGCAGGATCGCCGCGGCCAGCGCCGTCGCGATGATGGTCTCCAGGTTGAAGGTCAGTCCGAACAGTTCGAACTTGGTGTAATGACCCACCTGGATGGCCGGTTCGCCATCCTCTGCGGCAAGGTTGAAGGCGGTCGTCATGGTTGGCTACGAAGTCCTTTCATCACCGGAATGACCGTGTTCAGCACCAAGACCACTTGGCCGATGGCGAGTCCGAACATCGCGCCCAACCCGTCGGGTTGGACCAGAAAAGCCGCCAGCAGCGCGAGCGCCGTGATGGCACCGAGTCGCATGGCGGAGTTGAGAGCAAGTGCGGTCTTACGAGGGTTCTCGTCGGCGACCACGACGTCGACTGCGCGTCGGACGAGGATCGCGTTGACGAAGATGCCGGCGACACCGAGCAGGAAGAAGACCGCGAAGAGCGGATGCCCGACGGCGAGCGAGACGGCGGCGACGACCACGATGAACCCGCCCGCGATGAGCGCGGGGCGGCGGAGTCCGGTCGGCGCCTGCGGATAGACGGGGGCCGAATCAGGGGCAGATGCGGTCATGTCCCTCTCCTCAGCTCTCCTACTCCATACCGATGGCACGGGGCACCCGCGTGCGTGCAGCAACACATGGCCGCTGGGCGTCAGCTCGCGTTTGGTGTGACCCTACCAACACCATTCCTGGCGTCTCACCGGGGGGTATACGTGGCAAGAGACGGAACCGGGGCTTTGTGTCCGGATCTGGCTCCCACTGACTACTACGGGCGATAGTACACCAGTATTTACGGTTTCCTTACCTTAGGCCCAGCGGAAGCATTCTCGGCAAACGCCAGGTCCCGCTCGCCTGCTCAGCGATAGGCCTTGGTGGCCGTACGGAGTTCGGCGAAGCGCCGGTGCAGCCGCGGCGCCATCGTGACCAGCATGGCGACCACGAGTCCCGCTCCGAAGGCCGGGGCGACGACCGAGAGCGGGAACAGCGTGCTCGCCGCCGCCGAGAACGCCAGGACCCCCACCCACAGGTAGATGATCAGCGCGACGCGACGCTGCGAGTGCCCGAGCTCGAGCAGCCGGTGGTGGAGGTGCATCTTGTCCGGGGTGTAGAAGCCCACCCCGGCCCGGGTCCGCCGGATCACGGCCAGCAACATGTCGAGCATCGGGATGAAGACGACGGCGGCGACGAGGATCAGCGGGGACAACAGGGTGAAGATGTCCGCCGGGCCGTAGGCATTGACGGCGATGCGGCCGGACGCGCTCGTGGATGCCGCGGCGAGCAGCAGCCCGATCAGCATCGCACCCGAGTCGCCCATGAAAATCCTTGCGGGAGAGAAGTTGTGCGGCAAGAAGCCGAGGCACGCACCGGCCAGCGCCATCGAGATGAGGGCCGGCGGGTAGTAGCTGACATCGCCCCCCTGGTCGCGCAACAGACCCAGGGAGAACATGCAGATCGCGGCCGCCGCGATGAGGCCCAGTCCGGCGGCGAGACCGTCGAGTCCGTCGACGAAGTTGATCGCGTTGATCGTCGCGACCGTGATCGCGACAGTCAGCAGACCGGCCTGCAGCGGGTCGAGCACGAGCGTGCCGATGTCGGCGAACGGGATGTAGAGCTGCAGCCAGCTGATGCCGAGCAGCACCAGCACTCCCGCCGCGGTCAGCTGTCCGACGAACTTCGTCAGCGCGTCCAGCCCCCAGCGGTCGTCGACGACGCCGACGAGGACGATGACCGTGCCGGCGGCGATCACCGCCGTCATGTCGGTGGTGTAGGCGAACCCGCGGTTGAGCGCCGGGAGGTTGGCGGCCAGGGCGATACCCGCGACCACTCCCCCGAACATCCCGAGCCCACCGAGGCGGGGCGTCGGGATCACGTGCACGTCGCGGACTCGCGGTACGGCGACCGCACCGGCGCGGATGGCGAAGACGCGGACCGCGGAGGTCAGCAGATACGTCATCGCCGCGGCGGTCAGACCCACGAGCAGGAGCTCGCGCAGAGGCACGCCCGTCCCTCCCCCGTCCGAGGCGGCGAGCAACACCGGTGCGGCACCGGTCATCGCGTCACCACCGGCGTCCGGCGGGGCAGGGTCTCGAACATTGCGACCACGCTACCCGTAGGCCAGTTCGGCGATCTCGCGACGGATCCGCCGGTGCGTCTCACGATCGTCCGTCGTCATCGCGGCGACCATCGCGTCGGCGATCGGCGGATGCATGGCGGGGGTCATGCCCCGCTCGGTGACGACCGGCGTACCGATCCGGATCGCCGAACCCTCGGAGACGGGTCGGGTCTCGAACGGCAGGACGGCCTTGTCGACGACGATGCCGGCCGCGCCGAGCCGGTACTGCGCCTCCATCCCGGAGATACCGAAGCCGCTCACGTCGATGACGGCGAGGTGGATGTCGGTCCCCCCGGACACCACCCGGGCACCCCGGGCCGCGAGCTGGCCGGCGAGACCCCGGGCGTTGTCCACGGTGCGGCGCGCGTACCCGGCGAACTCGTCGGTCCCCGACTCCGCGCACGCCACCGCCTTCGCGGCCACGGTGTGCATCGCCGGGCCGCCCTGCACGAACGGGAAGACCGCCTTGCGCAGCGCCTCGCCGTGCTCGGCACGGGCGAGGACGACACCGCCGCGTGGGCCCCGGATCACCTTGTTGGTCGACAGGGTGACGATGTCGGCGTACGGCACCGGTGACGGGAGCAGGCCGGCGGCGATGTGCCCGGCGAGGTGCGCGGCGTCGACCCACAGGATGCACTCGGCCTCATCGGCGATCTCGCGCAGTGCCGCGAAATCGAACGTGCGCGAATACGAAGCCGCCCCGGCGACCAGGATCCGTGGCCGGTGCACCAGGGCGAGATCACGGACCTGGTCGTAGTCGACGAGTTCATCGTCCGGGCGCACCTCGTAGTGCAGGGGCGAGAACCATCGGCCGGAGAAGTTCGCCCGCGAACCATGTGTCTGGTGGCCGCCGTGTTCGAGGCGCAGCGCGAGCACCGGATCCCCGGGCTGGGCGAAGCCGGCGTACACGGCGAGATTGGCCGCGCTCCCCGACAGTGGCTGGACGTTGACGTACTCGGCGTCGAACAGCGCCCGGGCGCGGGTGATCGCGAGCTCTTCGAGTTCGTCGACCACGTCGCATCCGCCGTGGTACCGCGTCCCGGGGTACCCCTCCGCGTACTTCGCGTCGAAGACCGACGCCATCGCGGCTCGCACCCCCGGCGTCGGCTCGGTCTCGCCGGCGAGCAGCTGGAGCGTGTCGCGGCGACGATCCACCTCGCGGCCCAGCAGGGCATCGACCGCGGCGTCACCGGTCGGGGCGTCGCCCGCCTCGAAGCCGTGTGGTCCGAACTCCGGCGCGTCCGGACTCATGGCTCCGCGAGCAGCGAGGCCGGGTCGGTGTCGAGTACGTCGGCGACCGCGTCGGTCGAGACGGCGCCCTCACGCAGGATGCGCGGACTCGGCCCGGAGACATCGACGATCGTCGACGCCTGCGCGGCCGGCGCCGGGCCACCGTCGAGATAGACCGAGACCTCGTCGCCGAGTTGTTCGCGCGCCTCGTCGGCGGTCGTCGCCGGCGGGCGTCCCGAGACGTTGGCGCTCGAGACCGCCATCGGGCCCACCTCGCGCAGCACGTCGATCGCGACCGGGTGCAGGGGCATCCGCAGCATGACGGTCCCGTCGGTGTCCCCGAGGTCCCACGCCAGCGAGGGCGCCTGCCGGACAACCAGACTCAGACCGCCGGGCCAGAACGCCTCGATCAGATCACGCGCGGGCTGCGGGACCGACAGGACCAGTCCGTCGATCGAATGCCAGGAACCCACCAGTACCGGGACCGGCATGTCGCGTCCACGGTGCTTGGCAGCCAGGAGGGCGCCGACGGCGTCGGAATCGAAGGCGTCGCAACCGACTCCGTAGAGCGTGTCGGTGGGCATCACGATCAGCCGTCCGGCCTTCGCCGCCCCGACCGCCGCCCGAATCCCCGACGAGCGGTTCTGTGGATCGTTGCAGTCGAAAACAGTGCTCACGCGATCATCCTGCCATGCCGTGCCCGGTGCCCCCGGCCTACCGTCGGCGCGCCGTCACGAACCGTGGCCGACCCGTCAGATCCGCGTGCCGGGTCACGTCCTCGAAGTCGCCGTGCGCGTGCAGGCACGCCACCACCGCGTCCGCGGTCGTGTCGTCGTGTTCGATCCCGACGACCCCACCCGGAGCCAGTGTGCGGGCGATGACCGGCACCATCGGCTCGATCACCGACATCCCGTCGGCCCCGCCGAAGACCGCGCGGGCCGGATCGTGCGCGACCTCGGGTCCGACCGCCGCATCCAGCGGGACGTAGGGCGGGTTGGTGACGAGGACCGACACACTGCCCATCGGGACGGAATCGGCGATCTGCTCGGGATCGGTGACGTCCGCGGCGACCACCTCGACCCGCGATCCGACCACCGTCGCCGCGTCGGTGACGTTGCGGCGCAACCACACCAGGGCGTCCTCGTCGGCCTCGACCGCGACCACCCGGGTCCCGGGACTCATCGCCGCGACACCGATCGCCAATGCGCCACTGCCGCTGCAGAAGTCGGCTGCGAGTGCCGACCCGGGCCGCTCGCGGAGCCGGTCGACTGCCCATTCGAGGAGATACTCGGTCTCCGGTCGGGGGATGAACACACCCGGCCCGACGGCGAGCTCCACCGGGCCGAACGCGGCGGTCCCGACGATGTGCTGCAACGGGATCCGTCGGGCACGCCGATCGACGGCCGCCCGGAAGGCGCGGGCCTGCGCGTCGTCGATCGCGTCCATCAGGACAAGGCGGCCCGCATCGACCCCGAGCACGTGCGCCATCAGCCAGTCGGCGTCATGGCGTGCGGAGTCGATCCCGGCCGCGGCGAGACAGGCGGTCCCCGCGCGCAGTTCGTCCGACACCGGGGTCGGCGTTCCGGTCACGGGGTCTATTCCGCTTCCATGCGGGCCTGCCGGTCCGCGGCGACGAGGGCGTCGAGGAGGTTGTCCATGTCGCCGGCGAGCACCGCGTCGAGGTTGTTGGCCTTGTATCCGATGCGGTGGTCGGTGATGCGGTTCTCGGGGAAGTTGTAGGTACGGATCCGCTCGGACCGGTCGACGGTGCGGATCTGCGCGGCACGCCCCTGCGCGGCGGCGGCCTCGGCCTCCTCCTCGGCCGCGGACTGGAGCCGGGCGGCGAGGACCTGCATCGCCCGGGCCTTGTTCTGCAACTGGGAGCGTTCGTTCTGGCAGGTGACGACGATCCCGGTGGGCAGGTGGGTGATCCGGACCGCCGAGTCGGTGGTGTTCACACCCTGCCCGCCCTTGCCGGACGAGCGATAGACGTCGATGCGGAGTTCGGACTCGTCGATGGTCACCTCGGCGACCTCTTCGGGCTCGGGGTAGATCAACACCCCGGCCGCCGACGTGTGGATGCGTCCCTGCGACTCGGTGACCGGCACACGCTGCACGCGGTGCACGCCGCCCTCGAACTTCAGACGCGACCACACCCCGTCGCGGACGGCCTCTTTCGACTTGATGGAGAACGTGGCCTCCTTGTACCCGCCCAGATCGGACTCGGTGACTCCCAGCACCTGCGCCTTCCAGCCGTGCCGCTCACAGTATTTGAGGTACATGCGGGCCAGGTCCGAGGCGAACAGCGCCGACTCCTCGCCGCCGGCACCGGATTTGATCTCCAGGACCACGTCGTCGGCGTCGTGGGGATCGCGCGGGGCCAGCAGGTCGGTCAGGGTGGCGTCGAGCTCGTCGACCGCCTCCTCGAGCGCGGGGATCTCGGCGGCGAACGATGCGTCGTCCGCGGCCAGTTCCCGGGCGGCCTCGAGATCGTCGCGCGCCGTCTGCAGCCTGGTGTAGGTCGCCATGACCGGCGCGAGCTCGGCGAATCGCTTGCCCACCCTGCGGGCCGCGGCCGGGTCGTCGTGCAGGGCGGGGTCGGCCAGCTGACGTTCGAGGCCCGAGTGCTCGGCGAGGATGTCGTCGATGGCCGAGGGACTCTGCGTACTCATGAAGGCGACCTCACTTGTCGTCCGGCGGCACACCGGCGGGCAGTGGCGCCGGAGAGAACGGCACCGGGAAGAACACGGACCGGAAACACAGCGACGCCCGTCCCGACAATCGTCGGGCGGGCGTCGCAGCGTGGTCTACTTGGCGCGCTTGCCGTAGCGCTTCTCGAACCGGGCAACGCGGCCGCCGGTGTCGAGGATCTTCTGCTTGCCCGTGTAGAACGGGTGGCACTGCGAGCAGACCTCGACGTTGATCCGACCGTTGGCAGCGGTGCTGCGGGTCTCGAAGGTGTTGCCGCAGCCGCAGACGACGGTGGTCGTCGCGTACTCGGGGTGAATTCCCTGCTTCATGTCTGGTACGTCCCTTTCTGTGGTCGCCGGGTCACCGTCGCTTGTCGACGGTGTGAACCGGAACCGGACTCGACCGATCAGTATGCCACGGAGGGCATCACCGGGAAAAATCCCGATCACCGCGGTCGCAGATGCCTCAACGGCGGGCACGTCGAATCCATTCCCGGCACTGTCCGCCGCACCGAGCGGCATCCCGTACACGTGATACACATCGCGATCCTCGTAAGGGTTGCCTAAGTGTAGTACCGTGGCGTCGCCCGCCGGTTTGTCCCGCGGCGCACGCACCCGCACACCGTCTCCGAAGGATCATCGATGTACGACGCCACCGGCAGCAGCCTCGCAGTCGACACCGCACCGGCATCCCCCGCGCGCCGCACCGGCAAGGCAGTCCGCTCGCCGTGGAACCGGCGCAATCCGTACCCGGCGACCGTCGTGACCAATGAGCTGCTCTCCGGCCCCGGCTCGGCCAAGGAGGTCCGGCATCTCGAACTCGACCTCGGGGACAGCGGCATCAGCTACGAGCCCGGCGACGGAATCGGCATCGCGCCCGCCAACGATCCGGAACTCGTCGACCTCCTCCTCAACCGACTCGGCGCGGCCGGCGACGAGATCATCGCCGACCGCAAGGCCACCTACACCCTGCGCGAGGCGCTGACCAGCAGGTACGAGATCTCCGCACCGTCGAAGTACCTGGTCCGAGCGGTTGCCGATCGCACCGGGCACCCCGAGTTGTCGCGATTGCTCGATGCCGGCGATCCGCAGGCGCTCGACGCATGGCTGCACGGCCTCGACGTCCTCGATCTCCTGGATCTCGACCCGACCTTCGCCCCGACCCCCGAGGAACTGCTCGAGGAGCTGAGTCCGCTCGCCCATCGGGAGTACTCGATCTCGTCGAGCCCCCGGGTCCACGGCGACACGGTGCACATCACGATGGCCACCGTGCGCTACACCGTCGCCGACCGGGATCGCGGAGGTGTCTGCTCGACACACCTCGCCGACCGGTGCGCCCCCGGTGACACCGTCCCCGTCTTCGTCTCCCCCAACAAGAAATTCCGTCTGCCCGCCGACGACGTGGCGGCGGTCATGATCGGTCCGGGCACGGGAATCGCGCCGTTCCGGGCCTTCCTGCACGAGCGGGCGGCGACCGGCGCCACCGGGAGCAACTGGCTGTTCTTCGGTGATCAGCATCGTGAGCACGACCACCTCTATGCCGAGGAACTCGACCGGCTCGTCGCCGGTGGTGTGTTAAATCGGCTCGATCTCGCGTTCTCTCGCGATCAGGAACACAAGGTGTACGTCCAGGACCGGATTCGCGAGCACGGCGCAGAGCTGTTCGCCTGGCTGGAGACCGGCGCGCACCTGTACGTCTGCGGCGACGCCGCGACGATGGCCGATGACGTCGACGCGGCGCTGCACGAGATCGTCGCCGAACACGGCGGTCTCGACGCCGACCAGGCCGCCGGCTACGTCGACGGCCTTCGCTCGGAGAATCGCTACCTGCGCGACGTCTACTGACATGGCCGATTCCGCCGGGGACGATCCGCCCGCCCGCAGCGATCTCGAGATCTTGCTGCGGACAGCCGGATTCGGAGACTCCTCGGTGAACCACGACGTCCCGGCGGTCGCGGCCCGGCTACCGGGACTGGCCCAGGTCGTCGGCGTCACGGTCGCCGGTCCGGTGATCATGAACGCGGTCGGGGTCCACGACGACCCGGTATCGGTCGGCGGCCCGATCCGGGCCGACTCCCATCGGATAGCTCTGCGGCTCAACCCCTCTCGCCTGTCGTCGACCTTGCTCAGCGATCCGGCGGCCCATGTTCCACCGACCCTGCGGTTGTTCGACCATCGCGGCAACACCGCGCACGCCACCTATCTGACCGAGAACTCCGACCGGCTGGCGTTCGAGGCCCTGGCTCTCGACGGCGGCGGCGCGGGCCTCGACGGGTCGGGGTCGGATTCGTCTGCCCAGAATTCCTCTGGGCCGCAACGGGTGAGCACGACTGCATCGCGCCGTGACGACCAGGTGGCCCAGCTGGACGCGATACTCACCGACGGCGGCGGTGCACGCCTGGCGAGCCTGCCCCACCTCGACTGCCGGCGCACCGTCCGCCTCGAGACCCGCGCGGTGATCGCGGCACTCGAACACGCGGCCCGGCTGGGGTTGACCGTGACGTTCGCGACGGCGGCCCCGGGATGCATGCAGATGCGCCAGGATCGCCTCGACGGCGCCCGTGAGCATCGTGGGCAGATGGTGCTGGCCGCGGGCTCCACCCGCGTCATGGTCAATTTCGACCTGGTGGGCGAGTGCTGGGTCACGTGGCCCCACGGAGTGTGGGGTCGCACCGGATCACTGGAGATCTACAACCGCCGGGGCGAGTGTGCGCTGGTCGTCACCCAGACCGGGGCGCAGGCTCCGGCGGTCGCGCAGGCGTGGGAGCATCTGACCACCGATCTCGCCGGCTGAGCGACGCTGTCTCCGCCCCATCCGACGAAGCCACCCCACGCTCCCTGAGGTGCGGGCGAAGCGTTCGCTTCGCGCAACCTCAGGGGGCGTGGGGTGCGGACGAACTCAGTCGTCGTTGTTCCCGCCCGGTGCGGTCTTCTGCACCGTCATCAGGAACTCGATGTTCGTCTTGGTCTTCTTGAGCTGGCTGATCAACAGATCGATGGCCTGCTGCGAATCGAGACCCGAGAGCACGCGACGCAGCTTGTGCACGATGGAGAACTCCTCCGGCGACAGCAGCAGCTCGTCCTTACGGGTGCTCGACAGGTTCACGTCCACCGCCGGGAACACCCGACGCTCGGAGATCTTGCGGTCGAGCTTGAGCTCGGCGTTGCCGGTCCCCTTGAACTCCTCGAAGATCACCGTGTCGCCGGTGGAGCCGGTCTCGACGAGCGCCGACGCGATGATCGTCAGCGATCCACCGTTCTCGATGTTGCGCGCCGCGCCGAGGAACCGCTTCGGCGGGTAGAGCGCGGTCGAATCGACACCGCCGGAGAGGATGCGACCCGACGCGGGCGACGCGTTGTTGTACGCACGACCCAGACGGGTGATCGAGTCCAGCAGCACCACAACGTCTTTCCCGCTCTCGACGAGTCGCTTCGCGCGCTCGATCGCCAGCTCGGACACCGAGGTGTGGTCTGACGGCGGCCGGTCGAAGGTCGACGCGATGACCTCGCCCCGCACCGAACGCTGCATGTCGGTGACCTCCTCGGGACGCTCGTCGACGAGGACGACCATGAGGTGGCATTCGGGGTTGTTGGTCGCGATGGCGTTGGCGATGTCCTGCAGGATCGTGGTCTTGCCGGCCTTGGGCGGCGACACGATCAGGGCGCGCTGCCCCTTGCCGATCGGCATGATGAGGTCGATCACGCGGGTGTCGAGCCGTTCGGGGGTGGTCTCCAGCCGCAGGCGCTGATTCGGGTACAGGGGCGTGAGCTTGTTGAACTCGGGACGGCGCTTCGCCGTCTCGACGTCGCCGCCGTTGATGGTGTCCAGGCGCACCAGCGGGTTGAATTTCTGCCGCTGGTTCTGCTGATCGCCCTCACGTGGCACCTTCACCGCACCGGTGATCGCGTCGCCGCGCCGGAGCCCGTTCTTGCGAACCAGGTTCATCGAGACGTAGACGTCGTTCGGTCCGGCGAGATAGCCCGAGGTGCGCACGAAGGCATAGTTGTCGAGAACGTCGAGGATGCCGGCGACGGGCTGCAACACGTCGTCGTCGGAGACCTGCGGCTCGTTCGGGGTGTCGCGGTTCTGCCCACGGCGACGCTCGCGGAACCGCCGGCCGCGCCGGCGACCGCCGCCCTCGCCGTCGTCATCACGATCCTGGCCACCGTCACGATTCTGGCCGCCGTCACGGTTCTGACCCTGACCGCCGTCGCGGTTCTGCTTGTCGCGGTTCTGGCCGCCATCGCGGTTCTGGTTGTCGCGGTTCTGGCCGCCATCACGGTTCTGGTTGTCGCGATTCTGGTTGTCGCGGTTCTGGCCGCCATCACGGTTCTGGTTGTCGCGATTCTGGTTGTCGCGATTCTGGTTGCGGTTGCGGCGATTACGCTGCTCACCGCCGTCGGCATCGCCCGCGGCGTCGGTCGACCCGTCCCGCCCGCGGCGTCGGCTACGATCTCCGCCGGTTTCCGACGAGTCGGTATCGGCGGCGTTGTCGCCCGTGCGGGCTTCTGCGGCCTGGGACTCGTCGGCCTTGGCCGAGTCGGTCGCGGCGGCGCCGTTCCGGGGGCCGTCGGTTTTCGCGCTGTCGGCCGCAGGCGCCTCTGCCGGTGCGTCGGCACCAGCGGCCTTGCGGCCGGCGCCGCGTGCGGCGCGCGTGCCGCCCCGGGGGGCGTCGGTCTTCTCGGTCGTGTCCCCACCGGACGACGCCGGGGACTCGCCGATGGTCAGTTGCTCCTCGGCCGCGGCGGCCGGCTTCGACGCGCCGGCCTTCGACCGGGCCGGGGCGCTCTTCGCGGCGGGGGCGTCGCCGCCCGCCTGGCGCTCCTTGATGGCCGCGATCAGGTCGCCCTTGCGCATCCCGGAAGTGCCCTTGATGCCGAGTTCACCGGCGACCGTCCGGAGTTCGCTCAGCACCATGCCGGACAGGCCGGTACGTGCACGTGTCTTGGTGGCCGGTCGTCCCGAGTCGGGGCCGGCCGAACCCGCGGATTCCTGCTCGGCAGGTGCGGTGATCAGGTCCGTATCGGTCACGGAAGTCCTTTCGTTCCTCCCACAGACGAGAACTGCGTGAGGTCTACGTTTCCCTGCTTCGGTGCGCTAGGGAGTCCGTCCGCGGTGGACGGTGAGAATGTGCGGTCCGCTGCGAGCGTGCTCGGAAACACCTGCGCTTCGGCACCGTCGACAGAGATCCATGACCCCGGCCCGGATACACAGCCGGCCATCTCCGATCGGTGAAGGATGAGAAGCGGCAGGACAAGCCTGCGCGGCTAGACCAGAATATGGTAACCCCGTTCGCATGATAGGGGCAACACGCCGGAAGCGCCAAACGAGCGCGCGACGGCCGGCGGGGATCCACCGGTGGAGAAGGCGTCAGCCGACGGAGATCTCGACTCCGCCGGCGACTGCCACCGACCGGGCGTCGAATCCGAGGCCCTGAGCAAGCTGACGGATGTCCGCCGGCACCGGCGACGTTCCGAGTACGAGGACGGTCGGTCCGGCCCCGGACACCGTCGCGGCGTGTCCCCTCGCCCGCAGCGCGGTCACGAGGTCACTCGTCGGCGCCATCGCCGAGGCGCGGTAGGGCTGATGGAGTCGATCCTGCGACGCGGCCATGAGATTGCGCGGGTCGGCCGTCAGGGCGACCACGGCGAGGGCCGAGCGGCTCAGGTTGAACACGGCGTCGGCGCGCGGAACCGCCTCCGGCAACAGTCCGCGGGTGAAGGAGGTCGACGACTCGGTGTCGGGGATGAAGACCGTCGCGCAGATGTCGGGATGCACCGTGAGCCGGTGCGCGTGGTACGACGCGACCCCGTCGGCCGATTCGGTCCACGTGACGACGGCCGAGCCGAGCACGCTCGCGGCGGCATTGTCGGGGTGTCCCTCGAATTCGCTGGACAGCTGTACGAGTTCGTCGTGCGACAGACCGGGCCCGAGACCGGCGGCCGAGATGAGGCCGGACGCAGCGGCCAGCCCCGACACCGCCGCGGCGGCGGACGACCCGAGACCTCGCGAGTGCGGAATCCGGTTGACACAGCGCAGCGTCAGGCCGGGCGCCCGGAGACCGGCGTGTGCCAGACCACGGCGCAGGGCGCGGACGACGAGATGCGAATCGTCGCGCGGCACGTCCCCGGCACCCTCACCCTCGACCTCGAGGGTCACCCCTGCCGGGACGGTCTCGACGATCACTTCGTCGTAGATCCCCAGAGCCATTCCGAGACAGTCGAATCCGGGACCGAGGTTGGCACTCGACGCCGGCACCCGGACCCGCGCCGACAGCCCGACCGGCACCGTGCGCACGGTCGGCTCCGCACCGGTCACGTCACCGTCGGCGTCCGATCCGACAACCGGACGCCCGGCCCCGTCAGCCGACACCGAGAGCATTCGCGACCGCCACCGGGTCCACCGGAATGGCCTCGACCGCCGGGATGCCCGCCAGCGCGGTGTCGGGGTCCTTCAACCCGTTACCGGTCACCGTGCACACCACGGTCGATCCGGGCTCGATCCAACCGTCGGCACTGGCCGCGAGCAGACCCGCGACGCTCGCCGCCGAGGCCGGCTCGACGAAGACGCCCTCCTTGCCTGCGACGAGACGGTAGGCCTCGAGCAGCTTTTCGTCGGTCGCCGCCCGGAACTGGCCGTTCGACTCGTCCTTCGCCGCGACGGCCTGGTTCCAGCTCGCCGGCGACCCGATGCGGATCGCGGTGGCGATGGTCTCCGGCTCCTTCACCGGCGCACCGTTCACCAGGGGCGCGGCGCCCGCCGCCTGCACGCCGAGCATGCGCGGCACCGACGACGAGACACCATCCGCGTGATACTCGGTGTAGCCCTTCCAGTACGCGGTGATGTTGCCCGCGTTCCCGACCGGCAGCGCGTGGACGTCGGGTGCGCGACCCAAGACGTCGACGATCTCGAACGCGGCGGTCTTCTGACCCTCGATCCGCGCGGGGTTCACCGAGTTCACGAGCTCGATCTCGGTGAACTCCGCCGTCGCCTTGCGGGCGAGCTCGAGACAGTCGTCGAAGTTGCCCTCGACCTGGATGATCTTGGCGCCGTGCATGACCGCCTGCGCCAGCTTGCCCATCGCGATCTTGCCCTGCGGGATCAGCACCGCGCAGGTGATGCCGGCCCGGGTGGCGTACGCGGCGGCCGACGCCGAGGTGTTGCCCGTCGAGGCGCACAGGACGGCGGTCTTGCCGTTGTTGACCGCGTTGCTGACGGCCATCGTCATGCCACGATCCTTGAACGAGCCGGTCGGGTTGAGGCCCTCGACCTTCAGGTACACCTCACACCCGGTCAGCGACGACAGGTGGGGTGCGCTGATCAGCGGGGTGCCGCCCTCGAGCAGCGTGACGACCTTCCAGTCGTCACCGACGGGCAGCCGCGACCGGTATGCCTCGATCAGGCCCGGCCACGCGCGGTGCACGGGCGTAGAAGTCGCTTCAGTCATCGGTACCTTCCAATCGCAACACACTCGACACCTTGATGACGGCGTCCATGTCTTCAAGCGCCGCAACACAATCCGATTGCGCACGGTCGGGCGCACGGTGGGTCACCACGATCAGCCGGGCATCGTCACCCGCACCCTCCTGACGCACCGCGGCGATGCTCACCGACCGCTTCGTGAATTCACCGGCGACCTGGGCGAGCACACCCGGTCGGTCCGCCACCCTCATCGAGATGTAGTAGCGGGTGAAGACGTCGTCGATCGGGGCGACGGGCAGCGAGGCGTAGGTCGACTCGAGCGGTCCCCGGCCACCGTGGACGCGGTTGCGGGCGGCCATGACCATGTCGCCGAGAACGGCCGACGCCGTCGGCGACCCACCGGCACCCTGGCCGTAGAACATCAGCCGGCCGGCGTTCTCGGCCTCCACGACGACGGCGTTGAACGCGCCGTTCACTGTTGCAAGCGGATGGGTCAGCGGGATCAGCGCGGGATACACGCGCGCTGAGATCCGCTGCGCGCCACTGGCATCGCGGACCCGCTCGCAGATCGAGAGCAGCTTGATCGTACAGTCGAACTTCTTGGCCGCGACCAGGTCGGCGGCGGTGACCGACGAGATGCCCTCGCGGTGGACGTCGGCCGCCGTCACCCGGGTGTGGAAGGCGATCGAGGCGAGGATGGCCGCCTTGGCCGCGGCGTCGTAACCCTCGACATCGGCCGTGGGGTCGGCTTCGGCGTACCCGAGTCGACCGGCCTCGGCGAGGGTGTCGGCGTAGTCGGCGCCGGTCTCGTCCATCGCCGACAGGATGAAGTTGGTGGTGCCGTTGACGATTCCGTTGACCCGCTCGACGGTGTCGCCGGCCAGCGACTGCATCAGCGGCCGGATCACCGGGATGGCACCGGCGACGGCGGCCTCGAAGTAGAGGTCCACCTTGGCATCGGCCGCGGCGGTCGCGAGTTCGCCGGTGTACTCGGCGAGCAGCGCCTTGTTGGCGGTGACCACGGACTTGCCGCTCTCGAGC
Organism: Gordonia sp. PvP123; assembly: GCF_040547295.1. Taxonomy (NCBI): domain Bacteria; kingdom Bacillati; phylum Actinomycetota; class Actinomycetes; order Mycobacteriales; family Gordoniaceae; genus Gordonia; species Gordonia sp. PvP123. The sequence goes on along the minus strand of NZ_JBEPPN010000002.1, from coordinate 548,430 downwards.
GCGGACCGGATCAGGCCACGCGCCGGGTCGATGCCACCCATCAGCTCGACGACGATGTCGACGTCGTCGCGGGCGACGAGGGATGCCGGATCGTCGGTCAACAGGTCCTGCGCGATCTTGCGCGGACGTCCCAGATCGCGCACCGCGACACCACGGATCTCCACCGGTGCCCCGACGCGCGCACGCAGATCGTCGGCGTTGTCGGTGATGATGCGCACCACCTCGGCGCCGACGTTGCCCATGCCGAGCACCGCGACACCGATGGTGCGCGGGTCGACCTCGGTTGCGCCGCTGGTGTTCTCCATTGATCCGGTCACAGGCCCACCTCCAGGCTGAGGAAGTCGTCGATGGTCTCCCGGCGCAGCAGCAGCCGGGCGTTCCCGTCGGCCACCGCCACCACGGGCGGTCTCATGGTCATGTTGTAGCGACTCGACATCGAGTAGCAGTACGCGCCGGTGGCCGCCACCGCGATCAGGTCACCGGGTCCGAGATCCTCGGGCAGCCAGCAGTCCTTGATCACGATGTCGCCGCTCTCGCAGTGCTTTCCGACGACGCGGCAGACCACGGCGCGCGCCTGCGACACCCGGGACACGAGCCGGACGTCGTATTCGGCGTCGTAGAGGACGGTGCGGATGTTGTCGCTCATACCGCCGTCGACCGAGACGTAGCGTCGGACGGCCCCACCGCCGAGTTCCACGTCCTTGACGGTGCCGACGCGATACAGGGTGACCGTACCCGGACCCGCGATCGCGCGGCCGGGTTCGACCGCGATGATCGGCATCGGAAGGCCGACGGCCGCCGACTCCCGTTCGACGATCGCGGCCAGTGTCTCCGCCACCTGCTGGACCGGCAGCGGACGCTCCTCGGGGAGGTACGAGATGCCCAGTCCCCCACCGAGGTCGAGGATCGACATCTGGGAGGTCTTCTCGACGCCGAACTCGCCCACGACGTCGCGTAGCAGTCCGAGCACACGGTGGGCGGCCAGTTCGAAGCCGTCCATGTCGAAGATCTGCGAGCCGATGTGGCTGTGCAGGCCGACGAGCCTCAGGTTGTCGGTGGCGAACACGCGTCGGATGGCCGCCATCGCCACCCCACCGGCGAGGGAGAAGCCGAACTTCTGGTCTTCGTGTGCGGTGGAGATGAACTCGTGGGTGTGCGCCTCGACACCGACGGTCACGCGCACCAGCACGTCGGCGACGACACCGCGCTCGCGGGCGACCGCGTCGAGTCGCTCGATCTCGATCATCGAGTCGAGGACGACGTGCCCGATGCCGGCGTCGACCGCCGCGCGCAACTCGTCGACGCTCTTGTTGTTGCCGTGCAGCGCAATCCGCTCCGGCGGGAATCCGGCGCGCAGCGCGATCGCGAGCTCGCCGCCGCTGCAGACGTCGAGGGACAGCCCCTCGTCGTCGACCCACCGTGCGATCTCGGTGCACAGGAACGCCTTCGACGCATAATGCACTCGTCCGTACGGACCGAACGCGGCCATCATGTCCCGGCACCGCGACCGGAAGTCGGCCTCGTCGACGAAGAACGCGGGGGTGCCGAACTCCTCGGCGAGCTCACTCACCGGCACGCCGGCGAGCCGCAGTTCGCCCGAGTCGTCGCGGGATGCGTTGCGCGGCCACACCTGCGCGGGGATCTCCGCCAGCACGGCCGGGTCGTTCGGGCGCTCGGCGAGATGCGGTGCGCCCAGCAGTTCGGCGTGCCGGGGGCCGGCGGGGTGCGCGTTCACATCTGCTCCGGTGCGGTGACGCCGACCAGGCCGAGGCCGTTGGCCAGGACCTGACGGGTGGCCTCGCACAGGGCGAGTCGGGCGCGGTGGATGTCGGCCGGCTTCTCGTCACCCTGCGGCAGGACGCGGCACTTCGCGTAGAAGCGGTGATAGGTGCCGGCGAGTACCTCGAGGTAGCGACACACCCGGTGTGGCTCGCGCAGGGTGGCCGCCGTCGCGACGACGTCGTCGAAATCGCCGATGGTCCGGATCAGTTCGCCCTCGGCGGGATCGTCGAGAAGGTCCAGATGTTCCAGCGACGACACGACGCCCAGGTCGGCCGCGTTGCGGGCCAGCGCCGACATCCGCGCGTGGGCGTACTGCACGTAGTACACCGGGTTGTCGTTGGACTGCTTGGTCAGCAGGTCGAGGTCGATGTCGATGTTGACGTCGACGGACGAGCGGATGAGGGAATAGCGCGCACCGTCGACCCCCACCGCATCGACGAGATCGTCGAGGGTGATGACGGTGCCCGCACGCTTGCTCATGCGCACGGGCTTGCCCTCGCGGACGAGATTGACCATCTGGCCGATCAGCACCTCGACGGTGGCCGGGTCGTCTCCCAGCGCCGCGGCGGCCGCCTTGAGCCGGCTGATGTAGCCGTGGTGGTCGGCCCCGAGCATGTAGATGCACAGGTTGAATCCGCGGTTGCGCTTGTCCCGGTAGTAGGCGATGTCGCCGGCGATGTAGGCCGCGTTGCCGTCGCTCTTGAGGACGACGCGGTCCTTGTCGTCACCGAACTCGGTGGACCGCAGCCACCACGCGCCGTCCTTCTCGTAGAGGTTGCCGTTGGCCTTCAGCTCGCCGATGCACTCGTCGACCAGGCCGGTGGCGAACATCTTGTCCTCGTGGGTGAAGACGTCGAAGTCGGTACCGAAGTCGTGCAGGCTCTGCTTGATGTGGGCGAACATCAGGTCCACGCCGACCGAACGGAACGTCTCCAGACGGTCGGCCTCGGGCTGCGACAGCACGTCGGGGGCCGCCTGGACGACCTGCGCGGCGATGTCGGCGATGTAATCGCCCGCGTAGCCGTCCTCCGGGGTCGGGTCGCCCAGTGCCGCGGCCTCCAGCGACCGGGCGAACCGGTCGATCTGGGCGCCGTGATCGTTGAAGTAGTACTCGCGCGTGACCGCTCCACCGCGGGCGGCCAGGACGCGTCCGAGCGCGTCGCCGACGGCCGCCCAGCGCGTACCGCCGAGATGGATGGGGCCGGTCGGGTTCGCCGAGACGAATTCGAGGTTGATGACCGACCCGGCGAGTTCGTTTCCGCGCCCGTAGTCCGCTCCCCGCGCGAGCACGGCGGCGACGACGGTGTTCTGCGCGGCGGCGCCGAGCCAGACGTTGACGAATCCCGGACCCGCGACGTCGGTCTTCGCGATGCCCTCCGCGGCGGCGAAGGCCTCCGCCAGCCAACCCGCGAGTTCCCGCGGGTTCACGCCGAGTCGCTTGCCCATCTGCAGGGCGACATTGGTGGAGTAATCGCCGTGGTCAGCGTGACGGGGGCGCTCGACGACGATGGAGTCGGGCACCAGGTTCTCGTCCAGTCCGCGGTCGCGGACCACGGTCAGGGTCACGGCGCGCAGCAGCGCGGCCAGGTCGGCGGGAGTCACAGGACATCATCCTATTGGCCATCGCCTGATCACCGACAATCGCACCCCGCTCGACCCACCGGGCCCACCAGTACACTCGTGGGCGCCGAGCGCGCGCCGGGCCTTCCGCCCGCCCGCCGGCACCCGCAGTCGGATGAGGAAAGAAGTCAATGGCGCGCAAACCCGGGGCGAACGTCCCCAAGTCCCGCAAACGAGCAGGATCCGTTCCCTCGGCGACGGGACGGCAGGTCGACTGGATGCTGATCGGCGCCGTCGTGGTGGTCATCGGCCTCATCGCGGGTCTCGCGATCTATCTCGTCCCCAAATTCAACGAGCAGCGCGCCGAGCAGAAGGACGATGTCGCCGTCGAATCGGTGTCCGAGTTCGTGCCCACACCGCAGAACCCGGACCCGGCGGCCGCCATCCCGGGTGTGACGAAGCGGTACTACGAAGCCGCCCGCCACGTCACCGCCACGCAGCGCGTCGCCTACGACCAGTCGCCGCCGTTCGGTGGTCCCCACGACGAGATCTGGGCGACCTGCACCGGCGTCGTGTACCCGAACCCGCTGCGTTCGGAGAATGCCGTCCACGCTCTGGAGCACGGCGCGGTGTGGGTCACCTACAACCCGGACACCATCTCGCCGGAAGACCTCGACTACCTCAAGCAACTCGTCCGCGGCGAGCAGTACCTGTTCCTGTCTCCCTATCCCGGGCTCGACAAGCCGCTCTCGCTGCAGAGCTGGGGGCACCAGCTCAAGCTGGACTCCGCCCGCGACCCCCGCGTCAACCAGTTCATCACCGCGCTGCGTCGCAACATGATGCCCGGCGTCTACCCGGAGAATCCGCAGACCGCCGCGTACCCGGAGACCCAGGCGACCTGTACGGCCATTCCCGGCTTCGACCCGTCGAATCCCCCGCCGGCAGACCAGGGTGAGCCCGGCCCCGACGCGGTTCCGATGAACGGCGGCAGCGCCAACCCGATGCCCGCGGGCTGACGCGGGTCACACCCGAACGGCAGTCCAGGCACCTCCCCGGGGCCCGACGCCCCGACGAGACGACGAGGACCCAACGATGACCGACAGCAGCGATCGTCCGCACACCCCGGACGAGACACCGACACCCGAGGCTCCCGAGCACACCGCGGAGACATCGTCGCGCCCTCGAATCCTGCTCGCTCTGGGTGGGGCCGCCCTCCTGCTCTTCGGCGTCGGTCTCGGCCTTCTCATCCAGGCCAGCCTCGCCGACGACTCCACCGGTGAGGACTCGCCCGCGGCGAATTCGGCGGCCGTCGGTTTCGCCCAGGACATGACCCGCCATCACGAGCAGGGTGTGGAACTCGCGGCGATCGAACTCGAGCACGGCACCGACCCCGAGGTGCGGAGCATGGCGTTCGACATCCTCACCGCCCAGAGCAACGAGATCGGCCAGATGCAGTCATGGCTGTCGCGCTGGGGGCAGCCCGTCACCAATCCCGGCGCGACCATGGCGTGGATGGGCCACGGGGACTCGGACTCCGGACACGACCATTCCGATCCCGCGGATCACACCGAGGGCGGCCATGATCACGGCAACATGGACCACGGGGACGGCGACCACGGCAGCATGGACCACGGCGACATGACGATGCCGGCGTCCGGGGCGCCCGCAGCAGGTGGCGCGGACTCCGACGCAGCAGAACAGCCCGCGATGCCGGGCATGGCGACGTCGACGGAGATGGAACAGTTCCGTGCGATGCGGGGTCCCGAGGTCGACATCAGGTTCCTGCAGCTGATGCTGCGCCACCACGAGGGCGGCCTGCACATGATGGAGTACGCCGCCGACCCGGCCAACGTCGATCAGGCCTATGTCCGTGACCTGGCGTCGAGCATGAAGCGAACCCAGGACAAGGAGATCGCCATCATCACCCAGATGCTGGCACTGCGTGGCGCGCAACCGCTTCCGATGAACTGAGCGGCGACCTACCCGTCCGCGCCGTGCACTGAGCAACTTCGGTCGGGCCGTCCGCGCGCCCGACGAACGATACTGGGACCATGCTCTCCCCACGCCTCGCCGACGCCGTCGACGCGTTGCCGCTGACGCCCGGTCTGCGCGTGCTCGAGATCGGTTGTGGACCCGGGGCGGCCGCACGCGAGGTGGCGCGGCGTGTCGGTCCGTCCGGTTTCGTGCTGGGTGTCGACCGGTCGACGCGGGCCGTGAGCGCCGCTCGTCGGTCGGCGATCGCCGATGGGCTCGCTCCCGACCGGTTCGACGTCGAGTGCAGCGCGGTCGAGGACTTCGTCCTCGGCGATCGCATTCCGTTCGACCTGGCGTTCGCGCTGCGGGTCGGCGCTCTCGACGGGCGACACCCCGGTCTCTACGACGCGGCCGTGCGGGCCGTGGCCCGGGCCCTGCGTCCGGGCGGAATGCTGTTCGTCGACGAGGGAGACCCATTGCGGCGCATCGACTTGCCGACGGGCTGAGGCGGCCCGGTCCGGTCAGTCGTGCGCGAGAGCGCGTCTGACGGCCTCGCACTGACGGGCGAAGAAGTCCTGCGCGGTCGCCGTCCGGGGCGCGACGATGTCGAATCCGTGAAATGCGCCGGGTATCACGTCGACCTGGCACTCGACCCCTGCCGCGCGAAGCCGCTCGGCATAGTCGCGGTCCTCGGTGGCGAACAGGTCGAGGGTGCCGACACCGATCCACGCGGGCGGCAACCCCGCGAGGTCCGTACGCCGCGCCGGGACCGCCTCGCGGGTGTCGGCGTCGCCCAGATAGCTGGACCATCCGAAGGCGTTGGCCGAGGCGTTCCAGAGGCGATGGTGCGGATCGGGTTCGCGTGTGCGGTCGTCGAGCATCGGGTAGGTCAACAGCTGCAACCGCACCGCCACCCCGTCATCGCGCGCCCGGAAGGCCAGTGCCGCCGCCAGTCCCCCGCCGGCACTGTTGCCGCCGATCGCGATCCGGGTGGTGTCGGTGTCCGGCTGGTCCGTCATCCACCGCAGTGCGTCGAGACAGTCCTCGATCGCCGCGGGGTACGGATGTTCCGGAGCCAGACGGTAATCCACCGTGACCACCTCGATGCCGGCACGTTCGGCCATCGCCCGCGCCCAGCGATCGTCCTGCGCGGCACTGCCGGTGACGTAACCGCCGCCATGAATCCACAGGAGTGCGGGTAGCCGTCCCGAGGAGTGTGCCGGACGGAACACGCGCATCGCGACCCCGCTCGGCGTCGTCGCGGTGGTGACCGGCGCCCGTCCGTTGCGGACCCGGTACAGCCGACGGACGACAGGGAGCGTGCGTCGTGACACGAGCTGTGCGGGCGCGATCAGGGCGACCCGGCGGAGGTCGGGAGCGAAGTCATTGCGAATTCTCCAGCGGATCAGCACAGATGGAGACTATTCGCCCAGTCGGCGCCCGCGCGCCGGATTGTGGCGATTCCGGAGAGACTGTGGCAAGCTCTGCCCCAGCGTCGCGTGCCGGTGGCGGACCGCGTCAGGCATGGAGGCGCCGGGACGAAAGTTTCGTCATGCCAGTCAGTTTCAACCACATCATCATCGGCGCGCACGATCCGCAGGAATCCGCCGACTTCTACCTCGACGTACTCGGCGCGCGGCCGGCCCCCAACTGGGGTCCGTTCGTGAACATCCTTCTCGACGACGACACGCTGTTGCAGTTCGCACCGGCACCGGTCGCGGAGCCCATACACATGGCCTTTCTCATGGACGACGCCGACTTCGATCGCGGGTACGACGCTTTGTGTCGTCAAGGCATCGAACACTGGGCCGATCCGCAGATGCGACGACCCGGCGAGATCTCGACCGAGGAGGGCCGCCGGGTGTATTTCAAGGACCCGTCCGGGCAGTTGCTGGAGATGCTCACCGAGCCGTATCTGTGAGGTGGTCGTCCGGGTCGGCTCGACAATGCCGGAGAGTTTGACGAAAGCAAAAGCGCCACTCGAGGCCAAGTGCGCCGGTTGTCACCGGCGCTTCTGATCCCAGGTGGCGCTTCTGCGGAAATGGTGCCCCCGGCAGGATTCGAACCTGCGGCCTTCTGCTCCGGAGGCAGACGCTCTATCCCCTGAGCTACGGGGGCTCATCGGGCGGGACTCAGCGTAGCGCACTGTTCCACCGGCGTCCCAATCGGGCAGCTCACGACACGCCGAGGGGGCTCTGCACCCGCACCGACGACCCGTGCTCACCGCGCAGGACATGCAGTTGGGCCGGGATTCGTGCCCGGAGTTCGTCGACATGACTCACCACGCCGACGACACGCCCACCGGTCCGGAGGTCGTCGAGAACACCCATCACGAGGTCGAGCGCCTCGGGGTCGAGGGTGCCGAATCCCTCGTCGATGAAGATGGTGTCGAGCACGCGTCCGCCCGACTCCGCGGAGACGACGTCGGCGAGGCCGAGTGCGAGAGCGAGCGATGCGAAGAACGTCTCCCCGCCGGACAGGGTCGTCGTCGCCCGGAGTGCACCGGTGTACTCGTCGCGCACCTCGATGCCCAGGCCGCCGCGCCGGCCCCGGACACCCGCGGCGTCGGTGTGGACGAACTCGTAACGGCCCGAGGACATCTCACGCAACCGTCCGGACGCGGCGACGAGCACTTCATCGAGGCGCGCGGCCAGCACGTACGACCGCAGGGACATCCGGCGCGCATTCTGGCCTCGCCCACTGACCAGCTCGGCCAGTCCCTGGAGTTCGGCGTGACGGTCCCGCATCGGCGCCAGGGCGTCGAGGGCCGCCCAGAACTGGGTGACGAACTCCTCGAGCCCCGCCGCCTGCCGACCGGCCACGGCGTGTGCCTTCGACGCGGTGTCGAGGCGGCGGCGCGCGGCATCGCGATCGGCGGTGAGGCGGTCGAGGTCCGGCTCGGGAGCCGTCATCGCAGCCCGCACATCGTCGTCGGCGAGGGTCTCCTCCGCGGCGGCGCGCAGACTCGCCGCCTCCTGCAGCATCGCGTCCCACGCGGCGATGCGGGTATCCGGGGCGAACGCCGCCCGAACCGCCGTGACGTCGTCGAATCCCGCGCCGGCGCAGGCAGCGGACAACCGGTCGGTCGCCTCGGCCACCCGATCCCGTGTTCGCGCGGCCTCCTGGCGGGCGTCGCGCAACCGACGTGCGCGGCGGACCAGGTCGGCGAGTTCACGTCGCCGCTCGGCGACCCCGCCGCGCCCACCGGTCGCTTCGCGGACTGCCGCGTCGAGCTCGGTGAGGTTCTCGCGCAAGGAGTTCACGCGCTCGCGACGCGCCGACTGTCCCGCCTCGGTGTCGGCGATGACGGTGCGCCACGCATCGATCTCGGCGTCGATCCGGTCGACGGCCTTCTGCAGTGCGGGAAGTCGAGACGCGGCACGCTCCGCCGCCGCGAGTTCGGCACTCACACGGGTGAGGTCGGCATCGACGGTCGCGGCGTCGGCACCGCCGATGACGGCGTCGAGATGGGCGCGGCGTTCGCCGAGCGCGGCCACCGCGGATTGCGCGATGGCCTTGATCGCACTCGCCCGCTCCTCGGCTGCGGTCGCCTCCTCCTCGTCGGTGGCCGTCTCGAGCGAGGCGGCGACATCCGTTGCCGGCTGCGGGTGCGCAACCGAACCGCAGACGACGCACGGCTCTCCGTCGACGAGCTCGCCTGCCAGTTCCACGGCCATCCCGGCGAGGCGGCGTTCCCGGGCGTCGAGCACCCGCTCCCGGGCGTCGGTATGCGCGTCGCGTGCGCCGAGCAGCTCCTTGTCGGCGGCGGCGAGCCGCACGAGGACCTCGTCCCGGTCGGTCAGGGCGTCGCGGACCCGTCGCAGTGCGTCACGCTCGGCCCGCAGCTTCGGGGCCTGTATGCGCAGGTCTCCGGCTGCCTGGAGCGCGTCGGCGGCCTCGGCACGCCGACCCGGTGCGGCCTCGAGCGACTCCCGCGTCTGGGCGACCCGGCGATCGGCGTCGGCGAGGGCCGTGTCGAGTGCATCTATCTCGGCGACCAGTGCCGGCCGCTGCGCAACCCGCTGGGCGAGGGGTTCCCATCGACCCGATTCCTCGGTCCAGCGGTCGATCGCGGCGTCCAGGCGCTCGTCGAGGTCCGCGTCCGGCTCGACGGCACACAGGATCTCGCCCTCGGGCATCCGGCACAGTTCGGCACGCGCAGCGGCAACGGACTGTTCGGCGGCCGAGAGTTCGCGCGCCACCCGGTCGGAGTCGTCGGCGAGCGGCACGATCGGCGCCGCCCGCAGCGCGAGCCGGCGAGCGTGCGCGGCGGCCGCCAGCGACTGCTCCCCGTCGGCGAGCCGGGCCAGACGCTCGGTGGCCGCACGCCCCCGGCGTCGCAGCTCCACGAGCCGGCTCCCGCTCTCGTGGGCGGCCTGCGCCTGGTCCGCCGCAGCCTGTGCCGCAGTCGATTCCGCGAGCGTGCGCTCCGCGACCGCCCGGGCACGCTCGAGACACTCCTGCGCCCAGTCGAAGTCTGGCTCGGCGGCCGGGTCGGCACCACCGACCGCCACGATCTGGCCGGCGATCCGGTCGAGCACCGCGGTCTGCTCGGTCAGCCTGGCCGCGCTCTCGCGGGCCCGCTCGCGCAGCCACTCCTCCAGATCACCGAAACGTTCGGTGTCGAACAGCCTCTCCAGCAACGCTTCCCGCTCATCGGAGTGCGCGCGCAGGAACCGTGCGAAGTCGCCCTGGGGCAGCAGCACCACCTGGAAGAACTGGTCGGCACTCATCCCGAGCAGCCGGACCACCGCGTCACCGATCTCGGGGATACGGGTCAGGTCGGGACCTGACCCGTCCACCCACATCAGCGTCGCCCGGGCGTTCACCTTACGGGTGCCGTTCCCGCGCTTCTTGGGTCGCTCGTGCTCGGGCGACCGCGTGATCCGCAGACGACGGGACGCGATGGTCGCCTCCAGTTCGACCTCCGGGATCTCGTCGGCCGCCGCGTGATCCGAATGCAGTCGCCGATTGACGTCACGCACGCCAGGGACCCGCCCGAACAACGCGAAGGCCACGGCGTCGAGCACCGTCGTCTTACCCGCACCGGTCTGGCCGTGCAACAGGAACAGTCCGTCGCCGCCGAGGTCGTCGAAGTCGACGGTGATCTCGTCGGCAAAGGGGCCGAACGCGCGGATGCGCAAGCGATGCAACCTCATGCGGATTCCGCGACGATCGCCTCGATGTCGAAGAGAGTCAGTTCGGCGGCGTCGGATTCGGGCTCGCCGACCACGGCGCGCAGTGCCCGCTCGAGGAGCACCCGCTCCCCCTTCGTCGGCTCATCGCGCACGTCGGAGATGAACGAGGCGACGATCTCGGCGTCGCTCCGCCCACGCACACGGGACCGGTAGTCGACCCCGGAGCCGGAATGCGGACGCTCCCACTGCACGTGGACGGCGAACGGGAAACGCTCACGCAGGCGTCGCATCGCATCGGTGGGGCGGACCGGGTCGGTCAGCGTCACCTCGACGTAGTGGTCCTGCGCCGCGTCGTACTGCTGATCAGTCAGCAGATCGCCGAGAACGCCGGTGAGGGAGCTCAGTTCGCGAACGACGGGCAGCTCGTGCGGACGAACCTCCGCGACACCGTCGGCGTCGAGGTCGATCACCAGGGCGGCCTTGCGATGGGTTCGCTCGCCGAAGGAGTACGGCAGCAACGACCCGCTGTACCGGACGGTGTCGGTGACGCGCTGCGGCGAGTGCAGATGACCGAGTGCCACGTAGTCTGCCCCGGAGAACGTCTCGGCGGGAACGGTTTCGACACCGCCGACGCTGATCGAGCGCTCCGACCCGGAGGCGGCGGCCCCGCTGACGAAGGCATGCGCCACCACCACGGACCGGGCGCGGCGCGCGGCGAGGTCGGTGCGGACCCGCGTCATGGCGGCGTCGAGCACCGCGGTGTGGCCGCCGGCCGACTCGACCCCGAGGTGGCGGCGCGCGGTGTCGGGTTCGAGATACGGGATGCCGTAGATCGCGACGTCGCCGTGGGCGTCGGCGAGCAGGACCGGCCGGTCGATGTCGGCGATCGAGGTCCGCAGGTGCAGGCCGCCGGCCGCCGCGAACCCCGATCCGGCGCCGAGCCGGGTGGGTGAATCGTGATTGCCCGAGGTGACGACGATCTGCGCTCCCGCAGCGGCGATCTCGGCCAGGCCCTCGTCGTACACCCGCACCGCGTCCGCGGACGGGACAGACCGGTCGTAGACGTCCCCGGCGACGATGACGGCGTCGGCCGACTCCGCCGCGACGAGCTCGGCCAGGTGGGTCAGCGCGCGGCGCTGGTCGGCGAGGAGCTCGACCCCGTGGAACGTCCGGCCCAGGTGCCAGTCGGAGGTGTGCACGATCCGCATGGGCGCAACCTTACGGTCGGGTCCCGACAGATCGTGGGACGCGCGCTCGCCGGCGCCCGGACCCCGGGACGGCGGTCGGCTACCGGGCGTCGGTGGCCACCGCGTGTGGATCGACGACCTGGGGTGGAACGGTCTGGTGCGCGGGGCGCACGAAGAAGAACGTCGCGACGACGCCGATCAGCAGCGCGGCCGCGGGTAGGTACAGCGACTGTCCCATCGCGGCGGCGAAACCCTCGCGGAGGAACTCCGGCAGCTGGCCCGCCGCGCCGTCCTGCGCGTTCTCGGCGTCGACCCCGGGCAGCTCGGCCGCGAGCCGGGTCTGCAGGAGCGCGCCGATCATCGCCGAACCCAGCACCGAGCCGATGACCCGCAGTGTGTTGTACACGCCCGCACCGGCACCGGCCTGATGCCACGGCAGGTTGCGGGTGGCCGTCGCCGCCAGCGGCGCCCAGATTCCGGCCGAGGCCACACCCATGAGGCACAGCGGGACGACGATCAGCCAGACCGGGGTCTCCGGACGCGCCACGAAGCCCAGCCACGCGATCGCGATCGCGTTCAGCAGCAATGCCGAGGACACGATCGTGCGCGGGTGCACGCGGTCGACCATCCGCCCGACGAACGGGGCCAGGACACCGGTCAGCACGGCCATCGGCACCAGGACCACCGCCGACTCGGTCGGCGACATCCCGCCGACGAGCTGGAGGAAGAAGGTCAGCGGGATCATCATCGCGGACACCGCGAAACCCATCGAGGCGATGCCGATGGTCGACAGCGAGAAGTTGCGGTCGCGGAACAGCGACAGCGGGACCAGCGGCTCCGTGCGGATCCGGGACTGCCAGTAGACGAAGACCCCGAGGACCACCAGACCACCGACGATGAGCAGCCAGATCCAGGCATCCCAGGCGAAGGTCTCCCCCTCCTGGATGCCGAAGACCAGCGCGGACAGACCGACGGCGGACAGCGCGACGCCGATCCAGTCGAACTGGTGGTCGTTGGTCCCGACCCGTGGGACGAGGATCGCGGCGAGGACGAGACCGACGACGCCGACCGGCAGGTTGATGAAGAAGATCCACTCCCAGCCGAATGCGTCGGTCAGGACACCGCCGAGCAGCGGTCCGACGAGGGTCGCGACGCCGGCGACGGTGCCCCACACACCCATTGCGGCGCCGCGCTTCTCGGCCGGGAAGATGCGCGTGATCAGTGCCATCGTCTGCGGGGTGATGAGCGCCGCGCCGACACCCTGGAGTGCGCGCGCGCCGATCAGCTCCCCGATCGACGACGACAACCCGCACCAGAGACTCGCCACGGTGAAGACCGCGAGACCGATCTGGTACATCGTCTTGGGACCGAACTTGTCACCCAGCCTGCCGGTGATCAGCAGCGGCACCGCGTAGGTGAGCAGGTACGCACTGGTGACCCAGACGACGCCGTTGACGTTTGTGTCGAGATCGGCCTGGATTCGCGGCTGGGCCACGGCCACGATCGTCATGTCGACGAGGATCATGAAGAAGCCCACACAGAGCGCCAGCATCGCGGCCCACGGCCGGGTGGTGACCATCTCGTCGGTACCCGCGTTCTCGCCGCGGGTGGCGTCGCTCGATCGCATTTTCCCGATGCTAGACCTGTCCGATTCGCCGACGACCCGCACGATCGCGGGGTTCGACCGCGACCGGGTCGTCTGTCGCCGGACATCATCGTCGTCGGACGTCATCGTCGCCGGACATCATTGTCGCCGGACATCATTACTGTGGAACCCATGACCACCGAGTCCGACCAGAGCACCGCATCCGAGGACGAACAGGGTTCGTACGTGATGACCGGCGAGGAATTCGTCCGGGACACGAAGTACATCGAGACCCGCATCACCGCCGACGGCCGGGACGGCTACCCGGTCGAGGCGGGCCGCTATCGGCTCGTCGCCGCCCGCGCGTGCCCGTGGGCCAACCGGACGCTGATCGTCCGGCGGCTCCTCGGGCTCGAGGACGCCATCTCCCTCGGACTGTGCGGCCCCACGCACGACAAGAACTCGTGGACCTTCGATCTCGACCCCGGCGGAGTCGACCCGGTCCTGCAGATCCCGCGGCTCAAGGACGCCTACGAGAAGCGGATCCCCGGCTATCCCAAGGGGATCACCGTGCCCGCGATCGTCGACGTGCCGACCGGCGAGGTCGTCACCAATGACTTCCCGCAGATCACCATCGACTTCTCCCTGGAATGGACCGCCTTCCACCGGGACGGCGCACCGGAGCTCTACCCGGAACGTCTGCGCGACGAGATCGACGAGGTCAGCCACGGCGTCTACACCGAGGTCAACAACGGTGTGTACCGCTGCGGTTTCGCCGGCAGCCAGGAGGCCTACGACGCGGCCTACGATCGCTTGTTCACCAAGCTCGACGAGCTGTCGGACCGACTGTCGACGCAGCGCTACCTGGTCGGCGACACGATCACCGAGGCCGACGTGCGCCTGTTCACCACCCTGGCGCGGTTCGACGCGGTCTACCACGGTCACTTCAAGTGCAATCGCAGCAAGTTGAGCGAGATGCCGGTCCTGTGGGCCTATGCCCGCGACCTGTTCCAGACGCCCGGCTTCGGCGACACGACCGACTTCACGCAGATCAAGCAGCACTACTACATCGTGCACACCGATGTGAATCCCACCCAGATCGTGCCCAAGGGGCCGGATCTGCGTGGCTGGCTCACCGAACACCATCGTGCCGACCTCGGCGGTCGGCCGTTCGGCGACGGCACGCCACCCGGCCCCCCACGACCCGCCGAAGTCGTGCCCGCACAGGATTGGGTACCCCAGAGCGAGAGAGACCGGACATGAAAGACAAGACGACACAGGGACTGTCGACGGACAAGGGTCGCACGCCGCCGGGCAAGGCCGTCGAGGTGACCGGCGGTCTCCTGGACCGGGCGCAGCGGCTGCAGGCGCCCGCGGTGAAGAAGTACGTGGACTCGCTGCGGCGGAAGTACCCCGACGACTCCCCCGCGCAGATCATCGAGCGGCTCGAGAAGCGCTATCTGAACGCGGTCACCGGTTCCGGCGGAGCGGTCGGCGCGGCCGCCGCGGTGCCCGGAGTCGGCACGATGACCGCCTTCGGCGCGATGACCGGGGACACGGCGTTCTTCCTCGAGGCCTCGGCGCTGCTCGCGCTGTCGATCGCCGAGGTGCACGGCATCCCGGTGCACGAATCCGAACGCCGCAAGGCACTCGTCATGACCGTCGCACTGGGCGAAGAGGGCGTGCTGGCGCTCGGTCGGGTGGTCGGCACCGGCGGCGGCGCCCTGCGCAGGCTCGGCGGCGCGGCTCTGCCGTCCGGGGCGATCACCAAGCTGAACAAGACCCTGGTGAACAAACTCGTCCGCAAGTACGCGATCCGCCGGGCGCCACTGATCTTCGGCAAGCTGATGCCCGCGGGGATCGGCGCGGTCATCGGCGGCGCGGGCAGCCGCGCCCTGGGCCGCAAGGTGGTACACAACGCCCGGGATGCCTTCGGACCGGCTCCCCGGGCGTGGGTCATCGACGTCGACTTCACCGAGACACCCACCCCGGATCCGCTCCCGCCCGGTTCCTGGTGATCGCGGCACCCCCACTACCCACTCCGTCCGCGCCCGCGCCCGGGTGGATTCGCCGGCTCGTCGGCGAATCGTGGCGATACCGGCGCGTCGTGGTCATCACGATGACCGTCACGCTGATCGCGGTCGGGGTCGACGTGCTCATGCCGTTGCTGACCAAGGCGGCGGTCGACCATGCGACCGGCGTCGTCGACGACGGTCTGTCCCTGCGCACCGTCATCGTCGCCCTGGTCGTCTTCGCCGTCGTGCGGTACGCGTGCCACATGGGCCGGCGGGTGTTCGCCGGGCGACTGGCCGTGAGCGTGCAGAACTCGCTCCGACTCCGACTGCTCGACACGCTGCTGCACCTCGACGGTCGCAGCCAGCACCAGATCCGCACCGGTCAGATCGTGTCCCGGTCCATCACCGACATCCAGGTGGTGCAGAGCCTGCTCGCCATGGCGCCGTTGTCCCTGGGCGCCGCGGTGCAGATGGTCGTGGCCCTGGCGATCATGGCCTACCTGTCGCCGCTCCTGACCGGCGTGGCGCTGCTGATCGTCCCGTTGATCGCCGTCGAGGTGTGGCGGACGCGACGCCGCCTGTTCGCCGCGACGTGGTCGGCCCAGCAGTCGGCCGCCGACGTCGCCCAGCACGTCGAGGAGACCGTCACCGGCGTACGGGTCGTGAAGGGCTTCGGGCAGGAAGACCGTGCCGTCGACGACCTCATCACCCGCTGCCGGACGGTGTTCGCGCGACGGCTGCGCGCCGCGCGGATCAACTCGCGGTTCGCCCCGACGCTCGCCGCGATCCCGCAGCTGGGCATGGTCGGGGTGATCGTGGTGGGTGGTTATCTCACGATGACCGGCGCGATCACCGCCGGCACCTTCCTCGCGTTCAGCACCTATGTCGCCACGATGACGGGTATCGCCCGGTTGCTGACGAACCTCATCGTCAACGCGCAACTCGCGCGCGCGGCGGTCGAACGCGTCTACGACGTCATCGACCATCCCCACGACCCGGGCGACGCCGCGACCGGCTCACTTCCCGACGGCCCCCTGGGCGTCGAACTGGCCGGGGTGGGATTCGCCCATCACACGCACGACGCCGACGACCCGCCCGCGGTGCTGTCCGGGATCGACCTCCGGATCGAACCGGGCGAATGCGTGGCGATCGTGGGTCCCCCCGGCTCCGGGAAGTCGACCGTCGCCGACCTGGTCAGCCGGTTCGAACGACCCGACACCGGGACCATCTCCCTGCTCGGCGAGGGCACCGGAGCCGACGCGGACCGCCCCCGGTACCGGATCGACGACCTGGCGCCCGAGGCCCTGCACCGCGCCCTGGCCGTGGTCTTCGACGAGCCGTTCCTGTTCTCGGACACCATCACCGCCAACATCGCGATGGGCCCGGCCGCGACCGCACCCGATGTCGCCGACCGGGTCCGAGTGGCGGCCGCCGCCGCCGACGCCGCCGAGTTCATCGACGCACTGCCCGACGGTTACGACACCGTCATCGGCGAGCGCGGGCTCACCCTGTCGGGCGGTCAGCGCCAGCGCATCGCGCTGGCACGGGCGCTCTTCGCCGATCCCCGCATCCTCGTCCTCGACGACGCGACATCCGCGGTCGACGCGACCACCGAGTCCCGCATCCTGGGCGGGTTGCGCACCCGGCGCGCCACAATGCTGGTGCTCGCCCACCGCCGGTCGACGCTCGTCCTCGCCGACCGCGTCGCCGTGCTCGACGACGGCCGGATCACGGCGCTGGGCACCCTCGCCGAGCTCGAGGCCACGTCACCGCGGTTCCGCGAGCTGATGTCGAGCACGGCGCCCCCCGACGGCACACCCGGTGAGGCCGCGGTGGTCGACACCGCGCCGCCGCTGCGCGGCCCGACCGCGACCGACATCGAGAACCTCTGGCCGACAGTCGAATCCGAGTCCGGCGGCGTCGCAGCCCGGACCTCGCCCGCGGCCGGGGCGGGCTCCCGGACCGGTCGCGGGGGTGGCGTCGCCAGCGCACTGGGTTCCATGCCGGCCACCCCCGAACTCCAGGCGTCCGTGGACGCCCTCCCGCCTGCGGTGGAGCGTCCCGAGGTCGACGTCGACGCCGCTCGGCGCGAGAACCCGGTCTTCACCCTGCGCGGCCTCCTCGCGCCGGTTCGGTGGCTGCTCGCCGCCGCACTGCTCGCCATCGCGGTCGACACCCTCGTCGGTCTGGCCTTCCCGAGCATCGCGCGGGCGGTCATCGACGCGACGGGGCACACCGAGCGGTCGACCCTGCTGTGGGCCGCGCTCGGCGGCGGCGCGCTGGTCGCGGTCGGCTGGGTCGCCGCGAAGTCGATGACGATCACCTCGACCCGGGCCGGCGAACGCGTGCTGTTCGGCCTGCGCATCCGCAGCTACGCCCACATCCAGCGACTCGGACTCGACTACTACGAGCGCGAGCTGTCGGGGCGGATCATGACGCGCATGACGACCGACATCGACGCGTTGTCGACGTTCCTGCAGACGGGGCTCACCTCGGCGATCGTGGCTGTCCTGACCCTGGTCGGCGTCGGGGTCGCACTGTTGGTCACCGGTCCTGTCCTCGGGCTGCTGGTGATGCCCGTCTTCCCGCTGCTGATCGGCGCGACGATCGTCTTCCGGCGTGTGGCGAGTCGCGCATACACCCGCTCGCGCGAACTGATCAGCGTCGTCAACGCCGACTTCCAGGAGAACATCGCCGGCATCAAGACCACCCAGACCTACCTGCGCACCGACAGCGCCCAGACGCGGTTCGCGCAGCGGTCGGCGGAATGGGTCGAGGCGCGGATGGTGTCGCAGCGCGCGATCGCCGCCTACTTCCCGCTCATCCAGCTCATGTCGGACGTCGCCACCGCGATCGCGCTCGGGGTCGGCGCCGGTCAGGTGGCCTCGGGGTCGCTCTCGGCGGGCACCCTGGTCGCCTTCGTGCTCTACCTGACGATGCTCTTCGGTCCGGTCCAGCAGCTGTCGCAGGTGTTCGACGGCTACCAGCAGGCGGCGGTGGGTCTCCGGCGCATCGGTGACCTGCTGCGCACGCCGAGTTCGTTGCGTACCTCGGCGCGGGCCGAGTCCCCGCCCGACACCGGATTCGACGGCGTCGTCGACTTCGAGCGGGTGGGCTTCCGCTATCAGGGCTCCTCGACGGACGCGCTGGCCGGCGTCGACCTGCACATCCCGGCCGGGTCGTCGCTGGCACTCGTCGGCCGGACCGGCGCCGGGAAGTCCACGATCGTCAAGCTCCTGGCCCGCTTCTACGACCCGACCACCGGCCGCGTCGTCGTCGACGGCACCGACATCGGCGACTACGACCTCGCCGGATACCGCAGGCGACTCGGTCTGGTCCCGCAGGAGCCGCACCTGTTCACCGGCACGGTCGCCGAGAACATCGCCTACGGCCGGCCCGGTGCCGATCGGGCCGCGATCGTCGACGCCGCGGCCGCGGTCGGCGCGCTGCGCATGATCGCCGTCCTCCCCGGCCGGATGAATCATCCGATCGGCGAGCGCGGACAGGGACTGAGTTCGGGGCAGCGCCAGCTCATCGCGCTGGCGCGGGCCGAGCTCGTCGAACCCGATCTGCTCCTGCTCGACGAGGCGACCGCGACCCTCGACCAGGCGACCGAGGCCCAGGTGCTCGCCGCCGGCCGCGCGGTGACCCGGCACCGCACCTCGGTGATCGTCGCGCATCGGCTGGCGACCGCCGCCCGCGCCGATGCCATCGCCGTGGTCGACGGCGGGCGGATCGTCGAGCTCGGA
Source organism: Gordonia sp. PvP123 (assembly GCF_040547295.1). NCBI lineage: Bacteria > Bacillati > Actinomycetota > Actinomycetes > Mycobacteriales > Gordoniaceae > Gordonia > Gordonia sp. PvP123. Next base: position 529,440 of record NZ_JBEPPN010000002.1, on the reverse strand, counting down.
ACACACGACGAGTTGCTCGCGTTGGGAGAGAGGTACCGCGGCTTCTGGGATGCCGGTGTCGATCCCGACGAGCCGGCGGTGCCCGACAACGATCCACCCGCTCCGACCAGCGCACGGACCGCCGCCACGACGGTCACGCGGGCCACCTCGGACCTGACTCCGTAGTAACAGGTCGGTCAGCGCGAGCGAGTCGACGACGCGTAGCATCGTCAGGTGGTTCACCGATAGTCTCCACAAGAGACGACGCGTGGCAGAGAACCCGGCACCTTCAGGGAATTGAGGCGAGATACCGCTGTGAGCAGCAGTTCGATTTCAGACTTCGGACAGAACACGTGGCTGGTCGAGGAAATGTACCAGCAGTACAAAGAAGACCCGAACTCGGTCGACCCGAGTTGGCACGAACTACTGAAGAACTACGAGCCCGGCGACAACGGCGGCTCCGCCGCGGCCGCCTCCCCGCCCTCGAATTCCGCAAAGCGCTCCGCCACAACGACTTCCACCACCTCCTCGTCCTCGAGTTCGTCGACCAACGGGTCCGCGCGCAGCGCGTCCGCACCGGCCGCGGAGGCCGCACCGCGCAAGCAGGTCACCCTGGATCAGACGCCCGCCCGCACCGCGCCGCGCAAGCCCGCCCCCGCCAAGGAGTCCACCGCGACGAAGGCCGCATCGGGCCACAGCGTCGCCAGTCGCGACGGTTCGGCGCGATCGCAGCCCAAGCCCACCAAGCCGGAAGCAGGCAAGGCGAGCGCGTCCGAAGGCCAGAAGTCCGAGAACGCCGATGGCAACAAGGTGCTGCGCGGTCCCGCCGCGGCCATCGCGAAGAACATGGCGCTGTCGTTGGAGATCCCGACGGCCACCAGCGTCCGGGCCGTGCCCGCCAAGGCGATGATCGACAACCGGATCGTCGTCAACAACCACCTCGCGCGTACCCGCGGCGGCAAGATCAGCTTCACCCACATCCTGGGTTACGCGATCGTTCAGGCCATCAAGGCGTTCCCGAACATGAACCGGCACTTCGCCGAGATCGACGGGAAGCCCAACGTCGTCACGCCGGCACACACCAACCTGGGTCTGGCCATCGACCTGGTCGGCAAGGACGGCAACCGCACGCTGGTCGTCGCCGCGATCAAGCAGTGCGAGACGATGGGTTTCGCCGAGTTCTACACCGCCTACCAGGACATCGTCCGCCGGGCCCGCGACGGCAAGCTCGGCGCCGACGACTTCTCCGGGGTCACCATCTCGCTGACCAACCCGGGCACCATCGGCACCGTGCACTCGGTCCCCCGCCTGATGAAGGGCCAGGGCGCCATCATCGGTGCCGGCGCGATGGAGTACCCGGCCGAGTTCCAGGGCGCGAGCGAGGAGCAGATCGCCGAGCTCGGCGTCGGCAAGCTCATGACCCTCACGTCGACCTACGATCACCGGATCATCCAGGGCGCGGAGTCGGGCGACTTCCTGCGCACGATCCACGAACTCCTGATCGACGACGCGTTCTACGACGAGATCTTCACCGCGTTCCACGTGCCGTACGAGCCGATCCGCTGGCGTCGCGACCTGCCCGCGGGCCTCGTCGACAAGAGCACCCGGGTCCTGGAGCTGATCGCGGCCTACCGCAGCCGCGGCCACCTGATGGCCGACATCGATCCGCTCATGATGGACAGCGACGCGCGCAGCAGCCATCCGGACCTCGACATCCAGAACTACGGCCTGACCCTCTGGGACCTCGACCGCAGCTTCAAGGTCGGCGGGTTCCACGGCCAGGAGAAGATGAAGCTCCGGGACGTGCTGTCGATCCTGCGCGACGCGTACTGCCGGCACGTCGGTGTCGAGTACACCCACATCCTCGAACCCGAGCAGCAGAAATGGCTGCAGGAACGGGTCGAGATCAAGCACGTCAAGCCGCCGGTCGGCGAGCAGAAGTACATCCTGAGCAAGCTCAACGCCGCCGAGGCGTTCGAGACGTTCCTGCAGACCAAGTACGTCGGGCAGAAGCGCTTCTCGCTCGAGGGCGCCGAGTCGGTCATCCCGATGATGGACGCGGTGATCGACCAGAGCGCCGAGCACAACCTCTCCGAGGTCGTCATCGGCATGCCGCACCGTGGCCGCCTGAACGTGCTCGCCAACATCGTCGGCAAGCCGTACTCGAAGATCTTCACGGAGTTCGAGGGCAACCTGAACCCGTCGCAGGCGCACGGGTCGGGCGACGTGAAGTACCACCTCGGTGCCGAGGGCAAGTACTACCAGATGTTCGGCGACAACGAGATCAACGTGTCGCTCACGGCCAACCCGAGCCACCTCGAGGCCGTCGACCCGGTTCTCGAGGGTCTGGTGCGCGCCAAGCAGGACCTCATGGACGACGACGATCGGTTTCCGATCCTGCCGCTCATGCTGCACGGCGACGCCGCGTTCGCCGGTCAGGGCGTGGTCGCCGAGACGCTCAACATGGCGATGCTGCCCGGCTACCGCACCGGCGGCACCGTGCACATCGTGGTGAACAACCAGGTCGGCTTCACCACCGCACCCGAGCACTCGCGGTCGACCGAATACTGCACCGACGTGGCGAAGATGATCGGTGCGCCGATCTTCCACGTCAACAGCGATGACCCCGAGGCCTGTGTCTGGGCCGCCAAGCTCGCCGTGGACTACCGCCAGGCCTACAACAAGGACGTCGTCATCGACCTCGTGTGCTTCCGCCGCCGCGGACACAACGAGGGCGACGACCCGTCGATGACGCAGCCGGCGATGTACGAGGTGATCGACACCAAGCGCGGCGTCCGCAAGAGCTACACCGAAGCCCTGATCGGCCGCGGCGACATCTCGACCAAGGAGGCCGAGGACGCACTGCGCGACTACCAGGGTCAGCTCGAGCGCGTCTTCAACGAGGTCAAGGAACTCGAGAAGTTCAGCGTCGAGCCGTCGCCGTCCGTCGAGTCCGACCAGACACTGCCGACGAAGCTGGTGACCGCGGTCGACAGCACGACGCTCGAGCTGATCGGCGACGCCTTCGTCAACGTGCCCGACGGCTTCACCCCGCACCCCCGCGTGAAGCCGGTCCTGGAGCGTCGTGCCGAGGCCGCACGCAAGGGCAACATCGATTGGGCGTTCGCCGAGTTGCTGGCGTTCGGGTCGCTGGTCATGGAGGGGCGCACAGTGCGTCTGTCCGGCCAGGATTCGCGTCGCGGTACCTTCACCCAGCGTCACTCGGTGCTCATCGACCGCAGCTCCGGCTCGGAGTACACCCCGCTCAACCATCTGCAGCCCGCCGACGAGGAGAGCAACGGCGGCCGGTTCATGGTCTACGACTCCCCGCTCTCGGAGTTCGCGGTCGTCGGCTTCGAATACGGCTACTCGGTCGGCAACCCGGACGCGCTCGTGGTCTGGGAAGCGCAGTTCGGCGACTTCGTCAACGGCGCGCAGTCCATCATCGACGAGTTCATCTCGTCGGGTGAGGCCAAGTGGGGCCAGCTCTCCGACGTCGTGCTGCTGCTGCCGCACGGTCACGAGGGGCAGGGACCCGACCACACCTCGGGCCGCATCGAGCGCTTCCTGCAGCTGTGTGCCGAGGGTTCGATGACGGTGGCCCTGCCGTCGACGCCGGCGAGCTACTTCCACCTGTTGCGCCGCCACGTCCTCGACGGCATCAGCCGCCCGCTGATCGTCTTCACCCCGAAGTCGATGCTGCGCAACAAGGCCGCGGTGAGCCCGGTCGAGGACTTCACCGACGACAAGTTCCGCTCGGTGATCGACGACCCGCACTTCGAGAAGGCCGACGCCGGGAGCGGAGCGAGCGGGTCGAATGACTCGAGCGCCGACCGCAGCAAGGTCAAGCGCGTCCTGCTGGTGAGCGGCAAGCTCTACTACGAGCTGGCCGCCCGCCGCGACAAGGAGAAGCGCGAGGACATCGCCGTCGTGCGCATCGAGCAGCTCTACCCGGTTCCGCACCGCCGGCTCCGCAAGACGCTCGAGCAGTACGGTAACGCGAGCGAATTCCGTTGGGTACAGGAAGAACCCGCCAACCAGGGCCCGTGGCCGTTCCTCGGCCTCTGGTTGCCCGAGGTGCTGCCGGACGTGCTCGGCGGACTGCGCCGGGTGTCGCGCCGTGCGATGTCCGCGCCGTCCTCGGGATCGAGCAAGGTCCACGCGGTCGAGCAGCAGGAGATCCTCGACGAGGCGTTCGGCGAGTAGGACGACCGTCGCACCGCGGCCACCAGCCCTTCGGGGTTGGTGGCCGCGGTCGTCGATGTCGTCATCTCAGCCGGGATTCGCAGATGTCCGCCGCGGCGGCGACGGACTTGCCAGGGGACGTCATCCTTCGCGCGAATGCAGCGGCCGCCGAACGGGTCTCGGCGGCGAGCACGGTTCGCAGGCCCGCGTGTGCATCCTCGTCGGTGAACGTCGACAGCCGGACGGTCGCCCCCACACCGAGCGCCCGGACCCGCTCGCCCCAGAAGGGCTGATCGGCGGTGACCGCGCAGACGAGGGTCGGGAGTCCGGCCCGCAGGCCGGCCGCGGTGGTCCCGGCGCCGCCGTGATGGACCGCGGCGACACACCGCGGTAGCACCGACGCGTGGTCGACGCCGGCGGTGTGGAAGACATCGGGGTCGTCGGGGTCGATGCCGGTCGCTTCTCCCATGGCGATGAGGCACCGCACCCCGTGCGCACGCGCAGCGGTACGCCAGCGTGCGACCAGCGTGTGCGGGTCGAGGATCGGCATGCTGCCGAAGGTGAGGAACAGCGGCGGCTCGCCGGCGTCCAGCCACTCGGCGAGTTCGGTTGTGTCCGCGCCGATCTCGGTGATGCCGGGCCGGCTCGACGCCGGGAGGTCGAAGAAGCCGACAAGGGGTCTGCGGTCGTCCCACTCGGCGGCGAGACCCGGCACCATCTCCGCGTCGTAGGCCTGGATCTGCGGGGTTCGGTCGGCGACCAGACGCCGCGGCAGCGGCCCGCGGCTCGGGCGGAGTCCGATCCGGCGCCGGAAGCGGTTCTCGTTCCAGCCGGTCGCGGCCCAGGTCAGCCGGTCGGCGACGCGCCAGGACCGGCGCTTGGCGGCCGGTGACCATCGTTCGGTGAGGCCGGGCACGGCACCGATGAGTCCGTTCTCCGACATCGGGCCGTATCGCAGCACGGTCAGCGGGACGCCCAGGTGTTCGGCCACCGCGATCACGCGGTCCTGGCACAGTGGCGCGGCGACGAGGAGACCGGTGCCGTGCAGCGGCGCCGACTCCGGGACGAACAGACGCTCGAGGTCGGCGTCGAGGGCGTCGAATCCGCCTCGGACGGTGCGCAGCGCGAATGCGATCCGCGCCAGCGGGTTACGACTCGAGCGCGCCGACCGCGCGCCATGCGACGACCATGCCGCATCGGAGTCGAGGCCGATCTCGTGGACGTCCCCGACCCCGGTGGCCCGCGCGAGGCCGGAGAGGTTCGGCGGGACGAGGACGCTGACGCGATGGCCGCGCGCCTGCAGTTCGAGGGCCAGACAGACCCCCGGCTGGATGTCGCCCCGACTGCCGTACAGGACGATCGAGATGTGGTGCGCCGTCACCAGAACCGGTGCCCGACCCGCCAGGCGGTCAGCTCGTCGGCGATCAGGGTGCGCAACCGCCCGGCGTCGCCGAAGTGGTCGGGGTCGATGCCGAAGAAGGTGAGGGTGACCGTGTCGCCGTAGGTGACCGCCCAGGCGGCGATCGCCGGACCGCGTACCCGCCGCTCCTGCGCGGGCATGCCCTGCATGACCGCTCGGATGGCGAACCGGGACGCGGTGCGGCCGCCGATGCGCAACGCCGACTCCGGGGTCGTCCCCAGGTTCGACACGGTCGTGTCGGGTCCCGGGATCGCGCGCATCAGCCGGCCGATGAGTCGCCGCGGCAACATGCGAACGATCGGCTGGAGGTTGTCGGCTGCCTGATCGCCACCGGACTCGGCGTACTCGACGAAGGCCCGCTTGCTCGACGACCGGATGGTGGTGAGGTCGGAGCCCGGTTCGACGGGATCGGCGATCCGGACCCACACCCCGCCCGATGCGTTGGCGCGGTGGTCGTCGTCGCCGTCTCTCGTGCTGACCGCGATGCACACCGTCATCGGGCCGTCGAGCGGACGACCCGAACGGTGCACGATCCCGGCCAGGAGCGCAGTGAACAACGAGTTTCCGGTGCCGCCGTGTTCCGCGGCGCGCGCGGCCCAATCGGTCGCCGAGACGTCGACCGTCGCCAGCGTCGTGTCCGGGTCGGACCCTGGTGGGACCCGCCTCGGGGTTGTTCGTGCGGACCGCGGATCGGCCTGGTCGTCGCCGGAGCGGGCAGACCGCGCCGCCCGGGCCTCGCGGAGCAGAATCCCCACGGATCGCGCGGCGGCCCGTATCGACAGCGCGGCGTCGGCGGCATCGGCGCGCACGGCGTCCCAGGAGCGTCCGCTGCCGGTCGTGGGAAGGCTCGCGGTCCGCCCTGCCGCCGCGTCGGCCACCAGCCGGTACAGACCGTGGCCGTCGGTGATCATGTGGGAGGCGAGCAACGACACCGCACGGCCGCCGCCGGTGATCCGCGCCGAGTCGAGCTGCCATCCGGACCCGTGCACGGGATCGAGACGACTCGCGCGGAGCACCGAATCGGCCCATTCCCCGACCCTGTCGGCGTCGACGACCTCCACCCGCCCGGCCTGCGCCGGATGCGGCGACCGAACCCAGCGGTGGCGGGCGAACGGGACCCGACGGCGGGACACGGCACGGTGCAGCGGTCCGGCCGCGAGGCCGGCCCGCAGCGAGTCGATCGCCTCATCCCCCGGATCGTCGTCGAAGACCCACGTGATCTGGATCGGGGCACCCATCCCGAACAGTTCCGCCACGAGCAGATAGGACTCGTCGGGGCCCGTCACGCGAAGCACCTGGGCGGGTGGGATGTCGGTCACCGTTGCAGTCATGTGTTCTCCTCGGTATCACCGGGTTCAATGGGTCACCAGATCTCGTGGGGCAGCCCCCACGCCGTCAGTTCACGGTCGAGCAGGTCCGCGACGACGGCGTCGGAGGAGAAACTCGACTCGTCGCAACCGAGCACGGTGAACGTCACCTGGTCCCGCGTGCGGACGAGCCACGACTGGACCCCGTCGCCGAATCGCTGTCCCGCCGAGGCGTCGACGCCCTGCGCCATTCCCCGGAAGGCGATCTTGCGCGCCGGCCTGCCGCCCAGCACCGTCGCCGCGGGCGGCACGTCACCGAGGTTGGAGATCACCGCGTCGGGAATCCCGTTGCCGGCGCTGACGATCTTGACGATCACGGCCGGCGGGAGGAACCAGGCCAGTGGTCGCAGATGGATGTGCGGGGCCCGCCGGCCCTCGGACAGGCGGACGAAGGCCGCCTTGCACGCGGACCTGATGCCGCCGAGGTCGCCGCCGGCGACCGGCTCGTCGGTCAGGTACACCGACACGCCCGCGATCGGATTGGACCTGGTGTCCGCCTCGCTCTCGCGGCGGTCCACCGGAACCCCGACCTTGATCGGATTCGGCAGCGGTGCATGGCCACTCGAGCGCAACAGGCCGCTGACCACGGCGATGAAGAGGGTGTTGGCGGTGCCGTCGTGTTCGGCGGCGACCCGGTCGAAGTCCGCCGCCGGCACGGTTGCGGTGGCCCAGGTGAACTCGGCGGCGGGCGACCGTTCGGCGATCGGGGGCCGGGCCGGGCGCGGGTCGGGTTCGGGGCCGCCGGCCTTGCGCTGTTCGAGTGCCGCCCGGGCGAGTCCGGCGACGACCGCCACGACCTGCGACCCGGCATCCACGACATCGCCGGCCCGCCGGCGACGCCACGAGACCGACGGGAGGGTCGGCTCGTCGGCCGCCGCGGCCCCGGGACCGGACGCGGGGTCCAGCGGCACCGCTGAGGCCTCGGCGGCCTCGGTTGCGGCCGCGAGCATGCCACGACCGTCGGTGACCACGTGCAGGGCGCACAGGGAGACCACGGTGCCGCCGTCCGCGGTGGGGACCGACCGCAATCGCCAGCACCGCCCACCTTCGGCATCGAGAGGAACAGCGGACATCTCGGCGGTCGCCCACTCGTCGATCTCCGTCTCCGACACCGGCTCGCTGTCGGCTGCCAGTCCGGGTGCGTCGGGCGCCTCGACCCAGCGCGGACGCGCCCCGCGGACATCCGGCACGACGAGCATGCGGTTCAGCCGACCGCGCGCCAGTGCCGCGTTCATCGCGGTGAGTGCCTCGATCGAGACCTCCTCGTCGAACACCCAGACCAGCTGGAGCACGACCGACCAGCCGAGTGCCGGTGTGACGAACCAGAACGGGGCGTCTTCCGACGTCAGCCGGTCGCCACGGATCGCCGACCCCTCGGCGCGTACGCGTGTCGCGAGGCCACGCACGCCCCGCTCTGCCCCGGCCGCCCGCTCGCCCTCGGGTCGTCCTCCCGCGTGCGACTGCATCGTCGTCATACGTCCACCTTCGTTCCGCTACGCGTCTGCGGTCCCCGCGAACACGGTTCCCTCGTGCATGAGCTTGTCACCGAACTCTCGACCGCGTGCACGGCGTCCACCAGCGCCGCGTCCTCGCTCACCAGGACCGTCGTCAGTCGCGCGGCCCGATCGGCGACCGCGGGGTCGAGCATCGCCGCGACGGCATCGCACAGCCGATCCACGTCCAGGTCACGTCCCACACGGGCCATCGGCATCGACACGCCGACACCCAGCCGTTCGAGTTCGGCACCCCAGAACGGCTGATCCGCGCCGTACCAGCAGATCACCGACGGCCGGCCGGCGTGCAGCACGGCCGCGGTGGTCCCGGCGCCCCCGTGGTGGACCACGACCGCGCACCGGCCGAAGACCGTGCGGTGGTCGACCTGGGTCTCGACCCGCACCGCGTCGGACTCCACACCGCTGCGCACCTCGGCGCTCAGTTCGGTCCAGCCGGCACAGACCAGAATCCGACGACCGAGCCGGCGGCCGAGCTCTGCGACGGCGCGCAGGATGCTCTCCTCTCCCCGCAACGGCATGCTGCCGAAACCCACGTAGACCGGGGCGTCGCCGGCGTCGAGCCAGGACGCGAGTGCGTCGGAGCCGGTGACCGGACAGTCCCCGGGCAACCCGAGAAACCCCACCGTCGGTCGCGGGCGAGCCGTCGAGTCGGCGACCCACAACCGATCGTGCGGTCCGGACCGGTCGTCGGGCACTCCGAACAACGGGTCGTAGGCCTGCAACTCCCGACCCGCCGCCGCCCGCAGTCGAGCGGAGTAGGGCTCTGACGTCCCGGTCGAACCCAGTGCGGCGCGGAGGCGACGCTCCCGTCGCCTGGTGAGCAGCCCGAAAACGGCGTCGTAGGCGACCCATTGCGCACGGACGGCACGGGGGCCGCCCGGAAGCCGGCCGGGAACAGGGCCGACCCGGTGGTTGCGGCGTACGGGGGCGTGGTGGATCGATACCAACGGGACACCGGCCGATTCGGCGAAGGCGAGCGCGGGCTGCTCGGTGATCAACCCGGTCACGATGACGTCCGCTCCGTCGACGACCGCTGCCATGTCGGTGACGAGGTGGTCCCATCCGGCGTTTCGCAGCGACAGCAGGACGCGCAGACGTCGCAGCGGGTGACGCCCAGCCTGAGCGCGGGCCCGTGCCACCATCTCGAGGTGGGCACGCGTGTCCTGGCCGAGCGGCACGACCTCCGGCCGCACGGCGCCGTCCGCCCAGGTCCGGGCGGACCGGACCATGTTGGGCGGCACCGCGAGACGCACATCGTGGCCACGGAGTGCGAGCGCCCTCGCCAGCACCGATGCCGGTTGGACGTCCCCGCGGGTTCCGTTGATGACGAACGAGATCCTCATGACACCGTCCCGGTGATCCGCGTCTCGGGCCGCGCGCCGCGGCGACCGGTCGTGTTTAGAATCGGTCGCCCATCCGACCACACCGACACGCGAGGGGTTCGACGTTGAGGTTCGTGATCGCGGTCAACGGCAGCCGCGGCGATGTCCAGCCGGCCGTCGCCCTCGCCGCCGAACTCCTGGGACGCGGCCACGGGGTGACCCTCGCCGCGCCACCCGATCTGGTCGGATTCGGCAGCGGCGCAGGCATTCCCACCGAGGCCTACGGTGCGAGCACGCGCGACCTGCTGGCCTCGGATCTGGTACGCGAGGACATGCGGTCCAAGAACCCGCGCACCCGGTTGCGCGCGGTGTCGGCCATGTCGGTGCGCGGCGGCCGAGTGATGCAGCAACGCCTGCTCGAACTCGCCGACGGGGCGGATGCGCTCGTCGCGAGCAGCGCGGGTCAGGAACGCGCCCACAATGTCTCGGCGGTCCTCGGGATCCCCCACATCCCGCTGCACTACTGCCCCATTCGACGCAACGGCTCGGTGTCCCTGCTCGCCCACCTCGGCATCGATGCGCCGGCGGCGATCAATGACCTGAGCTGGCGGGTCGCCGAGCGAGCCCTCTGGCTCGCCACCCGCTCGGCCGAGAACACCCTGCGATCCGACCTGGGGTTGTCCCCCCTGACCCGCCCCTACGCCGAACTCATCTCCCGCACCGGGGTTCCCGAGATCCAGGCCTATGATCCGGCCCTCTTCGAGAGCCTCACGACGCAGTGGGGCCGGCGTCGGCCGCTGGTCGGATTCTTCACTCTCGCCGCACCGCAACGAGCCGGGGTGGGTGATGCCGGACTCGATGACGAGTCGGGACCGGGAAGCCTCGCCGACTGGCTCGACGCCGGCGACGCCCCGGTGTACGTCGGCTTCGGCAGCATGTTGCCGGCCGACCCCGACGGCCTGGCCGACGCATTCCGAACCGCGGCGCGGCGGCTCGGGATCAGGTTGCTGGTGTCGGGCGGTTGGAGCGGTTTCATGTCGAGCGAATCCGTCTCGGACGCATCGACATCCGGGGACGCCGTGCGCGTGGTCGGGCACGTCGATCACGACGCCGTACTGCCGCGGTGCCGTGCCGCGGTCCATCACGGCGGCGCCGGGTCGGTGGCGGCGGGCCTGCGCGCCGGACTGCCCACCCTGGTCACCTGGGTCGGAGCCGATCAGCCGATCTGGGGACGGGCCCTGAGCAGCGCGCGGGTGGGCGCCACGTTGCCGATGGCGCGAGTGACCGCGGAGTCGCTGACTCGGACACTCGACCGAATCCTGGACGCGGACACGCGTGGGCGATCCGACCATCTCCGCGACCGGCTCATACCCCCTGCCGAGGCCATACGGTCGGCGGCCGACATCGTCGAACAGACGGTCTCGACGCCGGCCACGCGTCGGCGCGCCGGCTGATCCCGGGGCGGGCGGACTCCCGCGATCACGGCAGGACACGATCGGAACCACCGCCCCGCAGCAGGTTTCGCGGATCGATCCGACCCGTCCGGGAGTCATAGGACCGCAGCACGACGAGACGCATCGCGTGCGCGACCGCGATCGCGGGCACATAGACCGCCGCCGCGCCGGCTGCCAGCCCGAAGCGCCGATGCAGCAGGAACGTTCGCGGGAGGAAGCTCATGTAGTGGACGAACGGCACCATGCCGGTCTCCATCCGACGCGGCGACACCCCGACGGTCAGCGAGCGGAGAAAGGCGTTGCGCCCGCCCGCGTCACCCACGCAGAGCCCCATGTCCACGTCTTCGAAGATGTTCCGGCGCATGCTGACCCGGTCCCGGATCGCCGCCCAGGTCGTGCGCCGCAGCACCATGTTCGAGCCGTAGAGCACCGGCACTTCGGTCACGGGCTTCTCGCGCCGCAACCGGTTCAGCGGGTGCAGGCGGGTCTTCCACCGGTCGAATCGTCCGGCCAGGGGCACGTCGTAGGCCTCCCCTCGCCCGCACAGTGCCGCCCAGTCCTCCCCGACGTCGGCGGCGAAGAACTCCACGATCGTGCTCGCCCAGTCCGGAGGCACCCGGGTGTCGGCGTCGATGCGGGCGACGAGATCTCCCGTCGCGGCATCGAGTCCGGAGTTCCGCGCGTACACCAGCCCCTGTCGGGCCTCGTCGATCACGCGGATCCACGGGTGAGTCGAACGCCAGGCGTCGATCACCGCACGGCTGCCGTCGGTCGAATTGTTGTCCACCACCACGATCTCGGTGATCCGGTCGGACTGTGCCGCCAACCGGGCGAGACACTCGCCGATCGTGTCCTCCTCGTTGTAGACCGGTACCACCACCGAGAAGGTGATCGGCGTGCTCATGGTGTCTGCTCCTCGCGCTGATCGATCGGTCATCGGCGCGGACACTCAGGTCCGCCGCATGTAGGTCCGCAGGGTCACCGGCACCACCACGGCGAGGACAGCCGCCGCGCCGAGAAGCGTGTAGACGATGTCGGTCCCCACGTTCTCGCCGGCGGCCAGTCCGCGCGCCGCCGTCACGAGATGTGAGACCGGGTTCGCCGACGCACAGGCCTGCATCCACCCGGGCATGGTGTCGACCGGGACGAGCGCGTTGGAGACGAAGGTGATCGGCATCAGCACGAGCATCGAGACACCCTGGACGGTCGACGCCTTGTCGAGCAGCACGCCGAGAAGCGCGAAGATCCAGCTCAACGAGAAAGCCACCACCACGATCAGGACGCACGCGACCGCGACACCCACAGGGCTCGCCGGCCGGTATCCCATGATCACCCCGACGCACACCGTGATGGCCGAGGCGACCACGTAGCGCAGGGTGTTCGCCATCAGCGCGCCGGCCAGTGGTGCGATGCGCGCGATCGGCAGCGACTTGAACCGGTCGAAGACCCCGCGATCGAGGTCCTCGCGCAACTGGACGCCGGTGACCACCGACGCCGCGACACACACCTGGACCAGTACCCCGGGGATCAGCAGCGGGAGATATCCCACGACGTTCCCGGCGATCGCCCCGCCGAAGATCGAAGAGAACATGACCGTGAACACGATGGGCAGGACGATGACGTCGAACAGCTGCTGCGGATTGTGTTTGATCTTCAGCAGACCCCGGTGCGTCATCGTGAGGGACTGCATCACCGCCGCGGTCGGCCGGACCCGGTCGGGGGGCTCGGGCGCGGGCTCGGCGGCAAGCGAGTTCGTGTGCAGCGAACCGGTGCTCATGCCCGCACTCCCGTCGAATCGATCTCCGCTGCAGCCGGTGCGGTTCGGGTGGGGTCGCCTCCGTCGGTCAGCGCGAAGAACACCTCGTCGAGGGTCGGCCGGACCACGTTGACCGACGTGAGTGCGAGCCCACGGGCGCGGAGAGCACCGAGGATGTCGGCGAGCGGGTCGATGTCGGCCATCGGCAGCACGAGGACCCCCTCGCGGCGAGCGATCGTCGGCTCCCCGCTCGAGGTGAACGGCGCGCACACCTGGGCCGCCGCCGTCAGATCGTCGGCGTCGGCGAGCTCGAGTCGCACACTCATGTCGCCGACGCCGGCCTTCAGGTCGTCCGCCGTCCCGTCGGCGACCACCCGGCCACGGTCCATGACCGCGATGTGATCGGCGAGTTCATCGGCCTCGTCGAGATATTGGGTGGTGAGCAGGACGGTCGATCCGCGCGCCACCATGTCGCGCACCGTCTGCCACATCTGTGCCCGCGTGCGGGGGTCGAGCCCGGTGGTGGGCTCGTCGAGGAAGAGCAGGCGCGGACGTGTGATCAGCGACGCCGCGAGGTCGAGGCGACGGCGCATACCGCCGGAGAAGTGCCCCACGCGCCGGGTCGCGACCGTGCCGAGACCGAACTCGTCCAGCAGTTCGTCGGCCCGGATGCGTGCCCGGCGGCGCGACGAGCCGATCAGTCGGCCGAAGATCATCAGGTTCTCGCGGGCGGTGAGATCCTCGTCGACGGAGGCGTATTGGCCGGTGACCCCGATGAGCGACCGGACCGCCGTCGCCTCCGCGACGACATCGTGCCCGAAGATGCGGGCGTCGCCGGAGTCCGGGCGCAGCAGCGTCGCCAGCATGCGCACGGTGGTGGTCTTACCCGCGCCGTTGGTTCCCAGCAGCGCGAAGACGCCGCCGGCGGGTACAACGAGATCGACCGCGTCGACGGCCCGTGCGCCGCCGAATTCCTTGGTCAGACCGCGGGCCTCGATGGCCGGGACGGTCGTGGACATGGCACCCCCGATGCGTGTGGTCGACTTCGGCCCCACGGTAGGTGAGCGTTCCGGGTGCCGCAACGGCACCGATCACGATATCCGGCGCTGCCCGACAACGTTTTTCGTCGACATGCCGTCTGACTACGCATTCCGGGGTGCAGCGACCCGAGCGCGGCGGCGGCTTGTCATCAGTTCTTTACATGAACGCAATCAGACTCGGCGCCGACCTCATGGAGCAATGGTCGTTCAGCGAAACATGCAGCCACACAATCAACTTCCCTGATTCTTCGGCCCGGCTCGTCGACGCCGACACTCCCCCTCGGTGATGAACGTCACGCGCCCGTGCCACTGCACGCGCCCGTCGCATGCACTTAGGCTCGCTACAGACACAGGCGGTGTCGACACGGCGCTCGGTCCCGGAGAGTTCCTCCGGAAGGCGTCGTCCGGGGCCGCGCGCATGCATCGTGGTATGCGCGATTCCTGTTGTCACAGATCAGAACTCATGGGCCGGGGGGCCATGCCGAGAACGGCATGGCATGGTGTCGCGGCCCGGGAACGGATGACCGACGCAATGGACCACCGCGCATGAAGTTCACCGAGCTGTCCGACTACCCCGTACCTGCCGGGACGGTGACGATCTGGACGCCGACCACACATACGGATCCCTCGGGCTGGCAACCGGATCCACGCCCGTTCACCTACGATCAGTCGGCGTCGATACAGCGATCGGCCAACGGCGCCTCGGACGAACACTCCTGGCTGGGAGCGATTTTCGAGATCGAGAACGATCTGGACGTCGAACGCTTCGACACCTGCCTGCGCCGGTGGCTCACGCGCCACGAAGCGCTTCACTCGACGTCCGACCCGACGAGCGCCGATGCGCGTCGCACCTACCGCGGCGCCCATCTCGGCGTCGATGCCGAGGTCGCCGGTGACTTCGACTCGGGGGACGATGTCCGCGAGTTCCTCATCGAGACCTTCGACGCCGGACTCGCGCCGACACGCTGGCCGCACTGCCTCGTGGCCACCATCGAGTCGTCGCGCGGCGTCACCGTCGCCTTCGCCGCCGACCACGTGATCATGGATGCGTACTCGATCCTGTTGAGCATGACCGAAATCCGTCGCCTGTACACCTCGTCCCGGATGGGCACCTTTACCGAGATGACCGCTGTCGGAAGTCATCTCGACTTCAGCGTCCACGACCGGGCGGTGGGGCTCGGCATGACCGCCGAGCATCCGGCCGTCACGCGATGGCGCACATTCCTGGACGACTCCGCGAACGCCCCGGGAATCGGCCTCCCGCTGGTCCGCCCACACCTGCAGACGCGGGACCTGGCGCGCACACCGCGGCAGCGCGGAATCTCCGAATACGTGGCAACCGACCGCCTGGCGACTTTCGTGAGCTCCGCGGCCCGAGCAGGCGGACACGGAACGCAGACGGCCGTGTTCGCCGCCCTCGCGGTCGCCCTGCGCACCCTCACCGGCCGCGACACGCTACGACTGACCATGCCGATGCACACACGATCGGAGGCCCGGTACGCGGGATCGGTGGGCTGGTATGTCGGGCTGGCTCCGCTCGAGATCGACCTCTCCGGCGCGGGCACCTTCGACGACGCCCTGGCCGCCACGGCGTCCGCGATCGACGCGGTCCGGCACCTGCCGTCGTTCCCCTACCAGCGCGTCGTCGAATTGCTGGGCGTCGGAGGAGAACCGGAGTTCGTCGTGTCGTATCTGGACATCCGTCACGTCGCCGGGGCGGACGAGTGGGATGCGGCCAGGGCGCAGATCCTGCGCGGCGGGTCGCGATCGGACCGGGAGGTCTACCTCTGGATCGCACGGGTGCCCGGCGGGATCACGGTGTCCGCACGACACCCCGGCCACGATCCGGCGGACGCGAGCATCCGTGACCTCATCACGACCTACTCGTCGATCCTGCAGGCGCTCGCGACCGAGGGCACCGCCCTGCCCCTGTCCTCCTACACCTGCGCGCCCTTCGCCGGCCCCGCCGCGATGGACGACGCCCGACCCGCATGATCGAGGAGGAAACCCGATGAGAATCACGGCGATGGGCAACTGGCGGCCGCAACCGGGAACAGCCGTGCGCTTCGATCCGACCGAGGTCTGCCGCGAAGCCGCCGCGAGCGCGGTCGTCCACGCGACACCCGTCACCTTCCTGGCCGAGAACCACGTGCGCGGTGCAGCGGTCGCCCGGGCCGCGGGGCGCACGCATCGCGGATACCTGGGATCGGGCACCGAGATCGACGGCGACCTCGACACCGCGGCACTGGGCACCGCCCTGACTCGCTTCGTACAGCGTCACGAGGTGCTGCGCACCTGGTTCGAATGCCACGACGGGGACGTCACCGCCCACCTCGTCGATCCCGCCGCCGTCGAATTCGAGGGGCAGGTCGACCGCCGACTGGAGACGGCCGACGATGTGCACCCGTACCTCATCGACCGGTTCGACCGCGAGACCTCCAGCGACGCCTTTCCCGGATTCGCCTTCGGAGCCATCAGCCGGCCCGGCGGTTTCGCCCTCTTCCTGGCGTGCGATCACGCCCTCTCCGACGGCGCGTCACAGGCCCTGGCGCTCGACGAGATCGCGCAGATCTATGCGGAACTGGTCGGAGGCGACGAGCCCGATCATGCGGTGCCCGCCGAGCCTGCTCCGGCCGCCGGGGGTTACTTCACCTACGCCGCGGCCGAGGCGGAGTCGACCGCGCAGCATCTGGCGGGTTCCCCCCAGACCCGGGCCTGGCAGGACATCTTCCGCAGGCACGACCTGCAGATGCCGCGGTTCCCCCTCGACCTGGGCCTGGCTCCGGGCGACACCGCACAGGTGACCGGTGTCGAGGTCTCGCTCCTCGACGGCGCCGGGATCACCGCCTTCGACGCCGCGTGCCGAGCAGCGGGCGGCCGTTTCATCGACGGCATCTACGCGGCCATCGCGATCACCGACCGAGAGCTGGCCGGCGCCGACGAGTACTACGGCATGACGGTGTTCAACACCCGCGCCGCTCTCGACGGGTATGCCACGTCGCAGGGGTGGTTCTGCACCTTCGCGCCGGTGGCGTTCGCCCTGGCCGGAGCGTCGACCTTCGCCGAGCTGATCCCGGCGGCCCACACGGCCCGCAGGCACGCGCGCGACCTCGCGACGGTGCCGGTGGCGGCCGCGCTCGCCGCCATCGCCGCCGCGGGCGCCACCCCGGATGCGATCATCACCGCCCCGAACCTGCTCTCCTACATCGATTTCCGATGGTTCCCCGGTGCGTCGCGGGAGGCCTTCCGGCGCGGTGCGCTGTTCACCGGGGAGGGCCGGACGGCCAACGCGTCGGCGTGGATCAACCGCGACCATGACGAGCTCTACCTGGGCAGCCAGATCCCGGGCACCCCGTTCGCGGAGTCCGTGGCGCGCCCCTACTACGACCATCTGCGCGCGGTCATCGCCGACATCGCGCGCGCCGGCGACCGGCAGATCCGTGGGCCGGCGGCGACATCAGGGCCATCCGACCCGGCCGCGGCCGCGGCCCTGCGCAGAGGAGCGTGAGGACGAGTGCACGTCACCACCATCGATCGCTACTGCCCGCCTGCGGGCGAGTTGTTGTCCTGGTCCGTGGACACCTCGACCGCCCGGTCCGAGATCTCCGATGTCCCACCGTCGTTCAACCAGACCGTGCACCTGGCCTCGGCCGGTGAGTCGAGCACCTGGCTGGCCGCCGCGTTCACCGTCCGCGGCCGGGTGGACCGCGCGGCGCTCGGGTCCGCCTACCACGCTCTCGTCGCGCGACACGGCACCCTGCGGTCGTCGTTCTCGGCCGGTCCGGAGGGGGTCCGGCGGCATTCCCACGACCCGGACGACCTCGTACTCCGCGCCGACACCGTGATCCACACGACCTCCGACACCGTTCTGCGCGAACGGCTTCGCGACACGCTCGATCGTGCGTGTCACCCCTTCGGCCATCCCGCGTACCTGTTCGCCGCGATCGACCGCGCCGACGCGTCGACGATCATCTGCGGCTTCGACCACTGCCACGTGGATGCCTACTCGATCTCCATCGTGATCGACGACCTGCATCGCCTGTATGAGGGATATCGCTGCCACGGAGCATCTTTCGATCCCGCGGAGACCGCGATGAGCGGGAGCTTCGTCGACTTCTGCGCCGCCGAGTCACAGGCGTCCACGGTCGCACCGACCGATCCCCGGATGCGCGCCTGGCTCCGCTTCTTCGACGACCGGGACGGCGCCCTGCCCACCTTTCCCCTGGACCTCGGGGTCGAACCCGGCGCCGTCGCGGCACAGGCCACCGAGGTGCGCACGCTGCTCGGGCCGGCGGCGACGGAGCTGTTCGCCGAGCTGTGCCGACGCAACGGCGCCAGCGTGTTCGGCGGAACCCTGGCCGCGATGGCCGACGCGGTACGACGCTGCGGCGGCGAACCCGAACTGCCGCTGCTGTTCCCGATGCACACACGTCGGGAAGAGAAGTGGCGCACTGCCATCGGGTGGTTCACCACCAATGCGCCACTACGGGTCGTGAGTACCGGTGACCTGATCGAGACGATCCGGCGCACCGGGCCCGAGCTGCGCCGGGCCGTGACGCTCGGCGAAGTACCCGTTCCGCAGGTCATCGAGGCGATGGGCGGACTGCGCCGCACCCGGTCGGACATCTTCATGGTGTCCTACGTCGACTACCGGCTGCTCCCCGGCGCGGACCGCCATCGGGTCATCGACGCCCACCACATCTCGAACGCGACCACCGCCGACGATGCGCAGTTCTGGATCTCGCGCACCGGCGACGGGCTGGCGCTCCGCGCCCGGCACCCCGACACGCTGACCGCCCACCGCACCATCCGCGCGTTCACCGACGAACTGATCCGGACCTTGCGCACCGGCGTCGACCTCGCGGACGCCGACGGCATCGAACCCGGCGGCGGGTCCGACACCGCGCGGGTCGTCGGCCTCTGAACCCCTACCCGATGGTCGCCGCCGCGAGGGCCGGCAGCGCGGCGGTGATCAGGGCGAGCAGTTCGTCCCGGGTGATCGTCCCGGCATCGGGCGTCTCGGCGGTGAGCCAGCGGATCGTCGTCTCCTCGACGAAGGCGATCCAGCCGTGCACGCTCATCACCACGACCGGGGTCACCTCGACCCCGAAAACCGGCGCGTGGTCGAGCACCCGGGCGACCATCACCTCTCGGGTCCGGTCGAAGACCTCCCGCATCGCCGCGTCGGAGCTGGAGGCACCACGGATCAACGCGGTGTAGGCGGTGCGGTTCTCGCTCACGTAGTCGACGAACGCGGCCATCGAGGCCGAGAGGATCGCTATCGGATCGCCCAGGGACGCATCGGGCTCGGTGCGGGCGAGCATCCGGTCCGCCTGCGCCTGCGCAATCGCGACGTGGAACTCCTGCTTGGAGGCGAAATAGTGGAACAGCAGCGCCCGGGACACCCCGGCGGCATCGGCGATCGCATCGATGGTGATCTCCTCGAGCGGCCGGTCCCCGACCATGGCGAGGCCGTATTCGATCAGCTGGTCGCGTCGCGCCTCGGGACTCATCCGCGTGCGCTTGTGCGGGGTGCGCCGGTCATCGCCCTCGGCGTCGATCGACTTGTCGTTGATCACCTTGGCGTTCACCCCTTTGGCGTTCACCCCTTTGGCGTTCACCACCGACACGGTTCACTTCCTCGTCCTCTGGCCACCCGGCCAGCCTACTCCTATTGAGTCTTGTTCAATAGCTATTGACACGTGTTCAGTACCACCCTATGGTGACACCATGACAACGAACGATGTAGAGATCGCCATCATCGGTGCCGGCTTCTCGGGTCTGGGCGCCGCGGTCCGCCTCAAGCAGAACGGCTTCGACGACTTCGTCCTCCTCGATCGCGGCCGCGACTTCGGCGGGACCTGGCGTGACAACACCTACCCCGGCGCTGCGTGCGACGTGCCCTCGCAGCTCTACTCCTTCTCGTTCGCGAAGAACCCCACCTGGTCGCGGTCGTACTCGCACCAGCCCGAGATCCACGACTACATCAACGGGGTCGCCGACAGGTTCGGCATCGCCGCCAAGGCCCGCTTCGGCACCGAGGTGACCCGGACCGAGTGGAACGAGGACGAGGGCCGGTGGATCATCGACACGCTGCAGGACGGGAAGACCGACCAGGTGCGCGCGCGGGTCCTCGTCGGCGGTGTCGGCCCGCTGTGTGAGCCCAACCTCCCGGACATCGAGGGCATCGAGTCCTTCGAGGGCAAGATCGTGCACTCCGCCCGCTGGGACAACGACCACGACTTCGGCGGCCAGCGCGTCGCGGTGATCGGTACCGGCGCATCGGCCATCCAGCTGGTCCCCGAGGTCGCCAAGGTCGCCGGCCGGCTGGACGTCTACCAGCGCACCGCACCGTGGATCGTCCCGCGCACCGAGCGGGCGTACAGCTCGGTCGAACACTGGGCCTACAAGAACGTCCCGGGTTACCAGTCCGCGGTCCGCGGCGGGATCTACGCCGCCAACGAGGTCGTCGCATTCGGCCTCACCTACTCGCCCAAGGCGCTCAAGCCCGTCGAGTTACTCTGCCGCGCCAACATCCTGCGCGGTATCGGCCGCGACGCCGAACTGCGCCGCAAGGCCACCCCGACGTTCCAGGTGGGCTGCAAGCGAATCCTGCGCTCCAACGACTGGTACCCGGCCCTCGCCCGACCCAACGTCGACCTCGTGACCGACGGCATCGACCGGATCACGCCGACCGGGATCGTGTCGCGGGACGGCACCGTGCGCGAGGTCGACGTGATCGTCGTCGCCACCGGATTCCACGTCACCGACTCCCCGGTGTTCGAGAAGATCATCGGCAAGGACGGCCGCAGCCTCGCGCAGGTGTGGAACGAGATCGGCATGCAGGGCTACAAGGGTTCGTTCGTCCACGGCTTCCCGAACATGATGCTGATGGTCGGTCCGTCGACCGGACTGGGCCACACCTCGATGGTGTACATGATCGAGTCGCAGCTCAACTACCTCGTCGACTACCTGAAAACCTCTCGTGCCCAGGGGATCACCCGGACCGAGGTGAAACTCTCCGCTCAGCAGGAGTTCAACGCCGGCATCCAGCACAAGTTGCGCAACAGCGTGTGGGTGAACGGCGGATGTGCCTCCTGGTACCAGGACGCCAATGGCAACATCACGACGCTGTGGCCCGGCTTCACCTTCGCCTTCCGGCAGACGACCCGGTCCTTCGACGTCGCCGCCTACGATGTGACCCGCGGCGCCCGGCGCCCCGTCGCACCTGCGGCACCGGCCGGTTCCGCCGCGGGCGAGGACGTCGCCGCGCCCGCCACCGCCAACGCCTGACCGACCGAACCCACCACAGGAGACAAGACATGAAGGACTTTCGCGGCAAGGTCGTCGTGATCACCGGGGCCGGTTCGGGAATGGGCCGTGACATCGCGGTCAAGCTGGCACGTCGCGGTGCGCGGCTGGCCATCTCCGATGTCACCCCCGACGGTCTGGCCGTCACCGAGAAGCTGGTGAAGGAGGCGGGCGCAGAGGTCCACTCGCAGCTGCTCAACGTCGCCGAGCGCGAAGCCGTGCTCACCTACGCCGACACCGTTGCCGAGCACTTCGGCGTGGTCAACGTCGTGTTCAACAACGCGGGTATCGCTCACCACGGCGAGATCGAGCGCACCGAGTTCAAGGACATCGAACGGGTGATGGACGTCGACTACTGGGGAGTCGTCAACGGCACCAAAGCGTTTCTGCCGCACCTGATCGCCTCCGGCGACGGGCACGTCGTGAACACGTCGTCGCTGTTCGGATTGCTCGCCGAACCGGGGCAGGCCGCCTACAACTCCGCGAAGTTCGCGGTGCGTGGGTTCACCGAGGCGCTGCGCCAGGAGATGATCGTCGCCAAGCATCCGGTGCAGGTGTCCTGTGTGCACCCCGGCGGCATCAAGACCGCGATCGCCCGCAACGCGACCGTGTCCGGCGACCACGACCAGAAGGCCACGGCCGCACTGTTCGATCGCTACCTCGCCCGTATGACGAGCGAGGACGCCGCGGACGTGATCATCGAGGGCGTGCGCAAGAACAAGGCGCGCATCCTGGTCGGCACCGACGCCAAGGTCCTCGATCTCGCAGTGCGCCTCGTCGCGTCGAAGTACCAGTGGGTGTCGGCGAAGCTGACCGGCTGGGCGCTGTCGAAGGCCGGCTGACACCAGCCGGGCGCACGGCGGCGCCGGGAGCGGAGCGAGCGGGCCGAAGAATCACGGCGACGCCGGGGCACCAACACGCGGTCGGGGCGTGTTGGCGTCCCGGCGCTGTCGTGTCTACAGGCCGTGTTCGCCCAGCCAGGCGAGGGCGACCTCGCGTGGGTCCGACCCGCCGTCGACCTCTGCGGACATGGTGGCGAGGTCGGCGGTGGTGATCTCACCTGCCACCTTGTTCATCGCCTTGACCTGGTCGCGGTTCAGCGCCGCGGACCGGAACACCGGTACGAGTACTTCCGCCCGCGGACCGGTCTGATCGGCCTGCTCGGCGCCCGCGGGCCGGGCGTCGGTGGCCGGGGTGCCGGGGCTGTCCGCGGTGTCGCCGCCCCCCTGCGACGTCCGGAGCGCCTGCACCTCCGATGACGTGCCGTCGGCGTCTTCCCCGGCGATCTCGAGCGGCGTCAGCAGGCCGACCGCCGTGCCGCCTGCCGCGCGGCGGAGCACGTCCTCGGAGGAAGCGACGAGTTCGACCGGACCGAACGCGCACCCCGCATCGGCGAAGGCCCGCATGGTGGCCGCGTCCGGTTGACCGAGAGCGGCGACCGGCAGGCCCGCGGGCAGCCGGGCACAGTCGGCGAGACCGGTGGCGCCGACGTCCCCGGCGAGGGTCGTCGACACGAAGATCTGTGGGGCCGCCGACACCGGAGTCTCGTCCCCCACCGAAACTCCCTGCGGCAGTGAGCGATTGAGGTCGCGGTAGACGGCTTCGGCGCCGATCGCGGACGACGACGGGGAGAGCATCGTCAGCAATTCCCCGGTGAAGCCCGGGAAGAGATCGAGTTCGGCTCGATCCATCTCGTCCAGCAGCGTCGGCATGTCCCCGCGGAGCTGGTCGTCGGACACCACCGAGCCCGCGTTGCGCAGCGCCCCCGCGTACACCTCGGCCATCACCCGCATCGCCGGTTCGTCCGACGATCCGATCACCAGCCCGCGCGGCGGGGTCGACGGGTCGTCGGCGCAGCCGGCGAGCACCACCGCCAGGACGACGAGGAGGCCGGCCACCGTGACGAGACGTTTGCGGACAAGACGTTCAGGCACCCCGCCACCGTATCTGCAGCGGAGCCTGGGGATCGAACGAGGCGCCCGGGTAAGATCGGCAGCCGTGCCCTCGCTCCCCCGGCCCGGTCCGCGCGGGTTGTCACCGCGCCGCGACCGCCGACCGCTCCCGCAGATCCGCGTCCCGGTGGCGCGTGCGATCGTGGACTGCGCCGTCTACATCGACGGTCACCGGCAGCCGGGGCGCGTCAGCTACACCGAGGGTCTTGCTCGGGTGCGCGCTGCAGGCGAGGGCTTCGTGTGGGTCGGTCTCCATGCCCCCGACGACGCGCAGATGGCCGATGTCGGTGCCACGTTCGGGTTGCACGAGCTCGTGGTCGAGGACGCGGTACACGCACATCAACGACCCAAACTCGAGGTGTACGACGACACCCAGTTCCTGGTGTTGCGGACCGTGCAGTACGTCGAGCACGAGACGATGGCCAAGGCGAGCGAGGTCGTCGAGACCGGCGAGATCATGGTCTTCGCCGGACCGGATTTCGTCCTGACCGTCCGGCACGGCGAGCACACCGAACTGTCGGAGCTCCGGCGCCGCCTGGAAACCCATCCCGATCGCCTCGCCCTCGGCCCGACCGCGGTCCTGCACGCTGTCGCCGACAAGGTGGTCGACAGCTACCTTGCGGTCACCGAGCGGATGGACGTCGACGTCGCGGCCATCGAGGAGGTCGTCTTCGGCCGACAGGGTCACTCGCTCGACATCGACCCGGTCTATCTCCTGCGCCGCGAAGTGCTCGAACTACGGCGCGCGGTGACACCGCTCGCGACACCGCTGCAGAGTTTGACAGCGAGCGGTAACCCATTGGTGCCCAAAGAGATCCGACGGCAGTTCCGGGATGTCAGCGACCATCTCACCACCGTCATCGATCGCGTTCTCGAGTACGACGAACTGCTGACCTCGCTCCTGCAGGCCGCGGCGGCCAAGGTCGGCATCCAGCAGTCGACCGACATGCGCAAGATCTCGGCCTGGGTCGCGATCGCGGCGGTACCCACCATGGTCGCCGGCATCTACGGCATGAACTTCGACCACATGCCCGAGCTCCACCAGGAATGGGGTTATCCCGTGGTACTCGGCTGCCTGGTCGCGCTCTGCGCCGGCCTGTTCGTGGTCTTCCGTCGCAGTCACTGGTTGTGATCACCCCCGCGTGACCAGACGCCCGACCGGAGGATTGCCCAGCCGACACGACGGGTAGTCGTTCGCGATGACCCGCACGAACCACGCCCGCGACACGGCGCGCATCCTGCTCGACCGGGCCGGCCGTACCTATGCCGACGACGCAGGCATCACACTGAAGAACACCCCATCCCCGCTGTTCGAGCTGCTGGTCCTCGCCCTGCTCCTCAGCACCAGGATCTCCGCGGACATCGCCGTCGCGGCCGCACGCGAACTGTTCGCGGCCGGTTATCGCACGCCGGAGAAGATGGCCCGAGCCGAGTGGCAGAGCCTCGTCGACGCGCTGGGTCGGGGCCACTACGTCCGGTACGACGAGAGCACGGCCACCCGCCTCGGCGAGGCAGCTCAGCGGGTCCTCGACGAGTATCACGGTGATCTGCGTCGTCTCGCCGACGATGCCGGCTCCGACCCCGGCCGCGCGGCAGAACTGCTCCAGGGGTTCACCGGTATCGGCCCGGTCGGGGCCGACATCTTCCTGCGCGAGGTCCAGTCGGTGTGGGAGTGGGCGACACCGTATTTCGACACACGCGCACTGGCCGCGGCCCGCGACCTCGGGCTACCCGACGATCCGGGACGGCTCGCCGACCTCGCGGACGGACGTCCGGAGGCCCTGGCGGCCGCGCTGGTCCGCGTCTCGCTCGACAAGTCGCTGCGCGCGGAGATCAGCTGATCCGATCGCGGGGCCTATGCTGGGACGACGATCACGACCGTCTCGCCAGCGCCGAGGTTTGTCCCGTGCCCGAATCGGTTATCCGGGAGAGTCCGCGCTCGGCCGTGCCGGACGCCCGGAGACGACAGGAGGACGCACAAGGTGTCAGCTGACCCGATGGTCGACGTTTCGACGGAGCACGACACGACCTTCCGGCGACCGCTGTTGCCGGGTGCGCGCGGACCTCTGTCGGCCACCGTCATCGATCTCCTCCGGGGTGACCCCGCATCAGCGTCGATCCCCGAGTTGCCGGTCGACGACGCCGACCCGTACGGCGATGATCTGCAGCTCGCCCTCTACCTCTGCTACGAGATGCACTACGTGGGCTTCGTCGATGCCGACACCGAGTGGGAATGGAATCCCGCGCTGCTCACGATCCGGGCGGCGCTCGAGCGGTCGTTCCTCGCTGCCCTGCACCGCGACGTGCCGGCGGCGGCCGCCGAGGACTCCGCCGACCACGAGATGGACGAGCTCTGCATCGAGAATCCCGACGGCGACGGTGCCTCGTACCGACTCCGCGACGCCGGCACGTGGGAGCAGTACCGCCAGCTGTTCGCGATGCGCTCGCTCTATCACCTGAAAGAGGCCGACCCGCACGCGTGGGCGATCCCGCGTCTCCGGGGCCACGCGAAAGCCGCCTTCGTCGCGGTCGAGTTCGACGAGTTCGGCGGTGGCCGCGGCGACGCCGTCCATCAGGAACTCTTCGCCGACCTGCTGCGGGCCTCCGATCTCCGCGCCGATTACCTCGGGTACCTCGACACCGTGCCCGGCGTCGCGCTGACGCCGGTCAACCTGATGTCACTGTTCGGACTCCATCGCCGGTACCGGGGTGCCGCGGTCGGTCATCTGGCGGCCACCGAGATCACCTCGCCCCCCGGATCCCAGCGCCTGCTCGCCGGCCTGGAGCAGCTCGACGCGCCGGAGGCCTGCCGACGTTTCTACCGCGAACACGTCGAGGCCGACGCGGTTCACGAGCAGATCCTGCGCACTGACGTCGTCGGCGATCTCATCCGCAGCGAACCGGACACCGAGGCCGACGTGATCTTCGGGATCCGCGCCTTCCTGTTCGTCGAGGACGCGCTCGACCGTCATGTCCTGTCCGCCTGGGAGCGCGGCGAGAGCGCCTTCCCCGGCATCTGACACCCGACACCGCGCGCGGCGAGACACCGCGGTCCGGGGACGCCCGCTCGTCCGGGGCGTCAGTCCGTCCGGCGACGCTTCTTGCGGTGGCTGGTGTCGCACAGCGGGTAGGTCTTGCTGCGCCCGCAGGCGCACACGGCGACCATGAACCGGTCCGATTCGACCTTTGCGCCGTCCGGGAGTTCGATGTCGACGGGTCCGGAGACCAGCACCGGACCACCGCGGATCACCCGCACCGCGTTGCGCTTGACCTCGCCGCTCACGCCGACCCACCCGCCGAACCGTATTCGCCGGGCGCGACCGCGACGATCGCGACCAGTCGCTCGATGCGGCGGTTGCGCTCGAGCATCCCGATCTCCTCCATCCAGCCCGCACGCGCCGAGAGAACCGGGCCGAACGGGATGACCCGTTCGGCCACCACCTCGGCGGTCAGGCCACCGGCACGGAGGGCACGCAGCGAGGCCTCTTCGTCGGCGAATTCCGAATGGACGAGCACGAAAATGCCGCCGGGCACCAGCAGGTCCGGAACGTGCGCGCACAGCGGGTCGAGGACGGCCCGGCCGTCGAGGCCGGCGTCCCATGCGTGCGAAGGTCCGGCCGGATGCAGGGCCGCCTCGGATTCCGGCGGGGTCGGTACGTACGGCGGGTTACAGGTGACGACGTCGTACCGGCCCCGGTGACGGCGGAGGTCGCCGTGGGCCACCTCGATGCGCACCCCGGCCTCGGCCGCCGCCTGTCGCGCATACGCAACCGCCTCGGCGGACGCGTCCACCGCGGTCACCTCGGTCGCACCCGCCCGGGCCGCCGCGATGGCGATGGCGCCGCTGCCGGTGCACAGGTCGAGGACGCGGGCTCCCGCAACGCCGCGGGAGCGCAGGGTGTCGATCAGCAACTGGGTGTCCTGCTGCGGCAGATAGACATCGAGCTCGGGCCGGGGAGCGGTCGTCGTGGGCAGCGACGATGATGTGAGGGTCACGCGTGGCACCGCCCGTCTGTCGTGCCGATGGTCCCTGCTCCCCGTGACTCCATGCGCCCTCACCTTCTCAGACCAGCCGTGCTCTCGATGCTCAGACGTTCCCTCTGTCATACGTTCCGAAACCTCGGAACGGATGTGTTCGCCCGCGATTCACGAGCAGGCCGGAACTCCTCGAGACGTCTCAGGCCGGAGTTGCCGACGCCCGGTCGGGCCTGGTCACGTCGATACCCGCCTCCCGCCACGCCTCCCGCAGCGCGTCGGCTCCCTTCAGCCGCACCCAGGCGGCCTCGTTGGCGGTGATCGGGATGGCGCGGAGCATGGTGACCGGGTCCATCGGTTCGGGAAGTTCGACGATGCCGAGTTCGTCGGCCTCGAGCAGTACCGCGGTGAACGGGGAACCGTCCCAGAGGGGTTCGCCGAGATCGACGAGTGCGTCGGCGGCGATGATCAGGCCCTCGACGGCCGGCGCGGCCGCCAGCGTCGCCATCCGTTTGTGCAGGCCCGGCAGCGGTGTCCCCGACGACATGCGCACGACGAGCTCGGCACGGGGTCCGCGGACCGGATCGGCGTGCAGGTCGGTGGGATCGGACATCGGATGCCGCGCACACCCCGACGTCACGTAGACCACCGTGGGGCGATCACCGGTATCGGCGGCGGCCGCGAACCGCAGGACGTCGATCGGCTCGACGCCCAGGAACGTCACCGACGCCCGCTGCGGCGTCTCCCCCAGCCGGTCTTCCAGGAATCGTCCGACGACCTCTGTCACGGCTTCGCTCACACCCGACAGGCTACCGACTCCGGCGCGCGGGTCCGGGGCGCTCCTCTAGCCTGGAGCAATGGTCCGGGTTCTGGCGGTCGCCGACGAGGTGGTGGATTCCCTCACCTTCGGCGTGGGGATCGAATCCCGTCCCGACCTCATCCTCGGCGCCGGCGACCTGCCGTTCGAATACCTCGAGATCCTGTCGTCGCTGTGCGACTCGCCGTGCGTGTTCGTCCCCGGCAACCACGACCGCGACCTACGCGGGTACCGGCGCGGCCGGACCGGCTGGACCCGCGCAGGCCTCCCGGTCGAGGACCCCGGCCCCTGCGGTGCGGTCAACGCCGATGGTCGGACCGTCTCGGTCGCCGGGCTGCGCATCAGCGGTCTGGGCGGCAGCCGCCGGTACAACGGGGGCACCAACCAGTACACCGACACCCAGCAGCGACTGCGCTCGCTCCGCCTGCGGTGCACCGCCGCCCTGTCGCCGCCACGGGGCGCCGACATCCTGCTCACCCACAGCCCGGCGCGCGGCGTCGGCGACCGGGACGATCTCCCCCACCGGGGTTTCGACTGTTTCCACCCCCTGGTGCGGTCGCTGCAGCCCGCGCTGCTGATCCACGGGCATGTCCATCCCTACGGCGAACGGCCGGCGGATCTGCCCATCGGGTCGTCGACGACGTCGATGAACGTCGTCGGGTTCTGTCAGTTCGACATCGATCCCGTGACCCGGGACGTCGAGATCGTGAGGCGCAGATATGGCGCGTGACACCGGTTTTCCCGACGCCGACGCCGAGAACGATTTCGCCCGGCTGCGGCGCCAGGCCGAACGAGCCCGTCTCGCGCAGTGGTTCATGCGTCAGCCGGCCGACGTGAACACCATCCTGCCGTTCGACGAAGTGGTCGCCGCGCTCGGCCGAACCGGCGAGACCTCACTCGGGCTCCAGGTGGTCGAGGTGTCCTCGATCGTCGGCAGCGTCGACCGGACGAAGGACTTCGACCGTTACTTCCGGCCCACCTCGTCGCGTGGGCGTGAACGCTGGCAGCGCCTGGCCGCAGCGCAACGACGCGGCGAGTCGGTGCCACCGGTGCAGCTCTACCGGATCGGGTCCATGCACTTCGTCATCGACGGCCATCACCGCGTGTCCATCGCGATCGCGCGGAACTGGGCCACGATCGACGCGTACGTCACCCTCATCCACACGCGCATCTCTCCCGAGGGCATCACCGGGACATCCGATCTGGTCCTCAAGGACCATCGTCGGCTGTTCTTGTCGCGCGTACCGCTCGAGGGCGCCCAGGCCGACGCCATCCGGCTCAGCTTCCCGTTCGACTACGCCGAACTCGCCGAGAACGTCGAGGCCTGGGGATTCCGTCTGAGCCAGGAGATCGGCGAGTTCCTCAGCCGCGCCGAGACCGCCCGGCGCTGGTTCGGTGAGGAGTTCCTGCCGGTCGTGCGGATGGCCCGGCGCGCGGGTATCCGACCCGACCTCGAGAGCGACGCCGAGCTGTACATGTGGGTCGCCTGCGAGCGTTATCGCCTCGTGCGCAGGCACATCTGGGACGAGCACGTCTTCGACGAGCTGCTCGACCACTCCCGGCGGCGCAAGCGGTGACCCACCGCCGGGAGGACGCGGCTCAGCGAACCCGCAGCGATGCTCCCGAGCTCTGATCGAACACCGCGATCTTCGAGGCGTCGTAGAACAGTTCGGCCGAACTGCCGCGGGTGACCTTCGAGTCCGGGGACAGTCGTGCGATGAGCTGATTGCCGCCGAGATCGGTTCCGGAGTCGGCGGACAGCTCCGCGAGGGCATCGCTCGACGCCCGGCTCGAGCCAACGCTGAAGTAGGCGTAGATGTCCGACCCCATCGACTCGAGGACATCGATGTTCGCGGTGAACGTCGCCCCCTGACCGCGGGTCGTCGAATCGACGAGCGACGCGTCCTCGAGATGCTCCGGGCGGATGCCGATCAGCACATCCCCGCCGCTGCCGACGTCGCCGGCACGCGACACCACCGCACGGTGGTCGTCGAGCGAGATCGTGCCGATCGCGGTCTCGATGCCGTCGGAGCCGAGGCGACCGGACAGGAAGTTCATCGCGGGCGAACCGATGAAGCCGGCCACGAACACATTGGTCGGATTGTTGTACAGCTCCTGCGGTGTGCCGATCTGCTGCACGTACCCGCCGCGCAGGACGACCACGCGGTCGCCGAGGGTCATGGCCTCGGTCTGGTCGTGGGTCACGTAGACCGTGGTGGTGCCCAGACGCTGCTGCAGCTGCGAGATCTCGGTGCGCATCTGCACGCGCAGCTTCGCATCCAGGTTCGACAGTGGCTCGTCCATCAGGAACGCCTTGGGCGACCGCACGATCGCGCGTCCCATCGCGACGCGCTGCCGCTGACCACCGGAGAGGTTGGCGGGCTTGCGGTCGAGGTACTGCCCGAGGTCGAGGATGCGCGCGGCCTCGTCGACCTTCGCGGCCACCTGATCCTTCGGCATCTTCGCGAGGGTCAGCGGGAAGGCGATGTTCTCGCGGACCGACATGTGGGGGTACAGCGCGTAACTCTGGAACACCATCGCGATGTCGCGGTCCTTCGGCGCGCGCTCGTTGACGCGCTCGCCGCCGATCCGCAGTTCACCGCCCGAGATGTCCTCGAGTCCCGCGATCATGTTGAGCGTCGTCGACTTGCCGCAGCCCGACGGTCCCACCAGGATCACGAATTCGCCGTCGGCGATCTCGATGTCGACCCCGTGTACGGCCGTCGAGCCGTCGGGATACTGCTTGGAGACGTTGTCCAGAACGATGTCTGCCATGGGTTATCCCTTCACGGCGCCGGAGGTCAGGCCGGCCACGATTCGACGTTGGAAGAAGAGCACGAAGATGATGATGGGGATGGTGATGACCACCGCGGCGGCCGAGATCGACCCGGTCGGTTCCTCGAATTGCGAACTGCCGGTGAAGTTCGCGATCGCCACCGGTGCGGTGATCGCCCGTTCGGTCGACGTCAGGGACAACGCCAGGAGCAGGTCGTTCCAGGCGAAGATGAACACCAGGATCGCCGCGGTCACGACGCCGGGCGCCGCGAGGGGTGCGATGACCTTGCGGAAGGCCTGCCACGGCGTGGCGCCGTCCATCTTGGCGGCCTTCTCCAGCTCCCACGGGATCTCGCGGAAGAACGCGGACAGGGTGTAGATCGCCAGCGGCAGCGCGAACGTGATGTAGGGCAGGATCAGGCCGGGCCAGGTGTCGAACAACCCGAGTCGTCGCTCGATGTTGAACAACGGGGTCACCAGCGAGATCTGGGGGAACATCGCGATCAGCAGGGCGGCGCCGATCAGGAGCTTCTTGCCCGGGAAGTCCAGACGCGCCACCGCATAGGCCGCCATCGTCCCGAGGATCACCGCGATGACCGTCGTGATGAGTCCGACGCCGATCGAGTTGATCAACGCCGAGGTGAACGCGCTCGTCTCGAAGATGTTCTTGTAGTTGTCGAGTGTGAACTCACTGGGCCAGAATCGCCCGTCGGTCACGCTACCTGCCGGTTTGAACGACAGACTGATGATCCACAGCAGTGGGATGAGCGCGTACAGGATCACCAGGATGTTGGCGATCGACCACCAGGCCTTGGACTTTCCGCTCGTATTCAACGGCTTACCTCCCCTCGTCGTCGGAACCCGGTGCGGCGGTGCCGAACCCCTTGATGAACACGAACGCGATGATCGCGACGCAGATAAAGATCAGGATCGAGATCGCCGAACCGACGCCGAGATTGAAGGCGCCGAACAGATTGTCGTAACCCAGCATCGACACCGAGTAGGTGTTGTTGGACCCGCTGGTGAGGACATAGATGTTGTCGAACACGCGGAACGCGTCGAGTGTGCGGAACAGCAGCGCCACCAGGATCGCCGGCTTCATCAGCGGGAGGATGATGCGCCACAGCCTCGTCCACGCTCCGGCACCGTCCACCTGGGCCGCCTTGAGGAGGTCGTCCGGCACGAGCGCGAGTCCGGCCAGCAGCAGCAGGGCCATGAACGGGGTCGTCTTCCAGACCTCGGCCAGGACGATGATCGCCAGTGAGGGCCATTGCTCGGTCAAGGGAGCACTGCCGTCGGGCAGCAGATTCGCGAGATATCCGGTGCCGGGTGTCCAGGCGTAGTACCACGAGAACGCCGCTGCCACCGTCACGATGCCGTACGGGATGAGGACGACGGTACGAATCGTGCCGCGCCCGAAGATCGTTCGGTGCATCACGAGCGCGATGGCCATGCCGAGCACGAGCTCGATGATCACCGACACGACCGTGATGCCGACCGTGACACCGAAGGCGGTCCACCAGTAGTTGTCGGTGAGGACGGTCGCGTAGTTGGCGAACCACACGAATTCCCGTTCGCCGGGGGCCGAGAGGCTCATCTTGTTCAGCGACAACCAGACCGCGTACACGATCGGGTAACCGGTGACCAGGATCATCATGAGCGCGGCCGGCGCGACGAGCCAGAAGGCCAGTCGACGCTCGGCGGCCTTGCCCTCGCTGCGCTTGCGCGGTGCGGCCGGTGCGTCGTCGGCTCGCGGACGCTCGGCGACCGCCGTCGTGGCAGCAGCCGGACCGGCAGCCGGACCGGCGGCCGGAGCGGGTGCGCCCGCCGGACCGCTCACCGGCGCGGCGTCGTGCCGTCCGCCCGGCGGCGGGGTCCACACCTGGTCGGATTGCACCGGCGGCGTGTCACCGACGATTGGGATCGGGCCGGTCTGCGGCGGGGCGTCGTCCGGCAGCGCATGACGTCCGGCGCGGAACCGCGTGTCCTCGCCCGAAACATCACGGCGCGGCCGGTCGCCGGTCCGTTCGTCGTCTCCGGGTGTCGTGTTGTCGCTCACGGGATCAGCCCTTCCCCGTCGATGGCCTTCTGGACCGCTTCGGCGAGCTCGTCGACGAGAGCCTCCGGCTCCCAGGCGCCGACCGGACTCAACTTGGCCTGCAGCAGCGTCGAGATCGCCTGGTAATCGGGCGACTTCGGGCGCAGCGCGGCGTGTTCGGGTTCGAGCTGCCGCTTGATCTCATCGGCCATCGGGTAGGCGAGCCGGAAATCGGCGTCGTCGTAGATGGATTCGATGACCGGCGGCGGTCCGGCGCTGAACGAGAACGCCTTCTGCCCCGCCTCGCTGGTGATGCACTCCGCGGCCTGGAAGGCGAGATCCTGCTGCTTCGAGGTGCTGGCGACGGCGATGTTGATGCCGCCCAGGGTCGTCTTCGTGGGGAGTCCCTCGAAGCCCGGGTAGGGCGCGAAGTCGAAGACCCGCCGCATCTCCCGGTTCAGCGGGACGACCTGCGCCGCCGTCGGCGGGTTCGCGGTGTCGGCGTAGAGGTTCGCGTACTGGGTGAGGTCGAGGAAGGCGACGCTTCCGGCGACGGCGTTCTCGCGCATGCCGGCGAAGACGAACGGCCAGTTGACCTGATACAGAGCCTCTCCGCTCTCCATCCCGAGTCGCGCGGCGCCCTCGTCGGAGTTGGTCAGCGAGGGATCGGCCCCCGGTGCGGTCGCCACGCGCTTGAGGGTCTCCAGGGCGCGCACCGTGGCGGCGCGGTGTTCAGGGGTGTCGTTCAGGGTGACCTTGTCGGGGTCCTGCGGATCGACGATCTGGCCGCCGGCACTCGCGAGCACCGAGTTGAACCACACCATCAGGCCCTCGTATTGCCTGCCCTGCACCATGATGTAGGTCGGGCCGCCGTTGCGTCCGCTGACGAGCGCGTCCTCGAGCATGCCGTTCCACGTCGACGCCGGGCGGCGTCGGTCGACGTCCTCGGCGAGGACATCCGGCCGGTACCACAGCAATTGGGTGTTGGTGGAGAACGGGATGGCGTAGAGCCGTTCACGCTCGTCGTCGTCGGTCTTCCACACCGCGGTGTCGAGCGGGCCGCCCAGGGTGCGTGCCGAGATCTCCGCCGCCATGTCGTCGGGCACCGGCACCATCCAGCCCGCGTCGGCGAATTCGGCGGTCCACACGACGTCCATACCCATCAGGTCCAGGCCGCTGTCGTTGCCCGCGAGGCGTCGTGCGAGCTGCAGACGCTGATCGTCGGCACCCTTGGGCAGCGGAGTCGTCACGACCTTGTACGCCCCGCCGGAATCGGCCGAGCACTTGTCGCCGATCTCGGCGAAGGTGTCCGCGCCGTCGGCCGGCGGATAGAAATTGAGTACGCCCGCTTCATATCCCGAGCCGCATGCGGACAGCACGGGCAGCATGGCCGCCGCTGCCACCGCCGCGGCGAGGACCTTCCGTCTCACGCGTCTGGTAGATCCGTCAGTCCTGACCCTGCTCCGCACGCAGCCTCCTCGATGTCGTACGCGGCGGGCGCACCAGGTGCTCCGCCGTGAGCGTCCGAAGTGCAACGCTATACGTGAGGATTCGTGACATGCAACACATTCGGCATGGGCGTGCCACTCCGCGAGCGATTGTGATCCCACCGTGTCCGAGCGGGAGACGTCGGCTCAGAAGGTCAGACGGGTGAGCATGTCGCGTGCCCTCTCTGCGCTTTTCGGGTCGCACAGCACGTCATAGCGTCCCGCGACGAGTTGCATCGTCGAGGCGAAATCACGCTGGCCGCGCGTGGCCGCGTACGGAATGGTCGCGGAGATCACACCGAAGACCATGCCGCCGACGATGCCCACGAGGATGGGCGCGATGGGCGAACCGGTGAACACGAGCGCCACCAGGCAGCCGAAGAAGAAGCCGAGCCAGGCACCGGACACCAGCCCGCCGCCGATCACCTTGCCCCATGTCAACCGGCCGATGACTCGTTCGACCTGCATGAGATCGACGCCCACGATGGTGACGTCCTGCACGGTGAAGTTCTCGTCGGAGAGGAAATCCACCGCGCGTTGGGCCTCGGCGTAGGTTCCGTAGGAACCGATCGGCCAGCCCTTCGGCGGGGTGGGCAGGCCCGGCGTCTCGCGGCTCGGGCGCATGGGATTGGTCATGTCGGGGCCTTCCCTGTTGTGCGACTGCTGCGGTGGGACTCGACCGTGAGACTCGTCTCCCACCGGTGGGCGTTCGGTGTCTGCCGTCGGCCTCCACGGAACCGATGGCACTACCCTTACTCCCATGTCGTCGGTGAGCAAGGTGTTCGTGGCCAGATTAGTCGGGTTGGCCGTCCTTGGTCCCGACGGTGAATCGATCGGTCGCGTCCGCGACGTGGTGATCTCGATCCGCATGTCCGGACAACAACCGCGCGTCCTCGGTCTGGCGGTCGAATTGACCACCCGGCGTAGGATTTTCGTTCCCATGCTGCGCGTGACGGCGATCGAGCCGCAGGCCGTTGCCCTCAACACCGGCACCGTCAGCCTCCGCCGGCTCCACCTGCGGCCCGGCGAGGCGCTGGCCATCGGGCAGGTTCTCGACACCCACGTCCGGGTCGTCGATCCGGACCTCCCCGAACTCGCCGACGCCGACGTGACGGTGATCGATCTCGGCATCGAGAAGACCCGGACCCGCGACTGGGTCGTCTCCCGCGTCGCGATCCGCGCAGGCCGCCGCGGTCTCCGACGCCGCCACGAGACCCAGGTCGTGGAGTGGTCCAGCGTGCAGGGCATCACCCAGAGCGCATTGAACCTCCCGGGACAGGGAGTGGCACAGGCGTTGTTGCAGTTCGAGGGCATGCGGCCGGCCGACGTCGCCAACGCCCTGCGCGAACTGCCCGCGAAACGGCGCGACGAGATCGCCTCGGCCCTGGATGACGAACGGCTCGCCGACGTGCTGCAGGAATTACCGCCCGACGACCAGAAAGAGGTGCTCGCCGCGCTCGGTCGCGACCGCGCCGTCGACATCCTCGAGGCG
This sequence comes from Gordonia sp. PvP123, assembly GCF_040547295.1. Lineage (NCBI taxonomy): Bacteria > Bacillati > Actinomycetota > Actinomycetes > Mycobacteriales > Gordoniaceae > Gordonia > Gordonia sp. PvP123. The sequence continues at coordinate 493,556 of NZ_JBEPPN010000002.1, read as the reverse complement.
ATGGACCCCGACGACGCGGCCGATCTGCTCGGCGAACTGCCCGACACCGAGGCCGAGGCGTTCCTGGAGGAGATGGACCCCGTCGAGTCCGAACCGCTCCGGCGCCTGCTCCTGCACTCCCCCGACACCGCCGGCGGTGTGATGACCTCCGAGCCCATCGTGGTGACCCCGTCGACCACCATCGCCGAGGCGCTCGCCCGCGTCCGCAATCCCGACCTCACGCCCGCCGCGGCGAGCCTGGTGTTCGTCGTCCGCCCGCCGACGGCGACGCCGACCGGGAAATACCTCGGGTGCGTACACCTGCAGGCCCTGCTCCGGGAGCCCCCCGCCCATCTCGTCGGCGGCATCCTGGACACCGACCTCGTCCAACTCCACCCCGAGGACTCCCTGGAGACGATGACGAGATACTTCGCGACCTACAACCTGGTCTGCGGACCCGTCGTGGACGAGGCCGGGCACCTGCTCGGCGCGGTGAGTGTCGACGACCTCCTCGACGAGATCCTGCCGCGCGACTGGCGCGAGACCGAGCCCGAGGACGCCGTCGAGCCCGTCGGAGACGTCATCCGATGAGCGAACCGGGACGCAAACTCGACACCCCCAGCACCCGTCGCACGATCTCGTTCAATCTCGACTCCGACGTCGTCGGGATGTACAGCGAGCGGGTCGCCAGGTTCCTGGGCACCGGGCGCTATCTGGCGATCCAGACGGTCGTCGTGATCGTGTGGATCGCGCTCAACCTGGTCGCGGTGTCGATCAGATGGGACCCGTACCCGTTCATCCTGCTCAACCTCGCGTTCTCCACCCAGGCGGCGTACGCGGCCCCGCTGATCCTCCTGGCCCAGAACCGGCAGGAGAACCGTGACCGAGTCTCGCTCGAGGAGGACCGGCTGCGGTCCGCCCAGACGAAGGCGGACACCGAGTTCCTCGCACGTGAGCTCGCCGCCGTCCGGCTCGCGGTCGGTGACACCGTGACGCGCGACTACCTGCGCAAGGAACTCGACGACCTGCTCGACGAACTCACCGAACGACTCGGCGCCACGTCCGACGACGAGCCGCCCGCCGGTACGGGTCCGCGCGACCGCTCGCGCTGATCTCCGGAGTGCACCGGCCCCGACGTAACACCCGGAGCCCGTCGGCGCGATGGGTTCACTGACACCAAAAGTGGAGTTCGTGTCTGGGACGTCAGACCCATATGTATGGTGGGTCACAGTTCGGACCGGATCCCGGTGTCGACCACGACACGACGGATTCGTCCGGTGCATCCATGCGAGCGGCTCTCGAACCGGGCCGCGGGTGGTGATCGCCGCGTTCTCGGGGGCAGATGTGTGTGTTGACAACGGAGTGGACATGACCGGGCAGCGTCCCGGGGCCGTGTCGGGCGACGGGAGCCGTCGATGAGGCCCCTCGACATCGTCCGCCGCCGCCGCGGACCGCGTCGTCCGTCCTCTTTCCCCCGCCGCGCCGCGACTCTCGCCGTGGGTGGTGGCCTGGTCGGTGCGCTGGTGCTGGGCACCGCGACATCGAGCGCCTCCGGTGGCACCGTCGCCGCACCCGTCTCCGAACCGGCTGCCCCCGCGGTGCTGGCCGAGGTCGTCGCCGGCTCACCGGTCGCCCTGCTCGGCTTCGCACCTCCGCCGGAGAAGCCCGCGACCGCCCTGCCGGCACCACAGTTCCGGCTCGCCGCCGATCTCCCGTCGGGTCCGTTGGGAATCCCCGGCGTGGTCCTCCAGGCCTACAAGCTGGCCGCGAACCGCGTCGCGGCCGAGAGCCCGCAGTGCAAGCTCCCGTGGTTCCTGCTCGCCGGCATCGGCCGGATCGAGTCCAATCACGCGAGCAACGGCTCGGTCGATCAGTACGGTACGACCATCAATCCGATCGCCGGCCCGGTCCTCGACGGCTCCCTGGCCGGCAACGCCGTCATCAAAGACACCGACGGCGGGCGCATCGACGGCGACGCCGGACACGACCGCGCCATGGGCCCGATGCAGTTCATCCCGAGCACATGGGCCGCGTGGGGCTCCGACGCCAACGGGGACGGGAAACCCGACCCGAACAACATCTTCGACGCCACCTACTCGGCCGGCCGGTACCTGTGCGCCGGTGTCACCGACATCATGAACGAGCGCACCCGGGTCTCGGCGGTGCTGCGCTACAACCGCTCGATGGAGTACGTCGCGAACGTGCTCGGCTGGGCCGGGGCGTATGCGACGGGCGTGATGCCGACGAACCCCATCCCGGAGATGAAGCGCAAGCCGTCGAGCAGTTCGAGCAAGTCCAGCAAGCCGAGCACACCCGGGTCCGAGTCGTCCTCGTCGTCCTCCTCGCGTCGGCCGAGCCCGCCGCCGCAGCCGTGCATCATCGTCTGCCTGCCGTCGATCCCGCCGCTGTTCCCGGGCCAGCCCGCACCCCCGCCGACCAAGAAGGACGCTCCGGCCACCAAGCAGGCCCCGGCGGGCAACGCCGGACCGAACCGGCCGGGCGCTTCCGGCGCGCCGGTTCCGGTTCGCTGACACACGATCGGAGGACCTCCGCCGGGCGTCGTCGGCGCCGCCGGTAGTCTGGACCAGATGACAACAGGAGTCGCGCCCACGGAATCGGCAGTTCGCGCCGCTCTGGGCAAGGTCAAGGATCCCGAGATCGGCAAGCCGATCACCGACATCGGGATGGTCAAGTCGGTCACCGTCAACGACGACGCGAGTGTCGACGTCGGCGTGTACCTCACGACGTCGGGCTGCCCGATGCGCACCGAGATCTCGCAACGCGTGGAGACAGCCGTGGCCGACGTCCCGGGCGTCGGCGCGATCCGCGTCGAACTCGACGTGATGGACGACGAGCAGCGCACCGAACTACGCAAGAAGCTCCGGGGGGACAAGGCCGAACCGGTCATCCCGTTCGCCCAACCCGGTTCGCTCACCCGCGTCTATGCGGTGGCGTCGGGCAAGGGCGGCGTCGGCAAGTCGAGTGTCACCGTCAACCTCGCGACAGCACTCGCCGAGCGCGGGCTCAGCGTCGGCGTCCTCGATGCCGACATCTACGGTCACTCGGTTCCCCGCATGCTCGGCAGCGACGCCAAGCCCACCCAGGTGGAGCGCATGATCATGCCGCCGATCAACCACGGGGTCCGCTTCATCTCCATCGGACAGTTCACCGACGGGAACACCCCGGTGACGTGGCGTGGCCCGATGCTCCATCGCGCTCTCCAGCAGTTCCTCGCGGATGTGTACTGGGGCGACCTCGACGTGTTGCTCCTCGACCTGCCGCCGGGCACCGGCGACGTCGCCATCTCCATCGCCCAGCTCATCCCGGGTGCGGAGATCCTGGTCGTGACGACCCCGCAGCAGGCCGCGGCCGAGGTCGCCGAGCGCGCCGGGGCCATCGCCCTGCAGACGCGCCAGAAGATCCTCGGTGTCGTGGAGAACATGTCGTGGCTGGAACTGCCCGATGGCAGCCGCATGGAACCGTTCGGGTCCGGCGGCGGTGAACAGGTGGCACAACGCCTCACGCGTGCCGTGGGCGCTCAGGTCGACCTGCTCGGTCAGGTGCCGCTCGAGACCGCCCTGCGCGAAGGTGGCGATGCCGGGGTCCCGGTCGTGCTGTCGGCGCCGGAATCGGCCTCGGGGTCCGCACTGCGCGCGATCGCCGGCAAGCTGGCGGCGCGCAAGCGCGGTCTGGCCGGGATGAGTCTGGGACTCGACACCATCCGGAACGCCTGACCGGGTTCGCCTAGGTCGCGTCCCAGTCCGCTGCGGCGGGACGCGACCCCGTGCGCGGCGTGCGGTCCGGGGCGGCGCGGTTGCCCGTTGCGGAGTCGGACCTGTCGGCGGAATCCTGCTTCTCGAACGACAGCGGCGCCGAGACCGGCTTGATCTCCGGCGCCGCCGGGGTGGTGTTCCGATTGACCGTCGTCGCGCTCTCGTTCAGACGGAACAGCGAATCGTCGCCGTCGAGAAGATGTTTCGTGACGATGGACCGCGGCGTCATACCCCGCAGCTCGTTCAGATCGGCCAGCGGTTTGCGCAGATCGTCGAACTCGGGACCGAGCTCGTCCTTGAGCTGAGCGCTCGCACCGGTCGCGTAATCGCGGACCTTCTTGAGCGACTGCATCGTCCACGAGACGGCACCGGGGAGGCGTTCGGGGCCGAGGATGACCAGCGCCGCGACCACCAGGATCGCGATCTCGCCCCATCCGATGCTGCTGAACATGTGCCTCGTCCTGACTTGTGCGCTGGTGTGGTTAGTCGCTCGCCGGTGTGATGGTACCGCTGAACGTCCGACCCGCCCGCCAGTACTGGAACGGGACGGATTCACCGATGTTCGCGGTCCGGATCGCGACGTTCAACTCGTCGGCGCTCTCGATGGGGCGGTTGTTGAACGAGGTGATCACGTCGTTCTCGCGGACCCCCGCCCGTTCGGCAGGACTGCCGGCCACGACGTTGCGGACCTGCGCTCCGAGGACCCGTTCGTTGCGGACCGAACTCGCGTTGACCCCGATCTGCGGATGGTTGACGCGGCCGTCGCGGATCAGCGCTTCCGCGATGGGCTTGGCCTCGTCGATCGGGATCGCGAATCCGAGCCCGATGTTGCCGCCGCCTGCGCCGAGGCGTCCCGCGGTGTTGATCCCGACCACCTGGGCCTCGGCGTTGACCAGGGGGCCTCCGGAGTTGCCCGGGTTGATCGCGGCGTCGGTCTGGATGGCGTCGATCACCGCGTCGGTGTCGGACTCCGCATCGGGGGTCAGCGCCACGGCACGATCGGTCGCGCTGACGATGCCGCTCGTCACGGTTCGGTTGAGTCCGAGCGGCGATCCGAAGGCGACGACCTCTTCACCGATCTGGAGGTCGCCGGAACTGCCGAGGACCGACACCGTCGGGTTCTCGACATTGTCGACCTTCAGCACCGCCAGGTCCGTCTTGGGATCGCGTCCGACGATCCGCGCCGGCACGCGCTGGCGATCGAAGAAGACGACCTCGAGTTTGGCGCTCTTGTCGTTCGCGGCCATCGAGATCACGTGATTGTTGGTGAGGATGTAACCCTCTTTGTCGATGACGAATCCCGACCCGGTCGCATAGGCACCGGCGGCGCGGACGTCGATCGCGACGACCGACTTCTCCACGGCGCGGGCCACCTCGGCAACCGACGACCGCGGCCCGGCGTCGCCGCCGGTGTCGTCGGTGGACAGCTCGACCGTGTCGCTGGTGAGCGGCGCGGCCACTTCCGCGGTGTACCGGCCCGTCAGGCCGCCGACGAGTCCGATGAGCAAGGCGATCACCGCGAGCGTCGCCAGGGCCACCCAGCTGAGGCGCTTGCCGAGCAGGATGTCGCGAACGCCGAGTTTCGGACCGGCGTCGGTGGGGGTCTCCGGTGCCCCGGTGACCAGCGCAGGTGCGTCGAGCCGGGCCGGACTCTCCGGGTCGCGCCACGGGTCGTCCGGCGTCCGGGGCTGTTCGGTCTGACCGTAGGTCGCGAGCGGATCCCGCTGCAGGGTCTCGGTCGACCCCGCCGGCCGACCGAAGGCCTCGGCGAGGACCGGGTCCGGGGCCGCGACCTGGGGCTCGGGCGACCGACCGTCCGTTGAGGTGGCGAACGAACCACGCACACCCGACGGCCGGCCGAACACCTGCGCGGTCGACGGCGAGACGGGTGCGTGCCGCGGCCTCGACGGCGTCAGCCGTTGCGACTCGGGCGGTTCGGCCCGACGCGCGAACTGCGCGTCACCGGGATCGGGAGAATCGGCGTCGGGAGAATCGGCGTTGGGGGCCACGTTCACCGGCCCCGGCGGCGGAAGGCGCGGCCACGGGCCGCGGGGATGCCGTCGGTCGGCGCGTCGGGCGACACCGTCGGCCCGAACTCCGTCGGGCGGGGTCGTCCGGAGGTCATGTCGATCTCGCGGGTGGGTATCTGGGAGAGCTGACCGAGCAGGGAGTCCGGGATCGACACGCGGCCGGACTCGCGCAGACGGGTGCGGGCCAGGGACTGCGCCTCCACGGCCGCCACGCACTCGTGGCACAGCGCGAGGTGGTGGGCTGCGCGCGCGTGCGCGGACATGCCGAGTTCACCGTCGACGAAGGCCGCGACCGCCTCGGGGGCCAGGTGCTCGGTGGGTGCGAAGCCGCGCCCGCCGGCCGTTCCCGGCGCACGGTAGCCCCGATTGGGCAGGAATGACGAGGGAGCCGGACTCCAGGTGTTCCACCTGCTGGGAGTCCAGGAAGACCGCCGACGACGGAGGTTGGGGGTAGGTGGTTCGACACCACCACTCCCGGTCGGACGCCCGCGATCGCCGTCCATCATCGTCGTTCACCCCTCTCCACGACGAAACCGCCGCACGATGAATCCTGTGTTGCCACTGGGCCTGCTGCTCTTCTGCCACGGTACCGACCGGCGGCATCCGATGCCGTCCGCCGAACGCGCACTCCTCGGCGGACCGGGGACGTCGTCGGCATTGTGCGCAGCGGCACAGGCAACATCTGAGCTTATCCGAGACTCACAACGAAGCTGGGCGGAGCAGGGTTCCCGGAACGCGCGGCGGCGCTACACCGAACTCAGGAATGCGAGCCGATCGCGACCGAGCGGCTGCTCGTGTGGCCCTGTGCCGCGAGGGCGTCGCGGATGCTCTGCCGGCCGCGGTGGATGCGGCTGCGCACGGTACCCAGCTTGACGCCGAGCGTCGCCGAGATCTCCTCGTAGGACAGCCCTTCGATGTCACACAGGACCACGGCGGCGCGGAAGTCGGGCGCCAGCGTGTCCAGGGCGCGCTGCAGGTCGGGGTCGAGATTCGTCGCGTCGAAGATCTGCTGCGGATCGGGGGTGTCGGCCGGCACGCGGTCGTACTCCTCGGGCAGCGCCTCCATGCGGATCTTGCTGCGGCGGCGGACCATGTCGAGGAACAGGTTGGTGGTGATGCGGTGCAACCAGCCCTCGAAGGTGCCGGGACGGTAGCTCGACAGCGAGCGGAAGACCCGGATGAAGGTCTCCTGCGTGAGGTCCTCGGCGTCGTGCTGATTGCCCGACAGGCGATAGGCCAGACGGTAGACGCGGTCGGCGTGTTCGCGTACCAGGTCGTCCCAGGACGGCATGAGCAGTTCATCGCCGGTGGCGTCGAAACCTGCGGTGCCCGCGGGCACGGCATCGGCGGATTCGCGGGGATCGATCATGGTCGGTGGTCGGTTCCTCTCTCGTGAACACGCACCCGGTGACCCAAGCACTCACCGAAGTCGAACAGGTGACTCCGGTTGGGTATTCCCGAACTGCCGGGCGTTCACTCCGACCTCCCGGGAACTGTCCCAACCGGAACAGCTCTCACCCTCTCCTATCCGAGTGTGGCCGCCGTATGAGGCGCCTGAGTGTTGCCTGAGGATGCGTCGGCCGTCCGGTTGCGAGCAGATTCGTGCAGGTCTGGCGTGCCGCGTCCGGTTCGGCCGCGGGCTCGGACTAACCTCGACGCGTGACCGAGTCAACGCCGTCCGCGCGCCCCGACCTGATCGCCTACGCCGAGTCGGCCATCGTCGAGGACGACGCCGTCATCGCCGCCCGCGCCCGCGCCGAGGAACTGGGCGCGACGCCGGTCTCCCCGGCGGTCGGCGCCTTGCTCGCCCTGCTCGCCCGGACAGCCGACGCACATGCCGTCGTGGAGATCGGGACCGGCACCGGGGTGAGCGGCCTCTGGTTGCTCAACGGCATGTCGACCGAGGGCGTGCTGACCACCATCGATCCCGAACCCGAACACCACCGGGCCGCACGGGCGTCCTTCGCCGGCGCCGACATCGCCCCCGGTCGTACCCGGCTCATCAACGGCACCCCCGTCGAGGTCCTGCCGCGGTTGTCCGACGCGTCCTACGATCTGGTCTTCGTCGACGGGCCCCTGCTCGACCTGCCCCGATTCGTCCGTGAGGCGGTCCGGATGCTCCGCCCGGGTGGGGTGGTGGTCGTCCACAACGCCACCGCCGACGGCACGGTCGGCGATCCCGCCCGTACCGAGCCGCCGACGGCGGCCGCCCGGGAGGCGGCACTGCTGATCGCCGACGACGAACAGCTGTTGCCGGTGGTCATCCCGTTGGGGCCCGGAGTGCTCGCCGCCGCGAAGATCCGCTAGGCGGACTCATCGGCCGGACTAGACGTCCGTCGAGAACCGGACCCCGTTGTCGGGGATCTCGATACCCGGCCACACCCGCGCACCGCGCAACAACTCGCAGCGCGCGCCGATGTCGGCGCCGTCGCCGATGACGGTGTCCCGGACCAGCGCGCGCGGCCCGATGCGGGCACCGAAGCCGATGATCGACCGTTCCACGACCGCGCCGGCCTCGATCACCGCGCCGTCGAAGATGACCGCGCCGTCGAGACGGGCACGCGGGCCGATCTCGGCGCCCCGACCGACCACGGTTCCGCCGATGAGCAGGGCACCCGGGCCGACGCCCGCACCCTCGTGGACGAGGGATTCGCCGCGACGGTCACCCAGGGCCGGTGACGGCGCGATCCCGCGGACGAGGTCGGCCGAGCCGCGGACGAAGTCCTCGGGCGTGCCCATGTCCCGCCAGTAGGCGTGGTCGACATGCGCATGGACGTGCGCGCCCTCCGCGAGCAGTCGGGGGAACACCTCACGTTCGACCGAGACCGGCAGCCCGGACGGGATGGACTCGATCACCTCACGCTTGAACACGTATGTGCCGGCGTTGATCTGGTCGGTCGGCGGGTCCTGCGTCTTCTCCAGGAACGCGGTGACGCGACCGTCGCCGTCGGTGGGCACGCAACCGAACGCGCGCGGGTCGCTGACGCGCACGAGATGGATGGTGACGTCGGCGTCGGCGGCACGATGACTGTCGATGACGTCACCGACATCGGTGCCACCGAGGACGTCGCCGTTGAACACCACGATCGTGCTCGCGGTCAGTTCGTCGAGCACGTTGCGGATGCCGCCACCGGTGCCCAGCGGCTCGTCCTCGGTGACGTAACGCATGCGCAGGCCCAATTTCGAACCGTCGCCGTAGTACTCGCTGAAGACCTCGGCCTTGAACGAGGTGCTGAGCACGATGTCGCGGATCCCCGCCGCGCGGATACGCGACAGCAGGTGGGTGAGGAAGGGCAGTCCGGCCGTCGGCAGCATCGGCTTGGGCGCCGACAAGGTGAGCGGACGCAGACGGGTTCCCTTGCCGCCCACGAGGATGACGGCCTCGACGTCCTCCCTGATGTCGTCCGATCCCCCCACGGACTGTCTTTCCACCGACTCACGCACGGTGTAGTTGTCCACTGGATCGGTTCCTTCCTCGAGGTGACCGGAGGCCACTCCGGCCTTCGGTGTTCACTGACGTTCGGTGTTCACTTCAACACTCAGCCGTCGTTTTCGCTCGCCGACGCGCGGCGTGCCGCACGAACGGCCAGCCGGGATCGCACGCCCAACCCGATCCGCAGGGCCAGTCGCAGCGGCGCGCGCCAGGGCCCCGGGTTGCGGTCCGCCTGGAACCGGTAGGCACTTCGATGGTGCGCGGGCAGCATCTTCTCCGGATGCCGACCTGCGCTGTGCCCCTTGGTGTGTACGACCTCCGCGGTGGGCACGTACACGTTCTGCCAGCCCGCCTTGCCGAGCCGGTCGCCGAGGTCGACGTCCTCCATGTACATGAAGTAGCGGGCGTCGAAGCCACCGATGGCGTCGAACGCCTCGCGCCGAACGAGCAGACACGAACCCGACAGCCACCCCACCGCACGTTCCGAGGGGGTCTCGTCGTCGGCACGGTAGGCGGCGGTCCACGGATTGGACTTCCAGACCGTGCCGAGGATCGCGTGTCCGGTGCCCGACACGAGGTCCGGGACCCGGCGGGCCGACGGGTAGATCGACCCGTCGGGTTCGCGGATCAGCGGACCGAGCGAGCCCGCGCGCGGCCACCGTTGCGCCGCGGCCATCAGCTCCTCGATGGCACCCGGCTTCCACTCGACATCGGGGTTGGAGATGAGGATGAACTCGACATCGGGGTCGATCTCGGCGACACCGCGGTTCATCGCGCCGCCGTATCCGATGTTGCCGCCGGTCCGGACGAGGGTGACCGTGTCGTACTCCTGCTCGGCCCGTTCCGGCGCGCCGTCCTCCGAACCGTTGTCGGCGATGACGACCTGCGGCATGACGTCGGTGACCGCGGCGAGACTACGCAGGAAGGTCACGAGGTGATCGCCGGAGAAATAGGTCACCGTCACCACGGCTGGCTGAACAGACACGCCGCTCAGGGTAACGAACCGGTGCCGGCGTCCGACGCGGCGATCGCCGCGTGCAGCGCGTGTCGCCACGGACGGAGCGCGGTGAGTCCGGCCGCCGTCCAGGACCGTCCGGACAGCACCGAGTAGGCCGGGCGCGGCGCCGGGCGCGGGAACTCGGCAGTCGTCGTGGGCCGGACCCGGTCGGGCCCCGCTCCGATCTCCTCGAACACCCCGCGTGCGACGGCGAACCAGGTGGCGCTGCCCGAATTCGTCGCATGCAGGACGGCGCCGGCGACCTCGGGCCGCGCCCCGCCGGCGACGAGTTCCCAGAGTCCGTCGGCGAGGTCGTACGAGTAGGTGGGTGACCCGAGCTGGTCGTCGACGACCGAGACCGTCTCCCGCGACTGTTCGAGCCGTCGCATCGTGCCGACGAAGTCGCGGCTGTCGGGTCCGCCGGTGTAGACCCACGCCGTCCGCACGACGGTGGTCCGCGGGTCCGCCGACAGAGCGGCGCGCTCGCCGTCCAGTTTGGTGCGGCCGTACACGGTGGCCGGGGTGCCGGAGACGTCGTCGGGTTCGTATCCGTCGCCCGCCGACGGCCGGCCTCCCTCGTCGGTGGTTCCGGGGAACACGTAGTCGGTGGAGACGTGGATCAGCCACGCGCCGGCATCGGCGGTCCGGGCGGCGAGGACCTCGGGCCCGGCGGTGTTGACGCGGCGCGCGCCCTCGGTGTCGGACTCGGCGCCGTCGACGTCGGTGTAGGCCGCGCAGTTCACCACCACGTCGTCGGGGGCGAGGTCGCCGAGCGCGGCGGCCACCGAGGTCGGGTCGGCGATGTCGATGTCGGCCGAGGTGAGCGGTCGCACGACGGTGTCGGGAACCCCCGCCGAGCGATCCTGCAGGGCCGTTCCGAGTTGTCCGCCGGCGCCGACGATGTACACGGTGGGGTTGCTCGGCGTGACACGCATGGGCCCCATCGTGCCGGACCCGGGGAACGTCCTCCACCCGGCCCGGATCGCGTACGTGACGACGGCTACTCGCCCGCCCGGCGTTGCGTTCTCGAATTCCGGAATCACTTCAGTAGCCTGACGAGAGCACACAACACCTGACTCGTCCTGCACATCAGCATCGGCATCCTCAGGCGTGACCCCTGTCGCGTCGACGTCCCGTCGCGATGTGTCGACCTCGAAAGGGACCGTTCACCAGTGGATTCACCACCCGACGGCCCGCGCCGGCGTTCGCAGACGCGCCGTCCGGCGGGGCCGGGTCCGGATGGGCGTCAGCCGATGCCCGGCGATCGGCGCGGCCCGGAGCAGCCCGGTGCCCGGCGACGCCCGGTGCGGCCCCCGCACGACGGTGGACCCGACGGCCGCGGGGTCCCCCGCGGCTCCGACCAGCGTCCCGGTGAACCCGGCACTCCCCCGCCCCGCGCGCGCCGGCAGCCACCGCCGGACCCGCGGCGTCGCGCCGCCGACCCCCGCGACCCGCGGCGCCGGGCTGCCGCCGATCCGCGAACCACCGGTCGCCGGACGTCCGGCGACCGCCGGGCGGCACCCGAGTCGGTGGAACCCGTACCGAACCGACCGCGTCGTCCCGGTGAGCCGCGGCCCGTCCGACGGACCTCCGGCGAGATCCACACGCGCCCGGCTCCGGGTGCGAAGAAGAAGCGTGAACAGACACCCCGTACGGAGGCGGCCGAACCGAAGGCCGGCCGCCGCCGCACGCGGGACAAGCCGGCGACATCGCCCAAGGCAGCGACATCCGCCACGAAGACGACGCCGGCGAAGGCAGCGACCTCGGCCAAGTCGGCAGCAGCGACCACCCCGCCGACCACCCCGCCGGGCCGCCGACCCCGAACCGGCGGCTGGGCTGCCGGCGCCGGGTGGGGTCGCGCGCTCATCGCCGTCGCATCGGTCGCGGTCCTGTTGTGCACCGGCTACGCCTGGAACACCATGTCGGACCTGCAGACCCGGATCACCCAGCTCGGCGGACTCGACCTCGGCGGCGCCGCCGACGGGGCCGTCGACATCCTCCTGGTGGGCACCGACTCGCGAACCGACGCCAAGGGCAACCCACTCTCCCCGGAGGAGCTCAAGCTCCTGCGCTCCGGGGACGAGGTCGCGACCAACACCGACACCATCCTGCTCATCCGCATCCCCGACGACGGCTCGTCGGCGACAGCGATCTCGATCCCCCGCGACTCCTACGTCGACGTACCCGGAATCGGCATGAGCAAGATCAACGCCGCCTACGGCACGACTCGCGAGAGCGTCCGGGCGCGGGCGGCCGGCGAGGGCAAGTCCGAGGGTGAGGCCGAGTCCGAGGGCACGCTCGCGGGCCGGAAAGCGTTGGTGGACACGGTCGCCAATCTGACCGGCGTGCAGGTGGACCATTACGCGGAGGTCGGCCTGCTGGGCTTCGTGCTGCTGACGAACGCCGCCGGCGGCATCGACGTCTGCCTGAACCAGGCGGTCCGCGATCCCTTCACCGGCGCGCGGTTCCGCGCCGGTCGTCAAACCCTCGACGGCCCGAAGGCCCTGAGCTTCGTACGCCAGCGTCACGGGCTCCCCCGAGGCGATCTGGACCGCATCACGCGACAGCAGGCGTTCATGGCGTCGCTCACGCAGAAGATCATCTCCGCGAACACACTGACTGACCCGGGCAAGTTGTCGGAGCTGCAGAACGCGGTCTCGCGCTCGGTGGTCATCGACGACGACTGGGACATCATCCGATTCGCCGAGCAGCTCAAGGATCTCAGCGGCGGTCGGGTGAAGTTCGCGACCATCCCGATCGTGACCGAGCAGGGCTGGAGTGAGGACGGACAGCAGAGCGTGGTCGAGGTGGACCCGCGCGAGGTGCAGGCCTTCACCGGCGACCTGCTGGCACCGAAGGAGTCCCAGGGCATCCAGCGCGGCGACTACACGGTCGACGTGGTCAACGCAGGCACCATCGACGGCCTCGCGTCGAATGTGGCGAACATCCTGACCAACAAGGGTTTCCGGGTCGGGGCGACCTCGAGCGGCAAGGCCGACACGAAGGACTCGATCGTGTACGCCAAAGACGAGAGCGACGCCGCACGCCTCCTCGCGAAAGATCTGGGCGGCGCCCGGGTCGTGGCGGATCCCGCCCTGGGCGACGACCAGCTCAAAGTCGTGCTGACCAACACTTACGCCGGTCCCGGCTCCATCAGCGACACCGGCGACCAGACCGACAACACACCGGCGAGCGAGCGCGTCGGCAACAAGCGCCCGCCCATCACCGCGGGCAACGAGGGGCCGATGTGCGTGAACTGAACAATCCGAACACCATCACCGATGCCGTCTTCGCCGCGGTCGCCGACCATTCGCGTCCACTGCTGACCTACTACGACGACTCGACCGGGGAGCGCACCGAACTGTCCGCCGCCACGCTGGGCAACTGGGCCGCGAAGACGGCGAACTACCTGGTCGACGAGATCGGGATCATGGCGGGCGGTGTCGTCGCCGTCGACCTCCCGGAACACTGGCAGACAGCGGGGATTCTGCTGGGCGCGCTCTGGGCGGGCGCCGAGGTGCGTCTCGACCCCCACGACGGTGCGGAGGTCCTGTTCACCAGCCGTGACCGTCTCGACGATCACCCGGACGCGGACGAGGTCGTGGTCGCCTCGCTCGATCCGTTCGCGTTGCCGCTGCGCGACCTGCCGCCCGGTGTCGGCGACTACGGCAGCGTCGTCCGCGTCCACGGCGATCAGTACTCGTCCCGCCATCCGGCCTCGGCCACCGTCGAGGGCGCCCTGATCGGCGAGGCGCTCGACGACGCTCGGGCCGTCGCGGAACGCGACGGCATCGGACCGGGCTCGCGCGTGGTGTCCACCCGGCCGTGGCACACGGGCGATCTGGTGATCGCGCATCTCCTGACACCATTACTGGTGGGCGGCAGCCTCGTTCACGTCACGGGGGCCTCGCCGGAACGGGTCTCGGCGATCGCCGAGATGGAGAAGGCCACGCTGGTCCTGTCCTGAATTCCGGCGGGCACGCCGCCGATCGGGCACAGTGGGGACATGCGAATCCCCCGCGCGGTGGCCCGCCTGAACAAGCGCGTGACGAACCCCATCCAGCGACAGTGGGCGCCCCGGCTGGCCCCCTACGCGATGGTCGAACACGTCGGCCGCAAATCCGGCAAGCACTACTCCATCCCGGTGCTCGCGTGGGTCGACGGCGACCGGCTCACGATCATCCTCACCTACGGGCGGCACACCGACTGGGTCCGCAACGTGCAGGCCGCGGGCAGCTTCGGACTGATCCGGAAGAACCGGCACTACCGGGTGACCGGCCCACGGGTGGTGCCGTCGGACTCGCCCGACATCGCGCGTGGGGCGCGCATCCCGGCGCGACTGTTCGACTCCGCGCTCCTCGGCACCCTGCATCGGGCGTGATCGGATGGCCGACGATGCGCTCGCGGACTTCGACACCGAGGACGTGACCATGTGCGGGACCACCCGCCGAGTCCACCGGCTCGGCAGCGGCCCGGCGGTCATCGTCATCGCCGAGATGCCGGGGATCAGCCCCAAGGTGGCGAACGTGGCGCGCCGGATCGCCGGCGCCGGTGCCACAGCCGTCCTCCCATCGCTGTTCGGTGTCGACGGCCGGGACCCGCGCCCGGAGAACCTCGGTGCCGTCGGTTCGGCGACGAACATGCTCGGCACCATCGCCCGGGCCTGCATCACCCGCGAGTTCACGATCCTGGCGACCGGCAAGACCTCCCCGGTCGCGTCCTGGTTGCGCGCGCTGGCCGCCCGTGAGCACGACCGGTGCGGCGGCCCCGGCGTCGGCGCGGTCGGGATGTGTTTCACCGGCGGGTTCGCTCTGGCGATGGCCACCGACGATCGCATGCTCGCCCCGGTCCTGTCCCAACCCTCGCTGCCGTTCGCGGTGTTGCCGGGACGGGCCCGTGCCATCGACGTGAGTGAGTCGGATCTGGCTCTGGTGCAAGCCCGGTGCGCACGGGGCCTGGAGGTCATGGGTCTGCGGTTCCGCGGGGACCGGCTCGTGCCGGAGGCCCGATTCGCCCACCTTCGTGAGCTTCTCGGCGACGCCTTCATCGGCGTCGAACTACCCGACGAGTCCGCAAACCCGGATTCGATGCTGCCACAGCCACATTCGGTGCTGACCGAGGACCTGATCGACGAACCGGGACAGCCCACCCGCGAGGCCTACGACCGGGTCATCGACTTCTTCACCGAAAAGCTCGGCCTGCAGCCCACGGCCTGACCGAGACGAGAGACCTACTCGCCCAACAGCTCCTGCTGCAACGCGGCGTCCTTGTCGAGCACCATCTGCTCGAGACCCTTCTGGAATTCGACCATGCGTTCCCGGAGGCCGGCGTCCGACGACGCCAGTATCCGCACCGCGAGCAGACCGGCATTGCGGGCCCCGCCGACCGAGACGGTCGCCACCGGGACACCGGCGGGCATCTGCACGATCGACAGCAGCGAATCGAGTCCGTCGAGGTGTCGGAGCGGGACGGGCACGCCGATCACGGGCAACGGGGTCGCGGAGGCGACCATGCCCGGGAGGTGTGCGGCGCCACCGGCTCCCGCGATGATCACCTCGATGCCGTGACCGGCGGCACCGGCCGCATAGTCGAGCATGCGCTGCGGGGTGCGGTGCGCCGAGACGACCCCGACCTGGAACGGCACGTCGAACTCGGCGAGCGCCTCGGCCGCGGCCTTCATCGTCGGCCAGTCCGAGTCGCTGCCCATGATCAGGCCGACCCGCGGGCCGTGTGTCTCACTCATGAATGTTCATCCCATCCGTCGGTCCACGTCGCCTGCGACATCCATTGGGCCGCCCGTTCGGCACGCTCGCGTACCGACTCGGGCGAATCCCCTTCGCGCCCCACGATGTTCACGTGCCCGATCTTCCGGTCGGGTCGCTCACCCTTGCCGTAGAGGTGCACCTTGGCCTCGGGCATCCGGGCCATCAGATGGTGCATCCGCTCGTCCATCGACATCGCCGGCGCCTCCTGGGCGCCGAGGATGTTGGCCATCACCGTCAGCGGGGCGCTCGGTGCGGTGCTGCCGAGCGGATAGTCGAGGACGGCGCGGAGATGCTGCTCGAACTGCGAGGTCACCGCCCCGTCCATCGTCCAGTGCCCGCTGTTGTGCGGCCGCATCGCCAGCTCGTTGACGACCAGTTCGCCGTCGACGGTCTCGAAGAGCTCCATCGCCATCACACCGACCACGCCGAGCTCGTCGGCCAGTCGCAGCGCCATCTGCTGGGCGCGCGCGGCCACCTCGCCGTCGAGCCCGGGCGCCGGCGCCAGGACGACGGCGCACTGGCCGTTGCGCTGGATGGTCTCGACCACCGGCCACGCCCCGCCCTGCCCGAACGGGGACCGCGCGATCATCGCCGACAGCTCGCGCCGCATCGGCACCTTCTGTTCGGCGAGCAGCGCCGGCGCGTCGTCCGGGTAGTCGTCGAAGACGGCGAGTGCGTCCTGCGCACCGTCGACGAGCCAGACGCCGCGGCCGTCGTAACCGCCGCGCACTGCCTTCACGACGATGGCCCAGTCGTTGGCCTCGCCGAACTCGATCAGACGCGCGCGGGCGGCGGCGCGATCGCCGGACAGGTCGGCGAAGTCGGGCACGGGCAGGCCGAGTTCGGCCAGCCGGACACGCATCGCCAGCTTGTCCTGCGCGAAGTGCAGTGCCTTCGACGGCGGGAGCACGGCCACGCCCTCGGCCTCGAGCGCGCGTAGATGCGCCAGGGGGACGCCCTCGTGGTCGAAGGTCAGGGCGACGGACCCGGCCGCGGCCCGGCGCAGATCATCGAGTTCGTCGTGCGACCCCAGAACGATGTCGGCGCTGACCTGGGCCGCCGGATCCGACTCCGAGGCGGCGAGCACCCGGAGGCACTGGCCCAGGGCGATGGCCGCCTGGTGGGTCATCCGTGCGAGCTGGCCACCGCCGATCATGGTGACGGTCGGCATCCCCGACGACCGGCCGTTCGTACGTTCGGCGTCCGGCACCGGCGGCACCTGGGACGACGGGGACACGGCGCCGTCGGCCTGCTCGCGTGAATTCACGCGAACCATCGTGGCATGGGCGCGGCGTCATTCGCACGCCCCCGCCCAGGAAGCGCCCGGCGGTTGTCGTTTCGTACACTCGGATCTTGTGCCATTGATCGACGAGATGATCGCCCGCCTTCCCGCGCCGGTCCGTCGGCTCGTCATGCGGCACCACGAACTGATCAAGTTCGCGATGGTCGGCGGTACCACGTTCGTCTTCGACATGGCGATCTTCTACAGCCTGAGCCTCACCGTGCTCGAACAGAAACCGGTCATCGCCAAGGTCATCTCCGGGGTCCTGGCCACGATCCTCAGTTACATCCTCAACCGCGAGTGGGCCTTCAAGAACCGTGGCGGACGCGAGCGTCACCACGAGGCCATGCTGTTCTTCGCCATCAGCGGCGTCGGCGTGATCCTGCAGGCCGCCCCGCTGTTCGTCGCCAACAACGTCTTCGACATGCGCTCGAACCTCACCGTGTCTGAGGTCGTGGTCGTCGACTTCGTGCTCGGCTTCATCATCGGCAACCTCCTGCAGATGGCGTTCCGGTTCTGGGCGCTGCGGAAGTTCGCCTTCCCCGAGGAGCAGCTGCGGGGTGGCGACGCCGGATCGACCGATCTGCATCCCTCCCTCGCCGAGCTCAACGATGAGGAACTCGGTCACGCCTGACGCGTGGTTCCGCGGCCCGGCCGGTCTTCTCGTCGATGTCCTCGGCGAGATCGGAATCACCGCGGTCGGTCCCGACGTGCTCGCGTCCGGTGACCAGCCGGGCGGGCACGACGATCGCGAACACCGGTGGCCGACGGACGGTGAGTTCGAGCCGTCCCCCGTCGGATTCGATGAGGGCCCGGGCCAGGGACAGCCCGACCCCGCTCCGGCCGGCACCGGGTCGGTGTCCGGCCGAGAATCCCCGTCGGAAGATGTGGACGGCGATCTCGTCGGCCACCCCGTCGCCCTCATCCGCGACGGTGATGCGCACCAGATCGCCCGCGGGCAGGGTCCCCACATGGATCCGGCATGTCCCGCGGCCGTGCTGCAGCGCATTGTCGACGAGCACGCTGACCGCCTCGCGCAGCCGGCCCGGATTCGAGGTCAGTGCATGCGGCACCCCGTCGAAGGTCACGACCAGCTCCCGGCCCCGTGCCTCGAAGGCGTGCCGGAAGTCTCCGACCAGGGTCGTCAGCATCTCGGACATGTCGACGAACTCCGGGGCGGGCTCGTCGGCGCGTGACGCCTCGACCAGCTCGTCCAGTTCGGTGGACAGCCGTTCCACCTGGTCGAGCGCGGCTTCGGCCTCGGTGATCACCGCGGGGTCGTCGTGGAGGGTCAGTTCCTCCAGACGCAGCTGGATGGCGGTGAGCCGGCTGCGCAGCTGGTGCGACGCGTCCCCGGCGACCTCCCGCTCGCGCTCGAGGCGCAGGGCGAGCTCGGTGTTCGCGTCGGCCAGCGCGCGCGACACCCGGTCGAGTTCGGTGATCCCGTACATCTTCCACTGGGTCCGGAAATCTCCCCGGCCCATGGTCGCCGCGCGGTTCGCGAGATCGGTGAGCGGATCGACGATCCGTCCCGCGGTGACCGCCGCGACCAGCGTGCCGCCGATCACGGACGCGACGACGATGACGGCGACGATCGAGGCCGCGGTGAACTGGTCGTTGCGCACCTCGTCCAGCGGGATCGACAGGGTCAGCGTTCCCGCGGCACCCAGCGCGATCGATTCCGAGAGTCGGGAACCGCCGATCTCGGCACCCACGACGGTGCGCTGCGGGGTCCCCGACAGATCGGGGAAGGTGACGGTCAGGCGGCCGTTCGGCGGCAGGAGCAGCTGGAAGGCCTCGCGATCGAGGGACTCCGGCGGAATCCGGCCGTCGGCCCCCTCCTGCCGGATCAGCTGATCGGCGATGATCTTGAGCCGGTTGTCCAGGTCCTGATGCGCGTTGTCGGCCACCCACCACCACGCGACGACGCTCAGCGGGATGCCCAGCAGACCACCGACCGCCAGCAGGACTGCGATCATGGTCGTGAGCAGGCGACGGCGCATGAGCGTCTACGGGTCGAACCGGAAACCGACCCCGCGCACGGTCACGATGTGGCGGGGACGGTCGTGGCGGTCGTCGCCGATCTTCCGGCGCAGCCAGGAGATGTGCATGTCGAGGGTCTTCGACGACCGCAGGTCGGCCGAACCCCACACCTCGGTGAGGATCTCCTCGCGGGTCACGACCTCGCCGGCACGTTCCATCAGGAAGCGCAGGAGGTCGAACTCGCGGTTCGCGAGGGTGAGGTCGTGCCCGTTGACCAGGACCCGCCGCGCACGGGCGTCGAGGCGCAGGGCGCCGCCCTCGAGCACCACGTCCCCGGGCTGGCGACGACGCAGGAGAGCGCGCACCCGGGCGAGCAGCTCGGCCAGCCGGAACGGTTTGCCGACGTAGTCGTCGGCCCCGGCGTCGAGTCCGACCACGAAGTCGACCTCGTCGGTGCGCGCGGTCAGCATCAGCACCGCGAGCGCGGGCCGCTGGGCCCGCACGCGCCGGCACACCTCCAAGCCGTCCAGCACCGGCAACCCGAGATCGAGGATGAGCAACTCATAGCGGGTGTCGAGTGCCTTCTCCAGGGCGTCGGCGCCGGTCGAGACGACCTCGCAGCCGTACCCCTCGCGCGACAGCGCCCGCGCGAGCGGTTCGGCGATCGCGGCGTCGTCCTCGGCGAGCAGCACGGTGGTCATCGGTCTCGGGCCGCGCGGTCGGAGTGGTCTACGTGGTGACCGATACCCGCGGCGGGCTGGTCATAGGAGTCGCGCCGGCGTCCTTCCAACGGATGATCCTCGTCGTCGTGGACGTCGAGTACCTCGTGGTACAGCAGCGCATGTACCCGCTCCACCTGCGGGATGTCGTCGAAGGACAGCGGCTCGTCCGACGCCGATTCGATGACCAGCGTGCCGGTGCGCAGCATGCGGTCGACGAGGCCGTGCCGGAACTCGACCGTGTTGATCCGGCGGATCGGGATGTCGATGCCCGACCGGGTGATGATCCCGTTGCGGAACATCACCCGCCGATCGGTGAGCACGAAATGTGTTGTCTTCCATGCCAAGAGCGGGCGAATGAAGTACCAGCAGAAGCTCGCAGCCCATACCACCGCGACCACGAGGAGCAGAACGGTCTGCGGTGTGGACCGCAGCGACGATGCGGTGATGACCCCGACCAACACGCCCGCGGCCGCCGTCACGATCGCGAACAGCAGGAACGGACCCAGCAGGCACTTCCAGTGCGGATGTCGATGGAGGACGACACGCTCTCCCGGTGCCAGGTTCTCCCGCGGATAGGCCATGCGGCCCAGCATAAACGGCACCGGCCCGACCGGGGCCAACCCGCGTGAACGCGCCGCTCGGACACCGCCGGATCGCGGGACGGCCTGAGTAGACTGCCAACCACAGGCCACCGCCGTCGGAGAGCAGTGAGCATGTCAGGGCCCCGACACCAGATCCGACCATCGGCTTCGCGACCGGTCGGCGAGGAGAATGCCATGAGCTACCAGGATCCCCGTGACCCGCGGACCGCGCGCTACGAGTCCGGCTACACCCCTGAGTCACGCGCGTACAGCAGCCAGAACGACCCGTATGCGCGAGATCCCTACGCGGCAGATCCGTACGCCGGCCAGGGCGGTTATCCCCAGGGCGGCTATGGGCAGGGCCGGCCGCCGAAACCCCGTCGCGGCCCGGACATCAATCCCGTCACGTTCGCCGGCGGTGTGGTGATGACCGGTGTGGTCACCGGCCTGGCCGCCTGGCTGGTGGCCTGGATCATCTCCGCGTTCGTCGAGAAGGTGAACGAATCGGGCAAGCTCGGCGTGTGGAACCCGGTCGCCGCCAGCGAGCTCTGGTTCGGGGTCGTCGGTTTCCTGTGCGCCCTCGCCGCCGGCGCCCTCTGGTACGTCCTGCACATGGTCACCCCATCGCCCGACCAGTTCTACCGCTGGATCGTCGGCCTGCTGCTCGTGGCGGCCGTGCTCATCCCGATCCTGACCTACAACCAGATCTCGGTGGGCATCGAGACCGCGATCGTGCACCTCGTGATCGGCCTGCCCTCCCTGACGATCATCCCGGCCATGGCCGGCAAGAGCCTGCAGCGCTAGTCACTCCGGCCGCCCCCGCTGGCCGAGCCGAGTCGAAGTCACTCCGGCCGCAGATGGGTCACGTCGCCCGCCGCGGCCACCACCTGCTGACCATCGGCGTCGACGACGATCCGGCCGGAATGGTCGACCCCGGTCGCGGTGCCGACGACCTCGCGATCGCCGGGTAGGACCAGACGAACGCGGCGGCCGATGGTGTCGCTGCTGTCGCGGTATCGCGCCGCCAGCCCGTCCAGGTCGTGCGGCCAGAGGTCGAGCAGGTCCGAGAGCGCCCGTAGGTACGACGCGGCCAGGTCGGTCAGCGGCACGTCGCGGCCGGTCGCGAGCCCGAGCGAGGTCGCGGTCGGGACCGGCAGCTGGCCCGCCGCCATCGTGGTGTTGAGTCCGGTGCCGATCACCGCCACTCCTCCCGGCCCGGTCGGGCCGTGCTCGGAGCGGGTGTACTCCGAGAGGATCCCCGCGACCTTCTTGCCGTCGATCAGCACATCGTTCGGCCATTTGAGCGTCGGGCGCACACCCATCGCGTCGTCGACGCCCTGGACCGCGGCGAGGCCGGCCAGCAGCGAGAGCCAGCCCAGGTCCTCGGTGTGGTCGGCGACGTCGATCGCGGCCGACATGGCCAGCTGTGTGCCGGCGGGCGCCGTCCATGTCCGCGCGTGACGTCCGCGTCCCGCCGTCTGGTCGGTGGTGATGCGGACAGTTCCCCCGACGGGTTCGGCGGCGGCACGGGACACGAGGTCGGCGTTGGTGGAGCCGGTCGCCTCGACCACCTCGATCCGGTGCCACCGGGTGTCGGCGAGTCGGGTACGGAGCAGATCGGCGTCGAGGCTCATGGACAACGAACCTACTGTCCGCCGCGGTGGGACGGTCGGGTACCGCCTGTTTCGACGAGGTGCGCCCATCCCACCGACCGATCGCTCGGAAACCTGAGGGATATCTCACGTTGATCCGGTTGACGTGGCTCACACCCGGGTAGTTAGCATCGTCAGTCATGACCACTGCTTCTCGCGACGACGCCGCCGCTCCCGACATCCACACCACGGCGGGAAAGCTCGCCGATCTGCGTAATCGTCTCGACGAGACGAAGCACCCGGTGGGTGAGGCCGCCGTCGAGAAGACCCACGCCAAGGGCAAGCTGACCGCGCGGGAGCGCATCACGCACCTGCTCGACGAGGGGTCGTTCGTCGAACTCGACGCCCTCGCCCGGCACCGCAGCACCAACTTCGGACTCGCTGAGCGCCGTCCGCTCGGCGACGGCGTCGTCTCGGGTTACGGCACCATCGACGGCCGCGAGGTCTGCGTCTTCTCGCAGGACTCCACCGTCTTCGGCGGCAGCCTCGGCGAGGTCTACGGCGAGAAGATCGTCAAGGTCATGGATCTCGCGATCAAGACCGGCCGTCCGCTGATCGGCATCAACGACGGCGCCGGCGCCCGTATCCAGGAGGGCGTGGTCTCGCTCGGTCTGTACGGCGAGATCTTCCACCGCAACGTGCGCGCCTCCGGCGTCATCCCGCAGATCTCGCTGATCATGGGCGCCGCGGCCGGCGGTCACGTCTACTCCCCCGCGCTCACCGACTTCGTGGTGATGGTCGACCAGACCAGCCAGATGTTCATCACCGGCCCCGACGTCATCAAGACGGTCACCGGCGAAGAGGTGACGATGGAGGAGCTCGGCGGTGCGCACACGCACATGTCGAAGTCGGGCACCGCCCACTATGTCGCCTCCGACGAGGAGGACGCCCTCGAGTACGTCAAGGAGCTGCTCGGCTACCTGCCGAGCAACAACCGGGCGGACGCACCGCGTCTGCCGGTCGCGCAGCCGGCCGCCGGTTCCATCGAGGACACCCTCACCGAGGAGGACCTCGAACTCGACACGCTGATCCCGGATTCGCCGAACCAGCCGTACGACATGCACGAGGTGATCCGCCGCATCCTCGACGACGACGAGTTCCTCGAGGTCCAGGCCGAATACGCGACCAACATCATCATCGGCTACGGACGCGTCGACGGCCGTAGCGTCGGCATCGTCGCCAATCAGCCCACCCAGTTCGCGGGTTGCCTCGACATCGACGCCTCGGAAAAGGCCGCGCGCTTCGTCCGCACCTGCGACGCCTTCAACATCCCGATCGTCACCCTGGTCGACGTCCCCGGCTTTCTGCCCGGCACCGACCAGGAGTATCGCGGCATCATCCGCCGCGGCGCCAAGCTGCTCTACGCCTACGGCGAGGCCACGGTCGGCAAGATCACCGTCATCACCCGCAAGGCCTACGGCGGCGCCTACGACGTCATGGGTTCCAAGCACATGGGTGCCGACGTGAACCTGGCGTGGCCGACCGCCCAGATCGCGGTCATGGGCGCCTCGGGCGCGGTCGGGTTCGTCTACCGCAGTCAGCTCAAGGACGCCGCCGCCAAGGGCGAGGACGTCGACGCCCTGCGCCTGCAACTGCAGGAGGAGTACGAGGACACCCTCGTCAACCCGTACGTGGCCGCTGCACGCGGATACGTCGACGCGGTCATCCCGCCGAGCCACACCCGAGGACAGATCGCCACCGCGCTCAAGCTGCTCGAGCGCAAGATGGTCAATCTGCCGCCGAAGAAGCACGGCAACATCCCCCTGTGACATCAGCCGGTCGTCCCGAGAGCGAGAATTCCGTGAGCGAAGAGTCGACGAAGTCCGAGCATCCGTTCCTGACCGTCGTCGGCGGCCAGCCGACCGACGAGGACCTCGCCGTGCTGGTGACCGTCCTCGCCGGGGCCGGCTCGGGCGGCGGCGACTCCGAGCCCGCGACGCGCAACGACTGGGGCCGGCCCATCGACCGGTTGCGCCCGCAGTGGGGCGGTCCCGGGAGCTTCACCAACCTCCGCTACTGAGGTGACACGCTCATCCGAGATCGGGCCGGGTCCCACCGGCCCGATCTTCGTGCTCGGCTCGGCCTCGCCGGCCCGGCTCCGCATCCTGCGGGCGGCCGGCGTCGAACCTGTCGTTCGCGTATCGGACGTCGACGAGCATGCGCTCCTCGCGCGGCTTCCCGGCTCCACGCCGGCCGGTGTGGTCGTCGCCGAACTGGCCCGCGCCAAGGCCGAGGCGGTCGCGGCGCTCCCGGAGATCGCCGAACTGGCCGACTCCGGCGATCCTGTCGTCGTCATCGGCTGTGACTCGATGCTCCACCTGGGCGATCAGCTCCTCGGTAAACCGCACACGCCCGAGCGCGCTGTCGCGCAGTGGTCGGACATGCGCGGTCGTAGCGCCGACCTGCTGACCGGACACCACCTGATCCGGCTGGACCGGCGCGCCACCGCCGGCGGCACGAGTTCCACCACGATCCACTTCGCCGACGCCGACGACGACGTCATCCACCGGTACGTCGCCAGCGGCGAACCGTTGCAGGTCGCGGGCGCCTTCACCCTCGACGGCCTCGGCGGCTGGCTGGTCGAGCGCATCGAGGGTGATCCGTCGTCGGTCATCGGCATCGGGCTGCCGTTGGTCCGCACCCTCCTGCGCGACGTCGGCCTGTCGGTGACCGACTTCTGGCACCGCTGAGCGAGCGCACCCCACCGCTGATCGAGCGCACCCCACCGCTGATCGAGCGCACCCCACCGCTGATTGAGCTTGTCGAAATCACTCCGCCTCGAAGAACTCCGGCCAGTACCGCTTGATGCAGTCCACGGGCTGTCCCTGGCGGTTGAACTGCGGGCCGGTGAGGCCGACCGTCAGGGCCACCGCGCGCTCGCGCGCCGACCCGTGTCCGGAGGCGCCCCCGGTGTCGCCGATGATCGGCAGCAGGCTCGCGACCTGCAGGATCTCCTTGGCGCCGAGCGCATCCCGCTGGTAGGCGGTGGCACCCCAGTTCGCGGCCAGGCAATCGGCGATGAGCTCGCTGTTCTTGCCGGCCGGGAGTCGGCGGTCCGGGATGTCGAAGGCCTCGGCCATCCGGAACACCACGTTGTGGCCGTATTCGTGCGCGACGACGATCGCGGCGGTGAAGTCGCCGACGATCGGCGACGGGACCCCGAAGACGTTGCCGTCCCAGATGGCCGCGAAGGTCTCGACCGGCAGTACGACGCTGCCCTCGGTGGGGGTGCCCTGCCCGTTCGGCTCGGTGTCCGCGCCGCAGAAGAACGCGTTCGCCTCGTCGGAGGGAATCGGCACGGGGCGCGAATCCTCGTCACCGACAATGCATTCGGTGGTGAACGAGGTGCCCGACCCGATGAGCACCCGGCCTGGCGCGGGATCCCCCCAGCCGAGCTCGTCGAACCATCCGCCCCACGTCTGGTCGAGGTCGTCGAGGAGCGTCGTGAGGTACTCGGGGACCGCGGTGTCGACGTTGGCCGGGGTCACCCCGCTCGTCATGAGTTCCGCGGTCGGCGTCGGCAGCTTCGGACAGTCGTCGGGGCGGCACTGGGCCGGGTCGGCGTCGGACGGCCGAGAGGAATCCGAACCCGCGGAACCCGGCGGGCGTGACGGCGTCGGACTCGGGGTGGCGCTCGTCGACGCGGACGACCCCGGAACCCGCCCCGAATCGTCGGACGGGATCAGCGAACATCCGCTTCCGACGGTCAGCGCCGCCACCGCGGCCAGGGAGACCGCCCACCGCACCGCGAGGGGGCCACGTCGATCGATCATTCGGCGAACCTAGCAGGCGATGCCCCGCTTCACCTGCGGTTTGTCGTCTGATCGAAGCACGCTCCGGCCGATGCCCTACCCTTTATCAGCGGGACCGCAGATGGTCCGCGTGATCCACGAGGAACGTCCGAACAGCGAGCTGGAGAGCACCGTGAGCGTTGACACCGACCCGAATCCGGCCTTCGCCGAATACGCCCACCCCGAACGGCTGGTGACGACCCAGTGGCTCTCGGCGCATCTCGGCGCCAAGGGACTCAAGATCATCGAGTCCGACGAGGATGTGTTGCTCTACGACATCGGCCACATCCCGACGGCCCAGAAGATCGACTGGCACCTGCATCTCAACGATCCGGTCACGCGCGATTACATCAACGGCGAGCAGTTCGCGGAGTTGATGCGCAGCAAGGGAATCGAGCGCGACGACACCGTCGTGATCTACGGCGACAAGAGCAACTGGTGGGCTGCCTACGCGCTGTGGGTGTTCACCCTGTTCGGTCACGAGGACGTCCGGTTGCTCGACGGCGGACGCGACGCCTGGATGGCCGAGGACCGCGACACCTCCTTCGACGTTCCCGACTATCCCCGGTCGGACTACCCGGTCGTTGAGCGCGACGACACCGCGATCCGGGCGTTCGCACCGCAGGTCCTGGAGGCCCTGGGCACCGAGCCGCTGGTCGACGTCCGTTCGCCGCAGGAGTACACGGGCGAGCGCACCCACATGCCGGATTACCCGGAGGAGGGCGCGCTGCGCGGCGGGCACATCCCCACCGCCATCTCCATCCCCTGGGCGAAGTCCGCGGCGCCCGACGGCCGTTTCCGCAGCCGCGCCGAGCTCGACGAGATCTACGCCGATCTCGATCCGCAGACACCCACCATCGCCTATTGCCGTATCGGCGAGCGGTCGAGCCACACGTGGTTCGTGCTCACGCACCTGCTCGGTCACTCCGCGGTCCGCAACTACGACGGCTCGTGGACCGAGTGGGGCAATGCCGTGCGGGTTCCGATCGCCGTCGGCGACGAGCCGGGCGCCGTACCCGGCAGCGAGTGAGCCCGACCGCACGATGAGCCTGCCCCCAGCCCTGGCCGAGATCGTCGACGACTTCGGTGCGCTCGGCGACTCCGACAAGATCACGCTCCTGCTCGAGTTCGCCGGCGAATTGCCCGATCTGCCTGCGCATCTCGAGCAGGATGCGATGGAACCGGTACCCGAGTGCCAGTCGCCGGTGTTCCTGTCGGTGGACGCCGCCGACCCGGCGTCGGTGCGGTTGCATTTCAGTGCGCCGCGCGAGGCGCCGACGACCCGCGGGTTCGCCGCGATCCTGCACCAGGGACTCGACACTGCGTCGGCGCGCGAAATCCTCGACGTGCCATCGGATTTCTACTACGACCTCGGACTCGGGAGCGCGGTGAGCCCGCTCCGTCTGCGGGGGATGGCGGGAATGCTGGGCCGGATCAAGGCCCAGGTGCGTCACCAGGTGCCCGACCTCTCCGGGGCATGAAATTCATCCAGATCCGCGACGAACCCATCGAGCCCGGCGGCCTCGTCGAATGGACCCCGTATGTGCCGGGCGGGCTGGGCACCTGGGATTACGACCCCCGGTTGACCTCGCACAACCACGAGCAGCATCTCCGCGACGCGTTCGAGTTCCGGATCCGCAACCGTCGTGAGGGTGGACGCGAGGCGTGGCTCGGGCTGAGCATCGAGTTCGACGAGCCGCTGTCGATCCCGGCCATCCGCTCGGTGCTGACCCAGTGGATCGATCGGCACGAGGTCCTACGGAGTCACGTCGTGATCAAGGGATCCGGACTGCAGCGACTCACCACCGCACCGGGCAGTGTGAAACTGAAGATGGGCCGGATCGGCTGGTATGCCGAGTCCGGCCCGCTCGTCGAGCAGCTGGCCGGTTCGTTCGATCGCGCCACCGCGCCGCTGCATTGGCCGGCGTACCGGTTCGCGACCGTCGGTCGCGAGCGGTCGTTCACCCTGCTCTTCGCCGCCGACCATTCGCTGGTGGACGGATACTCCCTGATCATGGCGCAGCAGGAACTGGTCTCGCTGTACCGCGCGGCGCGAGAGCATCGTGGCGCGAATCTGCCGGAGGTGGGCAGCTATGTCGACTTCAGCGCCGAGGAACGCCGGATCGCCGACCAGACCGGCCGCGACCACCCGGCCGTCGGCCTGTGGTCGGAGTTCCTGGCCGCCGGGGCCGGTGACATGCCCGGCCTGCTCACGACCGAGCCCGCCCGACCAGCAGAGCCCACCCCGGACGAGAGCGCCGCGGACCCCGCACAACCCCAGGAGTCACTGTGGGGTGTCATCGCCGATGACGAGACGGCCAACCGGTTCACCGCGATCTGCTCGGAGGCGGGTGGCACCCTGACCGCGGGGGTGCTCGCGGCCTTCGCAGTGGTTCATCACGAACTGACCGGCGACCGGGAGTTCCGCTGCGTGCTGCCTCGGCACACCCGCAACGATGCCCGCTGGCTGACGTCGCTCGGCTGGTTCGTGGGGGTCGCCCCCTTCTGTGTGGACATGTCCGACTCCCCCACGTTCGACCAGACCGTCGCCCGGTCGACCGCCGCGCTCAAACGCGGTCGTCAGGGGGCGTCGTTGCCGTTCCTGCGCGTGGCCGACCTGATCGGTCACAAGGGCGGACCCAGGTTCGTGATCTCGTTCATCGACACCCGCTACGCCCCGGGCGCCGGTGCGGCCGACGCCGGGCGCGCGAAAGTCATCCGGAGTCACAGCTACTCCCCCGACGAGGTGTACATCTGGATCAATCGCACGCCGTCGGGCCTGCGGTACTCCGCCCGCTTCCCGCGGGAGTCCCGGCCGCGCGATCTGGGCGTCGCCGCCTCGGCGACCGACGTCCCGACACCAAGCGTCCCGTCAGGCCGGGCTGCCGCCCGCCCGTCGTCGGGGACGCTCCTGGAGGCACAACGTGAGGGAATCGTCACATTTTCCGAGCCCGGAGGTCCGGGTGCTTCCGCTCGCGACATCGATGCCTCCGCCGGTCCCGTCCACGCCTACCTGCACGGTTTCGCCGAACTGATCCGCGACCTCGGTGAGGCGAGCACATTCTCTCCGGCGTTGTGACCCAGGGCTCCACCGAACGATTGCTCGGTGGGCTAGGGTATTGCCCGGAAGGTCGCGACACCTGCACCTCGAAGGTGTCGCATCGCCCTCGCCGTCCTCATCCCGGCCGGTGACGGCGTACCACCAGACTTGACCGACGTCCGACAACCGTGTCGCGTGCGCTACCGCGTCGTGAGCACCCGAGTACGAGTAAGGCCCAGGAGAACAAGTGCCCAGTACCTCTGCGAACACCCCGTCCGCAATCAGCAAGGTCCTCATCGCCAATCGCGGCGAGATCGCTGTCCGCGTGATCCGCGCCGCCCGGGATGCAGGCATCGCGAGCGTTGCCGTCTACGCCGAGCCCGACGCGAACGCGCAGTTCGTCAAGCTCGCCGACGAGGCCTTCGCACTGGGCGGGCAGACCTCGGCGGAGTCATACCTGGTCTTCGACAAGATCCTCGACGCGGCGAAGAAGTCCGGCGCGGACGCGATCCACCCCGGGTACGGCTTCCTGTCGGAGAACGGCGACTTCGCCCAGGCCGTCATCGACGCCGGACTCATCTGGATCGGTCCGTCACCGCAGTCGATCCGCGACCTCGGCGACAAGGTCACCGCGCGCCACATCGCGCTGAAGGCCGACGCCCCGATGGCCCCTGGCACCAAGGACCCGGTCAAGGACGCCGACGAGGTCGTGGCCTTCGCCCAGGAGCACGGCGTGCCGGTCGCCATCAAGGCGGCGTTCGGCGGCGGTGGACGCGGGATGAAGGTGGCGTACACCATCGAGGAGATCCCGCACCTGTTCGAGTCGGCCACCCGCGAGGCCGTCGCCGCGTTCGGTCGCGGCGAGTGCTTCGTCGAGCGCTACCTCGACAAGGCCCGCCACGTCGAGGCCCAGGTCATCGCCGACCAGCACGGCAACGTCATCGTCGCAGGCACCCGCGACTGCTCGCTGCAGCGTCGTTTCCAGAAGCTGGTCGAGGAGGCCCCCGCGCCGTTCCTCACCACCGAGCAGCGGTCCAAGATCCACGAGTCCGCGAAGGCCATCTGCCGCGAGGCCGGTTACTACGGTGCCGGCACCGTCGAGTTCCTGGTCGGCAGCGACGGCCTGGTCTCGTTCCTCGAGGTCAACACGCGCCTGCAGGTCGAGCACCCGGTCACGGAGGAGACCGCGGGCATCGACCTCGTGCGTCAGCAGTTCCGGATCGCCAACGGCGAGAAGCTGGAGTTCACCGAGGACCCGACCCCGCGCGGCCACTCGTTCGAGTTCCGGATCAACGGCGAGGACGCGGGTCGCAACTTCCTGCCCGCCCCCGGGCCGATCTCGGTCTACAAGGAGCCGACCGGCCCCGGCGTGCGCGTCGACTCCGGTGTCGTCGAGGGTGACGTCATCGGCGGACAGTTCGACTCGATGCTGGCGAAGCTGATCGTCACCGGCGAGACCCGCGAGCAGGCTCTCGAGCGGTCGCGTCGCGCGCTCGCCGAGTTCCAGGTCGAAGGCCTGGCGACGGTCATCCCGTTCCACCGGCACATCGTCTCCAACCCCGCCTTCATCGGCGACGGCGAGAAGTTCGACATCTACACCAAGTGGATCGAGACCGACTGGGACAACCCGATCGAGCCGTACACCGGCGGCAAGCCGATCGACGAGGACGAGGCCGCACCGCGGCAGAACGTCGTCGTCGAGGTCGGCGGCCGTCGCGTCGAGGTGTCGCTGCCCGGCGATCTCGCGCTCGGTGGCGGCGGCGGCTCGGCCAACGGCGTCGTCCGCAAGAAGCCGAAGGCACGCTCGCGCAAGAAGGGCGGCGGCGCAGCCGTTTCCGGTGACGCCGTGGCCGCTCCGATGCAGGGCACCGTCGTCAAGGTCGCCGTCGAAGAGGGCCAGGAAGTCGCTGCCGGCGATCTGGTCGTCGTGCTCGAGGCCATGAAGATGGAGAACCCGGTCACCGCCCACAAGGACGGCGTCGTCACCGGCCTCACCATCGAGGCCGGCGCCGCCGTCACCCAGGGCACGGTGCTGCTCGAGCTGAAGTGACCCTTCCTGCCCCCTGAGGTGCGAGGAGCGCAAGCGACGAGCCCCCTCTGCTCCCTGAGGTGCGAGGAGCGCAAGCGACGAGCCCCCTCTGCTCCCTGAGGTGCGAGGAGCGCAAGCGACGAGCCTCGAAGGGCAAGGACAACGGGCAGAAAACACAATGCAGCCAGTCGAGATCAACGCCGGGACGTGGTATCTACGTGCGCTTCGTGCGGACGAGCGGATCACCGACGTCCCGGCGTTGTCTCGTCTCCAGGTCGACGACCCCACCGCGTATGTCACTGCGGCACATCACGGCTGGGAGTCGGAGACGAGGTTCGTCTGGGCGGTCTGCATCCCGACCACCGGTGAGCTCATCGCCGTGATCGGGGTGACGCGAGACGGTTCGTCGGGCCGGCTCTGGGGCGAGGCGCGCGACGGCTACGACGAGGCGCTGGATGCCGCGATCGGACCGGTCTCCCGGTTCGCCGAGGGTGCGCTACAACTGGCTGTCGAGACCCCGATCGAGCGCGAGATCGGATGAGCCTCGAAGCCACCGACCGCCACCCGTCGACGCCGTTTGGTGAATTCTTGGTGAACACCTGACGCTGCACCGGCAAAGCCCCAGGACGAAACCGGCAATTCCGGCATTCGCTTTCTAGGTGAAACCGGCGGTCCGGCAGCATGATTGGGCAATGACCGGTGAGATGCTCCTCCTCGTGCTGTTGGTGATCACGGCACTCGGCTTCGACTTCACCAACGGATTCCACGACACCGGCAACGCGATGGCCACCTCGATCGCCACCGGAGCTCTCAAACCCAAGGTTGCCGTGGGGATATCCGCCGTCCTCAACCTCGTCGGCGCGTTCTTGTCCGTGGAGGTGGCCGCCACCATCACCAAGGACGTCCTCAACATCCAGCAGACGTCGGGCGACGTCGTCACCGGACTCACTCCGACCACCGCCCTGCTGATCATCTTCGCCGGACTCATCGGCGGCATTCTCTGGAATCTGTTCACCTGGCTGTTCGGCCTACCGTCCTCGTCGTCCCATGCACTGTTCGGCGGGCTCATCGGTTCCGGTATCGCGGCGATCGGCCTCTCCGGCATCAACTGGCACGGTGTGCTCTCGAAGATCATCGTTCCCGCGCTGTTCGCGCCCGTCATCGCGTGCATCGTGGCGGCCTGCGGCACGTGGCTCGTCTTCGCGATCACCCGTCGTATCGACGCGAACCGCAAAGAGGCCGGGTTCCGGTACGGCCAGATCGCGAGCGCGTCCCTGGTGTCGCTTGCTCACGGAACCGGTGACGCACAGAAGACGATGGGGGTCATCGCGATGGCACTCATCGTCACCGGCCACCTCGACGCCTCGACGGTGAGCCACGGCCTGCCCTTCTGGGTCGTCTTCTCCTGTGCCGCAGCCATTGCGATCGGGACCTACCTCGGCGGGTGGCGCATCATCCGGACGTTGGGCAAGGGTCTCGTCGAGATCAGCTCACCCCAGGGCATGGCGGCCGAGGCTTCGTCGGCCGCGATCATCCTCACCTCGAGTGCGGCCGGGATGGCCCTGTCGACCACGCAGGTGGCGACGGGTTCGATCCTGGGTTCGGGTGTAGGCAAGAAGGGTGCGCAGGTCCGATGGTCGGTCGCGGGGCGTATGGCCGTCGCGTGGATGACGACGCTGCCGGCCGCGGGACTCGTCGGTGCCTTCTGCTACTTCATCGCCAATCTGTTGGGCGACGTCGCGGGCGGCATCGCCATCTTCGTCCTCCTGCTCGCCGCGTCCGGGTACCTGTACTGGCGCGCGCAGCAGAACAAGATCGACTCGCACAACGTCAACGCCGAATGGGACGACACCACCGACTCGATCATTCCGGCTGATCAGGCCAAGCCCACCACGATCGCCTGACGGTCACCGACGCATCCCGAAAGGACTCGAACACCGATGGACATCGTCGAATCGATCATCAAGGTCTTGCTGGTGGGCCTGGTTTTCGGCGCCGGACTCCCCGCGCTGTTCGCCGTGGGCCTGCGTTGTCATGCCCAAGGTGCGCCCGGCGTCGGCGCGGACGGCACCATCTCGAACGGCAGTGCCTCCCTGCGACTGCTCGGTTACGTGATCTTCGCGGTTGTCGCACTCGTCATCGTCACCGCGCTGCTGTGGATCACCCGCCAGACCATCTACTACTACCTCGACGTGAAGATCTTCCCGTTCGGTTACAAGTAGAGGCGCCGTGGCGGACCGAGGCCAGTTTTTGAAGCGGATCGTGGATTGGCTGCGGGTCGGCTACCCCGACGGGGTGCCCCGCGAGGACTACGTCCCGTTGTTCGCGCTCCTGCGTCGTCAGCTGAGCGAGGAAGAGGCGGAGAGCGTATCCGCCGACCTCATCCGCGATCGAGGGGACGCACCGCCGCCGCCCGAACCGATCTCGAAGATCGACGCCGGGGTCAAGATCACCGCGATCACCCAAGACCTCCCCCACGAGGACGACATCGCCCGCGTCCGAAGGCATCTCGAGGCCTCGGGCTGGCCGTTCGACGACGAACCGTTGCACTAGGAGTCGGACAACCGATCGCGCTCGTTCCGGTCCACCTCAGCACATGGCCCAGGCACCGTACTCGGAGCGGTCTTCGTCGCGTTCGGCGATCTGACCGTTGATCCAGATGGCGCAGTACACATAACTCGCGTTGTCGTTCTGGATGTCCGCGGAAATGTACTGGCCGTATTCCTTGTACTCGGTGAAGCTCGACGACCCGCACCACAGCCCGTTGTTCCGCTGCGACAGTTGGACGCGCTGGTCGTAGTGGCGGTTGCCGTTGTCGTATTCGACGTCGTTGCCGTAGCGCTCCGATGAGCAGAACACGGTCTTGACCCGGTCGTACTGATCGGTGATCACGGCCTCGGAAGGCACCGAGATCCCGAGTGCGGGGATGATGACTCCGGCGCTGATGAGAGCCGTGCGGACGATCTTGCGCATTTCTTTACTCCTTGACTAGCGGTGGTTCCAGGTGACCGCGCGTCCACGACGCACGCACGCGTGTCGATCGAAGTTCACCCGGGTGATTGACAGGGCGGGCCAGGAATTCCTCTGCTCGCCCGACAGCCGAGCCGACGGCTGCCTACTGCACGTCGGCTCCTGGGAAGCACGACTCGCATGCGGTCCGGATGCGGCCGTTGCCCGTTCGGAGGCGTCCGCGCCGGCCGCACAGTTCGCAGATCGTGCTCGACTCCTCCACGCTGGCGTCGATGAGAAGCTCGCAAATCCCTCGGGTGAAATCGTCGATCGAGTCTCCGTAGTTCACGTAACAGCGCAGGACCCCGAACTTCTCCTTGATCTGCACGTAGGTGAAGTCGTCGGTGACGGTGGAGAGCTGGCGATGGAGACGGACAAGGAGCGGATACCACCCGGCGTTCACCGAACAGTCAACCTCCGGGGGTGCCATCGCGGGAGGGAGTTCGACGGGTCCGGGCATCATCATGCGACGCCTCGCTCGGCCTCCGCCGCCGGGCCTTCGGAGTCCACTCCGGCCAGCGCGTCCAGAGCGTCGGCCAACAGACGGTCGATGATCGAATAGACCGTCCCGCAGGTGTTCTCGATCTTCCGAACGTTGTTCGCGATCGCGCCGGCAGACTTCTTGATCTCGTCGATCTTGCCGAGTTGCTCGACGGCGGCGGTGATCTTCTCCTCCGCTGTGGAGATCTCATGCGCGCCCGACCGGGTGGCGGCGGCAATGGCAGCGGTTCGCAGGAGCATCACGACCGAACGTACGAGGTCGGGATCATCGGCAGTCGGGTCGAAAGCGAGCACGATTCGACGTCGGCCGAGCACGCGAATCGTCTCGCCGCCGTTCTGTTCGACGGACCGAACCAACCCGACTGCAGCGGTGGCCTTCCGGTTGCGCTCGGCCTCGTCGAAGTACGCGCCCCAATTGTCACGCTTGGAGTCGGTCACCTCCACGACGACGCGCGCGGCTCCACCGTCCACGACCAGCACGCCGTCGCCCTTCTTGCAACGAACGACCGAACCGACGACTGCGCCGGTTTCGAGGTACTCATCCCCGAGGCCGGCGGCGACCTGATGGAAAACCTGATGGATCTCGGCCTCATAAGTGCTCCCCTTGATCGGGGACACCTTGGTGACCGAGGCCTTCGCCTCGGCGACCTTCAACGCTGTGACGACCTCGTCGAGTCGCTGAGCGACCATCGAATGCTGTTCTGCAAGCTGGGCAGTCAGTGCGTCCTGACGCTTGGCGAGGTCGGCGGTGTGCTTGGCCATGGGTGAGGTCGGATCGGCGGGGTCGAACTGCTTGGCCGCCTTGGCGAGCAGTTCGCTGGTGTTCTCTGCAGCCCGTTTGTCGAGGTTCGCGGCGAACCGTTCGAGCAGCGGTGCGAAGCGGTCGACGACTTCCGGGTCGGTACCTCCGAACAGTCGCTTGAGTTCGGCCTCGGTCTCGCGGCGCATCAGCGCGATGGAGTCCGACAGCGACTTGCGAGTTGCCTCATCAGCCTCACGGAGCGTCTTCTGCGCTTCCGCGGCGGCCTTTGTGACAGCCTCCGATGCGGCCTTCACGCTGCGGTCGGTCATCGTGGCGGCCTCCACCGTCGACGACGCAGCTTTCTCGCCCAGTTCGGTGATCATGCGCTCGAGGACTTGTGCTTCCTGCGCCTGACCGGTGGCCGAAAGTGCATGTGAGCCAATGGTGATGGCTTTGGTGACGAACTCACCGAGGTCCGCGTCAGCGAGTGTTGCAAGGTCCTCGACGATGGGACCCCGTTCGCCGGTGGTCCATCGTTGCGCCTCACGGACGACGTCCTTGTCGCGGAGCGTCACTCCCTCGATGACGACGGTCGCGGCCACATCGTCGAAGTGGGCGGGTGCTTTCGGGTTGGTCATCTCGTCTCCTCTCGGTTTGGCCGACCAGCGGGATCGGCTGCCGACAACAGACTGCGGCGAGGTCATATTTTTGGCCATAAGTTCACTGTTAAGCCGCCTTAACAGTCATTCAAGTCCCGATGTCATCGAGCCTGGGTAGTGTTCTCGGCGGATGAGGACCGACGCGACACCGGCGAGGAGGTGACCACGATGAGTACGTTGACGATGCAGGACATCGCCGATCTGGCGAGAGTAACGCGGCCGGCTGTCAGCCAGTGGCGCAGACGCCCGATCGTGCGCGGCGAGTCGCTCCCCTTCCCCGCCGCGGTCTCGACGATCGGGGGCATCGAGCATTTCGACCGCACCGCGATCGTCGACTGGCTGGACCGGACCGGTCGCGGCAAGAACCGCGCGGAACAACACCTCGATGTCGACGCGCTGGCAGTGCCTGAGCACGTCCGGTTCGATGACGTCGTCTGCCTTCTGGCGCTGTATGCGTTGTCGGGGATCGACCTGGCGGACGCAGCGCACGACCATCTGACTACTGCGGCCGCGCAGGTCGACCCGGACGACCACCTGATCCGACGCGAGCTCGACGCGATGACCGCAACACCGGACACATTGCGATTCACCGAGAAGCTCATCGACGCCTCACTGGGTACACCTGATGCCCTGACTCGTCTCGAGCGGGGGCGTTTGGGTCGGGCGCGCGGTGTCCGAGACCTGACTCTCGCCGCACAGAGTCTCGTCCGCAAGATTGTCGGTGCAACGCTGGTTCACCTCGGCGACGCGGAGGTGTCCGTCATCCCGGCCGGCGACCCGGCCTTGGCGCTGACATGTGCGGACATGACGGCGGGGCTCGTCGTCCAGGGCGCCGACGACGTTGCCCGAGATCTACGGCGTCGCGCGGCGATTGCGAGAGTCGGCGTGAGTACCGCAGCCAATACACCGGGCGCCGTCGTCGCGTCGTTCATCGGGTCCGAGGTGTCCGAAGCACTCGACGCTGTGGACGCACTCCTCCTCGACCTGCGGGACGGCGACGTCGCGATGATCATGGCGCCGGCGGCCGCCCTCACCGATCACCTCGCCGGTGACCTGCAGATTCGCCGGTCAGAAACCCTGAAGCTCGGCACTGTTGTTGCGGCACTGCGACTTCCGCGCGGACTCTGGCGCGAGGCACATCGGCAGAGTCAGGCTCTGTGGATCTGCCGGGGTGGAGCGAACTCCGAGGTGATCGGCACCGCAGACCTGGACAGGTTCGCCGTCGACGATCTGGGCGACCTCGCGAGTGACGTCACCGCAATTCTCGACCGGGACTCCAGACGCGCCCACCGGTTTGTCCGGTCACGTGAACTGATCTCGATCCGAGGTAGCGGTACGGTCGTCCCCCGCGGCACCAGTGCCCCGCGCCTGCGATCCCGCGCACTCGCCGATCACGCCGATCGGGTCCACCAGGCCACGTTGCAGACCAGTACACCCGCGCGCACGGTGGACGTGCTCATCAAGACAGAATCCGGGCGGTTTCGCACCCATGATCAGTCGCTCGCTGAATTGCAGGAGCGCAAGCTCATCAGAATCTACTCGGGGAACC
Source organism: Gordonia sp. PvP123 (assembly GCF_040547295.1). NCBI lineage: Bacteria > Bacillati > Actinomycetota > Actinomycetes > Mycobacteriales > Gordoniaceae > Gordonia > Gordonia sp. PvP123. The sequence continues at coordinate 456,039 of NZ_JBEPPN010000002.1, read as the reverse complement.
GCTTCGACGACTCGGATGCCGACCCCGATGGAACTGTGGTGGTGTTGCCAGAGGGATCGCTGCGGTTCGATCCGTTTGACGCGGCGCAGCGTTTTCCGCGCGCCCGGCGAACCGACCCGGGAGACATCGTGTTCGTCGAGAAGCCGGTCCCACACGCCGTCGTCGACGATGTAGGGGGTTCCCTCGTGCAGGCTCCGGCGAAGCTTCTCCAAATCGATCCGCGGGCACCGCTCGGTCCCCACACGCTCGCCGCGATCATCAATTCGAGATCCGAACCCGGGTCGGAGTGGCAGACCTGGCGAGTACCCGGGCTCACAGCGACCGAGTCCGAACAACTCGAACGAGCGCTCGTCGACGTCGCCGATTATCAGCGCGCCGTCGAGCAAAAGGTAGTGGCGGCCAAGGAACTGACCGTCGCACTCATCGACGGGATTGCCGCCGGCGACATCTCCCTGGACACCACCGAAACCACACCTGGCATAGAAGTTCTGACGACAACAGCGGAACGCGGATGAACGGTCGACGACCAGCGTCCGATTCGACAACAGCTTCGATAGAGAGGAATTACCCCAATGGCCGCAAGGCGCAAGGCAGAACCGTCGGCTCCGTCGACGATGAAAGAACTCAAGGACACCCTGTGGAAAGCCGCGGACAAACTGCGTGGGTCGCTGTCGGCGAGCCAGTACAAGGACGTGATCCTGGGTCTGGTCTTCCTCAAGTACGTGTCCGATGCCTACGACGAACGGCGCGAGGAGATCCGGCAAGAACTCATTGCCGACGGGTTCGACGAGTCACAGATCGCAGACGTGATCGATGACGCCGGCGAGTACCAGGGGGCGGGCGTGTTCGTGGTGCCGCCGATCGCACGGTGGTCCTTCCTCGCCGACAATGCCAAGGGCAAGTCGTCCGAAGACGGCGGCCCAGACAAGAACGTGGGTCAACTGATCGACGAGGCGATGGACGCGGTCATCGCGGCCAACAAGTCGCTCGCCGGAACGCTCCCGCGAATCTACAACCGCGACAATATCGATCAGCGCCGTCTCGGTGAGCTCGTCGACCTCTTCAACAGTGCGCGTTTCAGCCGGCAGGGTGAGCACAAAGCTCGTGACCTGATGGGTGAGGTGTACGAATACTTCCTAGGCAACTTCGCGCGCGCCGAGGGCAAGCGGGGTGGCGAGTTCTTCACGCCGCGCAGCGTGGTTCGTGTCATCGTCGAGGTGCTCGAACCGACCAAGGGTCGCGTGTACGACCCGTGCTGTGGTTCGGGCGGCATGTTCGTGCAGACCGAGCAGTTCATCTACGAGCACGACGGCGATCCCAAACAGGTGTCGGTCTATGGCCAGGAGGCCATCGAGGAGACCTGGCGGATGGCGAAAATGAACCTCGCGATCCACGGCATCGACAACAACGGGCTCGGCGCTCGGTGGGGCGACACCTTCGCGCGAGATCAGCACGCTGATCTCCAGATGGACTACGTCATGGCCAATCCGCCGTTCAACATCAAGGACTGGTCGCGCAACGAAGAAGACCCGCGCTGGCGCTTCGGGGTTCCGCCCGCACGGAATGCGAACTACGCGTGGCTGCAGCACATCCTGTACAAGCTGGCACCGGGCGGTAAGGCCGGCGTGGTACTGGCCAACGGTTCGATGTCGTCGAACAGCAACGGCGAGGGCGACATTCGCGCCGAGATCGTCGACGCCGACCTCGTGTCGTGCATGATCGCTCTGCCCACGCAGCTGTTCCGCAGCACCGGAATCCCGGTGTGCCTGTGGTTCTTCGCGAAGGACAAGACCAAGGGACCGCAGGGGTCGACCGACCGCAGCGGTGAGGTGCTGTTCATCGACGCCCGCGAGATGGGCTACATGGTCGATCGCGCCGAGCGGGTCCTGACCGACGAGGAGATCGTCAAGATCGGTGACACGTTCCATGCGTGGCGCGGCTCGGCCTCAGCGGCGAAGAAGGGTCTTGCGTACGAGGACGTTCCGGGGTTCTGCAAGTCGGCGACGCTCGAGGAGATCAAGGCAGCGGGGTACGCGCTGACTCCCGGGCGATACGTCGGTGCGGCGGAGGTCGAGGACGACGGCGAACCGATCGACGAGAAGATCGTGCGGTTGAAGTCGGAGCTGTTTGCCGCGCTCGATGAGTCGGCTCGGTTGGAGAAGGTTGTGCGGCAGCAGATGGAGCGGGTCGGTGAGTGAGTTCGCTTCGCACTCGCTTCTAGCTCTCACTGAGGCGATCGTCGACAATCGGGGACGGACGTGTCCGACCGTGCCAACGGGCATGCCGCTAATCGCCACCAACTGTCTCAAGCCAGGGCATCGGTATCCCGTGTTCGAGAAGGTTAGGTACGTCGATCCAGAAACCTACGCGACGTGGTTCCGCGGGCATCCGCAACCGGGGGACGTTCTTTTCGTCACCAAAGGATCACCAGGAAGAGTGGCTGTCGTACCAGATCCAGTCAACTTCTGCGTGGCGCAAGACATGGTAGCTCTCCGGGCAAACCGTGATTTAGTAAACGGCAGCTACTTGTACTACAGACTCCTGGCGAACGACGTCCTCGAGGACATCGAGGGAATGCACGTAGGGACGATGATTCCCCACTTCAAGAAGGGCGATTTCGACAATCTGCCGATCCGCATTCACGCCAGTGCAGGTGAGCAGAGAGCCATCGCCGAAGTCCTCGGCGCCCTCGACGACAAAATCGCTGTGAACACAACTCTGCGCGACAGGATCGACGAATTGCTCGCCGCAGAGTTCAGCAATATCTTCAAGATTCGAGCATGGACGACGCTTGGCGACATAGCCGAAGTCAACAACTGCGTGGTCAGGCCTGGTTCAGGCAGTCTCCGCTACCTCGACATTGCGTCCGTAGGTCGTGGATCGTTTGAGCGGCCCAAACAGATCGAATGGAAGGACGCGCCCGGCCGCGCCCGGCGTGTGGTTGCGGAGGGGGACACAGTGTGGTCCACGGTTCGCCCCAACCGTCGGTCGCATGCCCTGATCTTGGAGAAGGACACAAACATCATCGCTTCGACCGGCCTGGCAGTCCTGACCCCTAGAAGCGGGTGGTACGCCGGAGTGTATGAAGCATCCCGAACAGAGCGTTTCGCCGACTACCTGGAGTCAGTCGCGGAAGGCAGTGCCTATCCGGCGGTTCGCGGTGAACTATTCGAACTGGCTCCGGTACCGGCGTTGGCCGACGCCGAATGGGCCGCGTTTGAAGGCAGGGCGCAGCCACTGCGTCGTCTAGCACACGCGGCATCAGAAGAAACGCATATTCTTTCCGACACCCGCGACCAGCTCCTCCCCCTCCTGATGTCCGGCAAGGTGACGGTGAAGGACGTCGAGGGCGATATCAACGACCTACTCTGACGCATACGCAACTCGCCCAACCACCGAGAGAACCAGACCCAAGGATCACATGATGAGCACATTCAGCGAAGCCGAGTGGGAGACTTTGGCGCTCGAGTGGTTGGCCGAGCAGGAGTGGCAACCGCTGACAGGCACGGACATTGCGCCGGGCAAAGAGAACGGTCGCACGCGGTGGGACGACATCGTCCTGCCCGAGCGGCTGCTCGCAAAGATGAGGGACCTGAATCCCGGGGTTCCCTACGAGTATCTCGTGCAGGCACGAGCGGCCATCCTGGCTCCCGAGTCGGGGGATCCGCTCGCCGAGAACCATCGACTGCACGAGATTCTCGTCAAGGGGTACCGGGGTATCAGCTACGTCGATCACGAGGGGCTCGAGCAGACCCCCACCATCAGGCTGGTCGGGCCGCGCCCGGAAGACAACGAGTTGCTCGCCGTTCAGCAGGTCACCGTCCGAAACTCGGAGCACCAGCGTCGTTTCGACGTGGTCCTCTATCTGAACGGGCTGCCAGTTGTGTTCTTCGAACTGAAGCAGGCCGGCTCGGCGCACGCGGATCTCGCTTCCGCCCATGCGCAATTGGGGACCTACCTGCGCGAGTTCCCGATGGTGTTCCGCTTTGCCGTGGTGTCGGTCATCAGCGACGGAATCACGGCTCGGTACGGAACCCCGTTCACACCGCTGGAGCACTATGCGCCATGGAACGTCGACGAGGACGGCAAGCCGATCACCACCGGCCACCCCACCGACCCGGACAAGATGGGGCTCGAACTCGAGTACCTCATCGACGGGGTCTTCAACTCCGAGAGATTCCTGCAGATCCAACGCAACTTCACCGCCTTCGACTCCGGCGCCGACGGTTACGTGAAGCGAATCGCCAAGCCTCACCAGTACTTTGCGGTCACCAAAGCAGTCGGGAACACGGTTGCCGCGGCCGAGAGCAACGGCAAGGCCGGCGTCGTCTGGCACACACAGGGTTCGGGCAAGTCCATGGAGATGGAGCTGTACGCCCACCTCGTAGCGCGACAGCCCAAGCTCAAGAACCCGACGATCGTTGTGGTCACCGACCGCACCGAGCTCGACGGGCAACTCTTCGAGACGTTCAACCGTTCCGAGCTGCTCGACGAATCTCCGGTCAAAGTGACTTCGCGCGAGCAACTGCGCGACGAGCTGACGAATCGCACCACCGGTGGCATCTACTTCACGACGCTCCAGAAGTTCAGCCGTACGCAGGCCGAACGGGACGCCGGCGCCGACCACCCGCTGCTGACCGACCGACGCAACGTGATCGTCGTGGTCGACGAAGCGCACCGCAGCCACTACGACGATCTCGACGGTTATGCCCGTCATCTCGCCGACGCGGTTCCCAACGCCACCCTCATCGCCTTCACCGGCACTCCGATCTCGTTCGCGGAGCGCAACACTCGCGAGGTGTTCGGCCCCTACATCGACATCTACGACCTCACCCGCGCCGTCGACGACGGCGCCACCGTGCCGGTCTACTTCGAGCCGCGGCTGATCAAGGTGAGCCTCGCCGACGAGGTGACCGAGGACGACCTCGACCACGCCGCCGACGAGGCGACCAGAGGTCTCGACGACGCCGAGCGTGCGCAGATCGAGAAGTCGGTGGCCGTCATCAATGCGGTGTACGGCGCACCCGAGCGGGTCAAGGCGCTCGCGGCAGACATCGTCACGCATTGGGACGGCCGTTCGGCATCTTTGGAGACCTTCATCTCCACACCCGGTAAGGCCTTCATCGTCGCCGCCACCCGCGACATCGCGGCCCGCCTGTACGAGGAGATCGTCGCCATCCGCCCGGAATGGCATGACGAGTCCGTCGACAAGGGCGCCATCAAGGTGGTCTACTCCGGCACCGCGAAGGATCAGGGACTCGTCGCGAAACATGTTCGACGCGACGCCCAGAACAAGATCATCCAAAAGCGCCTGAAGGACCCCGACGACGAGTTGCAGATCGTCATCGTCAAGGACATGATGCTCACCGGCTTCGACGCCCCACCCCTGCACACGCTGTACCTCGATCGGCCACTCAAGGGCGCGTTGCTCATGCAGACGTTGGCGCGAGTGAACCGGACGTTCCGAGGAAAACCGTCCGGCTTGCTGGTCGCATACGCGCCCCTCGCGGACAACCTGCAGCAAGCGTTGGCGGAGTACACCGAGACCGATCAGGCCAGTCAGCCGGTCGGCCGCAACGTGGACGAAGCAGTCGCACTGACACAGGAATTGATCTCTCAGCTGGACACTCTGTGCGCTGGATACAACTGGCGGGAGAAGGCGAAAGAGGCCGATCGGGGTTGGATGCGCGCAGCGATCGGACTGACAGAGCATCTTCGGTCGCCCGAGACACCGGGCAACGATGTCCCGGAGGGCGAGGAGACGCTCGGGGGCCGATACCGGACTCTGGCCGCAAGCCTGGCCAAGGCGTGGGCTCTCGCCGGCGGCAAGGACACACTCGAGCAACTGCGCCCGACAGTGCAGTTCTACGAAGAAGTCCGGGTGTGGATGGGCAAGTTCGACGCTGCCGATCGACAGGCCGAGGGCCGCCCGATCCCGGAGGAGATCAAACGCCTCTTGTCGTCGCTGGTGGCGAAGTCGACTGCAACGGGTGAGATCGTAAACATCTACGATGCCGCCGGCCTCCCGAAGCCGTCGCTCTCCGATCTCGGTCCCGACTTCGAGACCAAGGCCAAGGCGGCAACCAATCCGCACCTCGCGATCGAAGCACTCCGCGCGACCCTGACCGAGGAGTCGGCTCGGGCCACCCGCAACAACGTTGTGCGTCAGCGAGACTTCTCGGAGCGGATCACCGAACTCATGAACCGCTACACCAACCAGCAGATCACGTCTGCCGAGGTGATCGCCGAACTCATCGAGATGGCCAAGGAGGTGGCGGCCGAGGGGCATCGTGGCCGACGCTTCTCCCCTGCCCTCAGCGAGGACGAACTCGCGTTCTACGACGCGGTGGCCACCAACGAATCGGCCGTCGAGTTCCAGGGCGACGAGATCTTGGCACAGATCGCGCGCGACCTCGTACGAATCATGCAGCGCGACACGAAATTCGACTGGACTGTCCGGGACGACGTGCGAGCCAAGTTGCGGTCATCCATCAAACGACTGCTGGTGAAGTACAAGTACCCACCGGACAAACAGCCGGCCGCCATCACCACCGTGTTCGAGCAGATGGAGATGATGGCTCCACGGTTCGCCGCAGATAACATCCAGGAAGGTAGCGATGACTGAGCGCTGGGTCGACTGGACCGCGGATGCGCGAGACCGGTTCATGCGTATGATCTCTGATTTGCAAGAGCAGTCTTTGCTCCCCGATCTGACGTCGGTGGAGGACGTGAACGCTTGCGTATCGGAGATGATCGAGCGGCACAAGCAGATCGCCGCCGACCTCTGGGACTCGCGAGCATCAGAAACCTCACCACCCGACGGGAAACATGCCCTGCGCCTGTTGTCGGCAGTGCTCGACGAAGCAGACCAAGTAGTGGTCGACGAGCTTGTTTCGCGGATCCCAGCGACATCAATTCACGAGCGAATGAACTCCTCGGCATACCTGGCCGCGGAACTCCCCCCTCTCACAAGCGAATCAACATCGCCTGCAGCGGAGACATCTGGGAGTGAGATGGTGGATTCGGAATTGCTCGGCGATCCCGACGACTACTGCGGATTTGATCCCATCGAAGACGTAGCGGTCCCGCCACAAGTGACTTGGACCGAAGCTCACCGCAAGGCCGCCCTCGACACGGCAGTGAACACGTACGGCGTCTCGCCCGGCGAGTGGTTTGCGGTCGAGTGGCCACCGACGGAAGGCTCCCTGTGGAGCCCGGGTTCGCTCGTCACTTCGGAATGGGAGCCGTGTGAGGCACACGCCGACGATCCGGACAGCGATGAAGCCGAGGACTGCATTCGGTGCGAAGACTCTGTGTCCACAGATGTCGACGAGATGGCGGTCTGGAAATTCACAACCACGTTGACGCAGTACCGGATCGGATTCGACAGAAGCGGTTCGCTGGTTCGTGACCGCTTCGCCGAAGAGATCGACCGGGCGTTCGAGGTACGCGAGTTCACGCAGGACCCGCGCCTCATTCGAATCGGCCCGCCCCGCCGACACTTCTGACCTACGCCTCCAGAACCCGAGTGGTGTCGCCGACCGTGGATTGGGTGACGCGTGGGGGCGTCCGTTACATCAACTGCTCAAGGCGCGGGCGCGGGTCACCGAAGACGCGCCAGACAGAAGGGGTCCCACTCATGCAGTGAGTACAGATATCGCGCAAGTTCGCGTGGAGGGCGTCAATCAGCTGCTGCCTGGTCGCCTCACCATGAAAGAGAAACAGGTGAATGCGAGCTCGCTTGTAGGCCTGGAGCTCCGAGGGCGTGACGAGGATTGTGGTATCCCGACCGATTGCCGCCCATCCGTTCCGACCGACATCACGGAGCCAGCGTTCATCCGGCGTCCCTTCCGCTGCTGCGCGGGTTCCGTAGAGCGCGGCCGGGGTATGGACTGTGTAGCCGAGCTCTTGGATCGTTCGCCGCAAGGTCTTGCCGGCGATGTTCTCGTCCAGATAGAACTCAGGCGGTGCGGCCCAGGAGGACGCGAGCGGCGGTTCGAACCTGGGGTCGGGAGATGTTGAACTCCTCGGCAACGACCTCCCCGTCCTCTCCGGCTTTCAGCATCGCAGCGACGTCCGCCAGACGGGGGCCTGATGTGCCGAATCGCGGCTGCCCAAAGGCAACATTCGGGTCGACGATGACCTTGTCTGGTTCCCACTCGCGTAGTTGCAGACGGTTCGGATGCTCACCGTCCCAACTGACGTAGGAGATGTAGTCCTGAACGATCTCGCGGATGACGTTCTGCCCGGATCGCGCTTCGATGAGCCCGGCACCGGCTCGGGTCTTGGCGAAGTCCCATAGGACATCAACGCCGTCTGTGGCCAGATTCGGCGCTGTCAGTACATAATCACGGCCGAAGTCCCGTTGAAGCTGCTCGAGCGCAGGACGAATCTTTCGGACGTGGACACCTGCGTTTCGCAGGGCGTCGAGGACATAGGCCTCGGTCAGGGCGATAAATGACACGTTCGCCTTGCGCCGGGGCGCGTCGACCACATGAAGGAGGGGTTCCCCGCGGTCGTAGCCTTTCGCCCAGCGGTGGAACGTCTGCTGACTGATGGCGAGATAACGAGCCGCGTCGCTCATCGTGAGAATGCCTGCCTCAAAGCGGGGATCGCCGATGGTGGCCATGCTGTACTCCACCTCCCGCCTGACACTGGATTACGAGTTGCCGATTGTAGCCTCACCATGATGGCACCGCGAGCGGGTCCGTGGAGTCTGCATAGCAGCTGCGTAGTCATTGTGACCACCCTCCAACCTGTCGGTGTGTCGTGGTTCCATTTGCACGAGAGTCGGAGAGGTTGAGAATCAGCCCTTGACTCGAACGTATGTTCGGGTATTGTGGAGTCATGTCATCGGGGGCGGGGGCCGGATCCACAGCGGTGGACCCATCACAGCATTCCGTCGAACCGCGCCTTCGTCCCGACAATGAACTCTCCGCCGCCGAACTCGTCGAGGTCCTGAATCATTGCGCCGGCCTGGCGGCCGCGTCTGCGCATCGAATGATGACCGTTGCCAGTCTCATTCACGACGAACGCGAAATGGACTACACCCAGCGGCGCGCCGAGGTGCACACCGGCGAACTCGACTCCATCGAAGCCTTCGACGCCCTGTCGGCACGCGTGGCCGCCGGGGAGAACCCGTATGAGCAGTTCGGTCCGACCGGCCTCGAACAGGCCATCGCCGAAGTCGGCGCGACCCTCACGGTGACACCGGCCGAGGCGAAAGACCTCATCGAAGCCGGTGACGCACTGAGGTACAGGCTCGCGTTCACCGGACACGCCCTGGCATGCGGCCGCATCGACAAGCGCCGCTTCCTCATCGCCCTCAAGCGCACCGATCTGATCACCGATGACGAAGAAATGCAGACCGTGGACGCGCATCTGGCCGAGGCGATCTTCGCCCGCGCACCGATGTCGACCGCACGGTTCACCGCCATGGTCGACTCGATCGTCGCAAAGTGGGCGCCCGACGCAATCCGCCGACGCAAAGAGCGGGTCAAGGGTGACCGCAAGGTCACGGTCACCCCCGATCGGTTCACGCCCGGGCAATCCCGGATCACGGGCACCCTGCCCGACGCCGACGCCGCCGAGTTCAACGCCCGCCTGTCGTCGATGGCCAACGCGGTACACGCCGGTGACCCGCGAACCCTGCCCATGCGCCGCGCCGACGCGCTCAAAGCACTCGCCCGCAGCGAATCCGCAATCGCCTGTCTGTGCCACGACTGCGCCACTGCCGCAAACGAAGCCTGCACCACCACGGTGGTGCAGGACTTTGATGAGACCAGCGGCGACCTCGACACCCCCGCCGACGTCCCGGCCATCGACGCGGTTGTCGCCGACCCGCAGGAGCCGACCGTTTCGCCGTCGCCGTCGCAGGCTCCGCGCGCAACGTTTCACATCGTGGTGAACCTGTCGACCCTGATCGGACTCGACGACGACCCCGCCTTCCTCGACAGGCACGGCATCATCGACTCCGACACCGCCCGAACGCTGCTCGCCGAAGCCCGCCGCACCTACATCCAACCCACACCTGCCGAACCGGAAACCGCACCAGCACCGGTCGCACCCGAGGCCGACAGATCTTCGACGCGATACACCCCATCGAAGAAGCTGCAGGCGTTGGTGCGTGCAGGAGAACTGTGCTGCGCCTTCCCGGGCTGCAACGCCCCGGTCTGGCAGATCGATCTCGATCACACCGACCCGTTCGACCACACCGACCCACGACGCGGCGGGCCGACCGATGCGCGGAATCTGAAACCGCTGTGCCGGTTCCACCACCGCATCAAGACCTTCACCAGCTGGCAGGACCACCAGGACGAATTCCTCACCGCGTGGTTCACCACACCCACCGGGCACATGTTCGTCGGCAACGCCTTCAGCGGACGCGACCTGTTCAACAAACTCACCCCGAGACGGCCACCCGACCACCCCGCCCGTGCACGGCTGAACGAACTGCGCAACAGCGACTTCCGGCGCCAGCAACGCGCCGAACAGCGCTGGAACGACGCCAACCCACCACCCTTCTAGACACCAGGCTCCCGAGCACCGCCGGTCAGAACAACTCCGCCACGGTGCTCGAAGTCATGCGCCCATCTCGATTCTCGCCACCCTCCCACCGATGGTCTCGACCTCGATGACAGCCAAGCCACGACCACCGGGTGCGATCACGTGAAACCGCCACGCGGCGAGACGCCGCACGGATATCGTCTCATGTGTCCATGTGACGAGCTGAGGGATGGAGAGTTCGCGATGAGCATCCGAACCGAGCACTTCGACGCCGTCATCGTCGGTGCCCGGTGCGCCGGCGCGGCAACGGCAATCGCACTGGCCACCAGGGGATCACGTGTCCTGCTCATCGATTCGGCCCGCTTTCCGTCCGACACCCTCTCGACGCACCTGCTCTGGCCGTCGACCATGGCCGAGATCCACGCGCTCGGCGCCCTGCCCGCCGTCGAGGACGCGGGCGCACCGCGTCTCCCGATCGCCGAGGCCGTCCTCGACGAGATCGGCTGGCGCACCACTTATTCACCGGTCTCGGGCATCGACTACGCGATGTGCCTGCGTCGCGCGCACCTCGACGCCGCCCTCCAACGAACCGCGATCGCCGCCGGCGCCGACTTCCGACAACCATGTCGCGCAACGTCGTTGATCTGGAAGGACGGCCGCGCCGTGGGCGTCGTCTACACCGATGACGACGATCGCGAACACCGTGCCGTCGCCCCGATCGTGGTCGGCGCGGACGGTCGCAAGAGCATGGTTGCCCGCGAAGCGAGGGCCGAGATCCCGCTGATCTCTTCACCGAGCGGTCGGTCCTGCTACTTCGCGTACTGGACGGACCCCCGAACCGAGCTGCGCCACATCGCCTCCCAGTGGCGCGTCGGCGCCCTCCTCGGGACCGCCTTCCCCTGCGACGGCGGCCAGACGCTCTGCCTCCTCCAGCCGCCGATCGGAATGGACAGCGAGTTCCGCGGCCGGAAGGCGACCGACGCCTACCTGGCGGGTGTCGCCGCGCTACCCGGACTCGCACGCCGCCTCGAAGAGGCGGAGATGACCTCCCGCGTCCGTTCGTGCACCGGCATCGAGTCCTACTTCCGCCGATCGAGCGGGCCGGGCTGGGCGCTGCCCGGCGACGCCGGACACTTCAAGGATCCCGTCACCGCACAGGGCATCCGAGATGCCTACCGGTACGGCCGCCTGCTCGGCGAAGACCTCGCGCCCATCCTGCGAAACCGCGACCCCGACCCCGACGCCGTCGACATGGCCACCGCGGCCTGGGCGAGACGTCGCGAGCAAGAGTGTGTCGAGATCTATCAGTGGACGAACTTCTTGGCGGCCGGCACCCCACCGTCGCCGCTCGAGTACGAGGTCAATCGCCGGGCCCGTGATCGACCCGGGTACGCCGCGACACTCGGGGACATCTACAACCGGACGACGCCGCCTGCGGCGATGCTGCCCATGTCTGCGCTGCCGGGACTGGTCTACAACGCAGCCCGGCGGGCGTCCTCACGCGCGGTCGCGACCGATCTGCGCACCCAGTCGCAGCGCATGCGACGCGACCGACACGAACGCCGCACCCTCGAACGACTCAGCCCATCAACACCGACGACGACGGGTAGCTCTCGGCGAATCCGGTGGGCAGCGGTGCGATGAAGACGTTCTCGGTGCGGGTTCGGGTGATCCGCCAGCGACCGTCGTCCTTGCGGAAGGCGTTGTTCAACCGACTCGACCGAAGGAGCGCGGTTCCGTCGGCGAACAGCCACGGCTGCATGTGAATCCACTGCCCCTCCGCGTCATCACCGTCGACCCGGATCTGCTCCGACGTGAGGTAGTGCGCATTGAGCAACAGCGCGGGGTCCCGTTTCTCTCCCCAGAAGCGACGGAAATGCTCACGGATCGCCTGCTTGCCCTCGGCACGGCCGAACTGTCCGTCGTAGTACTCCCCGACCCCCTCCCACACCGCGTCGTCGGTGTAGAGGTCGACGATGCGTTCGATGCGCGCCGCGTCGTCCGCGAGACCGGGTTCGGGACACGGAGTGTCACACAGGAACATGTATCGCGCCTGAATCCGGCGGATGTCGGCTTCGGCCTCGAGCGTCTCGACCCGCGCCACAAGTTCCGCGATCCGGGCGTCGGTGTCCACATCGGTCATCGCCCGAGCACCTCCGCCACGGCGCGGGCCTGCTCGATCCACGTCTGGAGCTGTGCCCCGGTCACACCGGGCGGCAGCTGCGACAGCCGGAGCGTCATCGAATAGCCGCCGCGGGCATCCCGGATCGGCAGCACGAGGGAGCCGACGTCGTACGTCTGATCGGACCGCACGTCCCGAATGCGGTAGTCGACAGGCGATTTCCCGATGGACGCGCAGATCTCACGTTCCTGCGACGGCGTCAACCGGCCCCGTTCATAGGACTTCGTCGCCGCCCGCATCTCCTCGTAGGCGGTCGAGCCCTCCTCGGGCAGGAAGGACACAAGATAACCATGCTGCCGGACGAAGTCGAGCCGGTCGCGATGCAGTTGTCGCACATCGTCGTCGGCGTCGCGGAGTTTCGCCAGCCACCGCTCGCGGGTCTCGTCGTCCTGATCGAAGACATAGGTGTCACCGATCGGCGGCACCATCGGAATGCGGTATGCCAGACCCTCTCCCCGGTCGACGCCCGGCGCGGTGGCCGAGAGGACCACGGCCATCTCATCGCGGCTCACGGCCGTGAGGACCGACACCTCGCATCGAACGGACGTGGCCAGGGCCTCGACCTGCGGGCGGGCCGCGTGCGCGGCGTGGATCGTCGGCAGGATCTCGTGGTCCATCCGGGCCATCAGCGACGTGGACACGAAGCTGCCGTAGCCACCCTGGAAGAAGATGAGCGGTGACACGGGGTTCGTCACGGCCAGGTCCAGGACCTCGCAGAGCGCGATCCAGTGATCGCCCGCCTCGACCACGTTGCGGATGCGGGTGTCGATCCAGGCCACGGAGTCGGCCAGCACCGGGTCCCCGGACGGCGACGGGAACCACTCGATGCCCTCGAGCTTGTTCTCCCACCGCTGCGCGACCGTGAGCACGACGTCCTCCTGCTCACCACCGAGGATGTTGATGCACAACGACTCGCAGCGCCGCATCTTCTCGAAGGTGCGCGAGGTCTTCATCGGCATGAAGGAGACCAGCGGCGGGTCCATCGAGACCGAGCTGAAGGTCCCGACGACCATGGCCAGCACCGACCCGTCGTCGCCGCGTCCGGTCACCACCACCACGCCGGTGGGATAATGCCCCATCACATTTCGGAAGATGCTCGGGTCGATGGCGCTGATCACATTGTCGGACATCGCTTCTCCTCAGATCGGTTCGTCGCGGCAGTCAGGCGGCCGGGGAGTCGGCCGATTCCTTGACGTAACGCTTCTGCAAAGTGGCACCGAGTCGCTCCGGCCGCAGGAAGGCGATGCAGAGTGCGCCACCGACGAGCAGGACGATCCCGGTGATGGTGAAGGCCTGATGCACGCCGTCGGCCATGTTCCCGGCCATCTCCGCGCTGGGCTTCTCACCCTTCGGCGGTGAGACGTACCCGGCGTCGGTCATCAGCCATCCGACGAGGATCGGTGAGATCACCGCGCCGAACGACGCCACACCGCCGAGGGTCGCCATCAGGATGGGCCGCTGCCGGGCGCCGACCGCGTAACCGATCGCGGTGGCGGTCATCGGGAACGCCAGACTGCATCCGCCGGCGAGGCACAGGAGTGCCACCGCGGTGATCCCCGACGTCGCCTGGATCGCGATGAAGGACAGGCCCGCCAACACCGCGGCGCAGCCGAACGGTACGGCGATCGCCAGATGGGCCGAACTCCCGCGCCGCATCATCCGATGCCCGAGCGCACCCAGGCCGAGCAACACGAGCGCTCCGACCACCCACGGCACGGTCGTCATCGCGCCCACCTCACCGAGCGAGAGCCCGACGACGGTACCGAGGTACTGGGGCAGCCAGGTCGTCAGGAAACCCTGGACCCAGAAGTTCGACGCCCCGCCGATCACGGCGGACAGGAAGGCCACGCTGAGCAACGCCCGCCAGATCACGACCGGCTTCTGCTCGTCGACCGCGGAGGTCGCGACCTCCTTCGTGCCGGTCTCGCCGGCGTCGAGTGCCGGCTCATCGGGCGATGTGGTCTTCTTGGGCCGGTAGGGACCGTCCGCGCCGATCGCCCACCACGCGATCACCCACACCAGACCGATGATCCCGAGAACACCGAACGCCCACCGCCAACCCCACACGGCGATGACCCAGGCGAGCAACGGTGCGGCGAGGACCGGTCCCAGGGTGGACCCGGCGGCGATGAGGTTCGACGGCAGCGCACGTCGTGTCGGCGAGAACCAGGTGTGCGCGGAGGTGAGCGACATGGCGGTGGCCGGGCCCTCCGCACCACCGAGCACGATGCGGGTCACGAGGAGGACGGCGGCACCGCCGCCGAGGAGCATCGGGAACTGGAGGACCGCCCACGTGACGCCCATCGCGAAGAGGATCCATTTCACCGAGATCTTCGATGCCAGGAACCCGGTGATGACCGAGACGATCGCGTACAGGAAGAAGAAAGCACTACCGATGAATCCGAATTCGGTTGGTGTCAGGCCGAGTTCGGGCATCGCGTCGGCCGAGACCAGACCGAGGACCGCCTTGTCGGCGAAGGCGATGATCTGGAACAGCACCAGCATGCCGGTGACGATCCACGCCCGTCTCGACATGCGGCTGAAGTCGATTCGTCGATCGGGGGTGGGTGATGACGACGACGTCGTCACCTCGGATTCTCTGATGGTCATTGCGTTTCCTTGGGCTGTCGGGCTGAGATGACGCCTGGATTTCGAGGGCTGACATCGACGTTATGGGCACGCGCGCCTACGGCGATACGAGGGAAATCTTTACTGTCGCCGTGATGCGGGACAGGGCAGACTGGTGCCAGAAAGAAGGAGGAACGGTGAGCTCGGCCTACTGGAAACAGCCCATCAGTGAGCAGGCGACCGCGGTCCACGAGAAGGTGGTGTCGGCGGAGGTCCTCGCGCAACAGGTTCGTGAGGAGATCGTTCGCACCGACGCCGACCTGCGCGCGTGGGTCGGGCTGTCCCCGGCCGTCGTCGACGACGCCCGCCGCCAGGATTCGATGCCGGGTCGTCGACCCCTGCGGGGTGTCTCCCTCGGAGTCAAGGACCTCATCGACGTCTCCGGTCTGCCGACCCGCGCCGGTTCGACCATCACCTCGTCGTCTCCCGTATCGTCGGATGCGCCCTGTGTCAGCCGGTTTCGCGATCTGGGGGCAGTGGTCCAGGGCAAGACGGTCACGACCGAGTTCGGCTACTTCTCGCCCGGGCCGACACGGAACCCGCATCAGCGCGAGCACACTCCGGGCGGGTCGTCGAGCGGGTCGGCGGCCGCCGTCGGAGCAGGTGTCATCCCGATGGCGCTCGGCACACAGACCGCGGGTTCACTCACGCGTCCGGCCGCGTACTGCGGTGCGGCGGGCCTGGTCCTCGCCCACGGCTCGACAGACCTGTCCGGGGTCACCGGCCTCAGCGAGTCGCTGGATTCGTTGGGCATCCTGACACGGGACATCGCCGACCTGCAGTATGTGTACTCCGCCTTCTCGGGTCGCTCGCCGATGGTCCCGGGGCGCTCCACCGTCCGGACCGTGGTGGTGTGGGGCGGCAGCGATCTGCACCCGATCCACCCCGCGATGTCGGAGTTGATCAATCGATTGCCGGGGCTGCTCGGCGGTGCCGGCGTCGAGACCCGGGCGCTCGAGTACGACGATCATGTACGCACCCTGGCCGACGACCACGGCACGGTCATGTCCCATGAGGCGGCCGGCACGCTGGACGGCGTCGTCCGGGAACACGGGACCGCACTCAGCCCGCAACTGCGCGAACTCGTCGACGCCGGGCGCGCGGTCGGCGTCGACGAGCACGCGGCCGCCCTCATCCGCCGTGACCGTTCCCGTGATCTCCTCGCCGAGGCGCTCGGCGATCACACCGTGATCGTCGGCCCCGCCGCGCCCGGCCCGGCGCCGCACGGTCTCGCAGCCACCGGTTCGCCCGTGCTGAGCCGTCCGTGGCAGCTCCTCGGGTGCCCGGTCGTCGTCGTGCCCGGTGCCACCACCGACGCCGGGATGCCCCTGGGCCTCCAGGTGATCGGGCTGCCCGGCCGAGAGTCGGCGCTGTTCGAGGTCGCCGCGGTGCTCGAGACCGAGCTCCGGTCGCATCCGGTCGTTCCGGCCTGAGTCCGGTTGGAAGAGAGAAGATCTGCCATGACGATCAAACCCCGTCCCGAGACACATCACCGGATGTTCCTCACCTGCTACGAGGACACCTTCAACTACGGCTGGCATCACGTCGACCTGTTCGTGCACGACGAGCACGGCCGGGAGGTCAACTGGGTGCACTGGACCGTCGAAGCCGACGGTCCGGAGGCCGCCGACGAGTCGGTCCGGCGCGAGGAGCCCTGGCTGAACCGGACCTCGGAGTGGCGGCACCAGGTCAGTGCCGTCGGCATGAACTACTGGACGGCAGACGCGGCGTGGGTATGACGGCAGCAGATGTGACCGCAACGGTGTACGTCGTCGACGACGACCCCGAACTGTGTGAATCGGTCGACTGGCTTCTCGGCAGCATCGGGATCTCGCCGCGCATCTGCCACAGTGCCGACGATTTCCTCGCCCAATACTCCGGGGACAGCCCCGCATGCATCGTCCTCGATGTCCGCATGCCGACCATGAGCGGTCCACGCCTACAGGAGAAGCTCAACGAGTTCGCGCCCCATGTCGCCATCATCTTCGTCTCCGCCCACGGCGACATCCGGATGTCGGTGTCCACGCTGCAGGCCGGCGCGATGGACTTCCTGGAGAAGCCCTACGACCCCCAACGATTGCTCGACGCGGTCCAGGCGGGCATGGAGAAGGCCGTCGAGCGTTTCCGCACCCACGAGCAGAAGCGATGGGTCGAATCGAAGGTCGCACTGCTCACCCCGCGTGAGCGGGAGATCCTTGCGCTGGTGGTCGAGGGGCTGCCCAGCCAGAACATCGCCCGCCGGCTCGACATGAGTGTCAAGACGGTGGACGTCCATCGGGCTCGCATCAAGAGCAAAACCGATGCCGACAGCATCAGCACGCTCGTCCGGGACATCCTGCGATTCGACGTCGCGGTGCCGACCGGCCCGTAGACCTGCGGCTCAGTAGTAGTCGAGCACGAGCTTGTCGCCGGTGGTCCGTGAGACGCACACCGCGATGACCTCTCCGGACTCCCGCTCGGCCTTGGTCAGGACGTTGTCGCGGTGCTCGGGCTCACCGGACAGGACCTGCATGATGCAGGTGCCGCAGATGCCCTCCTGACACGAGGTGTCGACATCGCAACCGTTGTCCTCGAGGACCTCGACGATGCTCCGGTCGGCCGGGACGTGATAGGTCTCGCCGTCGAGCTCGACGTCGAACGCGGAGTTCGCCGACGCATCCGGCTGATCGGTGGCGTGGAAGTTCTCGAAGTGGACCGCATCCGCCGGGACGAAACGCTCGGCCAGTTCCCGGACCTTGGTCATGAAACCGTCCGGTCCGCAGACGTAGACGTGCGAGTGCTGCGGCGCCGATTCCAGCGCGGTGGCCAGGATCGGTCCGTGGGCCTCACGACCCACGCCGACGTGCGCGTGCAGCTTCTCCGGGCAGCGTTCGCGCAGCAGCGGCAGGAATGCCGCCTCCTCCGCCGTACGGGCGAAGTAGTGCAGCTCGAAGCTGATGCCGTGTACGTCCATGTACCGCGCCATGCTCAACATCGGGGTGATCCCGATGCCGGCGGCCACCAAGACGTGATGCGTTGCCGTGGTGTCGATCCCGAGCAGATTGCGTGGTTCGCTGATCTGCAACC
Source organism: Gordonia sp. PvP123 (assembly GCF_040547295.1). Taxonomy (NCBI): domain Bacteria; kingdom Bacillati; phylum Actinomycetota; class Actinomycetes; order Mycobacteriales; family Gordoniaceae; genus Gordonia; species Gordonia sp. PvP123. The sequence goes on along the minus strand of NZ_JBEPPN010000002.1, from coordinate 437,657 downwards.
GGTCACCGACACGCAACTCGTGCAGAGCCGCCGACCCACCGCGGGACTGGTCCTCGCGCTTGACCGCCACAGCGAACGACTCCCGGCCGTCGGGACGACTACACAGTGAGTACTGCCGGGTGATGGCGGTCGGCCCGACGACGTCGATGTGCGCACCCGGCGTGTACTCCCCCATCGTCGAACCATCCGGCTTCGACAGGTAGAAGGTCTTGATGCTCGGGGTCTCCTGGACGATCGCGGAGACGACGACGTCGGTGAGGGCCATGGGAGTGCTCCTGGTGGTGACGGTGGGTTCGGCGGTGCGGTCAGCGGACGAAGAGCCCGCCGTTGACGTCCCAGCACGCGCCGGTGACGAAGAAGGCGTTCTCGGCGGTCAGCAGGCCGACCACGTCCCCGATGAAGTCGGGGCTGCCCAGTTTGCCGACGGGTATCCCGGCGATCACGGCGTCGAGTTTCTCCGGCGGCACGGTGGCTTTCACGACGGGCAGGTCGTGGGGTCCCGGCGCGATGGCGTTGACCGTGACACCGCGCGCCGCAAGTTCTTTCGCGAAGATCTTGGTGACCGTGAGGATCGCACCCTTCGACGTCGCGTAGTGGGCGCCGGTGGCGGTCCCGCCGTTCTGACCGGCCAGCGAGGCCATGTTGACGATGCGGCCGTAGCCCTCGTCGGCCATCGCGGCACCGAAGACCTGGCAGCCGAAGAAGATGCTGTTGACGTTCGTGTTCAGCACCCGGTTGAAATCCGGCTCGTCCAACGTCATGAGATCGGCGGCCTGGGTGAGTGCGGCGTTGTTGACCACGATCGTCGGTGTGCCCCACACCGACTGCACGTGCGCGAGTGCGTCGACGAAGTTCTGGCGGTGCGCGACGTCGAGGACTGCCGCCTGCGCGGTCGACCCGTCGGGCGAGAGTTCCTCGGCGATCCGCTGCGCCGCGTCGAGTGCGATGTCGGTGAGCAGGACGCGATGACCGTCCCGGTGCAACCGCCGGGCGATGAACGAACCCATTCCGCCGGCGGCTCCGGTGACGACCGCTATCCCCTTGGTGGTCGAGCTCATGTCCACCACCGCCCTCACACCAGGTATCCCGAGGCGCTGACCGCGTCCTCACTGTCGATGAGGCGGGCCACCTTCAGGCTGATCCGGTCGGTCCCGTCGGGTCCGAGCTCGATGGTGTGGGTGAGCTCGGCGCCGATCGTCGAGAAGGTGTCACGCTTGAACGCGTTGAGGATCTGCGCCGAGCGCAGGATGACGGTGTCGTCGCTGACATCGGACACCGTGAATCGGGAGACGATCCGGACCGTCCGGGCCGCCGCGACAGCCGACGGCGCATATCCCTGCATCATCCGCTCGACGCGCAACCGGCGCATCCGCTTGTCGTCGTAGACCATGTTCAGCGACGAGTCGAAGTCCTCGGTGTCGGGGTCGATCGGGATGACATAGTGCGCGTCGTCGGTGTAGAGGGCCTCCCACGCCGGATAGTCCTTGGCGTCGAGGAGTTCGGCCTCCTTCCACACGAGCGCGATCGCACGCAGGACGCGCGGGTCGTCGAAGGTGTGCAGTTCAGTCATCGCTCATCATCCTCTTCCACATGCCGTAGGACTCCCGCATCCCGGTCTCGTCGGTGACATGCGAAGTGGGCCAGCCTTCCTCGGTCGTGTATTCGCGGTTCTCCCCGCGATTGACCAGGATCGGCATGTTCGGATTGCCGCCGGCCCCGATCTGCACCCGGTCCCACCCCTCCGCGTCATCCGGGCTACCGAAACCGAAGGGGCCCTGGAAGTGTTCGTGGATACGCAGGCGTTCCCGGTTGATGCTCTCCGGTCCGCCGTCCATGCCGATGGCCATGTGCCAGACCTCGGTGACGTCGACGCTGATCGGGATCAGGACACGGAAGAACGACGACGACATCGCGATGTTCGGGAACATGTTGAGGTTGAACCCGCACCCGTGCATGGAGCGCATGTACCGGCGGATGCGTTCGGGACTCTCGCCGGCCTCGGTGAGTTCGTCGACGAGATGCTGGAATCGCGGCTGGATCTCCTCGTTGCCGTCGTCGACGTCGAGATCGGCATGCGCCGCCGCCATGATGGCGACGCTGTGCCCGTTCCCGAGTGCGTGCGTCTGCGCGGCCGGGTCGTCCATGAACGACATCATGTTGGCGGTCTCGGCGTCGACCGAGGCCATCCACGACTTGTGCACCATCGGGAAGTGGTAACCGTCGGTCGTGTTCTCCAACTGGATCTTCCAGTTGCCCTTGAACCGGAACTTGTGGCTGCCGAGGACCTTGGTCGGAAATCCGTTCGACTGCTTGAGGAATCGGTCCATCCAGATCTTGGCGTCGCCGAGGTGGTCCTCGAGCGGCTCGATCTCGGTGTTGAACGTCGCGAAGATCATGCCGAGGTAGCTCTCGGTGCGCAGCTTCTGCAGCGGGAAATCGTTCTTCTCGACGACGCCCTCGTACCCGTCCGGGTACGGGATGCCGCGGAGTCGACCATCCAGGGTGTACGACCAGTTGTGGTACGGGCAGGTGAACCCGTTCGCCTTGCCGCTGCGCTGATCGCACACGGTCGCCCCGCGGTGCCGGCACCGGTTCAGCAGGGTGTTGAAGTTGCCCTTGCGATCTCGGGTCACGATGACCGGCTGGTCACCGACCTGGGTGGTCTTGAACGAGCCGGCCTCGGGGACCTCGCTCTCGTGGGCGACCCACACCCAGGTGCGGTAGAAGATCTTGCGCATCTCCTCGGCGAAGATCTCGGGGTCGGTGTAGAGCTGACCGGCGACGCGGTCCTTCTCGGCGAGGTCCGCGAAGCCGCGGGTCGGCCGCTCGATGGTGGTCATCGATGTTCCTTCGTGTGTCGATCGCGCCCTGGGGGCACGAGGAGGGGCTGTCGGTGCGCGATCTTCAGGAGGCGACGTCGTCGCGGATGGTGAGGGCCCGGCCCATCCGCGCCTCGACCTTGAAGTACTTCCACAGCGCGTACTCGCCGACCATGGTGGTGCGCAACAGGTTGCAGGCCGCCTTGACCGTGGGCTGGTCGCGCACGTCGGCGAGGACATAGAACGTCCAGGGCCACCCGTCCGACGGCCCGACCATGTGGGCGTCGTCGTCGAAGGTGCCGATGATGTCGACGCCGTCGAGGTTCTTCAGCCCGGTGAGGAACTCCATCGTCGCCTCCCACACCGGACCGATGTCGGCTTTGGGCAGGTCGAAGAAGTTCTGGTTGTTCCCCACGCAGAACAGCGTGCGCAACGGTTCGTCGGTCATGGGCGATGCACTCCTCGGGTCGTGATGTCGGGGCTGATGTGTGGGGGTCAGGGGAAGCTCGGGATCCCGGCGTCGAGGCCGAGGAGAAGGGCTCCGGCGGCCTCGTAGGTGTTGGTCTGCAACATGGCGTGCTGGGCGGGCACCAGGGCATCCTGCAGGAACCGCTGGAGCGGGTGGGTCTCGTAGATGGCGCCGGTCCCCGCGAGATCGAAGACCTGCAGCACGACGCTGCGCCCGACATGCGCGGCGTGCGTGGCACTCAACCGCAGCAGCGCCTGGTCGTCGGTCGAGATGTGCTGTCCCGCGACGGCTTTGGCCCACACCCGATCGGTGCTCTCGTAGAAGAACGCCCGCGCCGAGCGCAGTTCGGCCTCGGCCACCGCGAGTCCGCTCTTGTACGCCGGCCGGTTGCCCTTGCTGGCACCCCCGGTGATCGAGGTCCGCGCGGCGCCGACCTCGATCGCGTAGTCGAGTGCGCCCCGGGCGGCGCCGAGGGTCACCACGGCGAGCACCTGCGCGGCGTACGCCAGCGCCGGATAGCGCGTCAGCGGTTCGTCGATCTGCGGCACGCCGCCGCGCACGAAGGTCATCTCCTCCGGCACGAACACCCGATCGGCGCGCACGGCATGTGAGCCCGTGGCCTTCATCCCGGCCACATCCCAGTTCTCGACGATCTCCACGTCGGCCGGATCGAGCAGTGCCGTCAGCGGTTTGCCACCGGTCTCGGGTCCGCCGGCCAGGCCGACGCCGATGAGGTCGGCGCCGCGGCACCCGCTCGCGAACTGCCAGACGCCGGTGCACAGATAGCCGCCGTCGACCTTCTGGGCTTCCTGCATCGGGAACAGACCGCCCGCATAGGCGATGTCGGGTCCGTGCGCGTAGATCTTCCGTTGCGTCTCGGCCGGCAGTGCGGCGAAGTACACCAGCGACGATCCGAAGCTGGACACCCACCCGGTGGCCGGGTCGACGGCGGAGATGCGCTCGACCAGCGCCATGAAGTCCGACGGGGCCATCGGCTCACCCCCGAACACCGCGGGCGTCGACGCCCGGTACATGCCGGCGCGTTTCAGCAGCGCGATGAAGTCGGCGGGGACGTACCGCTGCGAGTTGAACTCGTCGCGACGATCCCGGAGCACGTCGAGCGCATGATCGAAGGCTGCGTCGCGCGCCGCCCCCACCGGTTCCGCACACACCCGTTCGGTCAGGCTCTCCGCGGTCATCATTGTCTCCGTTCGGAATCGACTCTCGATCTCGAGATCGACACTATGGACGCGGCGCCGGGCGCGGTATCGGGATTTCCCGCGCCGCGGGTAAGCAATTCCTTACTTGCGTGTCGTCACCTGCATGGCATCGTGGCGAGGGCGAATGCCGGACTCGACGAAGGTGAGGTGATGGCGATGTTCCCCGCTCGCCGGGACTTCGAGCAGATGATCCTCCACACCGGCACCGGCATCCTCATCCACGAGGCGAGTTCGAAGAACATCCTGTGGGCGAACCCGGCCGCCTGCCGCATCTTCGGATTCACCCTCGAGGAGCTGAAGCCCCTCAAGGCGCACCACATGAGCGCCCAGGAACGGCAGTACCGCCGGGAGGTCGGTGTGGCCTGGCTGCAGTCGGCGGTGGTCCACGGGTCGAGCCGCAAACAGTGGAAGTATCGCGCGAAGGACGGCACCGAGTTCCTCACCGACGCCCGCGCGACCCTCGTGCGCTGCGAGGACGGGCCGGTCGTGATGGTCGAGTTCCGCAACATCTCCGAGGAGGTCGAGTTGCAGGAGGAACTCACCTGGGTGTCGGAGTCGTTGCAGCGCATCATGACCCATACGTCGGCCGGCATCGTCGTCCTCGACGACGACAACTGCATCGACGACATCTCACCGCTGGCCGCGAAGCTGTTCGGCCGCACCCCCGCGGAACTGTCGGGCGTCCACCTGGAAGACCTGGGGCGGTGCGAACCCCGACTCACCAGTGATCCCGTCGTCGAACGACTGGCGGACGGTGCGGGTTCGGTGGAGATCCAGCAGGAGATCATCAAAGACGACGGCAGCACCGTGTGGCTGGCAGGTGAACTCGAGATCGTCGCCCACGACGGCATCCGGTCGCGGGTCCTGACCGTCCGCGACGTGACCGACCGGGTCGAATGGGAACGACGCAACGCCTACCAGGAAGCCAATCTCCAGTACCTGAGCCGCTATCACGCGATGGGCGACATGGCGATGATCCTGGCCCACGAACTCGGCCAGCCGCTCGCGGCGTCGACCAATTACCTCAGCGGATTGAAGGCCCGTGTCTCCGCCGAGACGGTCGATGCCCGTAGCCTCGCCTACGGGATCGACCAGATCGAGAAGCAACTCCACCGCGCGGCCGACATCGTGGCGTCGGTCCGCCGCTACGTCCGACGCATCGAGAGCACGACGACGCTCATGGACCTCAACGAGACCGTCGAGGAGAGTCTGTATTTCGTGCGTCTGCGGGCGGCCGAACAGGGGGTGCGCGTGTACGCCGAGATCCCCGACCGGTATCTGCCCGTCCAGGGCGAGAACGTGCTCATCGGTCAGGTCATCATCAACCTCTGCGTCAACGCGCTCGACGAGATCGTCCGGCCGACGACCGAGGTCAAGGAGCTGTCGATCCAGACCGGCGAGGCCGACGGACTGGCGTCGGTGTGGATCCGGGACCAGGGGCGGGGCATGACGGGCGCACCCACCGATCGGCTCGCATCAGGTGCGTTCTCGTCCAAACAGGATGGTTCGGGAATCGGGCTGATCATCTCCGAGCACATCGTGGAACGCCATGGCGGCACCATCAGCTACCTGCCCAACGAACCGTCGGGTACCACGGTCCGCGTGACCCTGCCGCTCGCCACCGGCTCGTCCGGATAGGAGTCAGGACGAGCCGTCGAGGATCGCGTCCATCAGGCGGATCTGGTCGGCGGGCGCCGTGGTCACCGGGTCCAGCACGGCCGTCACCTGGAGTCCGAAGATGGTCGTCATCAGCAGTTCGACCCCGACGCCGATGTCGCGGGCCGGTAGCTCGCCCGCATCCACCGCTTCGTTCCACAGCTGCGTCATCTGCGACTTCCACTCCGCGACCGCCGCGTTGTTGACGTCCGCCATCACGGAGTCGGTCATCGCTCGCTGCCACAGCGACATGGCGATACGAGCCTCGAGGGTGGCCTCGTCGGTCATCGGCATCAGTTCTCGACACAGGGCCCGCAGCGCCGCTCTGCCACTGCGGCGTCGGGTCGCCGACGCGATCCGGGCGTTCGTCGCCTCGATGACGTATTCGTATGCGGTGCGCAGGATCTCGTCCTTACCCGCGAAGTAGTGACTGAGCGCCCCGTTCGTGTACCCGGCCTCCGCGGCGAGATCCCGCATGCTGATCCCGTCGACTCCCCGCGTGGCGAGCAGCCGCCAGGCCGCGGCGACGATGGCGCGGCGGCGCTCATCGTGGTCGACCAGTCGTGGCATCACATCTCCCTGGCTCGGTTCGGACCCGGGTAAAGGTTTTACCGACCCTCGTTCGGCTTCCGGCGGGCGCACCCCGGATGTAGCCTCCATCACAGTTCTTGGTTCTACGTTCGTTGAACCATAACCGACAGGAGAGCTCGACATGGTCGACACCACCCATCCGACGTCGGCTCCCGCACGATCGGCCCTCCGGGGTTCGATCGGTGTTGCCGGCATCGTCTTCCTGGTCATCGCGGCGGCCGCGCCGCTCACCGCGGTGGCGGGTTCGCTGCCCGTGATGATCGCCATCGGCAACGGCGCGGGAGCGCCGATGGCCTACCTCATCGCCGCGGCCGTCCTGCTGGTGTTCAGCGTCGGCTACGCGGCGATGAGCAGTTCGGTGACCGACACCGGCGCCTTCTACGCCTACGTCACCAAGGGGCTCGGCCGCAGCGCCGGCGTCGGCTCGGCCGCGCTGGCGCTGCTCGCCTACACGACCATCCAGGCGGCGATCTACGGCCTGGCGGCATCCACCATGCGCGACGTCGTGATCCGATTCGGCGGTCCCGACGTGCCATGGTGGTTGTGGGCGTTCGTGCTCATGGCCATGGTGGCGGTCCTCGGTTATCGCAGCATCGACCTCGGCGCCAAGGTGCTCGGCGTCCTCCTCGTGGCCGAGATCGCGTTGATCGTCGCGTTGACGGTCGCGGTGCTGGCGCAGGGCGGCGCGCACGGCGTCGACGTCGTGTCCTTCACGCCGTCGGCCTTCCTCTCGGGTTCGCCCGGCATCGCGCTGATGTTCGCCATCGGTTCGTTCGTCGGCTTCGAGGCGACGGCCATCTACGGCGAAGAGGCCCGCAATCCGAGGCGGACCGTGCCGATCGCGACCTACGTCGCCGTGGGCACCATCGGTGTCCTCTACGCCGCGGCGAGCTGGGCGGTGGTGCTCGCCTTCGGCTCGGATCAGGTACAGGCCGCCGCACAGTCCGATCCGGCGAACCTGACCTTCATCGCCACCACCACCTTCCTCGGGAGCGTCGCCGCCGACGTCATGATGGTGATGCTGGTGACGAGCCTGTTCGCCGCACTGCTCGCCTTCCACAACGCCATCGCGCGGTACACCTTCGCGCTGTCGCGGACCGGGTACGCACCGCGTCGGCTCATGGATGTGCATAATCGCCACGGCTCGCCGCACATCGGCTCGGTGGTGCAGACGGCGACCGCGTTCATCCTGGTCGGCGCCTTCGCGGTGGCCGGCGCCGATCCCGTGCTGCAGTTGTTCACCTGGATGGCCGGTGTCGCGATCGTCAGCATCCTGGTGCTGATGGTGCTCACCAGCGTCGCGATCATCGTCTGGTTCCGGCGGGACACCGCCGACAACCGCCTGTGGCACACCAGGATCGCGCCGGCCCTGGGCACCGTCGGGTTGCTCGGCATCACCGCGCTCGTGGTCGCCAACTTCACCACCCTCATCAGCGGATCACAGGTCCTCGCCACCGTGTTCCTGCTCGTCATCGCCGCCGTGTTCATCGTGGGCGCATGCATCGGCCGCTGGCTTCACCCGGCGCGCCGAGACACCCCGGCCACGTCCGCATCCTGATCAGCCAACCCAGCCAACCCAGCCAACCCAGCCAACCCAGAAAGCGTGTTCTCATGATCGACATCTCGAACCTGCACACCGGCCTCTACATCGGTGGCACCTGGCGCAGCGCAGACGCCACCGTCACGACCCTCAATCCGTCGACGGCACAACCACTTGCCGAGCTCGCATCGGCCGATGACGCCGACGTCGACGCCGCGGTCACCGCCGCGCATTCGGCCTTCCGCGGCGAGTGGGGCGCCCTCGCACCGTCGCGCAAGGGCCTGCTGCTGAACCGGCTCGCCGATCTCGTCGAGCGCGACATCGAACAACTCGCCGCGCTCGAGTCGCTCGACATGGGGCGTCCGCTCGGCATGAGTTCGGCGCTGATGATCCCTAACCTGATCGCGACCCTGCGCTACTACGCGGGATGGGCGGACAAGATCAACGGTGAACTCATCGCGAACGACGGCTACCTGGGTGGACCGGTTCCCACGCACGCGTACACCCGGCGCGAACCGATCGGCGTGGTCGGGGCCATCATCCCCTGGAACGCGCCGTTGATGATCCTCGGGTGGAAGCTGGCTCCCGCCCTGGCAGCCGGCAACACGGTGGTCATCAAGCCCGCCGAGGACGCCTCGCTGTCGGTGCTCCGCCTTGCCGAACTCGTCGACGAGGCCGGTTTCCCTGCCGGAACGGTCAACGTGGTCACCGGCCTCGGCCGCGTGGCCGGCGCCGCCCTGTCCCGCCACCCCGGGGTCAAGAAGATCTCCTTCACCGGCTCCACCGAGACCGGTCGGACCATCCTGCGCGACTCCGCGGACACGTTCCGGCGCACCGCACTCGAATTGGGCGGCAAGGCACCGCAGATCGTCTTCGACGACGCCGACCTCGACGCCGCCATCCCGGGGTGCGCGATGGGCATGTTCTTCAACCAGGGCGAGGTCTGTGCGGCGGGCACCCGGGTGATCGCGCACCGCAAGGTCTACGACGCGATCCTCGACGGACTCACCGGCGCCGCCCAGGCCCAGGTTCTCGGCGACCCGTTCGACCCGTCGACGACGATGGGCCCGCTGGTCAACGCCCGTCAGCGGGACCGCGTCCTCGCCCTGCTGGAGACCGGCGTCGACGAGGGCGCCGAGGTCGTCATCGGCGGTGCGGCACCGGACTCCGCCGGGTTCTACGTGACACCCACCGTCCTGGCCGGGCGCAACGACATGACCGTCGCGCGCGAGGAGATCTTCGGACCCGTCGGCCTGGTCATCCCGTTCGACACCGACGACGAGGCGCTGGCATTGGCCAACGACAACCAGTACGGACTGTCGGCGACCCTCTGGACCACGGACCTCACCCGCGCCCACACCGCCGCCGCGCGCATCGATGCGGGGGCCATCGGCATCAACGGATGGTCACCGCTGGCACCGCAACTCCCGTGGGGTGGGGTCAAGGCGAGCGGTATCGGTCGCGAGCTCGGGTACGAGGGCATCCTCGCCTACACCGAGTCCAAGACCGTCACCGTCGTGCTCTGACATCCCATCCTCCCCACACCGTTCTCAGGAGCAGCCATGTCCTCTCATCCCCTACCCGGCGCCGACGAATCCGCGCCGCACGCAGCAGGTTCCGGGCGATCCCCACGTCCATCTGTCCTCGTCATCGGCGCCGGCTTCGCCGGACTCACCGCGGCCCGCGAGCTCGAGGCCGCCGGCATCGAGGTCCGCGTCGTCGAGGCACGCGAGCGCATCGGCGGCCGTGCCTGGACCGACGAACGCCTGGGCGGCCATGCCCTGGAGATGGGCGCGACGTGGGTGCACTGGATGCAACCGTTCGTCTGGACCGAGATCACCCGCTACGCGCAGACGATCTACCCTAGCCCCGACATCGAGTCGGCGTACTGGGTGAGCGACGGCGTCGTGCACTCCGGCACCGAACACGACCTCGACACCAAGCTCTCCCGGCTGCAGGAGACCATCGTCGACGGCTCGCGCGAGTTCTTCCCGTACCCGCACGACCCGCTCGCCATCCTCCGCGACCCCGACACGGATCCCGAACTGCGGGAACGCTTCCTGGCCGCCGACAAGGGCAGCGTCCTCGACTGCCTGCACAACGGTGACTTCACCCGCGAGGAGATCGATCTCGCCGACTCGTACTGGTCGGCCGGTTATCAGGGCCCGACGGCCACGGCGTCCCCGCTGATGGCCAAACACTGGGCCTCGCTGAGTGATCACCGCAGCTCTCTCATGGACGAGCAGACCCTGCGGTTCAAGCTCACCAAGGGGATGCGGGGCCTCTACGAGGCGATTGCCGGCGACCTACGCGGCGAGATCACCCTGGGCACACCGGTTCGCTCGGTGGCCCACGATTCCCACGGCGCCCGGGTCACACTGGCGACCGGTGAGGTCGTCGCGGCCGACGCGGTGATCGTCACCGCACCCATCGGCGCGCTGCGCACCATCGACTTCAACCCCGCGCTGTCGGCCGAGCAGACCGCTCTCATCTCCGACGGCACCAACTCGGTGGGGTTCAAGATCTGGATCAAGGTCGCCGGTCACCACTCCGTGATCGCCGGAGCGCCCGGACAGCACCCGATCTCCCTGCTGCGCAGCGAATACTTCCTCGAGGACGAGGACGCCACCATCCTCGTCGGCTTCGGTTCCGATCACACCGCCATCGATCTCGACGACGTCGCCTCGGCACAGATGGCCGTCGATGTCTGGCGCACCGATCTGACGGTGCTCGAGTGCGGCGGTCACGACTGGGTAGCCGACCCCTGGTCCGGCCAGACCTGGGCGACACTCAAGTCAGGTCAGTTCTTCAACGGCTGGAGCCTGTTCCACGACTCCACCACCCGCCTGCACTTCGCGGGGGCCGACTTCGCGAAGGGCTGGAACGGCGTGGTGGTCGACGGCGCCATCGAATCCGGGATCACCACCGCACGCAAGGTGATCGCCGAACTGCGGTGAGCGCGCGGACGCCGGAGCCGCCGTCCGGGTGGCTGTTAGCCTGCCCCCATGTCGGAGCCGCCGCCGTTCAGCCCGGTCGTCACCCTGCTCACCCTCAGCCGGGTGTGGGAGGCCGAGCTCGGCTCCGCGCTCAAGCCCCTCGGACTGACGACGCGGAAGTTCGGTCTGCTCGGCCACATCCGCGGCACACCGGACATCTCCTTCAGCGAACTGGCCCGCCGGTCGCGCATCACGGTGCAGAGCGCACACGCCGCGGTCTCGGGCTTCGTCGACGCCGGCCTCGTCGACGACGCCACCGCCCACGCCGGGGCCGCGTCGACGTTGCGGATCACCCCGGCGGGCGAGGAGGCGCTCACCCGCGCCACCGAGGCGGTCACCCGGCTCGACGCCGAGTTCACCTCGCGTGATCCCGAACTCGCCCAGGCACTGCGCGACGTGATGAGACGCACCATCTCGGAGTCCTGATCCGCCGCGGTGCCGTACGGGGCCACCTTCAGTTAGACTGAAGGTTGTGAAGGTCCGCCATTACCTCCGTCGACCCCCGACCGTGTCCGCCGCCGAGGCACTGCGCCTGGTCGCCGAGGGCGCCGTCGTCGTCGATGTCCGCCGCGAGTTCGAATGGAACCGCGTCCACATCCCGGATGCGGTGCACATGCCCCTGGAGGTGCTGCCGACGCGGTGCCTCGAACTGCCCGAAGACACCCTGCTCATTGCGTTCTGCACCGGCGGAATCCGATCCGCCGGTGCGGCAAACCTCCTCGTGGAGAACGGATTCGAGGCCGTCAACATGAGTGGCGGCCTCATCGGCTGGCGAGCGGCCGGCGGCGACCTCACCGAGTGAGATCGCCACCGTCGACGGCTCAGGCGTTCGCGTTGGCGAACGACTCCAGACTGCTCGTCGCGTCGATGTACTCGGTGACCCACCGTTCGATCACCGCGGAGGTCTTCTCGACCTTGCGGAACTGCCCGACGACCTGCCCGACGGGGTTGAAGGCGACGTCGATGCTCTCGTCGGGGTGCTTGTGCGTCGCCGCGACCGCCATGCCGGAGACCATGTACTGCAACGGCATTCCCAACGGATCGGGATTGTTCGGGTCCTCCCAGGCCTCGGTCCAGTCGTTGCGGAGCATGCGGCACGGCTTGCCGGTGAACGACCGGCTGCGCACCGTGTCGCGACTCGAGGCGTCGATGTAGGTCTGCTGCTGGACCGGGGTGTTCTCCGCCTCTTCGACCATCAGCCACTGCGAACCGCTCCACGCGCCCTGCGCACCGAGCGCGAGGGCCGCCGCGATCTGCTCACCGCTGCCGATGCCCCCGGCAGCCAGAACCGGCACCGGCGCAACCTCTTTGACCACCTGCGGCCAGAGCACGATGGAACCCACCTCGCCGCAGTGACCGCCGCCTTCGCCGCCCTGGGCGATGATGATGTCGACGCCTGCGTCGGCGTGCTTGCGCGCCTGCTTCGGCGATCCGCAGAGCGCGGCCACCTTGCGGCCCGCGGCCTGGATCTTCTCGATCATGTCGGCGGGCGGCGTCCCGAGCGCGTTCGCGATCAGGGTGACCTTGGGATGCTGCAGCGCGATCTCGACCTGCGGGGTGGCCGTCGCCTCGGTCCAACCCAGGAGCTGCAGGGAGTTGTCGCTGTCCTCGTTGAGCGGCACACCGTGGTCACGCAGGAGCTTGCGTCCGAAGTCGAGGGTCTCCGCCGGGACCATCGACTGCAGCATCTTGGTGAGCTCGTCACCCGACATGTTCGAGTCCATGCCCTCGTACTTGTTCGGGATGACGATGTCGACGCCGTAGGGACGGTCGCCGATGTGCTCGTCGATCCAGTTCAGCTCGATCTCGAGCTCCTCCGGGGTGAACCCGACCGCGCCGAGCACCCCGAATCCGCCCGCCTTGCTCACCGCGACCACCACGTCGCGGCAGTGGGTGAACGCGAAGATCGGGAACTCGATACCGAGCTCATCACAGATCGGGGTGTGCATGCAGGACTCCTCGCCGGTCAGAATTAGAACGTGTTCTACTCTGAATACCAGGCCGGGGGGTCACGGACAAGCGTTCGACCGGAACCCGGGCCGAATCGATCCCGTCACTGCCCGTACGGTTGCCGCGCCGTCTCCGGGTCGCCGTAGGTGATCGCGCGCTCTCGCCGACTGTCGGTGAGCAGCGTTGCGCCCCAGGTCATCACGGTGCCCATCCGATTGCGCACACCCGCCAGGAACGCGATGTGGATGACACCCCACGCGACCCAGCCCAGGAAGCCCGACAGTTGCAGGGGTCCCGACTGCACGATCGCGTGCCGGCGCGCGATGTAGGCCGCCGTGCCGAGGTCGCGGTACTTGAACGGGGACCGGTCCGTTTGTCCCGCAACGGTTTCGGCGATCACCGCGCCGACGTGCCGGCCGCCCTGCATGGCCACCTCGGCGACCCCCGGGAGGTCGCGGTAAGCGCTCATGTCACCGCACACGAAGACGTCGGGGTGACCCGGGACCGACAGGTCGGCTTCCACCGGTATCCGGCCGCCGCGGTCCTGGTCGGCCCCCAGCGCCCGGGCGAGCGTGGTCGCGAACGGGACGGCCTCGACACCGGTCGTCCACAGCGTCGTCCGCGCGGGGTACGTCTGCTTGTCGCCGTCGGCCTTGCGGGTCGTCTCGACGTGGTCCTCCCCCACACCGGTCACGTGTACGCCGAGGTGGGTCTCGACCCCGAGTTCGTCGAGTGTGCGCTGGGCCCTGGCCGACAGCTTGGTGGAGAACGACGGCAACACCCGATCACCGCCGTGCAGGAGCAGCACCCGCGCCTGCGCCGGATCGATCGCATCGAACTCGCGCTCGAGCGCGAGCGTCGCGACCTCCCGGATCTGCCCCGCGAGCTCGACTCCGGTCGGCCCGCCGCCGGCCACCGCGAAGGTGAGCCAGGATCGCTGCTCCTCCGGGTCGGTGACCGTCTCGGCCATCTCGAACGCGGCCATGATCTTGCGCCGGATGGACAGCGCGTCGTCGAGGGTCTTCATTCCCGGTGCGTGGGCGGCGAAGTCCTCGTTGCCGCGGTAGGCGGTGCGCATCCCGGCCGCGACCACCAGATGGTCGTACGACAGGCGAAAGGACGATCCGTCGATGCGATCGACCGTCAGCTCGCGGGCGTCGACGTCGATGTCCGATGCCTCGCCGAGCACCACGTCGAGGTTCTTGTGCCTGCGTGTCAGATGACGGACCGGGCTGGAGATCGCGCCTTCCGACAGCAGCCCGGTGGCGCACTGATACAGCAGCGGTTGGAACAAGTGACTGGTTCCGCGGTCGACGACGGTGACGTCGACCGGCTCGTTCTTGAGCCGGCGGACACAGTGCATGCCCGCGAATCCGGCGCCGATGACGACAACTCTGGGTCTTGGGGTGGCCACCCGGCCGATTGTTCCAGACATTCCCGCGCCTGCGGCGGGTGTTTACCGCCCGGGACGTCGGGTACGCCCCGCGATGTGGAAGCCAGAATCTCGCTGTCCGTGAACGGTGCCCTCCGCGACGTCGTCGTGGACACGCGCACGACCCTGCTCGACGGCCTCCGCGACCGCCTGGGCATCTTCTCCCCCAAGAAGGGATGCGACCACGGGCAGTGCGGCTCGTGCACTGTGCTGGTCGACGGTCGCCGGATCGTCAGCTGCCTGTCGTTCGCGGTGGCCTATGAGGGCACCGAGATCGTGACCGCCGAGGGGCTCGGTGACGGCGACGACCTGCACGAGATGCAGGAGGCGTTCATCGACGAGGACGCCTTCCAGTGCGGCTACTGCACCCCCGGCCAGCTGTGCTCGGCGGTCGGCATGCTCGACGAGGCGAAACAGGGCCACCCGAGCCACGTCACCGAGGACCTCGACCCCGCGGCCACCGATGACGCGAACGGTCTGGCCGACGACGAGATCCGGGAACGGATGAGCGGCAACCTCTGCCGCTGCGCGGCCTACCCCAACATTCTCGCCGCGATCCGACAGGTGGCCGATCGATGATCCCGTTCACCTACGACCGCGCGACCGATGTGGCCGGCGCTGTCGCATTCCTGCGCGACCACGACGGTGCGAAGCTGATCGCCGGCGGCACCAACCTCGTCGACCACATGAAGCTCGGTGTTGCCGATCCGCCTGCCCTGCTCGACATCTCGCGCCTCCCGCTCGACGGCATCACCGAACGGCCGGACGGTTCGCTGCGTCTGGGCGGCACCGCGCGCAACGCCGACACCGCCGCCCACCCCCTGGTCCGACGCCGCTACCCGGTGCTGGCGCGCGCGCTCCTCTCGGGGGCGTCACCACAGTTGCGCAACCTCGCGACCAACGCGGGCAACCTGCTGCAACGCACGCGGTGCGTGTACTTCCGGGACGTCACGACGCCGTGCAACAAGCGGACGCCGGGCTCGGGTTGCTCGGCCATCGGAGGCTACACCCGGTACCACGCCATCCTGGGCGCGTCCGACGCCTGCGTGGCCACCCACCCGTCGGACATGGCCGTCGCCCTGACCGCACTCGACGCCCGCGTGGTGGTGCAGGGTCCCGACGGCGAGCGCGTCGTGGACATCCTCGATCTGTACCGGCTTCCGGGGGAGCATCCGGAGCGGGACACGGTCCTCGAACCGCACGACGTCATCGTGGCCATCGACGTGCCGCCACCGCCGCCCGACTCGGCGTCGACCTATCGCAAGGTCCGTGACCGCGCCTCCTACGCCTTCGCGCTCGTGTCCGTCGCCGCCGAGCTGCGCATGGACGGTGACGTGATCGGTGAGGCACGCATCGCACTCGGCGGTGTCGCCCACAAGCCCTGGCGCGCCGAACGCGCCGAATCCGTGGTGCGCGGACAGCGTCCGTCGACCGAACTCTTCGCCGCGGCAGCCGATGCCGAACTCGGCGACGCGCGCGGTCTGGACGGAAACGAATTCAAGGTGCCGCTCGCACGACGCACCCTGGTCGCCACCCTGCGGGAACTGAGCACCCGATGACCGCCATCGGCACCTCACACGCCCGGATCGACGGCGTCGACAAGGTCCGCGGCACAGCGCCGTACGCGTACGAACATCTCACCGACGCGGTGTACCTGTGGCCGATCACCGCCGCCGTCGCGCGTGGCCGCGTGACCGGATTCGACACCGCCGCAGCCGAGTCGACGTCCGGCGTCCTCCTGATCCTCACCCATGAGAACGCACCCCGGCTGGCAGACACCTCGAACGGTGACCTGACGATCCTGCAGTCACCGGAGATCGCCTACCGCGGCCAGCTCATCGGCGCC
This sequence comes from Gordonia sp. PvP123, assembly GCF_040547295.1. Lineage (NCBI taxonomy): Bacteria > Bacillati > Actinomycetota > Actinomycetes > Mycobacteriales > Gordoniaceae > Gordonia > Gordonia sp. PvP123. The sequence goes on along the minus strand of NZ_JBEPPN010000002.1, from coordinate 421,138 downwards.
GTCGTCGCGGAGAGTCCCGAGACTGCCCGGGAGGCCGCGGCGGCCGTGATCGTGACCTACGACGACGACGATCACGACACCGAGTTCCGCGTGGACCACCCCGACAGCTACCGGCCCGAGCAGGTCAACGGCGGGTTCGAGCCGACCTCGCTGGACGGGGACCCGGATCGTGTTCTCGACGAGGCTACCGGGGGACGTGGCGAGTCCGGCGTCGTCACGATCGACGAGTGGTACTCGACGCCGGAAGAGCACAACAACCCGATGGAGCCCCACACCGTCGTGGCGACGTGGCAGCCCGCCGAGTCGACGCTGACGCTGTACGACTCGACCCAGTCGACGCAGGGCGTGGTGTCCGCGCTGGCTCCGGTGCTCGGACTCGAACCCGATCAGATGAGAGTCGTCGCGCCGCACGTGGGCGGCGGATTCGGCTCCAAGGGGTCCCCGCATTCCCACGACGTGCTGGCCGCATTCGCAGCGATGAGCCTGCCCGGGCGAGCGGTGAAATTCGCCGTGACCCGGCAGCACATGTTCGCCTATGTCGGACACCGCGCGCCCACACGATCGCGGCTGCGACTCGCCGCCGACCGCGACGGCCACCTCACCGCCCTGGTTCACGAAGCACACACGCACAGCGCGCACGTCAAGGAATTCGCCGAGCAGGCCGCGGTCACCTCCCGGTCGATGTATGCCGTCGAGAACCGCCGGACCGACCACCACGTCGTCCCGCTCGACGTTCCGGTCCCCTTCTGGATGCGCGCGCCCGGCGAGGCGCCGGGGATGTTCGCCGGCGAGGTGGCGATGGACGAACTCGCACACGCGATCGGGATCGACCCCATCGAGCTGCGCGTGCGCAACGAACCGCCCGAGGACCCCGAGACGGGCAACCCGTGGTCGTCGAGGCGGCTCCTGGACTGTCTCCGCGAGGGCGCCGACCGATTCGGCTGGGACCGGCGTTCCACCGAACCCGGGTCCCGACGCGACGGCCGGCACCTCATCGGACTGGGTGTCGCATCATCGACCTATCCCCACATGGTGCAGCCCGGGAACGAGGCGTCGATAACCCACCGGTCCGGCCGCTACTCGGTGCGGATCGCCGCCACCGACATCGGCACCGGCGCGTGGACGACGCTGCTGCTCATCGCCGCCGACGCGCTCGGGGTGCCCACCGACGTCGTCGACATCGAGATCGGCGACAGCGCTCTCCCGAGCGCGACCGTCGCCGGCGGCTCGTCGGGCACCTCGTCCTGGGGATCGGCGATCGTCACCGCCGCGCATCAGTTCCGCGCGCGATTCGGCGACGATCCGCCCGAGGGCGCCGAGCTCAGCGCGGAGGCAGCCGACAACCCCGATCTCGAGAAGTTCACGGTGGCCTCGTTCGGAGCGCACTTCGTCGAGGTCCGCGTCGACGTGGACACCGGCGAGATCCGGATCCCGCGCATGCTCGGGGTGTTCTCCATCGGGCGTGCCATCAATCCCCGCACCGTCCGCTCGCAGCTCATCGGCGGGATGACCTTCGGCATCTCGATGGCGTTGCACGAGGAGAGCGTTCGCGATCACCGCTTCGGGCACGTGGTCACCCAGGACCTCGCCGAGTACCACATCCCGGTGCACGCCGACATCGCCGACGTCGACGCGATCTGTCTCGACGACCGCGACGAGCACGCCACCCCGATGGGTTCACGCGGTGCGGGCGAGATCGGCATCGTGGGCAGCGCCGCGGCCGTGGTCAACGCGATCCACAACGCCACCGGGGTGCGGGTCCGCGATCTCCCGGTGCACTGCGACGACCTGCTCGACGGGTTGCCCGACCAGTAGTCCGTGCGGGATCAGGCTGCGCCGGGGTAGCTCGACCATCCCGGCGACGGCGACAGCGACGGCCACGGTTCGGTGGCGGCCGTCGGCAGCCAGTGCGGCATCCCCGCCGGAGTCAGTGCCGCGCAGGACTTCTGATCCGCTGTCGGGGTCGGATACAGCGCCGCGAAGTCGTAGCGGGAGGTGAACCACCCGCCGAACACATCGGCGCCCGGGGTCCGTTCACCACCGCGTGTCGCGGCCGCGGGATCGTCCCCGACCCGCCGGATGTCGATCTCGACCGGCCGCGGGGTGTCGAAGCCGACGGTCCACCCACCGGCGTGCTGCACGGATCTGTATCCGTGGCGGCACAGCACGATTCGCACCCATCCGTTGTCATCGACCCGGCGCAGCGCGCTGTAGAAGGCGGTGCCGACCTCGCGACCCGTCGACGAATCGGTGGGATAGGCCGTGACCATCTGATCGATGTTCGACGGGGCGGCCTCGACGAACCCGGGATAACCCCACCGCACGGACCGGCCGGCATTCGCGAGTTCGAAGGACTCGGTGAAGGCTCGGACGAAGGTGCCTTCGGCTGATTGCGGGTCGAGGACGCCGGTGGCGGCCCAGCGGAAGGTGGTGTCGACACCGGGCGGCAGATGCGCGTCCTCGACAAGCCGGGGCGCCGGGTCGGCGACGTCGGGACCGGCCGCGCACGCCGCGAGCCCCGTTCCCAGGACCAGCGCGGCGATGATCGCGGTGAGGCGTCGACGACGATCGTGCGCCACGGCGATCACCCGCTTCGAGAGAGTGCGGTCCGTTACCCGGCTATGTCTGCACCCTAGACATGGACGCTTGTCCCACGCGGGATCCCCGTGCACCGGAACGGCGACGAGAAGGTCTCGAAATGGGCACGCTCACCGCAGGTCAGCGTCTCTCGTCGATGTCCTCGCCAGTCGACAGATCCCCACATTCGACGGGTGTGACCGCCCGGGAGCGGAGGTAGACCTGCGCCCCGACGTCACCACCGATGTCGCGCAACGCGGGCCCGAAATGGTCGGCACCGATGTACACCGGGTGTCCCGGCCGGCCCTCGAAGACCGCTCGCGCCAACGCGGCTCGATCAGCCCCGACCGCATGGAGCAGCCGGGCGGTGATCTCTGGGCCGCTGTCCGGGGTGTCGACCACGTGCACCACCAGTCCCGCCGCATCCGGTCGTGCCATCGCCCACCGCAGGGCCGCCGCCACCGAGGCGCCGACACCGTCGGTCCAGTCCTCGACGACCAGCGCACCGGCGCCCGGGGGCGGTTCGACGACCGCCGCTCCCATGGCGACCGCCACCTCCGCGCATCCGCCGTCGCGCAGCGTCGCGACCGCGTGTCCGAGCCACCGACCGTCGTCCGCCAGGATCTTCGGCATCCCGTACCGGGTGCCCGCGCCGGCGGCGAGCACCACACCGAGCACCCGACCCGGCGATCGCTGAGCTCGTCGGGGCGCGGCGGCGTCGGTCATCGCTCCATCTTCCACGCGACGGCCACGCGCGCCTCCTAGGCTGGGCAGCATGATTCTCGACGAGATGGACGATGCCGAGGTCCGGGCGGCGTTGCGGTCGTGCTGCGCCTCGACGGCCTGGATCGAGCGCATGATGCGCGCGCGGCCGTTTCACGATGTACCCGCACTGCTCGACTCCGCCGACCGCACGTTGGCGGAGCTCTCCGAAGACGACGTCGACGAGGCGCTCGCGGGGCACCCCCGGATCGGGGACCGGCCGGACAACGCCTCGTCGGCGCGAGAGCAGGCCGGCGTCGCGAGTTCGGCGGCGTCGGTGCTCGCCGACCTGAGGAAGGGCAACGCGGCCTACGAGGAGCGGTTCGGGCACGTGTACCTGGTCTTCGCGAACGGTCGTCCCGCCGACGAGCTCCTCGCCCTCCTCCACCAGCGGATGACCAACGACGCCGCCACCGAACGGCGTGTCCTGCGCGAGGAGTTGGCGAAGATCAATCGCGCTCGCCTGCTCCGTATGCTGTCGACCGAGCGCACCGCCGACGAAGGGATCCCGAGATGACCGGTCTGTCCACACATGTCCTCGACGCGGTGTCCGGGGCACCAGCGGTCGGCATCGAGGTGTCGCTCCAGGACGCGTCGGGAACCCAATTGTCCACGGGTACGACCGATTCGGACGGTCGCATCACGACGGTGAACACCGAACCCCTCGTCCCGGGGATCTACCACCTCGTCTTCGACACCGGTAACTGGTTCGCCGACAACGACATCAAGGGTTTCTATCCCGAGATCGACGTCTGTTTCGAGATCGACGACCCCGGGCGCCACCATCACGTGCCGATCCTGTTGAGCCCCTTCGCCTATTCGACCTATCGGGGAAGCTGACCGGCGGCGGGGCACCCGCCCCGCCGCCGCAGCCTCAGCGGATCTCGATCAGCAGATCCCCCGGCGCGACCTGGGTGACCTGCCCGATCGCCAGGCGGGCGACCTTGCCCGCGACCGGTGCGGTGATCGCCGCCTCCATCTTCATCGCCTCGATGGTGCCGATCGTCGCACCGACCGCCACCTCGTCGCCGACGTCCACCGACAGCGACACCACACCGGCGAACGGTGCACCCACGTGGTGCGGATCGGACCGGTCCGCCTTCTCCGCCGACGCGACCGCCGAGTCGATGGCGTGGTCGCGTACCGCGATCGGGCGCAATTGCCCGTTCAGGACGCACATGACGGTCCGCATGCCCTGCTCGTCCGGTTCGCTGATCGCTTCGAGTCCGATGAGGAGTTCGACGCCGGGTTCGAGTTCGACGCGGTGTTCCTCGCCGTACCGCAGGCCGTAGAAGAACTGGTTGGCCGACAGCGTCGAGGTGTTGCCGTACGTCTCGTAGTGTTCCTCGAATTCGCGTGCGGGGCCGGGGAACAGCAGGTGGTTGAGCCGGACCTGACGGTCGCGTCCCGGCTTGTCGAGGATGGCCTCGTCGTCCGCGGAGAGTTCGGTGACCTCGGGCGCCGGCGCCCGGCCCTGCAGCGCCAGGGTGCGCAGCGGCTCGGGCCAGCCACCGGGCGGATCACCCAGTTCGCCGCGCAGGAAGCCGATGACCGAATCCGGGATGTCGTACGACGCCGGGTCGGCCGCGAAGTCCGAGGCGGTGATACCGCGACCGACCAGGGCGAGCGCGAGATCGCCGACGACCTTCGACGACGGGGTCACCTTGACCAGCCGGCCCAGCATCGAATCGGCTGCGGCATAGGCCTGCTCGACCGCCTCGAAGCGGTTGCCCAGGCCGAGTGAGATGGCCTGCTGGCGCAGGTTCGACAGCTGCCCGCCGGGGATCTCGTGCGAGTAGACGCGGCCGGTCGGCGCCGGGAGGCCGGACTCGAACGGCGAGTACACCTTTCGCAGTGCCTCCCAGTACGGCTCGAGATCGCACACCCGCGCGAGGTCGAGACCGCTGTCCCGCTCGGTGTGGGCGGTCGCGGCGACGATCGCCGACAGCGGCGGCTGGCTCGTGGTCCCGGCCAGAGCGGCACTCGCACCGTCGACGGCGTCGGCACCCGCCTGCCACGCGGCCATGTAGGTCGCGAGCTGCCCACCGGGGGTGTCGTGGGTGTGCACGTGGATCGGCAGGTCGAACTCGCGTCGCAGCGCGGTCACCAGGGTGGTCGCGGCGGGAGCACGGAGCAGACCAGCCATGTCCTTGATCGCCAGGACGTGGGCGCCCGCCGCCACGATCTGCTCGGCCAGGCGCAGGTAGTAGTCGAGCGTGTACAGGTCCTCGGCCGGGTCGGACAGGTCGCCGGTGTAGCTCATCGCGACTTCGGCGACCGCCGTACCGGTCTCGCGGACCGCATCGATCGCGGGTCGCATGGCGTCGATGTTGTTGAGCGCGTCGAAGATGCGGAAGATGTCGATGCCGACGTCGGTCGCCTCGGAGACGAACGCGGTCGTCACCTTGGTGGGGTATGGGGTGTATCCGACGGTGTTGGCCCCGCGGAGCAGCATCTGCAGGCAGATGTTGGGGATGGCTTCCCGCAACTGGGCCAGCCGATCCCAGGGGTCTTCCTTCAGGAAGCGAAGTGCCACATCGTAGGTCGCACCGCCCCAGCATTCGACCGAGAGCAGTTCGGGGGTCAGTGCCGCCACGTACGGTGCGACGTTGAGCAGCCCGTTGGTGCGCACGCGCGTCGCGAGCAGCGATTGGTGTGCGTCGCGGAACGTCGTGTCGGTGATGCCCAGGCGCGGGTTCTCCCGCAGGTCGCGCGCGAAGCCCTCCGGCCCCAGCTCCAGCAGTCGCTGCCGCGATCCGTTCGCGGGCGAAGCCAACACCGAGCGCTCGACGGTGGGCAGCTTGTCGCGCGGGTACACCGTGGTGGGCCGCTCGCCGTGCGGCTTGTTCACCGTGACGTCGGCCAGGTACGAGAGGATCTTGGTACCGCGGTCGGCCGACGAGCGCGACGTCAGCAGCTCGGGACGCTCGTCGATGAACGAGGTGGTGACGCGTCCCGCGCGGAAGTCCGGGTCGTCGAGGACCGCCTGCAGGAACGGGATGTTCGTCGCGACGCCGCGGATGCGGAACTCGGCCACCGCGCGCCGCGCCCGACGCATCGCGGTCGGGAAATCCCTACCGCGACAGGTCAGTTTGACCAGCATCGAGTCGAAGTGACCACTGACCTCGGCACCCAGGGTGGCGCCGCCGTCCAGCCGCACCCCCGCGCCGCCCGGGCTGCGGTACGCGGTGATGCGCCCGACGTCGGGCCGGAACCCGTTCGCCGGGTCCTCGGTGGTGATGCGGCACTGCAGGGCGGCTCCGCGGATGCGGATCACGTCCTGACTCAGGCCGAGGTCCGCGAGCGACTCGCCCGCGGCGATCCGCAGCTGCGAACTCACGAGGTCGACGTCGGTGATCTCCTCGGTGACGGTGTGTTCGACCTGGATGCGCGGGTTCATCTCGATGAACACGTGCCGACCCTGCTCGTCGAGGAGGAACTCGACGGTGCCCGCACAGGAGTAACCGATGTGGCGCGCGAAGGCGACGGCATCGGCGCAGATCCTCTCGCGCAACTCGTCGGAGAGATTCGGGGCGGGAGCCAGCTCGATCACCTTCTGGTGCCGGCGCTGGAGGCTGCAGTCGCGCTCGTAGAGATGGATGACGTTGCCGTGGGTGTCGGCGAGGATCTGGACCTCGATGTGGCGCGGGTTGACCACCGCCTGCTCGAGGAACACCGTCGCATCGCCGAACGCGGCCTCGGCCTCGCGCGACGCGGCGGCGATGGCCTCGGCGAGATCGGCACGCTCGTCGACGCGGCGCATCCCGCGCCCGCCGCCACCCGCGACCGCCTTCACGAACACCGGGAACTGCATGTCCTGCGCCGCGGCGAGCAGTTCGTCGAGATCCGACGACGGCTCCGAGCTCGCGAGAACGGGGATGCCCGCCGCCTTCGCCGCGGCCACCGCGGTCGCCTTGTTGCCGGTCATCTCCAGGATGTCGGCGCTCGGGCCCACGAAGGTGATGCCCGCCTCCGCGCACGCCGCGGCCAGACCCTGGTTCTCCGACAGGAATCCGTAACCGGGGTAGATCGCGTCGGCACCACAGCGAACCGCTGCGCTGACGACCTCGTCGACCGACAGGTAGGCCCGCACCGGATGTCCCGGCACCCCGATCTGATAGGACTCGTCGGCCTTCAACCGGTGCACGGAGTTGCGATCCTCGTACGGGAAGATCGCGACTGTGCGCGCCCCCAGTTCGTAGGCGGCGCGGAATGCGCGGATGGCGATCTCGCCGCGGTTGGCGACCAGAACCTTGTCGAACATCGTGGTGTTCTCTTTCTCTCACGCCTGCGCCGGTCCGGCGCGTGCTCAGCGACTCGCACAATCGCGGTGGAGATCGCGCGAACAAACCCCCCGACGGACACGGTTCGACGCAGGTGCCCCCGACGACGCCGACCCGTTTTCCACGGGCAGTTCACGTCGTGATCCTACTCACCGAGACCGGCCGACCGGCCACCCCCTCACACTGTCTACGACGCCTTCGGAAAGGGCGCGCGCCACCGCATTCCGGATCGTCCGAAACGTTCCGACGCAGGGGTGCGGCGACCCCGTCACCGGGGGCGAAAACAATTGCCGCGCAATGTACGTGGCACTCATTGCGACAGTGTTGAGAAATACTCTCCAGTGCCGTTCGGCAATGAGAGATCCGGTGCCGCGGTAATTCGGGAATGCCGATCGAGCGCTCCGTCGGAATGCCGATCGATCGTTCCGTCCGAGCATGCTTTGGCCGCAACCGGCGGTCGGGATTAGCGTCGTTCCGACCACTCGACAGAAAGGCGCGCTCGTGGGCTTCACCCGTTACGTCGCATTGGGCGATTCGTTCACCGAAGGCGTCGGCGATCCGGATCCGACCCGACCCAACGGTGTGCGGGGATGGGCCGACCGCGTCGCCGAACGGCTCGCCGCATCAGCAGACGGCGGGGAGTTCACGTATGCCAACCTCGCCATCCGCGGCCGGCTGCTCGACCAGGTGATCGCCGAACAGGTGGGCCCGGCCATCGAACTCGACCCCGACCTCGTCACCATCTACGCCGGCGGAAACGACCTCATGCGTCCGTCCCTCGACGTCGACGCGATGATCGCGCGCTACGACCGAGCACTCGGCGACCTCGCCGCGACCGGCGCCACCGTCGTCGTCTTCACCGCCTACGACACCGGATGGGCTCCGGTCTTCCGGATGCTTCGCGGGCGCGTCGCGATCTACAACGAACTCGTCCGCGCCGTGGCCGAGCATCACGGCGCACTGATCTGCGATTTCTGGCGGATGCCGGGGTATGACGACTACCGCATGTGGGACAACGACCGCCTGCACATGTCGCCGCTCGGACACGCACACATGTCCGGCCGGGTCCTCGACCTGCTCGGGGTCGACCACGATCTCACGCCGGCGACCCTCGCCGCCGCCGCGGTCGCGACCCGGCGGGAGCAACGACGCCAGAATGCGGAATGGGCGCGGACCTTCCTCGGGCCATGGGTGATGCGCCGTATCCGCGGCGTCTCGTCGGGTGACGGACTCACCCCGCGATGGCCGCACCCCGTCGGCGCCGCCGAGCTCGGGTAGTCCGCTCGCCTGGCCGGTCCGGCCCGCTCCGGCGGACGCGAACGTTTGCGTCGGTGACCCGCGCGATATCCTGATCGTTCGGAGGTGTGAACAATCGATGATCGGAACCAGCGGGATGACGGCGTGACCAGCCGCACCGACGCCGACGGAACGACGGACAGTACCCCGGATCTCCCGCCCCCCGATCACGCCGCCGAGAAACCCCACCCCCGACTGGCGGTCGCGGTGCTCTGCCTCGCCGGGATCGTCGTGGCGCTGATGCAGACCATCATCGTCCCGCTGATCCCCCAACTCCCCGCGCTGTTGCACGCCGACGCCTCCGACACCACGTGGGCGATCACCATCACCCTGCTGCTCGGGGCGGTCGCGACACCGATCGGCGGGCGGATCGGCGACATGTACGGCAAACGCCTCGCCATCCTGGTCAGTCTCGGGTTCGTCGCCGTCGGATCCGTCGCGTGTGCCGTCGCGACATCCCTCCCGCTGTTCATCATCGGCCGCGGGCTGCAGGGTCTCGGCTTCGGCATCGTCGCGCTCGGGATCAGCGTGATGCGCGACATCGTCCCGCCCCGCCACCTCGGCTCGTCGGTGGGAACCATGAGCGCCTCGCTCGGTATCGGCGGTGCACTCGGCCTACCGGTCGCCGCCCTCATCGCCCAACACGTGAGCTGGCACGCCCTGTTCTGGTCGTGTGCGGGCGCCGCCACCCTGGCCGGTGTCGGTGTGGCCCTCACGGTGCGCTCGACCGCCAAGCCCTCCGGTGGCCGGTTCGACGCCCTCGGCGCACTCGGCCTGACCGTGCTGCTCGTCTGCTTGCTGCTGCCGCTGTCGAAGGGCGCCGAGTGGGGCTGGTCCCACCCACTCACGCTCGGCCTGTTCGCCGGCTTCGTGGTGTCCACGAGCGTGTGGGTTTTCGTCGAGCTCCGTCGCGCCAGTCCGCTGATCGATCTCCGCATCCTGGCCAAGCGCCCCCTGCTGCTGACGAATCTGGCCTCGATCGCCACCGGGTTCGCCTTCTACGCCATGCAACTCATCCCGATCCAGCTGCTGATGGCCCCGACGAACAGCCCGGACGGCTTCGGGTACGACATGGTCCACGCGAGTCTGATCCTCGCGCCCAGCGGACTGGTCATGTTCGTGTTCTCGCACATCAGCGGCCGCATCAACGCCGTCTTCGGCGCGCGGATCTCGCTCGCCCTGGGCGCGGTCATCATCGGCATCGGCTACGTGATCTTCATCGTCGGGATCGCCGGCCCATGGGATCTGACGTGGATTCACATGCTCGTGATCGCCTGCTGCATCGGCGCGGGCCTCGGCATCGCCTACTCCGCGATGCCGGCCCTGATCATGCAATCGGTCAGTGTGGAGCAGACCGGTGAGTCCAATGGTGTCAACGCACTCATGCGGATCGTCGGGACCTCGACCGCCGCCGCGGCGGTCGGCATGCTGCTCACCTGGTCGATGATCTCGGTTCCCGTCGCCGACGGGACCTCGATCGGGGTCCCGACCGCCGAGGGGTATCTGTGGGCCTCCGGCATCGCCCTCGTGATGAGCGTGATCGCCGCGGTGGTCGCCTTCGCGATTCCTGCGCACGGACGCAGCACCGAAACCCCGGTCTGACGCGACGGCGAGGACTCGGAACCGGCCCGCCGGCCACGAGATGCGGACCGCACCGGATGCACGTAGCGTGACGCCGTGCTTCTTTCGACGTCGATCTCTGCGATCCGCTCCGGCGGGCGCATCGGCCTCGTACGGTGGGAGCCACTCACCGCTGCACCCCGCCTCCTCGACAAGGCACGCTGATGGACCTCACCGCCGTCTCCCACTACCGGTTCGCGCGCGTCCGCGACGAGGCGTTCCCCGGTCCCGGTGAACAGATCGTCGCCGGTGGCACGTGGGTGTTCTCCGAGCCACAGCCGGCGACCACCGGACTGGTCGACCTGAGCGAGATGGATTGGGCACCTGTCGAAAACCTGCCCGGAGGCGGCCTCCGGATCGCGGCCACCTGCACGATCGCCGAGCTCGCCGCGATCCCGCCGCGCCCCGGCTTCGAGGCCCAACCCATGTTCGCGCAGTGCGCGAACGCGCTGCTGGCGTCGTTCAAGATCTGGAACATGGCCACGGTCGGCGGCAACATCTGCCGGTCATTCGCCGCGGCGTCGATGGTCTCCCTCGCGGTCGGACTCGATGCGACCGCGCACGTGTGGACACCCGACGGCACCGACCGCGACCTGCCCGTCGCCGAGCTGGTCATCGGGAACGGGATCAATCTGCTCGGACCGGGAGAAGTACTGCGCGCCATCGATTTCCCTGGTCATGCGTTGCGTGCGCGGACCGCGGTGCGCAAGATCGCTCTCGCCGAACTCGGCCGCTCGGGGGCCGTGGTGACCGGCCGGGTCGACGACGACGGCGCCGCCACCTTCGGGATCACCGCAGCCACCGAATGGCCGACGGTCCTGCGCTACCCCGTGGTGCCGACCCGCGACGCGCTCCACGACGACATCGTTGCGGCCAGCGGCTATTACACCGATCCGCTGGGCTCGGCCGACTGGCGCCGCGGGGTCTCGGCCGTCCTGGGCGAGGAGATCCGAGCGGAACTGGCCCGGCGGACGCCGGTGACCGACGAGGGATTCGGAGCCGACGGATGAGGTTCGAGGTCAACGGCGAGCAACTCGACGCCGAACCCGCCGCGGGACAATGCCTCCGAATGTTGTTGCGCGAGCACGCCCATTACGAGGTCAAGAAGGGTTGCGACGCCGGGGACTGCGGGGCGTGCTCGGTGCTCGTCGACGGAGAACCCGTGCACTCCTGCATCTTTCCCGCTCATCGCGCCGCCGGGAAGTCGGTCACGACGGTCTCCGGCCTCGGTACCCCGGACGACCTGCACCCCGTCCAGCAGTCGTTCGTCGACAACTTCGGGTTCCAGTGCGGGTTCTGCACCGCCGGGATGATCGTGACGGCCTCCACCGTCACCGCCGACCATCTTCCCGACCTGCCGCGCCGGATGAAGGGAAACCTGTGCCGCTGCACCGGTTATCGCTCCATCCGGGATGCGATCACCGCGGTCGTCGCGCCCGTCGACGCCCCGACCGCGGCGCCTTCGGCCACCGGACCACGCCCCCTCGTCGGCAGTTCGGTCAACCCGATCGCGGCTCGACGGGTGGTGACCGGCACCGAGCCGTACACCTTCGACGTCCCGACGCCCGGGACGTTGCACATCCACGTGCTCGGGTCGCCGCACGCACACGCACGGATCACCGCCATCGACACCACCGACGCGGCCGCGCTCCCGGGCGTCGAACTGATCCTCACCCACGAGAACGTCTCGACCGCCAGGTTTTCCACGGGTCGGCACGAGAATCGCCTCGAGGACCCGGATGACACACTCGTCTTCGACCCGGTCGTGCGGTTCGTCGGCCAACGGGTCGCGGCGGTGGTGGCGTCGTCCCCGGCCGTCGCCGACCAGGCGCTGGCGCTCATCGACGTCACCTACGAGGTGCTCCCGGCGGTGTTCGACCCGGAGGAGGCCCGAACACCCGGGGCGCCGCTGCTCCACCCCGATCGCACGCCCGCCGACCGGGTCGCCGAGGCCGACCGTAACGTCGTCGCCACCTTCCACGAGGGTTTCGGCGGCGACATCGACGACGCCCTCGCCGCGTCGTCGGCAACCGTGCACGGAACCTGGTCCAGCGGACGGGTTTCGCACGCCCAGCTCGAGACACACGGCTCGATCGGGTGGCTCGACGAGCACGGACGCCTCGTCATCCGGACCAGTACGCAGGTCCCGTTCCTCGTCCGCAACGAGCTCGCGCTCCTCGTCGACCTGCCACCCGAGCGCATCCGGGTCTTCAGCGCCCGCGTGGGCGGCGGGTTCGGCGGCAAACAGGAGATGCTGACCGAGGACCTCGTCGCCCTCGCCGTACTCCGCACGGGCAAACCCTGCGCCTACGAGATGACGCGCACCGACGAGCTGACCCGAACCACCTACCGGCATCCGATGCGGGTCACCGTCGACGTCGGCGCCGACGAGGACGGCCGGCTGACGGGCCTGCGGGTGAACCTGTTGTCGGACACCGGCGCCTACGGCAACCACGCGATCGGCGTGATGTTCCACGCCTGCGCCGAATCGGTGTCGGTGTACAACTGCCCGGTCAAGCGGCTCGACGCCGAGGTCGTCTACACCAACAACCCGCCCTCGGGCGCGTTCCGCGGTTACGGCCTCGGCCAGGTGGTCTTCGCCGTGGAGAGCGCGATGGACGAACTCGCGATCGAACTCGGCATCGACCCGTTCGAGTTCCGGCGTCGCAACGCCGTCGCCGACGGCGACCCACTCCTCATCGCACGCGCCGAGCCCGAGGTCGACCTGGTCTACGGCAGCTACGGACTGGACCAGTGTCTCGACCTCGCCGAGCGGGCAATGCGCAGCGGCAACGGGGTCGAGGCACCGCCGGGCGAACGATGGCGCGTGGGTGAGGGCATGGCCATCGCCGCGATCGCCACCATGGCCCCGCGCGGGCACTTCGCCGACGTCACCGTCGCGGTCGACGCCGCGGGCACCTACCACGTGGGGGTCGGGACCGCCGAGTTCGGCAACGGCACCACCACCGTGCACGCCCAGATCGTCGCCACCGCCCTGTCGACCGGGCTGGATCGCGTCTCGCTGTGGCACGGCGACACCGATGCCGTCACCCACGACACCGGGGCCTTCGCCTCGGCCGGCACGACGGTCGCCGGAAAGGCCGTGTACTCGGCCTGTCTCGCGCTGCGCGACGCCCTCGTCGACGCTGCCGCGCGCCTCACCGGCTCCGAACCCACAGCGATCGGACTCGTCGCCGACGGCGCACTCGTCGACGGCCGGGTCGTCGGGTTCGCCGACCTCATCGGTGCCGTCGATCCGTCGAACCGGGTCGACCACCCGGGCGGCCCGCGCGCCGTCGCCGCGGGCGCCGAACGCGGTGAGATGAGATCCATCGCGTTCAACGTGCAGGCGTTCCGCGTCGCGGTCGACACCGAGACCGGCACCGTGCGCATCCTGCAATCGGTCCATGCGGCCGACGCCGGCACCGTGATGAACCCCGAGCAGTGCCGGGGACAGGTCGAAGGCGGTGTCGCACAGGGAATCGGGACCGCCCTGTACGAAGAGATCATGATCGACGACCACGGGCGGCCACTGACGAACGTCTTCCGGGTCTACCGCGTGCCGCAGATGGCCGACGTCCCCGTCACGGAGGTCTATTTCGCCGACACCAGCGACGAACTGGGTCCGTTCGGCGCCAAGTCGATGAGCGAGTCACCGTACAACCCGGTTGCGCCGGCACTCGCCAACGCGATCCGACGGGCGCTGGGCGTCAGGCCTTGTGAGACGCCGATGTCGCGAGACCGGATCTGGCGGCTCACCCGGTCGGAGTGAACTCGATTCGTTAGCACCGCGTAACACTCTGCGCGACAACCACATCGGGCCGCGGCGCGGTGGTCACAAATCTGCGCCCACTCTCGCCTATTGCTTGCGGCGGCGGAACTTCGGGCGGAAACTCCTGCTTGTCAGAGTTGTCCAGAGAAGGGCGTCGCCATGACTCACACCGCACCCACCAACGAGAACCACGGTCCATCCGTCAAGCAGGGCATCGCCGCGGGGACATCCGTCGGCGCCGCGATCATCCTGACCGTCCTCGGTGTCATCCAGCTCGCCCAGGGTATTGCCGCCGTCGCCGAGGACGAGGTCTTCGTCCGCGGCCTCGAGTACGTCTACAAGCTCAACTTCACCACCTGGGGTTGGATTCACATCGCGCTCGGCGTCGTGATGGTCATCGTCGGTATCGCACTCATGAACGGCGCGACCTGGGCGCGGTTCACCGCGATCGTGATCGCGGGCCTGTCGATCATCGCCAACTTCCTGTGGTTGCCCTACTACCCGTGGTGGTCGATCCTGATCATCGCCCTCGACATCGTGGTCATCTGGGCCGTGTCCACCTGGCACCCGAAGGCCGAGTACCGGTAGGGGGCCCGGGCGACCAGGCGGGGTCGAGATGACCACGGACACCAACGGGCACGACGTCGAGCGCAGCGTCGGCATCACCGATGCCGAACGCGCCGAACTCGAACGACTCAGAGCCGAAGTCGCACAGTTACGACAGAAGACCGGGAGCGGGTCTCCGTCCGGTGCCGCGACGTCGATACAGCGGCACCGGTGGCGCTGGTTCGCGGTCGCGCTCCTGTGCGTGCTCGTCGCGGTGCTCGCCATCACCTCGGTGACCTCGCGGTTCGTCCGCGGCGAGATCCTCGACACCGATCGCTACGTCAGCACCGTCGCGCCGCTCGCCTCGGACCCCGCTGTCCAAGCGGAGATCTCGAATACGATCACCGACGAGATCTTCGGTCGCATCGACGTCGAGGCGCTCACCGCGGCCGCGCTGACCACCCTGACCGACTCGGTTCCGGCCACCGAGAACGCACCGCGCGTCGATCGTGCGGTCGAGGGCCTCGCACCGGTGCTGGCCGGCCAGGCACGCGGATTCGTCCAGCAGACCGTGTCGTCATTCGTCGCCAGCGATCAGTTCGAAACGCTGTGGTTGCAGGCGAATCGGGCCGCACACACGGCCCTGGTCGCGGTGGTGACGGGCGATGTCGGGCCGTCGTCGGTGACCGTGGACGACTCCGGCACGGTGAGCATCTCGCTGGGCACCGTGATCGACAACGTCAAGGCACGCCTGCTCGACCGCGGATTCACCTTCGTCGAGAAGATCCCCGCTGTCGACAAGCAGTTCGTCCTCTTCCGCTCGCCCGAACTCGTTCGGGCCCAACGCGCCGTCTCGGCGCTCGACACCGCCGCCGACGTCCTGCCGTGGCTGACGATCGCGCTCGCGTTCGCCGCGGTCGCGGTCGCACCCCGCGGCCGGCGCATGCGGGCTCTGTCACTCGCGGGGCTCTCGCTGGTCCTCGCGATGCTCGTCCTGGCCATCGGCCTGCTGATCGGGCGAGCGCTCTACCTCGATGCGATGCCTCCCGACATCCTCTCCCCCGACGCCGCATCCGCCGCCATCGACACCGTGCTCGACCCGTTGCGTCTGGCCCTGCGTGCCGTGGCGGTCCTCGGCCTCGTGGTCGCCGTCGGGGCCTACCTGCTGGGCGGGTCGGCGTCGGCCGCGGCGGTGCGACGCGGGTTCGGCCAAGGCCTCGACTCGGTGCAACGGATGCGGCGGTCACGACCGCCGAACGCGTTCGAGGAGAGCCTGTTCCGTGCACGGATCGCGTTGCGCAGCGCGATCATCGGTATCGCAGCGCTGCTCCTCGTGTTCTGGAGTTATCCGACCGGGCTGGTGGTGCTGCTCATCGCCGTCTTCGGGCTCCTCGCCCTGCTGATCCTCGAACTCGTCATCAGGCCGGCGAAGACCTGGGCCGAGAGTGGGGCGACGCCGGATGAGGAGAAGCCGTCGGGCGACGCGGCGCCGGTCGTCGAGACCGTATGAGCCAGGCGTCGGTCGCCGCCGAGGTCGCGCCGCCCACCACTCGCAGGTGGTGGGCGCGCGCGGCCATGGCCCTGGCCGTGGCCGCGATCCTGCTCCCGGTGGCCGCCGCGGGAATCCTCGGCCTTCTCGGTCTGCTGATCATCTGCGTCAGCTGCGTCGTGGTCATCGTCGTCGCGCTGTACTGGTTCCTGATCAGCCGGGGCGTCCTACGGGTGGTCGCGGCCGTTCTCGCCGCCGCCCCCGTCCCCCTGCTCGTGGTGTTCCTCATCCGCGAGCGACAGCTGTGGGTCGTGATCGTCGCCGCGCTGCTGGCAGCCGCAGCGGTGGGGTGCGGCCGCCGCGCGCTCCGACCGTCCCGCATCGACTCGCTGATGCCCGAGCACGCGGCCCCGGATGTCCACCGTCCGTTCATCATCATGAATCCACGTTCCGGTGGCGGGAAGGTCGTCCGGTTCGACCTGCAGCGTCAGGCCGAGTCCCTGGGCGCCGAAGTCGCGTTGCTCGACGGGCCGGTGGAGATCGACGTGGTGCAGCTGGCGCGAGACGCCGTGGCCCGCGGAGCCGACCTGCTCGGGGTCGCGGGCGGTGACGGCACCCAGGCGCTCGTCGCGGGCGTGGCCGCCGAATCCGGCGTCCCCTTCCTGGTCGTCAGCGCCGGCACCCGAAACCATTTCGCGCTCGATCTCGGACTCGACCGTCAGAATCCCGCCCGGTGTCTCGACGCTCTACGGGACGGCGTCGAGTTCCGCGTCGACCTCGGTCACATCAACGGCCGCCCCTTCGTCAACAACGCGTCGTTCGGGATCTACGCCGAAGTCGTCCAGAGCCCGCAATACCGGGATGACAAGACGCGCACGGTGTTACGCATGCTCCCCGACCTGCTGGGCAGAGGCTCGACGTCTGGTCTGCGCGCTGTCATCGGGAACGAGTCGGTTGCCGACCCCCAGGCGATCCTGGTCAGCAACGGCCCGTATGCCACCAACGACGTGGCCGGGCTCGGTCGTCGCACCCGCATCGACGAGGGGCGCCTGGGCGTCGTCACCGTCTCGGTGTCCGACACCCGGCAGGCCGTCGGACTCCTGCGGCGTACGCACGATCAGGGGCTCGTCCAGCGGACCGCCACCGAGGTGACCGTCGACGCCGACGCCGAGGTCATCCCCGTCGGGGTCGACGGCGAATCGCTCCAGCTCACGACGCCGGTGCGATGCACGATCACGCCCGGTGCGCTGCGCGTCCGCGTCCCACGGCACCGCCCCGAGACCCGGATCGCGCCACCGCAACTGGACTGGCTCCAGCTGTGGTATCTGGCGTGGCGTCCCCACCGCGCCGCCTGACCACAGCTGGAGCGCGTACCTCAGCCGCGCAGCAGTCCCTTGGCGACGTGGGTCACCTGGATCTCGTTGCTCCCCGCGTAGATCATGAGCGACTTGGCATCGCGCGCAAGCTGTTCCACGCGGTACTCGGCCATGTAACCGTTGCCGCCGAACAGCTGCACCGCCTCCATGGCGACGTCGGTGGCCGCCTTCGACGAGTAGAGCTTCATCGCCGACGCCTCGGACAGGCTGAGCGGTTTACCCGCCTTGCCGCGTTCGATGGCGCTGAAGAGCATGTTCTGGACATTGATCCGCGCCACCTCCATCTCGGCCAGCTTCAGCTGGATGAGCTGGAACTGGGCGATCTCCTGACCCCACAGCTTGCGGTTCTTCGCGTAATCGATCGACAGCCGTTGCGCCTCGTTGATGATGCCCAGCGACAGGGCGGCGATCCCGACGCGCTCCGCGGTGAAACCGGCCTTGGCGCCCTCGGATCCACGCGAATCGGCGCCGGTGTCCTCGGTCTCACCGAGGAGACGGTCCTTGCCGACGCGGACGCTGTCGAAGAAGAGCTCACCGGTCGGCGAACTCATCATGCCCATCTTCTTGAACGGCTTGCCCTGGGTCAGCCCGGGCATGCCCTTGTCCAGCACGAACGACAGCACCTTGCGGTCGCGCATCGGGACGCCACTGCCGTCGTCGAGCTTGGCGAACACGACGATGGTGTCCGCGTAGGGACCGTTCGTGATGAAGGTCTTCTGCCCGTTGAGGATGTAGTCGTCACCGTCACGACGAACCGTGGTCTTCATGCCGCCGAGCGCATCCGACCCGGAGTCGGGTTCGGTGATCGCCCAGGCGCCGACCTTCTCCATGGTCACCAGCTCGGGCAGCCAGCGCTTCTTCTGCGCCAGCGTGCCCTTGCCGCGGATGGTCGAGGCGGTCAGCCCCATGCTCACACCCAGCGACGCGACGAGGCCCAGACAGACACCCGCGAGCTCGATGTTGACCATCATGAACATCGAGCCGCCCATGCCGCCGCCGTCACCGGAGGACTTCTTCTTCTCCCCCTTGGCTTCTGCCTCGAGTTCTTTCTCGAGCGCATCCTTGGCCATGGCATCGACACCGAAGCTCGACAACAGCTTGCGGGTGATGTCGTACGGCGGCAGGACGCCGGACTCGAGTTCGTCGAGATGTGGCCGGATCTCCTTGTCGATGAACGCCCGCAAGGCGTCCCGAACCATCAGATCTTCATCGGACCACTCGAACATCGTCACACTCCCAGACCGGTGTCCGCCCGGGGGCGAACATGTTTCAGTTTCGTCGTCCCCAACTGTGTCAGGAGTCACTGCCGATGTCTAGGTACGCCGTCGCGAATCTGTTCCTATCAGGTGTTTGCGCAGGTGTAGATGGTCGCGGGACGGACCTCGTGGGCGAAGAACCGCTCTGCGTCCGGGCACAGAAGGGCTTGGGCAACCGGCATCGCCACCACCACACAACGGTCGGCGAGCCCGGAGTGCCCCACGCGCCACGCGTGGACTCGGCCGACGAAATCCGCGAGGCTCTCGCCCCCGTGTGGCCGGGCGCCGGGATCGGCGAACCATGCGCCGAGTTCGGCGGGATCGATCTGCTCCGGGGTGCGCCCTGCCCACGTTCCGACGTCCAGGGTTCGCAGCGCGTCGTCGACGAGGGCGTCGGTTGCCCCCAGGAGTCCGGCGGTCTCCCGGGTCGCGATCTCCGGACCGCAACAGAGGACCGGGCGCGTGGACGCCGCGGCCAGGCGGAGCACGTCCCGACGGCCACGCTCGTCCAGAAGCGGATCACCGCCGAATCGCACCGACCGGTTGGGGCCGGTGCGACCGGCGGTGATGATCTGCATGCGCGAAACGATCGCCGCCTCAATGCTGGGCGGCGACCGCCGGGGCGCGGTCGGCGGTACGCGAGCGCGCCATCGCCCCCAGCAGCAGGGCGAACACCACGGTGAGAACCGTCCACAGGATCACCTGGTTGGCGATGGCGTAGACCCGGAAGTCCCCGATCACGTCACCGGGGAAGCCCGGGAACACGATCTGACCCACGTCGTTGCGAACCGGCTCGGGGACCTCGCTGAAGGACGGCAGGAACGCGAGCACGATCGCGATGCCGGCCAGGTAGGCCGCGACAGCGGCGACGGCCGAGACGAATCCGCCGATCCGCGGACGCAGCCACAACGCCAGGACCACGGCCGCGATGGCCAGGATCACCGACGCCACACTGATGGTGAGGAAGGCTCCGGTCCTCTCGCCGATGGTGTCGTCGTCGCCGACGGCGGGCGGATTCGCCGGGTAGGCGAAGAACGGCACGGCGAACACGGCGACGAAACCGATCGCGCCGAGCACACCCGCAACCGCGCGCGGGTCGGTCGCCGGATGGCGACTGCCGAGATGACTCCAGAGCACCGTGAACGCCACCGCGAAGAACGCACCCATGCACACCGCGAACACGACGTTGCCGACACCGGCGCCGAGGTTCTCCTGCATGGCCCGCGTGAACAGCTCGCCGCCCTCACCGTGCGTGTGGCCACCCGGTTCGGCGGCGTGGGCCAGTGCCTCCTCGGCCTCCGAACGGGCGCCTTCGTAGTCGATGGCCTTGGCGACGACCGGTTCGAGGTAGAACCGGGCAAACACGAACGAGACGATTCCGGCGATCAGACCTGCGAGCAGGCCGGCGCCGATGAATTTCTTCTCCATATGTACTTGGCTTCCTGTGGGATACGGCCGGTCAGGCCGGCTCAGTGGCAGGGGAAGCCGAGGAAGTGGCGTGCGTCGTGCACGAACTCGTGGACGTGGGTGTCGGAGCCGAAGACGGACACGACGCCCTGGTCGTACCCGAGGAAGTAGTAGGCGAGACCCGCCAGGAGCACGGTCAGGCTGAGCCAGAGGGCTGCACTCGCGACCGACAGGTTCGGTACGGGCAGGGCACGGGCCGGGGCGGCCTGTACGGCTGCAACAGTGCGGGGAGCTGTCATGGAGGGGTCCTTTCGCCGATCTCGCGTCGGAGATGTCGTGGTGTAGCAGTCCGGAGGACTGCTACGCGCCGGCACGGCATCCTGACTCACGTCACCCCGTCACCATCGACCGCGTCGATATGTCGACACGTCGACCGCGTCGACATATCTACGGTGTCGATATGGGCAGCGTTCACAGTGGCGCGACCGTTCCGGACTCTCACCGGATTCCCCGCACAGGCGTGGGATGACTCTATACCGCGTTCTGTCGTACGCGTGAGACATAGTGGAGAGATGCCCCGCGCTTCGGTGCTCGACCGCTTCACCGCCCCCACCCGACGGTGGTTCTCCGGCGCCTTCACCGCTCCCACCGCCGCGCAGAAGGGTGCGTGGACGTCGATCGCCGACGGCTCGCACACCTTGGTCATCGCCCCCACCGGATCGGGCAAGACCCTCGCCGCGTTCCTGTGGGCCCTCGACCGCCTCGCCGCCGACCCGGACTCGCGGCCCGCCGGCACCAAGGTCCTCTACATCTCGCCGCTCAAGGCATTGGCCGTCGACGTCGAACGCAACCTGCGGGCCCCGCTGACCGGCATCACGCGGGCGGCTCAGGAGCTCAACCTGCCCGAACCGAACATCACCGTCGGCGTCCGGTCCGGTGACACCTCCGCCGCGGACCGCCGCGCACTGGTCAAGACACCGCCCGACATCCTGATCACGACGCCGGAGTCGCTGTATCTGATGCTCACGTCGGCCGCGCGAGAGAGCCTCACCGGCGTCCAGGCCGTCATCGTCGACGAGGTGCACGCGGTCGCCGCCACCAAGCGCGGTACGCACCTCGCGCTGACCCTCGAACGACTCGACGAGCTGCTCGAGAAGCCCGCGCAGCGGATCGGGTTGTCGGCGACCGTCCGGCCGCCGGAGGTGGTGGCGGGGTTCCTGTCCGGCGCCGCGCCGTGTCAGGTGGTCAAGCCCAAGGCCGACAAGACGTTCGACCTCCGCGTCGATGTCCCGGTCGAGGACATGGCCAACATCCCACCCCCGGTGTCCGATGCCGACCCCGCCGCACTCGACGACGCGTTCTCCCCGACCGCCGGGTCGCTGTGGCCGTACGTCGAGGCCTCGATCGTCGACCAGATCGAGGCCAACCGGGCGACGATCGTGTTCGCCAACTCCCGGCGCCTCGCCGAGAAACTCACCGCCCGGCTCAACGAGATCCACGCCGAACGCCACGGGCAGCCGGCCGAACCGACCGGCAATCCGTCGGTCGCCGGCGGCGCCCCCGCGTTCGTCATGGGCAGCGGCGCGAGCTCCGGCGCCGAACCCGTCCTGGCCCGCGCGCATCACGGCTCGGTCAGCAAGGAGCAGCGCGCCCAGATCGAGGACGACCTGAAGGCCGGGCGCCTGTCCTGCGTCGTCGCGACCAGCTCCCTCGAACTCGGCATCGACATGGGCGCGGTCGACCTCGTGATCCAGGTGGAGTCCCCGCCGTCGGTGGCCAGCGGGCTGCAGCGCATCGGCCGCGCCGGCCACCAGGTCGGCGAGATCAGCCAGGGCATCCTGTACCCGAAGCACCGCACCGATCTCCTGCATTGCACCGTGACGGTGAGCCGCATGCTCGACGGGGCGATCGAGGAGATCAAGGTCCCGCAGAATCCCCTCGACATCCTCGCCCAGCAGACCATCGCGGCCGCCGCGGTCGACGACCTCGAGGTCGACCACTGGTACGAGGTGATCCGGCGTGCGGCGCCCTATCGCGAACTGGGCCGGGGCGTCTTCGACGCGACCCTCGACCTGATCGCGGGTCGTTTTCCGTCGGACGAGTTCGCCGAACTGCGCCCGCGGGTGAACTGGGACCGCGACGCCGGGGTGATCACCGGCCGGCGCGGAGCGCAGCGGCTCGCGGTCACCTCGGGCGGTTCCATCCCCGACCGCGGCCTCTTCGGTGTGTTCATGGTCGGCGAGAAGGCAACGCGCGTCGGCGAACTCGACGAGGAGATGGTCTACGAGTCGCGTGTCGGCGACGTCTTCGCACTCGGCGCGACCAGCTGGCGGATCGAGGACATCACCCACGACCGCGTCCTGGTCTCCCCCGCGTTCGGTCAGCCGGGCCGGTTGCCGTTCTGGATCGGCGACGCGATCGGACGCCCCGCCGAACTCGGCGCCGCGATCGGTGCGTTCACCGGTGCGATCGCCGACCCCGGCAAGCTCGACGACCATGCCGCACGCCTCGGCCTCACCGACAACGCCCGCACCAACCTCGAGACCCTCATCGCCGAGCAACGGGAGTCGACCGGACACCTCCCCACCGACCGCACCCTGGTGGTCGAGCGGTTCCGTGACGAGCTCGGCGACTGGCGGGTGATCTTGCACTCCCCCTACGGTTTACGTGTCCACGCACCCTGGGCGAGCGCGATCTCGCAGCGCCTGCTGGAGACCCTGGGCATCGAGGGTGCCACCACGGCCTCCGACGACGGGATCATCCTGCGCATGCCCGACACCGACGACGCCCCGCCCGGCGCCGACGTGTTCCTCCTCGACCCGGACGAGGTCGAGCAGCTCGTGACCGACGGTCTCGCGGATTCGTCGATGTTCGCCTCCCGGTTCCGCGAATGCGCCGCTCGCGCACTGTTGTTGCCGCGACGCGACCCCGGACGGCGCGCTCCGCTGTGGCAGCAGCGCCAGCGCAGCGCCCAACTGCTGTCCGTCGCCTCCAAGTTCCCCGACTTCCCGATCGTGCTCGAGGCCGTCCGCGAGTGCCTGCAGGACGTCTACGACCTCCCCGCCCTCCTCGATCTGCTGACCCGCATCCGCACACGCCGCATCCGGGTCGTGGAGACCGAGACACAGAGCCCGTCACCGTTCGCCGCATCGTTGTTGTTCGGCTACGTCGGGGCGTTCATGTACGCCGACGACGCCCCGCTCGCCGAGCGCCGGGCGGCCGCGCTCTCGCTCGACACCAGCCTGCTGGCACAACTCCTCGGTCGCGTCGACCTCCGCGAACTCCTCGATCCGGCCGTCATCGCCGACGTGATCGCCCGTCTCCAACGCCTGTCTCCCGAACGCCAGGCCCGCGACGCCGAGGATGTCGTCGACCTGCTGCGGTGGCTGGGACCCCTCACCACCCAGGAGGTCGAGGCCCGGTACCGCGGCGACGAGCCGGCGACCGATGTCCTCGCCGAGCTGCACCGCAGCGGCCAGATCATCTCGGTGAACCACAACTCGCGCGCGCTGTGGGCCGCAATCGACGACACCGCGCGGTTGCGGGATGCGTTGGGAGTCCCTGCACCGCTGGGTATCCCGGCGGCCTTTCTCGAACCGGTCCCCGATCCGGTCGGGGACCTGATCGGCCGGTATGCCCGTACCCACGGGCCGTTCACCGTGCCCGAGGCCTCCGCGGCGCTGGGCATCGCGACCGGGGTCGTGCGCGACACCCTGAACCGCCTGGCCTCGGAACGACGCGTCGTCGAGGGCGATTTCCTGCCGGAGGGTGGCGACACCACTCCGCGGGAGGGCCAGTGGTGCCACACCGACGTGCTGGGGCAGATCCGACGCGGCTCCCTCGCGGCGAGCCGCGCCGAGGTCGCTCCGGTCGGCACCGACGTCCTCACACGTTTCCTCCTCGACTGGCAGCACGCCTCGCCCGGGACCCGATTGCGCGGCGTGGACGGGGTCGCGACCGTCATCGACCAGCTCGCCGGATTCCCGCTCCCGGCGTCGGCATGGGAGTCACTGGTCCTGCCCGCGCGGGTCTCCGACTACGCGCCGCCGATGCTCGACGAACTGCTCAGCGCCGGCGAGGTGATCTGGTCGGGGCACGGCCGGATCGGCAACTCCGACGGGTGGGTCGCGCTGCATCCGGCCGACGTAGCCGTCCTCACGCTGCCCGACGCCGACGAGATCGACACGACCCCGGTGCACGACGGGGTCACGGCCGCACTCGAACCCGGCGGCGCACTGCGCTTCCCACAGATCGCCGCCGACATCAGCACCGGCACCACGACGCCTGCCGCCGACATCGAGACCGCCCTGTGGGACCTGGTGTGGGCGGGACAGGTCAGCAACGACAGCTTCGCGCCCGTCCGGGCCCTCCTGCAGCCACGACGAAACCCGTCCGCCCCTCGCTCGGCCCCGGCTCATCGCGCACGGGGGCGGGCGCCCCGCCTCCGCGCCGGTCGTCTGTCCGCCCGGTACCTGACCGAACACTCCACGTCACCGCCGGTGTCCCCGACCGCGAGCGGCCGCTGGTTCGCCCTCGACCACCCCTCGACCGAACCGACGATCGCCACCCAGGGCCTCTGCGACCAACTGCTCACCCGGTACGGCGTGATCACCCGCGGGAGCGTCGTCTCCGAAGAGGTCACCGGCGGATTCGCGCGGGTCTACAAGGCGCTCACCGTCTTCGAGGACAACGGACACGTCCGCCGCGGCTACTACGTCGACGGTCTCGGCGGGGCGCAGTTCGCCTCGCCCGCCACGGTCGACGAGCTGCGTCGGCATGCGCTCCCCGATCGCAAACCGCCCCGCGAGGCGACAGTGCTGGCCGCGACCGACCCGGCCAACCCCTTCGGTGCGGCGTTGGACTGGCCCCCGTCCCGCGACACCGAGGCCGGACACCGCCCGGGTCGCAAACCGGGGGCGCTCGTGGTGCTCGTCGACGGCGAACTCGTGTGCTTCGTCGAGCGCGGTGGCAAGACGCTGCTCACGTTCAGCGATTCCATCCCGCGGCTGGAGTCGGCGGCCGGGGCGCTGGTCGCACTGGTTCGGCGCGGCCGGATCTCCCGCCTGACGATCGATCACATCGACTCGGAGCCGGTGCGCGCCACCGACTTCGGCAAGGTGCTCGTCGAAGCCGGGTTCTCGACGACCCCGCGCGGCATCCGGCTACGCTACGGCGATCATGCCTGAGGAGAGCGATGCCTGAGGGCGACACCGTCTTCGCCGCCGCGGCGCGTCTGCGGGCCGGTCTCGCCGGTCGCGTGCTCGAGTCGTCGGACTTCCGCATCCCGTCACTGGCGACCGCGGATCTCTCCGGACGGGAGGTGTCGGCGGTGCGCTCGGTGGGCAAACATCTGCTGATCGACGTCGCCGAGAGCAGCCCGGGCGCCGGCGACGCCGTCAGCATCCACTCGCACCTGAAGATGGAGGGGGCCTGGCACGTTCATCCTCGCGGGCAACGGTGGCGGCGGCCCGCCTATCAAGCGCGTGCGGTCCTGCGAACTGCCGACCACGAGGCCGTGGGTTTCGACCTGGGGGTCCTCGAACTCCTCGCCGACCCGGACGCGGCGCTCGCCTACCTCGGTCCCGACCTGCTCGCCGACGACTTCGATCGTGAAGAGGCGATCCGGCGACTCGCCGCGCACCCCGACGAGACCATCGGGTCGGCACTCCTCGATCAACGCCTCATCGCGGGGATCGGCAACGTCTTCCGCAGTGAGATCTGCTTCCTCCGCCGTGTCCTCCCCACCCGGCCGGTGGGCGAGGTGGATCTCGGCCCGGTGGTCGATCTCAGCCGGCGTCTCCTATGGGCCAACCGGACGCGCTCGGCGCGCACCACCACGGGCAACACCTCACCCAACGCGCGGATGTGGGTGTACGGCCGTCACGGTCGGTTGTGCCGGCGCTGTGCGACGCCGGTGAAGCGCGGCGAACTCGAATCCCCCGGCGGGGAGCGCTCGGTCTACTGGTGTCCCCGGTGTCAGATCTGAGGCGGCCGAGGCCCCCTCACACGGGGTAGCGCTCGGGCTCGGGCCCGAACTCGAAGCGGCGGGCCGTGATCGAGTCGACCGTGATCTCCACGTAGTGGTACTTCATCGTTGCGATCCAGGGTCGCAGCGGAAGCTGGTCGGCCGCCTCGATCTCGTTGAACGACACGAGGATCCGCGCCGTCCCCTTGGCGACCACGCTCCAGCCGTCGGCGTCGGTGTGTCCGTCGGTCTCGAACGCAACCCGCGAATTCACCGCCAGCTCCGACAATTTGGTGCCCTCGCCGGACCGCAGCAGGATGCGGCCGTCGATCGCGTGGAAGTTCACCGGGAAGATGTCGGGTTGACCGTCGACACTCAGGGCGAGCCTGCCGAAATCAGTGGCTCCCAACAGCTTCCAGGCCTCGTCGGGGGTGAGTACCCGAACCGATTCGTCGACCATGACCGTCTCCTTCTCCCCCACCCCGATCGTGCCGCGCGATCAGGGGCAGGGACAG
Source organism: Gordonia sp. PvP123 (assembly GCF_040547295.1). Lineage (NCBI taxonomy): Bacteria > Bacillati > Actinomycetota > Actinomycetes > Mycobacteriales > Gordoniaceae > Gordonia > Gordonia sp. PvP123. The sequence goes on along the minus strand of NZ_JBEPPN010000002.1, from coordinate 394,274 downwards.
AGGCCAACGTCCCGACTTGACCGGGCCGCCGTCACTTCGGAACGGGCACCGGCTCCAGGATCTCGGCGCGCGCCTCGGGCGCCGCGGCGCGTAGTGCGTCGGCGGAGTCGTCATCGGGCTGCTGCTGGGAGGCCACCTCGGCCTCCACCCGCGCGATGTAGGTCGCGACCTCGAAGTCGCGTTGCTCGGTGGTCCAGCCGAGCAACGGCGCGAGCAGGTCGGCCACCTCGTCGGCGCAGTCGACCCCGCGGTGGGAGTACTCGATGGCGATACGGGTGCGGCGGGCGAGCACGTCTTCGAGATGCAGCGCCGCCTCGTCGACCGCCGCATACACCACCTCGACGCGCAGATACTGCGGCGCCGCGGCGAGCGGCTGCAGCAGGCTCTTGTCACCGTCGGCGTAGTAGAGCACGTCGTCGATGAGTGAGCCGTACCGGTTGAGCAATCGCCGAATGCGATACGGGTGCAAGCCGAAACGCTGCCCCAGGTGCTCGCACTGGTTGATGAGCGCGAAGTAGCCGTCGGCGCCGAGCAGCGGGACCCGTTCGGTGATCGACGGCGCGACGCGGGTGGGGATGAAGTCGTTGCAGGCGTCCACGGCGTCGGCGGCCATCACCCGGTAGGTGGTGTACTTGCCGCCCGCGATCGACACGAGACCGGGTGCAACGGTCGCGACCGCGTGCTCGCGCGACAGCTTCGAGGTCTCGTCGTCCTCACCGGCGAGCAACGGACGCAGTCCCGCGTACACACCTTCGATGTCGTCGTGGGTCAGCTTGGTCACGAGGACCTCGTTGACGCGTTCGAGGATGTAGTCGATGTCGGCGCGGGTGGCGGCCGGATGCGCGAGGTCGAGGTTCCAGTCGGTGTCGGTGGTGCCGATGATCCAGTGCGTCTCCCACGGGATGACGAACAGCACCGAGTTGGCGGTACGCAGGATGATCGCGGTCTCGCTGACGATGCGGTCGCGGGGCACCACGATGTGCACCCCTTTGGAGGCGCGGACCTTGAAGTGCCCGCGCTGTCTGGACAACGCCTGCACCTCGTCGGTCCACACCCCGGCGGCATTGATCACACAGTGCGCACGGATCTCGGTGACGTCGCCGTTCTCGGTGTCGCGCACCCGGACTCCGAGGACGCGGTCGGACTCGCGCAGGAATCCGATCACCTGTGTGGAGGTCCGGATGACCGCCCCGTAGTTGGCCGCCGTGCGGGCAACCGTGAGGCTGTGGCGAGCGTCGTCGACGACCGTGTCGTAGTACCGGATCCCGCCGATCAGCGAGTTGCGCTTGAGTGCCGGCGCCACGCGCAGCGCGCCCGATCGCGTGACATGCCGTTGTCCGGGAACGGACTTGGCGCCACCCATCCGGTCGTAGAGGAAGATGCCGGCTCCGACGTAGGGCCGCTCCCAGACACGTTGCGTGAGCGGATACAGGAACGGCAGGGGCTTCACCAGGTGCGGGGCGAGGAACCGCAGCGACAACTCGCGTTCGCGCAGAGCCTCACGCACGAGCCCGAATTCGAGCTGCTCGAGATAACGGAGCCCACCGTGGAACATCTTCGACGACCGGCTCGACGTGCCCGAGGCGATGTCGCGCGCCTCCACGAGCGCCACCCGCAGGCCGCGCGTCGCCGCGTCGAGTGCGGCGCCGACGCCCACCACGCCGCCGCCGATGACCACGACGTCGAACTGCTCCTCCCCGAATCTCCGCCACGCCTCGGCGCGGTAGAGGGGCCCCATGTCGGCCGGCCGGTCCGGGTTGAACTCGGTGTTCATGGTTGCCGAGCCTAATTGATCTCGGCGAGTCGGACAGCGTGCGACACTGTCCGGCGTGGGTAGGTCAGGCAAATACGTGGCGGCGATCGACCAGGGCACCACCTCGACCCGGGCGATGATCTTCGATCACAAGGGTCGCGTCGTCGGCGTCGAGCAGCTCGAACACGAACAGATCTTCCCGCGCGCGGGCTGGGTCGAGCACGACGCCGCCGAGATCTGGCGTAACACCCGGCGCGTCGGCGCCGCTGCCCTCGCGTCGGCCGAACTGACCGCGAAGGACATCGTCGCCTGCGGCCTCACCAATCAGCGCGAGACCACCGTGATCTGGGAGCGCGACACCGGCAAGCCGGTGCACAACGCCATCGTGTGGCAGGACACGCGAACCGATGATCTGTGCACCGAGCTCGCCGGAGATGTCGGCATGGACCGGTTCCGCGATCGCACCGGCCTGCCGTTGTCGACCTACTTCGCCGGCCCCAAGGCCCGCTGGCTCCTCGATTCCGTCGACGGCCTCCGCGAACGCGCCGAGAACGGTGAATTGTGTTTCGGCACAATGGACTCCTGGATGGCCTGGAACATGACCGGCGGGGTGGACGGCGGCCGGCACGTCACGGATGTCACCAACGCCTCGCGCACCATGTTGATGGACCTGCGGACCCAGACCTGGGACGCCGACATCTGCGCCGAGATGGGCATCCCGATGGCCATGCTGCCCGAGATCAGGAGTTCCTCAGGCGATTTCGGCGCCCTCCGGGGCAACGGTCCCCTCCCCGGGGTACCGCTCGCCGGCATCCTCGGCGACCAGCAGGCCGCGACCTTCGGCCAGGCCTGCCTCGAACCGGGCGAGGCCAAGAACACCTACGGGACCGGCAACTTCCTGCTCCTCAACACCGGCACCGAGCCGGTCTTCAGCGAGCACGGACTGCTCACCACCGTCTGCTACCGCATCGGCGAGCAGCCCGCACGATACGCACTCGAGGGCTCGATCGCGGTGACCGGTTCGCTCATCCAGTGGCTGCGCGACAACCTCGGGCTGTTCTCGCAGGCGTCCGAGGTCGAGAAACTGGCCGGCGGGGTCGACGACAACGGCGGCGTCTACTTCGTCCCGGCGTTCTCCGGACTCTTCGCACCGCGCTGGCGCCCCGACGCCCGTGGCGTCATCGTGGGTCTGACCCGGTTCGCCGACAAGGGCCACATCGCGCGAGCGGCGCTGGAGGCCAGCGCTTTCCAGACGCGTGAGGTCATCGAGGCGATGCAGGCCGACTCCGGGGTGGAACTGTCGACGCTGAAGGTCGACGGCGGGATGGTGGTGAACGAACTGCTCATGCAGTTCCAGGCCGACATCCTGGACGTCCCCGTCGTGCGCCCGGTCGTCAACGAGACGACCGCCCTCGGCGCGGCCTATGCGGCCGGGCTGGCGGTGGGCTTCTGGGAGAGCGAGGACGACATCCGCGCCAACTGGGCCGAGGACAAGCGGTGGGAGCCGGGGATGGATGCGGACGAACGCGACCGCCTCTATGCGGGGTGGAACCGGGCGGTCGAGCACAGCTTCGGCCTGACCTGACCGAAGCCGCCCCTCACACCACGTGGTCGGCGAGGACGGCGACCACGCCGGCACTCCCGCCGAGCGCGGCCGCGGCCTCGTATGCCGTGTCGCGGAGCGCGTCGCGGGGTGATTCGCCGGCGGCCGACGTCGACATCGCGGCGACCGCGCAATCGACGGCGCGGGCGCGCCGGAAGCTCTCGCGCTGGGCGCCGACGTCGCCGCGGCGCTGATGCGCGAACGCGTCGAAGTCGTGTTGGGCCGCGACGAGACGGAGCCGGGCGATCCCCGCCGCCGTCGTACCGCCCTGCCGACGCCACTGGCCGATGATCTCCCGGATCTCGGGCGTCGACACCGCCGTCACGTCCAGAACGGTGGCGACGATGAGGTGCAGACACGCGGTGAGGTCTTCGTCCGGGACCGCATCGACGAGTCGGGCGACGCCGCCGGGCAGCCGGTCGACACGCCTCAGCACGGTGTCACCCGTCGTCGCCTGCGGGACTTCCGGATCACACCGGCTCCGGTCTCGCGGGGACCGGACCGTCCGCGGTCGTTCGGTCGTCGTTCGAAACCGGTTGCGCTGCAGTGCCGTTGCCGTCAGGGGAATCGGCGTCGCGGGGCGGGGCGGACCGCGGGGACGAGGTCTCGCCGGGATCGGCCGGGCGCGGTTCGGGGACTGTCGGGAACGCCTGCCGGATCCAGTCGCCGATGACGGGCGGACCCACGAGCGGCATGTCGCCGACGATCTCCGCCCCGTGTTCCCGGTTGTGCAGGTATGGCGCGGCGCGGTGGGGGGCGTCGTCCGCCCCGGGGCGCCGGCCGCCACCCGGCATGCCGGCGGGTGGCATCCCCGCGGGGCGCTGGCCGACCGGGCCGGCCGGAGTTGCCGATGTGGGTGCGCCGGCCGTCGGGGACGCCGGTGTCGGAGTGGCGGACGGGGCCGAGAGCGGTGGTGGCAGCGCCCCGGGAGTCAGGACGGCGGGCGTGGCCGTCGACGCGGGGACACCCGATCCGACGCCGCTGCCCGGAGCGCCTCCGCGGGAACCGGACTCCCCGGTCCCGTCGGGGCCCACGCCACGATGCGATCCCGAGGTCGCCGCACCTCGTGGCGTCGAATCGGGGGTCGCACGACCACCACGCACGAGGCCGTCGGACCCATCGGTGCCACCGCGTCCCGCGGGGCCCGACGGCGGACCTGCCGGACCCGCCGGCGTCGTCGACGAACCCGGGCCGCCACCTCCCGGCGGTGGCCCGGCCGCCCCGGCCGGCACCGGCACACCGGAGGATGCCGGGCGGCCGAAGTCACCGGCATCCACGGTGTTGCCCGCCTGGCCGCGCGCGGCATCCGACCCGGAGCCCCCGGTGCCGGACGGCCCACCGGCTGATGCTGACCCGAGCCCGCCGGTGACCCCGTTGGCGCCGGACGGGTCGTGCGGAAGGGAGTGCTGCAGCCCGATCATCGGCGACGAGTACGCGCCCGTCATGGCTCGATCGGCCTCATGCCGCACCGTGGGGGCGTCCTCGGGGTGGTCCCGGATGTGCTGCTGCAACTCGCGCAGCCGTCCCTCCTGGCCGCGCGCCGACCCGAGGATGCCCGTCGCACCGGTCAGCGCATCACCGATCCGGCTCGCGGTGTCCGACGTCGCCGCCAGATCAGCGGACAGTGACCGGCCCGCTTCCAGCGCCGCGTCGGACGCCAGCCCCAGCATGCTGTCGCCGAACATCGCATGCATCCGTTCGGCCGCTCGCCGGACGGACTCGATCGCCGTCAGGATCGTCTGGACGTCACCACTCGCACGTCCCGGTTCCATGGTGCTCAGGACGTCGAGGATCTCGTCGATGCTCATACCGGCCCACTGCGTGCGGTCGCCGTCGAACATGCGCTCGTTGCGACTGCCGTGGGTGTTGTAGGACTCCTCCGGCGAGGTCACGACACCCCCTTGGTCGCTGGCCGGGACGAACGAATTCGTCCGACCCTACCGTGGCATCCCCGGCCGCGGTGAACACCGGCACCGCCTGTGCACAGCGGAAGGCCCGACTCAGTCCAAGTCGTCGTGGCGCACCAGCTGGCGCGCGGCCTCGGTGATCGACCCGGTCAGCGACGGGTACACCGAGAAGGTCTGCGCGAGGTCGCCGACCGTGAGCTTGTTCTGCACCGCGAGGGCGATGGGCAGGATCAGTTCGGAGGCATTCGGTGCCACCACGACACCGCCGATGACCACGCCGGTGGCCGGCCGGCAGAAGATCTTCACGAAGCCCCGCCGAAGACCGCTCATCTTGGCGCGCGGGTTGGTGGCCAACGGCAGCATCACGGTGCGGGCCGGGTACTCGCCGGTGTCGATCGCGTTCTGCGACACCCCCACCGTCGCGATCTCGGGGCGTGTGAAGATCGCGGAGGCAACGGTTTTCAGCTTGATCGGGCTCACGCCCTCGCCGAGGGCGTGATACATCGCGATGCGGCCCTGCATGGCCGCCACCGAGGCGAGCGGGAACAGACCGGTGCAGTCACCCGCCGCATAGATCCCGGCGACCGATGTGCGGGACACCCGGTCGACCTCGATGTAGCCGCCCTTGCCCACGGCGACGCCGGCGCGGTCGAGCCCCAGGTCGGTGGTGTTCGGGACCGAACCGACGGTCATCAGCACGTGACTGCCGGTGACGGTCGACCCGTCGGCCAGGTGCGCGGTGACCGAGTCGCCGTGGCGCTCGACCTTGTCGGCGCGGGCGTGCTTGACCAGTTCGACGCCACGCTCGGCGAGCGCGTCCTCGAGGACCAGGGCCGCATCCTCGTCCTCGTGCGGGAGCACCCGGTCGCGGCTCGACACCAGCGTCACCTTCACGCCCAGTTCGGTGTAGGCGTGGACGAACTCGGCGCCGGTGACGCCCGAGCCGATCACGATGAGGTGTTCGGGCAGTTCCTCGAGGTCGTAGAGCTGACGCCAGGTGAGGATGCGCTCGCCATCGGGCCGGGCGTCGTCCAGGACGCGCGGCGACGCTCCCGTCGCCAACAGCACCACGTCGCCGTCGTAGCGTTCGGTGGTCCCGTCGGCCAGCGTCGCGACGACGCTGTGTGTCGAGACGCCGACCTGCCGTTCGTCGAGCACCGCACTACCGGCGACGAGCTTGACTCCCTCGCTGATGAGCCGTGAGCGGATGTCCGCGGACTGCGCGAACGCGAGGTCGCGGACCCGCTGGTGGATCTGCGGGAGCGTGACCGAGGTGTCGTCGGTCTTGATGTTGATTCCCAGGTCGACAGCTCGCCGGACCTCGGTGCGGATGCCGGTGGACGCGATGAAGGTCTTGGACGGCACGCAGTCCCACAACACGCAGGCACCGCCGATCCCGTCCGAATCGATCACCGTGATGTCGGCGCCGTAGGCGGCCGCCGCGAGCGCCGCCTCGTAACCCGCGGGTCCACCGCCGATGATGACGATCCTGGTCACTGTCACTCCTGTTCTCCACGCCGGGTCGTCGCGCCATCCTTTGTGGGGATGGCGCGTCCGGCTGCGTGTTGTAGCTCGACGGGGAGCGCGGGGTGGTGCGTTCCCTCGGGTCGGCGAGACGGTCGACCCCGTGTCCGCCGCCTACCAAACTAGTCGTGCGGGTGCGGCGGTGTGAACGTGGTCGCACACACCGCCGGGGCGACGGTGTCGCCTTCCGGACTCGGCGACGACCATCTAGGCTCCTTCCGTGCCCATCTATGCCGCCTACGGATCCAACATGCATCCCGAGCAGATGGCCGAGCGCGCGCCGCACTCGCCGATGTCGGGCACCGGATGGCTTCGGGGCTGGCGTCTGACCTTCGGGGGCGGCGACATCGGCTGGGAGGGGTCGCTGGCCACGGTGACCGAGGACCGCGACGATCCCGACGCGCGGGTGTTCGTGGTTCTCTACGACGTCACCACCGAGGACGAGGACCTCCTCGACCGGTGGGAGGGCTCCGAACTCGGCATCCACCGCAAGATCCGGGCCCGCGTCGACACGGCGGACGGTCCGGTCCTCGCCTGGCTCTACGTCCTCGACGCATTCGAGGGCGGACTTCCCTCGGCGCGCTATCTGGGCGTCATGGCCGAGGCGGCCGAGATCGCGGGTGCACCCGCCGAATACGTGCAGGATCTGCGACTGCGCGAGTCGCGGAACGTCGGTCCCGGCCCGGGTCCCGCGGAGTAGCCGACGGCTGACTAACCGGCCGCGCTCGTCGCGTTCAGCACGATCCCGGCGAGTGCACGGACGCCGATCGCGAGGGCGCGCTCGTCGAGGTCGAAGTTCGGCGCATGCAGATCGACCTGCGGGCCGAACCCGTCCCACACGCCCAGGCGGGCCATCGCTCCGGGCACCTGTTCGAGATACCAGGAGAAGTCCTCCCCACCGGGCGACTGCGGCGTGTCCGCGATGGCCCTGGGTCCGATCGCGGCGACCGAACGCTCGAACATCGCGACCGCGATCTCGTCGTTGACGACCGGCGGCACGCCTCGGAAGTACGAGAGGTCGTAGCGGACACCGAGCGGTGCCAGGAGTTCACCGACGACGCTGCGTACCAGCGGTTCGAGTTCGGCCCAGGTGGTGTGGTCACCGGTGCGGACCGTCCCGCGCATGCGTCCCTCCTGCGGGATCGCGTTGGCAGCACTGCCGGCGTTGGCCGCACCCCACACCATCACCGTCCCCGACCGCGGGTCCACGCGACGCGACAGCACCCCGGGCAGTCCGGTGATCACGGTGCCCATCGCGTAGATCAGGTCCCCGGTCAGATGTGGGCGTGACGTGTGCCCGCCTGCGGAATGCAGTTGCAGATCGATGTGGTCCGCCGCGGAGGTCAACGGGCCGGACCGCAGCCCGACCGTGCCCACCGGCAGTCGCGGATCGCAGTGAAGGGCGAAGATGCGGCCGAGACCGCTGGTGACCCCGGCCTCGATGGCGTCGAGGGCGCCACCGGGCATGACCTCCTCGGCCGCCTGGAAGATCAACCGGACACCGACGGGCAGCGGTTGCGCCGCGGCGAGCAGTTTCGCGACGCCGATCAGGATGGCCGTGTGCGCATCGTGCCCGCACGAATGCGACGCGCCCTCCACCGACGAGGTGAACGGCAGTCCGGTGTGTTCGGTGACCGGCAGAGCATCCATGTCCGCGCGCAGGGCGATCCGAGGCTCACCGGCGGGTCCCAGGTCGCACACGACGCCGGTACCCAACGGCAGTCGACGCGGGTCGAGCCCGGCGGCGGTGAGTTCGCTCATCACCAGCTCGGTGGTGCGCACCTCCTGCCGGGACAACTCCGGATGCGCGTGGATCTCGCGGCGCCACGCGATGAGGTCGGTGCCGTGTTCGGCGAGCCACGAGTCGATGGGATCGCCCGCCGCGGCGAAACCCGCTCCCGCGGCCGACATCAGAAGACCCCGGGCGGGGTCGGACGCGCGAGATCGTCGAGCAGGGGTGCGCGCAGTCCGCGTTTGATCAGTGCGAGATTGGCGCCAACGGTCGCGGCGCGGGCGCCGGCGATCTCGGCGGCCCGGGCCGTGAGGTGTTCGGCACCGACGGCCTCGTCCACGATGCCCGCGCCGACCGCGTCGTCGGCACCGTATCGGCGGCTCGTGTACATCGCCTCGGTCGCGGTGCGGTCGGTGAGGCGAGTGCGCAGCAGGGTGGCCATCCCGCGGGTGAAGGGCATGCTGAGGGCGGCCTCGGGCAGCGACCAGAATCCGCGCTCGGTGCGCATGAGGACGTGGTCGGTGCACAGCGCGAGCATGGCGCCCGCACCGAAGGCGTGCCCGTTCACGGCACAGACCGTGGGGACCGGCAGGGTGAGGACCTTCGCGTACAGCGCGTGGACACGGTCGAGGTAGGCGGGCAGCTGATCGGGGGCGGCGAAGATGTGATCGGTGTCCAGTCCGTTCGAGAAATACTTCCCGGTGGCGGTGATCACCAGCGGACGCGTCGGGGCGGCGACGACGTCGTCCAGCAGCCGCTCGACCTCGTCCAACCATTCCACCCGGAACCGGTTCTCCGGATTGGACTCGCTGATCTCCTCACCGCGCGCTCCGAGATGGAGTTCGACGACCTCCCCGGCATCGTTCAGAAATGGCATGTCCCGACCTTATCGCCCCCGGTGTCGTCGTCGCCGACCCGATCGGTCGGCGCACCGCCGTCACGAGGTCGTGCGGGCTGCGGAACGGTTTAGGGTTGGCGCATGGACCCCACCGTCGACGCAGACGCCGCAGCCATCGTCGCCGCGGCCACGATCGCCGCCGAGACCGACGCCGCCGCACACGATGTCGCCGTCATCCTGGGATCGGGCTGGTCCCCCGCGGCCGAGGCCTTCGGCAGGCCCATCCGCTCGTTGCCGATGGCGTCGATCCCCGGTTTCGCCCCACCCGCGGCCGCCGGCCACGGCGGCGTCGTCCACTCCGTCCGGATCGGTGATCGGCGGGTCCTGTTGATGCTGGGGCGGATTCACGCCTATGAGGGACACGACCTCGCCCGCGTGGTCCACCCGGTCCGCACCGCCGCGGCAGCCGGTGTCCACACCGTCGTGCTCACCAATGCGGCGGGTGGCCTGCGCGCGGACATGTCGGTCGGGCAACCCGTCCTCATCTCCGACCACCTGAACCTCACGGCCCGCTCCCCCCTGGTGGGCGCTCGGTTCGTCGACCTGGTCGACGCGTACTCGCCGCGCCTACGGGACATCGCGCGCGGTATCGACCCGGGGCTCGCCGAGGGTGTCTACGCCGGACTGCCCGGCCCGCACTACGAGACCCCCGCCGAGATCCGGATGCTGCGGACGATGGGTGCCGACCTGGTCGGGATGTCGACCGTGCACGAGACCATCGCCGCCCGGGCCGCCGGGCTCGACGTGCTCGGCATCTCGCTGGTCACCAACCTCGCCGCCGGCATGACCGGCGAACACCTGAGCCATGCCGAGGTTCTCGAGGTGGGACGCGCGTCGGCGACCCGGATGGGTGAGCTGCTGGCACAGATCATCGGCGAACTGTAGACCCGCACCGATGTCCGCCGGCCGAACCGAAGGAGCGACATGAGCTATCCACCGACCGGTCCCGGCGGTTACCCCCAGGGCGGTTACCCAACGGGCCCGGTTCCCCCGGGGCCGCCCCGGTCGCCGTGGTCGTCGCCCGCGGTGCTGGTGGCGATCGGCGCGGGTGTGCTGCTGGTGGTCGTGGGCGTGCTCGCGGCGCTGCTGTTGATCCCCGCGGACGACGAGTCCGCCGACCGCGACACCGCTGACGGCGGACAGCCGTCCGCCTCGACCTTCACGAGCACCGTCACCCGATCCGCCGAGACGACGACACCGACCGCCACGCCCCCCACGACGACCACCACGACGTCGTCGACACCCGACCGGCCCACCCCCGGTGTCTCGGGCGCGGATTGGCAGGGGTTCACGACCGGCCCCCGTTGCAACGCCGCGGGCGACCCCGCAGTCGTCGTCGGGCAGACCTCGCGGTCGCGCGTCGTGATCTGTCAGGTCGGCACCCAGACCGGGCGCTGGTACTACAAGGGTCTCGCACCCGAAGGCGGGATCGAGGTGCAGTTCCCGACCCGCACCGGCGACACCTTCGAAGCCCGCAACGGCGCGGTCCGCTACCTCGTCTCGCCGACGAGCCTCACCATCGTCGAGGGCGGGACCGTCCTGGCCGAGGAGCCGATGCTGGCCTACTGGTCGCTGCCCGGTTGAGGCTCGGCGTCGTCGGACCGCTAGGAGTAGCGCGGACCGAACTGACGGTCCCCGGCGTCGCCGAGGCCCGGCACGATGTAGTTGACCTCGTTGAGACCGTCATCGACCGCGGCCACCACGAGCCGGCACGGATGCCCCGATTCCTTCAGCGCGGCAACACCTTCCGGGGCGGCGACAACGCACACCGCAGTGATGTCGGTGGCATTGCGGGCCACCAGGAGTTCGATCGTGTGCAGCATCGAACCACCGGTGGCGAGCATCGGATCGAGGACGAACACCGGGCGTCCCGCCAGGTTCTCCGGCAGCGACTCCAGGTAGGGCACCGGTTGCGCGGTCTCCTCGTCGCGCGCCAGACCGACGAAACCGACATGCGCCTCGGGGACCATCGCGTGCGCCTGCTCCACCATGCCGAGTCCGGCACGCAACACCGGCACCAGCAGGGGCGGGGATGCCAGCCTCGAACCCGTGTGCGCCGTCAGCGGTGTGTCGATCGCGACATCGGCTCGGGGCGCGCCGGCGAGCGCCTCGTAGATCAGCATCTGGGTCAGGTCGGACAGCGCGGCCCGGAATCCGGCGTTGTCGGTGGTCTTGTCGCGCATGGTGGTCAGCCGTGCGGCCGCGAGGGGATGGTCGACGATCAAGGACTCCATGCTCACCACCCTATTTCCTCCGCAGAGGCGGCGTGCCCCCGTGGGCGAGTCCGGCCCACCCGTCGTCATGCGCTCGAAATTCGATGGAACCCATCTCGGTCGCGCCGCGTCTGAATCCCATGAGCCCGTCCTCTTCGCTCCCCGATCCCATGCCTGCCCGTCCAGGTCTCTCGGCCGGTAACCGCCTGTCGGCCGATCCCTCTGCGCTGCACGATTTCTCCGACGTACACCGCACCAACGCCCGGATGCTCGACGGCGAGGCCGGCAGCGACGAGGCCGCCGTGGTGGACCTCGCCATCACCTTCGGACTGATCGGAATCGAGTTCCTCACCGCCGTCGTCGAGTTCCTCGAGCTGCATCGCCGGAGTCTCGAGGCCGCGGCGAGGCGTGAGGAGCGCGTGGGGTCCACCACGGGTTCGGCAGCCGCGTCCTACGCCGACTGCGACTGCGCGGCTGCCGACGGGGTCTTGGCGCACAGTGAGCTGACGCTGTGATCGCCGTCGAACTCCTCATCGAGCCGTTGCGTCAGCTCCTCGCCGCGCTGGGCACCGGCGTCCTGGCACCGGGCAACCCCGTCGAGCGGGTCCGGACGGACGCGGCCGCCGTCGAATCGGTGCGCCGCCGATCGATGTCCGCCACCGAATCGGTCCGCACCCGCTGGGACGGGGCGGGTGCGACGGGTGCCGAGGACGCGACGGTGGCGATCCAGCAGCAGCTCGGCGGACTCACCGACTGCGCCGCCGAGTTCGGCCGGCTCGTCGACGACGCGAGTCGCACCGTGCACGCCGCGTCGACCGGACTGAACGGACTGGTGGACTCTTTGGAACGGCATGTCCGCGACCTCGGCGGCGGACTGGTCGGGCCGACAGGGCTTCTCACGCTTCTGCCCATCGCCGTCGAGCACCTCGGCCGGGGCGTGCAGATCGTGGCGCGCGCTCGCGCCGAGCTCGGTTCGGACACCGAGGCGCTGGCCGCGCTGACCCGGCGGACGGCTCCCGCCGAGGTGACCGGCGTCGCCCACGGGAACGAGCGACCGTCGGCGGGCCCGACCTCGGGCGGCATACCGATCACGCTGCCCGACGGTTCGGTCGCCTACGCACCGAACCGACGAGCGGCGACCGCGGTGCGGGCCGCGCTCAGTCAACGCGGGGTCCCCTACGTCTGGGGCGGCACCACGCCGGACGGATTCGACTGCAGCGGCTTCACCCAGTGGGCCTATCGTCAGGCCGGACTCGAGCTCCCCCGCCTCGCCCAGGACCAGGACACCGCAGGCCACCAGGTCTCGCAGTCGCAACTGCAACCCGGGGACCTCGCGGTGTGGTCCGGGCACGTCGCCATGTACATCGGGAACGGTCAGATGGTGGAAGCCGGTGACCCGGTGGGCGTCTCGCCGGTGCGGACCGCCAACCTCGACCAGGCGTTCGAGGGCTTCTTCCGGCCGCGGTGAGCACCCGGGGCCGCTCATGTCCGACACCGGCCCGCCGAGTTCACGGAAATGTCGTCGGCACACCACCGACCGTCTGTGGGGGCACTACTGGATTCGCCGTCGACGATCGCTAGGCTGTGTCCCCATGGCCGGAGACATCGTCCCGATTGAGCTCGGACTCACCGACGGAAACAGCTTCACCCTGTGGGCACCCCGCTGGCGTGAGGGCGATGACGAGTGGGAGGCCTTCCTCGGACTCGACGAGGACCTGTACGTACTGCCCGGCGTCGCCGAGCTCGCCGCCTTCATCCGGACCAATGAGGACAACGACCTCGTCGAGCATCCCGCCTGGTCGACGGTGGTCGGTGTGCAGGCCGAGGAACTGGTCCCCGATGAGCGTCACAGCTACGACCTCGTCGGTGTGCCCGAGCTCGCCGCCGAGGATCCGACGCCGGAGGTCATCGCCGAGCTCGAGGACGCTCTCGAGATCGTGCGCATCCTCGGCGAGGTCTGCGAACTGACGCCGGTCACCAAGTTCTTCAACGGCAACCCGATCCTCGGAGCCGTCACGACCGGCACGCGCAACTTCGACGGCCGCGAGGGCACCGACCTCTGGGTCCGCATCGGCCGGTTGATCGCCAAGCACTGGGACGACGTACTCGACGCCATCGACGGGGTCATCAGCACCCCGAAGGTCGATGCGAAGGCCGTCGAAACCGCTGAGGCCGAGTTGGAGGCCGCCGCGTCCGCAGAGGACGAGGACGAGCCCACCGACGACGACATCGAGATCGTCGGTGCCGCGGACACCGACGACGACGAGTCCGTGGACACCGAGGACGACGAGCACGTCGACGACGACCATGACGACGAGGACGACTACGACGACGACGATTTCTGGGCGTCGGTCGGTATCGACCCGGTCAAGATCGTCACGAGCGCCGGCGAGTACCTCACTCTCCGCTGCTACCTCGGCGACGATCCGGTCTTCCTCGGGAGCAAGGGCAAGATCTTCGTGTTCACCTCGGCGCGCTCGCTGTCGCGATTCCTCGCCGACGAGAACGAGCACGACCTCGCCGACCTGTCGACCTTCGACGAGGTCCGCACCGAGGCGACCGACGGCTCTCTCGAATTCGACGTCATCGACGACAACGTGTACGTGCTGCCCGGCCTGGCCGACGACATCGCCGACGGCCCGCGTCGCATGGATCGCGACCAGCTCGACCTCGCCGTCGAACTGTTCACCGACGCAGCCGACTACGCCGGCGACAACACGGTCACCGAGGCCCTGGGCACCACCACCCCGCTGGGATGGTTCGTGGACTACACGGTCAACCCCGACCCCAAGCGGATGGCGCCCAGCGGCCCGTTCGACAACGAGGCCGAGGCGTGGCGCGCGCTCGAGCACGACTTCGAGGCCCGCCTCACCAAGAAGGGCTGACCGGCCCGTCGGCGGTCGATCGCACGCCGGCCCGGGTGGCGCTCAGCCGAGCAGCACCGCGTAGCCGGGCTTGATGACATCGTCGATGAAGGCCAACCGCTCGTCGAAGTGGATGAAAGCCGACTTCATCGCGTTCACCGTGAACCGCTCGAAGTCGGCCCAGCCGTAACCGAACTGATCGGCGAGCAGACCGAATTCCCTGCTCATCGTGGTGTCGGACATCAACCGGTTGTCGGTGTTGACGGTGACGCGGAACCGGAGTCGGGCCAGCACGTTGAACGGATGCTCGGACAAGGAGCCGACCGCGCCGGTCTGGACGTTCGAACTCGGGCACAACTCCAGCGGAATCCGCTTGTCCCGCACGATGTTCGCGATCTGTCCGAGCCGGGCACCCGCGAACGAGTGGGCGGCGAGATCGACCCCGGTGGGCAGTTCGATGTCGTCGAAGACGCGGACGCCGTGGCCCAGCCGGTCCGTCCCACAGAAGCCGATCGCCTCGTGGATCGACGGCAGCCCGAAAGCCTCGCCGGCATGGATCGTGAACGGCGCGCAGTTGGCACGCATGTACTCGAACGCATCGAGGTGACGGGTCGGCGGATGCCCGGCCTCGGCGCCCGCGATGTCGAAACCGACGACTCCCCGGTCGCGGTAGCGGACCGCGAGTTCGGCGATCTCCCGCGACCGGGCCGCGTGGCGCATCGCGGTGACCAGGCAGCGCACGGTGATGCTCCGACCCCGCTCGGCCGCCGCCGCCTCACCCTCGGCGAACCCCCGTAGCACCGCCTCGACGACCTCGTCGAGATCCAGCCCGCCCTCGAGATGCTGTTCGGGCGCGTACCGGACCTCGGCGTAGACGACGCCGTCGTCGGCGAGATCCTCGACGCACTCCCGCGCCACGCGCTCCAAAGCGGGAGCGGTCTGCATCACCGCGACCGTGTGGGAGAAGGTCTCGAGGTAGCGCTCGAGCGAGCCGCTGTCGGCGGCCCGGCGGAACCAACGCCCGAGCGTCTCGGCATCGTCGATCTGCGCACCGTTCTCGTCCCGCGGCAAGCCGTCGTAACCCACCTCGTGGGCCAGCTCGAGGACCGTCGCGGGCCGGAGTCCGCCGTCGAGGTGGTCGTGCAGGAGCACCTTCGGGGCGAGGGAGATGTTCGCCGGGGTCAGCGTCGTCATGGAGTGAACCTAACGCGGTCGATGATCAGTGGCCGGGCGCCCGCGCCGACCGCGTGTTCCGCGGCGTCGGGCTCGATGGTCGTCGCCCCGGCCAGGGACGTGCGGGCACCGGCGATCCGGTCCTCATCCTGCGTGTGCACGGTGAACAAGGGTTGACCCGCCCGAACACGCTCCCCCGGCTTCGCATGGATGATGACTCCCGCCTCGGCCGCGACCGCCTCCCCCGGTTTCGATCTGCCGCCGCCCAGACGCCACGCGGCGTCGCCGACCGCCCGGGCATCCATCTGCGCGACGACGCCGTCGCGCGACGCGGTGACGGTGTCGTGGTGTCGTGCCTGCGGTAGCGGCCCGTCCGGATCTCCACCCTGTGCGGCGATCATCGCCCGCCAGGTGTCCATCGCCCGACCGTCGGCGAGATGAGTTGCCGGATCGGCGTCGACGAGCCCCGCGGCGTCGAGCATCTCCCGGGCGAGGGCGAGGGTGAGCTCGACGACGTCGGCCGGACCGCCTCCTGCGAGCACCTCCACCGATTCGGCCACCTCGACGGCGTTCCCGATCGCGAGTCCGAGCGGTGTGCTCATGTCGGTGATCAGCGCGCGGGTGTCGACACCGGCGTCGTGGCCGAGTTCGACCATCGTGGACGCCAGTTCGCGAGCGTCGTCCTCATCCGGCAGAAACGCACCCGAACCGGTCTTGACGTCGAGAACCAGCGCGCCGGTCCCTTCGGCGATCTTCTTGCTCATGATCGACGAGGCCAGCAGCGGAATGGATTCGACCGTCCCGGTGACGTCGCGGAGCGCATAGAGCTTGCGGTCGGCCGGGGCCAGGTCGGCACCCGCGGCGCAGATGACCGCGCCGACCCGCTCCAGCTGGTCGAGCATGCCGGCCGTGCTCACCTCGGCACGCCATCCCGGGATCGACTCCAGCTTGTCGAGCGTCCCGCCGGTGTGACCGAGCCCGCGGCCGGACAGCTGCGGCACGGCGACACCGAACGATGCGACGAGCGGCGTGAGCGGGAGGGTGATCTTGTCGCCGACGCCACCCGTGGAGTGCTTGTCGACGGTGGCGAGTGACTTCCCGTTCCGCTGCAGCCCGGACAGATCCAGCCGGCGTCCGCTGTCGATCATCGCGTGCGTCCAGGACGCGATCTCCCGGCGATCCATGCCGCGCAGACAGACCGCCATCAACAGCGCCGACATCTGCTCCGGCGCCACCTCGCCTCGGGTGTAGCCGTCGACCACCCACGCGATCTGGGCGTCGCTGAGAGCGCGCCCGCCCCGCTTGGTGGCGATGACCGACACCGCGTGGATGATCTCCCGGTCCTCGACCGTCATGAGCGGACCGCGTCGAGATCGTCGGGTCCGAAAGCGTCGGGAAGCAGATCCGCGAGCGGCCGGGGCCTCGCCGGGTGGTCGACGAGGAGCTCGCGACCGCCGTGCTCGAGCAGCACCTGCCGGCACCGGCCACAGGGCATCAGGACCACTCCGCGGGCGTCGCAGACACTGACCGCCCGCAGCGCCCGGTCGCCCCCGTTCACCAGGGCGGCGACCAGCGCGACCTCGGCGCAGATCCCCAGCCCATATGAGACATTTTCCACATTGCAACCAGCGATGACACGACCCTCGGCCGTGATCCCGGCAGCGCCCACCGGGTACCGGGAGTACGGCGCATAGGCCCGGTCGATCATCGATTTCGCCTTGTCCCGCAACACATCCCACTCGATATCAGCAACCACCTGAATCTCCTGTCGCACGGCGTCATCGACCGTTCATCCGGATTTCATCACCGCAAAGCTTGGGTAAGGCAAACCTAAGTCGTAATGTCTTGTCGCTCAGATCGGTTTGGGCAATTTACCACCGGAATGGGCATGGGTTTAGAGTCTCTTCCTATGGGTCCATGGTCGAGTCGGAGCATGCCGATTCGACGCGTCCATCGACGATGTTGGAGGCCACTTTCCCGATGAGCACCTCGACCGAAGTCGCACCCGACCCGGTGCGCAGACGATCTCTTTATCGCGGCGATCCCGGCATGTGGTCGTGGGTCCTGCACCGCATCACCGGCGTCACGATCTTCTTCTTCCTGTTCGTCCACGTGCTGGACACCGCGGTCATCCGCGTCGATCCCAACCAGTACGACGCGATCATCGAGACCTACAAGACGCCGATCATCGGCCTCATGGAGATCGCCCTGGTCGCCTGCGTCCTGTTCCACGCCTTCAACGGTGTGCGCCTGATCCTCGTGGACTTCTGGTCCAAGGGACCCAAGTACCAGCGACAGATGCTGTGGGTGGCCATGACCCTGTTCGTCATCGTCTTCGGTGCCGGCACGGTCCGCCTGCTGCAGATCCTGTTCAGCCACCTGTAGGAGACACCAGAGATGACCACCTCGGAAGCCACCGGTGTCGCCAAGACCCTCGGCACGCAACACGACCGTCCCGCGAGCCTGGACAACCCGCGCTCGCCCCGCAAGCCCAAGGGCGGCAACTTCGAGAAGAACGCGTGGCTGTTCATGCGGTTCTCGGGTCTGCTGCTCGTCGTCCTGACGATCGGCCACATGTTCATCATGCTGGCGTGGGACGGCGGCGTGCATCGCATCGACGCCTCGTTTGTCGCGGCACGCTGGAGCTCGCCCTTCTGGCAGATCTGGGACCTCACCATGCTGTGGCTGGCCCAGCTGCACGGCGGCAACGGTGTGCGCACCGTCATCGCCGACTACTCCCGCAAGGACTCGACCCGTTTCTGGCTGAACGTGCTGCTCGCCGTGTCGATGATCCTCGTCCTCACGATGGGCACCTACGCCCTCCTGACCTTCGACGTCAACAGCGTCGGCTAGAGGAGACCTAGAACATGCAGGAACACCGCTACGACGTCGTCATCGTGGGCGCCGGCGGCGCAGGCATGCGCGCGGCGATCGAAGCCGCCCCTCGTGCCCGCACCGCGGTGCTGACCAAGCTGTACCCGACCCGCAGCCACACCGGCGCGGCCCAGGGCGGCATGTGTGCGGCACTCGCCAACGTCGAGGAAGACAACTGGGAGTGGCACACCTTCGACACGGTCAAGGGTGGTGACTACCTCGCCGATCAGGACGCCGTCGAGATCATGGCCAAGGAGGCCATCGACGCGGTGCTCGATCTCGAGAAGATGGGGCTGCCCTTCAACCGGACGCCCGAGGGCAAGATCGACCAGCGGCGCTTCGGCGGCCACACCCGCGACCACGGCAAGTCGCCGGTCCGGCGTGCCTGCTACGCGGCCGACCGCACCGGCCACATGATCCTGCAGACGCTGTACCAGAACTGCGTCAAGCACGACGTCGAGTTCTTCAACGAGTTCTACGCCCTCGACATCTGCCTCACCGAGAACGAGAAGGGCGAGCAGGTCGCGACCGGCGTCGTCGCCTACGAACTCGCGACCGGCGAGATCCACGTGTTCCACGCCAAGTCGATCGTCTTCGCCACCGGCGGCTCGGGCCGCATGTACAAGACGACGTCCAACGCGCACACGCTGACCGGCGACGGCATGGGCATCATCTTCCGCAAGGGCCTCCCCCTCGAGGACATGGAGTTCCACCAGTTCCATCCGACGGGTCTGGCGGGTCTCGGCATCCTGATCTCCGAGGCGGTCCGCGGCGAGGGCGGCATCCTGCGCAACGCCGACGGCGAGCGCTTCATGGAGCGTTACGCCCCGACCATCAAGGACCTCGCGCCGCGCGACATCGTCGCCCGTTCGATGGTGCTCGAGGTGCTCGAGGGTCGCGGCGCCGGGCCGAACAAGGACTACGTCTACATCGACGTGACCCACCTCGGCGAGGACGTCCTCAACGAGAAGCTCCCCGACATCACCGAGTTCGCGCGCACGTATCTCGGCGTCGATCCCGTCACCGAATACGTGCCGGTGTTCCCGACGTGTCACTACGTCATGGGCGGCATCCCGACGAACATCAACGGCCAGGTGCTGCGGAACAACGACGAGGTCGTGCACGGCCTGTACGCCGCGGGCGAGTGCGCGTGCGTGTCGGTCCACGGGGCCAACCGCCTGGGCACCAACTCGCTGCTCGACATCAACGTCTTCGGACGCCGGGCGGGCATCGCCGCGGCGGACTACGCGAACTCGGCCGAGTTCGCCGAACTCCCCGAAACGCCCACCGAGATGGTCGATTCGTGGCTCGAACTGCTGCTCAGCGATCACGGCCACGAACGCGTCGCGGACATCCGCACCGAACTGCAGGCGTCGATGGACGCCAACGCCTCGGTGTTCCGCACCGAAGAGACCCTCAAGCAGGCCCTGACCGACATCCACGGGTTCAAGGAGCGCTACGCCCACATCCGTGTCCATGACAAGGGCAAGCGGTTCAACAGCGATCTCCTCGAGGCCATCGAACTCGGCTTCCTGCTGGAGATGGCCGAGGTGACCGTGGCGGGAGCCCTGAACCGCAAGGAATCGCGCGGCGGCCACGCCCGCGAGGACTACCCGGATCGTGACGACGTCAACTACAAGCGGCACACCATGGCCTACAAGAAGGGCACCGATCTCCTTTCGGACATCGAGTTGGAGTACAAGCCGGTCGTGGAAACCCGCTACGAGCCGATGGAGCGTAAGTACTGATGACATCTGTTCTGGACAAGCCCGCGCCGTCCTCCGACGAGCCGCCGTTGCCACCGGTGCCCGACGAGGCCACCATGGTGACGCTCAAGATCTTCCGCTTCAACCCGGAGAACCCCGACGCACAGGGCTTCGAGAGCTTCCGCGTCCCGGCGCTGCCGACCGACCGTCTGCTCAACCTGCTCCTCTACGTGAAGGGCTACCTCGACGGGACACTCACGTTCCGTCGGAGCTGCGCCCACGGTGTGTGCGGCTCGGACGCGATGCGGATCAACGGCGTCAACCGTCTCGCCTGCAAGCTCCTGATGAAGGACATGCTCCCCAAGGACAAGTCCAAGGAGATCACCATCACCATCGAGCCGATCCGCGGCCTGCCGGTGGAGAAGGATCTCGTCGTCGACATGGAGCCGTTCTTCGACGCGTTCCGCGCGATCAAGCCGTTCCTGATCACCTCGGGTAACGAGCCGACCCGTGAGCGCATCCAGAGCCAGGCCGACCGCGCCCGTTTCGACGACACCACCAAGTGCATCCTGTGTGCCTGCTGTACGACGAGCTGTCCGGTGTTCTGGACCGAGGGCTCCTACTTCGGCCCGGCCGCGATCGTCAACGCGCACCGGTTCATCTTCGACAGCCGTGACGAGGGTGCCGTCGAGCGTCTCGACATCCTCAACGACGTCGACGGTGTGTGGCGCTGCCGCACGACCTTCAACTGCACCGACGCCTGCCCGCGTGGCATCCAGGTCACCCAGGCGATCTCGGAGGTCAAGCGCGCGCTCATGTTCTCCCGCTGACCCTTTCGAACTCTCTCTGCAGCCCGGCAACGGCCCGCACCCTCAGGGGTGCGGGCCGTCGTCGTCGGTGACGGTCGAGGTGGTGCTCAAGGTGCTTCCGGGCGGAAAAGGCCGGCGACAATGGATTCCGCGCTGCGCGCCTCCTCGTCCGGCTCGGCGGGCCACAGCAACATTGCCAGCACCGAACGGATGAGGAACCGCGCATCCGCGGGGTCGTCGGGATCGACGCCGACCAGATCGGCGGCCACCGCGTGCACCGCGGGAGACGACAGGACCGTCGGCGTCGCGTCGATCAGGTTGTCCGGCCGGAGGAACTGCCGGATGACCCGGTCCCCCCGCAGGGCCCGCAAGGTCTCGATGATCGCCGTCCGGGCACGTTCGGGTCCCGTGAGGTCCGCGATCGAGGCCCGGATCGCCGACAGCACCGGCGCCGAGGTGGTGGCCAGAACCGACTCGATCACCGCGGCCCGCCCGCCGGCGTGCCGGTAGATCGTCGCCCTCGAACAGTGCGCCCGGCGACCGAGCTCGTCGAGATCGAACGCGTCGAGTCCGCGCCGGGCGATGAGAGCCGCGGCGTGCGCGACGAGCCGTTCGCGGGCGGCGTCCCGCCGTTCTCCACCGACCAGCCAGTCCTGGGCCACGAGCCCTCCATTCTCACCATGAGACGGATCGCACCCTATGGGTGTCCGTCACCCGCTGGTCACGACGCTACGGTGAGACGCTACCGCGTGCCAGTCGATCCCACCGATCTCCTCTTTCCGGAATCGCGTGCCACCGCGTCCGCCGCCGTCGACTCTGGTGTCATGGACACCACCGAGGACCCCACGACCTTCTACTCGCGCCTTCACACCGACTCCCCGGTACAGCGCATCGGCGACTCCTCGTTCTTCGCCGTCGGCTCCTGGGATCTCATCGCCGACGCGGTCCGCCGCCCGGAGGACTTCTCGTCGAACCTGACCGCCACGATGGTGTGGCACGGCGACGGCTCGGTCTCGGAGTTCCCGGTCGCGGGTCTGGGCGATGCGATGCACGTCCTCGCGACCGCCGACGGTGCCCGCCACCGGGATCATCGCAAGCTCGCGATGACGTCGGTCTCGCCGGCCCGGATCCGTGAGCTGGAGCCGACCATCCGCGGGCACCTCGAGCGATCCTGGAGCGCGAATCTGCACGACGGTCGGATCGACTGGGTGAGCGCTGTGGCACAACGGATTCCGATGGCGGTCGCGTGCGAGCTGCTCGGATTCCCGGCCGACGACCGTGCCGTACTCACCCGGTGGGCGATCGCGACCAATGTCCTGATCGACGGCGTCATCACGCCGGAGCAGCTGACGACGGCGACCGCGGCGGTCGGCGAGCTGACGGGGTATCTGTCAGCGGCGTTGACCGGCGCCGGGAGCGGAGCGAGCGGGACTGCGTTGGCCGAGGTGGCCGCCCGCGTCGCGGCGGGTGGCCTCGACCACGAGTCGGCCGTGATGATCCTGTTCCAGTTGGTCGCCGCGGGCGCCGAGTCCACCACGAGTCTGCTCAACAGTGTCGTCTGGCTCTTGGACCGTCATCCCGAGGTCGTCGATCGTCTGCGCCGGGACCCCGAACTCATCCCGGTGTTCGTGGAGGAGGCCCTGCGACTCGAGACCCCGTTCCGTGGCCACTTCCGGCACGTCGTCGCCGACACCACGCTCGGCAACACGCGGCTTCCGGCCGGTTCGCACGTCTTCCTGATGTGGGGTGCAGCCAACCGCGACCCGGCCCATTTCGACGACCCCGCTGCGATCGACCTCGATCCGGCGGCCCGGAGGTCGCACCTCGCATTCGGCAAGGGTCTGCATCTGTGTGTCGGGGCCGCACTGGCGCGGCTCCAGGCGCGACTCGCGACAGAGCATCTGCTGACTTCCACCTCGACCTTCCGCATCGATCTGGGGCAGACGCTCTGGGAGCCGGGGGTTCTCGTCCGCCGTTTCACCACGCTGCCGCTGACGGTCACCACCTGACGCAGGGACAGGCCCGCACTCCGAGGGAACCGATCCGGCGCTCGATACGTCGAAGAGAGACCGAGGACGACCGGACGGTCGCCGGATCGGCTCTCGCACATCGAACGGAGTTCCCCATGGCCCGCGCCCTGTTGTTTCGGCTGCTGTTGACGTTCGCGGTGAGTGTGCTCGCCTGCCTTCTGGTCTTCACCCCGGCCGCGGCAGCACCCACCACCGACACCCAACGGATCACGATCATCCTGACCTCCGACCAGCAGCACAACGGCGCCGTTGCCTGGACCGACGCGGACGGCCGACTGCGGACACAGTCCGATGTCCCACTTCTGCAACGGGATTCGGAGGGCAACTGGACGGCGTCCCTGGTGTACACGAGAGCCGCGGGCGATGTGCCGGTCGACGCCCTGTTCCAGTCCGGCGGTCGCCTCTCCCGATGCGAGATCCGGATCGACGGCGAGCACGTCGCCGACCACACCGCAGACGGCCCGCGCCCCACGAGCTCGTGTCGCACCGGTTGATCCCGGCGCTGTGCACCCCCCGGCTCGATCCACTCCCGACCGCGTCGACGAGAGGAATGGCCGCCGCGGCCGTACGCTTGCTCTCGTCATGAGCACCAGAACAGAGCGGATCGACCCGCCGGAGCGGCTGCGGGTCTTGGAGATCCGGCATGCGGAGTCCGAGCCGCCGGGCGCATACGGGCCCGCGTTGTACGACACCACCGAGACGACCACGCTACGGATCTGGCGCGAGTCCGCGTCGGTCGATCTGACGTGTTTCGACGCCATCGTCGTTCTGGGCGGCGCGATGGGCGTGGGTGACGCGGGCCGTATCCCATGGATCGGCGACGAACTCGACCTGTTGCGTCGAGCCCGGGACCGGGGAATGCCCATCTGGGGCGTCTGCCTGGGTGCGCAGATGCTGGCCGCGGCGCTCGGCGGCGAGGTGTCCACCGCTGACGCACCGGAACTCGGCGTGCACCGCGTGATCCTGAACGACGCGGGTATGGCCGATCCGGTGTGGGGCGGCGCGGTCACGGCACCCACACCTCGCGAGATCGACACCGTGCAGTGGCATTTCGACACCTTCACCCTGCCGCCCGGGGCGACACTGCTCGCATCGTCGGAAACCTGCGTCGCTCAGCTGTTCCGCGTGGACAACTGCTACGGCGTGCAGTTCCACCTCGAGGCCGGCGGCGAGCTCGTCGGCGACTGGCTGTCACATCCGGATTCGCGGTCCTCGGTGGTCGAGGTACTCGGCGAACCCGCCACCGATCGGTTCGCCGCCGACGCGGCGGCCACCGAGAGCGTGACCGCACCGATGGCGGATGCGGTGATGCGGCGATGGCTGCACGAGGTCGTCGGCAACGGGCTCTCCCGCTGGTAACGTGCGGCCGATGACCTCGACGTGGACTCGTCGTACCGCGTGCGCTCTCGTCGCCGTGCTCACCTTCGGGCTCGTGGGCCTGGTCGTCGGTACCGAGCCCGCGGTCGCCGTCCCGCTGCCGGCCCCGCCGCCACCGGCCATCACCACTCCGGCCACCGAACACTGCCCACACAAGGTCGCGACGCCGCCCGCCGTCGACGAATCCGAGGTCGTCGCGCCCGGTTCGCCGACCCCCACTCCCCTGCCGGTTCCGTCGCCGGCCGTCGGCGGTGACGAACTCGCCGGCTGCGGCGTCGTCGCCGATCCCGCCGCGGGACCTGTTCCGCCGCGCCTGACCTCGGCCGGCTGGTTGATCGCCGACCTCGGGTCCGGGCGGGTCATCGCCGCCAAGGACCCCCACGGCCGTTACCGGCCGGCATCGACGATCAAGGTGCTGCTCGCCCTCGTCGTCCTCGACGAACTCGACCTCGCCGCACGCGTCGAACCGACCCCCGAGGACTGGACCGCCGAGGGCGACTCCTGCGGTATGGGGCCCGGGGGCGTCTACACCGTGCGCGATCTGCTCACGGGCCTGTTGCTGGTGTCGGGAAACGACTGCGCGCACGCCCTCGCGCGTCAGCTCGGCGGCGTCGACGCGGCTCTGGAGAAGATGAACGATCGGGCGGCACTGCTCGGCGCGCAGGACACGCGAGCGGCGAGCCCGTCCGGCCTCGACGCCGCCGGGATGTCGTCGTCACCCTACGACCTGGCGCTGTTCTTCCGCGCCGCACTGGCCGAACCGACGTTCCGCGAGATGATCACGCTGCGCACCTACCGCTTTCCGGGATATCCGCGGCGCCCCGACGTGCCGGGCGACAAGGATCACCCGGCCTACGACATGTACAGCACCAATCGCCCTCTCCTCGACGGTTATCCGGGGATCATCGGCGGCAAGACCGGTTACACCGACGACGCGCGCAAGACGTTCGTCGGAGCCGCCGAACGGGACGGCCGGACGGTGGTCATCGTGCAGATGTTCGGCCTGTCCCTCGACGGCGACCTGTATTGGGATCAGGCCGCGTCGATGTTCGACTACGGATTCCGGACCGACCCCACCATCTCCGTGGGCCACCTCGTCGAACCGTCGTCGCCGGAGCGGACGTCGTCACCGGACGGGGCGTCGTCGTCACCGCCTGACCCACAGACCGAGAAGCGAGCCACGGCAACGGGTTCCGATCGAGCGTCGTCCACTTCCGTCCAGGTTCTGATCGGACTCGTGGCCGCGCTCGTGGCGGTGATCCTGCTGCTGCTCGGCCTGCGACTCGCCGGCCGGCGCTGACTCTCTGCACGAGATCCCGGCTCGGACCGGCCCGGACCGGGTGTCAGCGTCGCCGGAGGACTCCGACGAGCGCGGCGACTGCCGCGCCCACACCGGCGGCGGCCGCGAGCGCACCGGCCCGGGGCGCCGGGTTCACCTCGACGGTCGGCGAGATCACCACCGGCCGCCGGAGTTCCGCGTCGGGCTCCTCGACCACCTGATACGAGCTGTTGATGGGGTCGGTCGCACACCAGGCGGTGGCGTACAGGACGATCCGCGACGCCAGATACGCGAAGACGAAGACACCGAGGATCGGGCCGAACGCAACCCCGGCCGGGGAACTGAGGACCGACTGAAGGTACAGTCCACCAAGCGATTTCATCAGCTCGAAGGCGATCGCGATGATCAAGCCGGCCTTCATCGCGTGTGTCATGGGCAAGGGCACCAACGGAAGCCGCGCGAGCACGAAGGTGAAGAGCAGCCAGCTGGCGACGACGGACACGAGGATGGCGACCGCCCGCACCACGACCGGGGCCCACGACGCGTCGTCGAGTCCGACCCAGGAGAGCATCGTGGTGGTGAGGCCGCTGTTGCCGAGGGTCGTCAGCGCCATCGTCACAGCGAAGGCGATACCCAGCAACGCGAACGTGAGGAGGTCCCACACCTTCGACAGCACGGGGTTGCGGTCGACGCGGCCTCCGTACATCTCGGTGAAGGCCACCCGGACGCCGGAGATCCACCCGATCCCGGTGAACGCGGCACCGATCAGCCCGACGATCCCGACCGCGG
Organism: Gordonia sp. PvP123; assembly: GCF_040547295.1. Classification (NCBI taxonomy): domain Bacteria; kingdom Bacillati; phylum Actinomycetota; class Actinomycetes; order Mycobacteriales; family Gordoniaceae; genus Gordonia; species Gordonia sp. PvP123. The sequence goes on along the minus strand of NZ_JBEPPN010000002.1, from coordinate 367,743 downwards.
CGCGCGAGGAGATCGCGGAGTCGATGACCTCACTGAGTTGCTCACCCATCTTGCCCGGCGCGGCTTCGACGATGGCCTTCTGCAGGTCCTCCAGCAACTGGGGCTGATTGGCGAGCACGAAGGCCGCCACCGAGAACACCACCATGATGATCGGGACGAGCGCGAGGATGCCGTTGAAGCTGATGGCTGCGGCGTACACGTTGCCGCGCCGATCGTTGTAGCGCTCGACGGTCTGCACCAGATGCTCGACGGCGGGCCACTTCTCTCGCGCCGCCGCGAAGGCCGCCTTGCCCTTGTCGACGGTCGACTTCCCGGTGTCCACCGCCGACTTCGCAGTGTCCACCGGCGATTTCGCGGTGTCCACCGGTGATTTCGCCGGGTCTGGCGCGGAGGTCATGAATGGCCTTCCTGGTCGGAGCGCGGGGACCGGCCGTCCCTGTTCGGTCCCGGTACGGGCGTCCTGCGGGTCCGGTGTCACCGGCCAGGCGCCAGGAACCCCACCTTGTCATAGACAGATGCCAGCGTCTCGGAGGCGACGGTCCGAGCGCGGGCCGCGCCCCGGGCCAGGACGGCGTCGAGTTCGGCCGGGTCCGACAGGTATTCGTCGACGCGCCCCCGTAGCGGGGTCACGAACTCGGCGAGCACCTCCGCGGTGTCGACCTTCAGATCGCCGTAACCCTTGCCCTCGTACTTGGCGACCAGATCGTCGACGCCGACGCCGGACAACGCCGACTGGATGGTCAGGAGGTTGGAGACGCCCGGCTTCTCGGCGACATCGAACCGGATCTCCGATCCGGTGTCGGTGACGGCGGAGCGGATCTTCTTCGCCGAACGCTTGGGGTCGTCGAGCAGGTTGATCAGACCCTTGTCGGTCTCGGCGGACTTGCTCATCTTGGCGGTCGGGTTCTGCAGGTCGTAGATCTTGGCGAATTCGGAGACGATGTGCGCCTGCGGCACCTTGAGCACCTTGCCGAAGCGGGAGTTGAAGCGTTGCGCGAGATCGCGGGTGAGTTCGAGGTGCTGCCGCTGATCCTCCCCGACGGGCACCCGGTCGACTCCGAACGCCAGGATGTCGGCGGCCATCAGGATGGGATAGGTGAACAGGCCGACACCCGCCGCGTCGACGCCCTGCTTCGCCGACTTGTCCTTGAACTGGGTCATCCGGCTCGCCTCGCCGAAGCCGGTGATGCACGACAGGACCCACGTCAGCTGTGCGATCTCGGGGATGTGGGACTGGACGTAGATGGTGGAACGCTCGGGGTCCACGCCGACGGCGAGCAACTGGGCAACGCTCAGACGGGTGCGGTCGGCCAGGACCTTCGGCTCGAACGGCACGGTCAGCGCGTGCATGTCGGGGATGAAGTAGAACGCGTCGAAATCGTCCTGCAACGCCACCCACTGCCGGACGGCGCCGAGATAGTTCCCGAGGTGGAAGGAATCGCTGGTCGGCTGGATGCCCGACAGCACACGCGGGCGGGTCGGCACCGCACCGGCCGACGGGTCTCCGGTGCGCTCTGCGTCGCTGGTCATGACGCCCAGTTTGTCAGATCCCGTCACTCGTACCGCACGGTGACCGGCGCATGGTCGGACCAGCGGAGGTCGTATGCCGCGGCACGTGCGACCTCGGCCTTGGTCGCGCGGCCGGCCAGCATCTTGTTGGTGAGCTGGTAGTCGATACGCCACCCGGAGTCGTTGTCGAAGGCTTTTCCGCGCCACGACCACCAGGAGTAGGGACCGGCGTCGTCGGGGAACAGCTCGCGCATGACGTCGCGCCACCCGGCCGCCAGCAGATCGGCCACCCACGCACGCTCATGTGGCAGGAAACCGGGGCTCTTCAGATTGCCCTTCCAGTTCTTGATGTCCGCCTCGGCGGGCGCGATGTTCCAGTCGCCACCGACGACGACATGCCGGCGACGACGGACGAGCCGGCCGAGATGGTCGCCGAACTCGGCCATGAACCGGACCTTCTCGTCATGTTTGGCGATGTCCTTCTCGGCGTCGGAGAGCGCGGCCCCCTTGGGGAGGTACAGGCTCGCGGCGGTCAACGGCCCCAGATCGGTGTCGAGGTCGACCTCGACATAACGCCCGAGTTCGTCGAACTCGGCGCTCCCGAACCCGACCCGCACCGCGGCGGGCTCCCCCCGGGTGAGCACGCCGACGCCCGCGTGGCCCTTCACGGCCGACTCGCTCATCGTGAGATGCCAGCCCTCGGCCAACGCCGGCGCCAGGGCGTCGCGGGCGAGTTCCGCACTGGCCCGGACCTCCTGCAGCAGGACCACGTCCAACCCGGACCCTTCCAGTCCGGCCTGATCGAGCCAGGGCAGGAAGCCGCGGTTGGCCTCCGACCGATGTTTCACCGCTGCGCGGATTCCGTTGACGTTCACCGTGGAGATCGTGAGTGGCACGGGGCCACATCCTACGGACCGGGTCGGACAGCCCCGGCCGGCCGTGGCCGCGGCGCACACGGCCAGATAGAGGTAAGGCAACCCTTGTGCGGACACCCTAAGATATGTAAGCATTGCCTAATCCAGGCACGAAGGTGAGTCCGAAGATGTTCGTTTGCATATGCCGCGCCGTGACGGTCGACGAGGTCCACGCACACTGCGACGCAGGTGCGTACACCGTCGATGCGATCAGCGACCGATGCGGCGCGGGCGAAGGCTGCGGAACCTGCCTGGACCAACTGCACGACATCCTGAGCGAAAGGGCGTCAACCGCGACGACCGCTGCATGACCTGACAGCCGACCCGACGAACCTCGCGCGACACGACGCGCGGGGGGTTTTGTCGTGTTACGGTTCGACCGGACATTCACGGCGAACCGGAGGCTGACACATGCGTGGCGACGACGAGGTCATCGAACTGCTCAACGAACAGCTCACCAGTGAGCTCACGGCGATCAACCAGTACTTCCTGCATGCGAAGATGCAGCAGAGCTGGGGGCTGACCGAGATCGCGGCCAAGACCCGGGCCGAGTCGATCGAAGAGATGACGCACGCCGAGATCCTGACCGATCGAATCCTGTTCCTCGATGCCCTCCCCAACTACCAGCGCCTGCTGCCGCTGCGCATCGGACAGTCGATCCGCGAGCAGTTCGAATCGGATATGGCGATCGAGGTCGAGGTCGTGGAACGACTCCGCCCCGGAATCGCGTTGTGCCGGTCCAAGGGTGACATCACGAGTGCGAACCTCCTGGAGCAGATCCTCGCCGACGAGGAAGAACACATCGACTACCTCGAAACCCAGCTCGAGCTGATCAACAAACTCGGCGAGCAGCTCTATCTCTCGAAGACCATCGCCACACCGCCGACCAACAGCTGACCCACGCGTTCGACGACGAGGGCCGACCGGAACTCTCCGGTCGGCCCTCGTCGTCGAACAGAGGACTTCGCTCGGTCAGGATCCGACCGGCCGGCGCCGCGACGTCGCAAGGGCCACCACGGTGACCGCGATGCCGGCCAGCGCGAGCAACACCCCGACGACCGACGGTGCGAGATACCCGTAGCCTGCGCTGACCACCACACCACCGAGCAGCGCGCCGGCCGCGTTGGCGATGTTGAGTGCCGAATGGTTCAACGCGGCGGCCAGGGTCTGCGCGTCAGCAGCCACATCCATCAGCCTGGTCTGCAGCGCGGGCAGCATCGCCGTACCGGTGAGCGCCACCATGTACGTGAGAAACAGCGCTGCCCAGGCGTTCTCAGCCAGCACCGCGAACGCGCCGAGCGATAGGGCGCTGGCGGCGAGGCCACCGAGGATCGCCACCGACACGCTGCGGTCGGCGATGTAGCCGCCGACGAAGTTGCCGGTCACCATGCCCAGTCCGTACAGCATGAGCGCGAAGGGCACGACCGACACCGACAGCCCGGTGTCAGTGGTCAACGCCGAGTTCAGATACGTGTAGAACGCGAACATCCCGCCGAATCCGACGGTCCCGATGACGAGGGTGAACCAGACCTGGGACCGCTTGAGTGCACCGAGCTCGGTGAGCGGATCGGTGGTCTTCATCCCGGTGAGCGCCGGAAGGGCGCGCATCAGTGCGATGACGGTGGCGACCCCGATGACGACGACGATCGCGAACGCCGACCGCCAGCCGAAGGTCTCCCCGAGCCAGGCGGCGGCCGGCACGCCGAACACGTTGGCAACCGACAGACCGAGCATCACCTGCCCCACGGCCTTGGCGCGATTCCGCGGGCCCGCGAGGTGAGCGGCGACCAGCGCCGCGACGCCGAAGTAGGCGCCGTGCGGCAGACCGGCCACGAACCTCGCCACCAGCAGCAGCCCGTAGTCCGGCGCGAGAACCGTGGCCAGGTTGCCCACGGTGAACGCCACCATCAAACCGATGAGCAACGTGCGTCGAGACATCCTCGCGGTGAGCGCCGCGATCAGCGGAGCCCCCACCACCACACCCATCGCGTACGCCGAGATGACATGTCCGGCAGTCGGTTCGGACACTCCGAGCGAGCCGGCGATGTTGGGCAGCAGACCCATCGCGACGAACTCGGTCGTACCGATCCCGAAACCGCCGAGCGCGAGGGCGAGAATCGTCCAGCGACGTACCCGGCGGGACACGCCGACCGAGACGGCCCCCTCGGGACGGTGGACCTCCGGAGCGGCGAGCCGATCCGTCAGCGAGACGTCGGCCGGGGCATCGGTGGTGGAAAGAGCGTCAGACACGGTTGATGCCAACCGTGTCCGGGAGGCCCTGATTCCGGACCCGGCGGTGAGTTCATTCACACCCCCCTGCCCGCGCGGTCATCGCATCGGCCGGGTCGCGGTCGGGCGCCGCGACCGTGCGCCCCGGATCAGCTGCCGGCCTCGGCGCCGCCCCCGGACCCGTCTCCCGCCGGGGCCGTGTCGGCCGCCTCGGGGTCGTCTCCGGGCGGCTCGTCCCCCGCCGGTTCCTCCCCCGCCGGTTCCTCCCCGGCCGGTTCGTCCCCGGACAGCTCGCCCGACGACGGATCGGTGGCGGCCGGGACCTCGTCGCGGACGGGCGCCGGGGCGGGATCCTCGTCGGGCGCCTCGACACCGCTCGCGTCGTCGGTGCCGGCGGGTCCCCCGGGAGTGTCGGCGGTCGGGTCGGCCGGGGCCGGTGACGGCACCACCGAGTCGTCGGATCCGGTGGCCGGTTCGACCCGAACCGGTTCGATGGCGTCACCGCTTGCGGTCGCGAGCCTCGAGAACGTCGACGACCGCAGACTCGACGCATCCGCCGCGAGAACCGTGACGGTGCCGGCCTGTGGCGCCACCGGTCCGACGATCGTTCCCGCCCAGTACCGCACGAAGTTCACCGGGAGCAGGACGATGCTGCGGAGGCTCGCGGCAAGGGCGGTGGCCCCGTCGACGAATCTCGCCGGCGACAGCGTCAGGATCCCCTGCAGGATGTCCTCGAAGACGAACAGATCCGGCAGATAGGCGCCATACCCGAGCTTCGGCAGCGGGGGCAGGAGGTCCTGCACGAGCCGGATCACCGGCTGCAGGTTCGCGAGTTCGATGCCGTACGGCAGGTCGATCGTCGGACGACCGGACAAGAAGTCCCCGATGTCGCCGGAAAACCCCAGATCGCGCGCCCACCCCTGAACGAGTTCGGCGAATGCGGAATCGGCGGTGACCACGCACACCGCGGTCCCCGGATCGCAGCGAACGGTCCGCCCGTCGTTCCACGTCGATGTGCGCGGATCCCGATACATCTGGAACGGATAGAGGTTGTGCTTGGTGAAGTAGCCGAGCAGGCCGTCGATCGCGCCGATCGGGTCGTGGATCGGATCCGGCAGGTCACAGATGGGATCGCCATCGATGCAGACCGACACCACCCGGCCCTCGAGGTCTCCGAACCCGCCGTCGGTCTCGGACGCACCTCGTGCCCCTGCCATCGTCAGACCCGGGATGATCCCGATCAACGACAACTCGATACCGCGGCCGGTCTTGTCGCCGGAGCGGCGGGGATCCGCGTACAGCTCGCCGGAGACGTTCCCCGTCACGATGTCCACCAGAACCGGATTGCCCTGCTCGTCGAGCATGACGTCGCCGTTCTCGTCGGTCGCGACGACCTGCTCGACGTTGCGACCGTTCCCGATGTCGGCGAGTACGTCCCCGGCGACACGGGCACCCTGCGAATAGCCTGCGACCACGATATCGGCGCCTGCTCCGCATCGTTGCTGATAGCCGGCGATCGCCGACGCCGTCGCACTCCTGCCCTGTCCGGTGCTGTCGTCGTATCCGGCGGCACCGAGTGGCCAGAGCGTGGTCGGGTAGTCGACGTGGATCACGTCCTTGGGCGCGGCGAGATAGGGACTCCCCGGGTCGTCCTCGATGACCACCTCGCCGTTCTGCACCGTCGGCACCTTGCCGGTGTAGCGCTGCTTCACACCGACGAGATGGGCGCTCTCCGGGTCGTTGGTCCCGGCCACGATGATGACCGCGCCCGAGTCGCTGCATTCGGCGGCCGTCGCGGGAGGGGCCCCGGACAGGCTGAGAGCTGCCGCGACCGCCAGGGCGGTCAGAGCGGCGATCGTGAGCGAGGTCCGTCGGGTTCGGAGACGAGCGATCGCGGCCATGGGGCGCTCCTGTGCGAACCCGGACCACCCGATCGGAATCCTCCGACGCAGCCGGGGCTGGTCCGAACGCTAGATCCGCGACGGTGAAACCGACAGCACGCTGAGGGACGCTAACGACCGTGACCTGGCACGATACATCTGACCACACGTGATTTCACTCGGTCGGAGGACAGCTCATGCCACCTTCGGACCGCGCTTGGAAAGTGTTGGACGCGGCCTGACCGGGACGGTTCTCCGGCACTCACATCCGTGTTATATCCTTGTCGCCAGGTCATGAGCATCAGCGTCAAGCCCCGGCTGGCTGATCGGCAACCCTCCATCCGCGGTGGGGTGCTCCGGGTGATGACCGGGTTGTGGGATCGCAGCGACGATCCCCGGCAAGCGCGGGTCCGAAGGTCGGACCCCACCAGGGTCGAGTTGGCCCTGCCGACCGTAGAAAGTGATCAATCGCCATGTCTGATGCCCCTGACGGCACTTCCGCCGACGGCACCTCCCCAGTGGACAACTGGAGCTTCGAGACCAAGCAGATCCACGCCGGACAGGCCGCCGATGCGGTGACGAACGCGCGGGCGCTGCCGATCTACCAGACGACGTCGTACGTCTTCAACGACACACAGCACGCCGCGAACCTCTTCGGGCTCGCCGAGCCGGGCAACATCTACACCCGCATCATGAATCCGACCCAGGATGCCGTCGAGCAGCGGATCGCCGCACTCGAGGGTGGCGTCGCCGCGCTGCTCGTGGCATCAGGCCAGGCCGCGGAGACCTACGCGATCCTCAACATCGTCGAGACCGGCGGCCACGTGGTGTCGAGCCCGCGCCTGTACGGCGGCACCTTCAATCTCTTCAATTACACGCTGCCGAAGCTGGGCGTCGAGGTCACGTTCGTCGACGATCCCGAGGATCCGGCGTCGTGGCAGGCCGCGGTCAAGGACAACACCCGCGCGTTCTTCGGTGAGTCGATCTCCAACCCCAACAACGAGATCCTGGACATCCCCGGCATCTCGGAGGTCGCCCACCGCAACGGCGTACCGCTGATCATCGACAACACGGTCGCCACGCCGTACCTGATCAATCCGCTGGCCCACGGGGCCGACATCGTCGTGCATTCGGCCACCAAGTACATCGGCGGCCACGGCACGGCGATCGGCGGCGTCATCGTCGACGGCGGGACCTTCGACTGGCGTGTCCAGCGCGACGGGAAAGACCTGTTCCCCGGTTTCACCACCCCGGACCCCAGCTACCACGGCGCGGTCTTCGCCGACCTCGGGGCGCCCGCGTTCGCACTCAAGGCCCGCGTGCAGTGGCTGCGTGACACGGGTGCGGCCATCGCACCGTTCAACGCGTTCCTCCTCGCGCAGGGCCTGGAGACCCTGAGCCTGCGCATCGAGCGCCATGTCGCCAACGCGCAGAAGGTCGCCGCCTTCCTCGAGGGCCACGGCCAGGTCGAGTCGGTGGCGTACGCCGGCCTGGAGTCCTCCCCCTGGTACAAGCGCGGCCAGGAACTGGCCCCCAAGGGTCAGGGCGCGATCATCGCCTTCGAGATCACCGGCGGCGTCGACGCCGGCAAGAGGTTCGTCGACGCGCTCAGCCTGCACAGCCACGTCGCCAACATCGGCGACGTGCGCTCGCTGGTGATCCACCCGGCCTCGACCACGCACAGTCAGTTGACCCCCGAGGAGCAACTCGCCGCGGGCGTGACCCCCGGACTGGTCCGACTGGCCGTGGGCATCGAGGGAATCGACGACATCCTGGCCGACCTCGAACAGGGATTCGCGGCGGCCAAGTGAAACAGGTGAGGCAGCTTTGTCGGTGAGTATCGACCTGAACGCGACAGCGTCTGATCAGCCCGATTGGGAGTCTCTCCCGGACGGGGAACTCGTCGGCATCCCGATCGGATCGCTGCCTCTCGACAGCGGAGCACGGATCGACGACGTCACCCTGGCGTTCCAGCGCTGGGGGACGTTGTCGCCGTCCCGCGACAACGTGATCCTCACTCTTCATGCGCTGACGGGTGACTCGCATGTCACCGGCCCCGCCGACGCCGACCACGACTCGGCCGGATGGTGGGACGGGTTGATCGGGCCCGGGCAGGCCATCGACACCGACGAGTGGTGCGTCATCTCCGCCAACGTCCTCGGGGGATGCAAGGGGTCCACCGGCCCGGGTTCCATCGCCCCCGACGGCCGTCCGTGGGGTTCGCGTTTCCCGCAGATCACCGTCCTCGACCAGGTCCGCGCCGAGGTGGCACTCCTCGATCGCCTCGGAATCACCAGCGTCGGTGCGGTTCTCGGCGGGTCGATGGGTGGCGCGCGCGCCCTCGAGTGGGTCATCGAGTACCCCGACCGGGTGCGCAGTGCACTCGTCCTCGCCGTCGGCGCCCGCGCGACCGCGGACCAGATCGGTATCCAGTCCGCTCAGATCGCCGCGATCAAGGCCGACCCGGACTGGCGCGGTGGCGACTATCACGGCACTGGACGAACCCCGTTGCAGGGCATGGGAATCGCTCGTCGAATCGCCCATCTCATGTACCGCAGCGAGCCCGAGCTCGACAGCCGATTCGCGAACGACGCCCAGGGCGACGAGAATCCGCTGACCGGCGGGCGCTACGCGGTGCAGAGCTACCTCGACCATCAGGCGTCGAAGCTGATGTCGCGCTTCGACCCGGCGAGCTACGTCGTCCTCACCGAGGTCCTCAACCATCACGATGTCGGGCGCGGTCGCGGCGGAGTCGCCAAGGCGCTCAACGCATGCACCGTTCCGGTGATCGTCGGGGGAATCGACTCCGACCGCCTCTACCCGATCCGGCTCCAGGTCGAACTCGCCGAGGAGCTGGGCAACTGCGTCGGCGGCCTCCAGGTCGTCCACTCCGACACCGGTCACGACGGCTTCCTGACCGAGTTCGACGCCATCAGCGATCTGCTCAAGCGCACAGTCGAACTCGCGCGACGCGACGCCTGAGGGCGTCCCGATCCGGCCGTCGGCGACCTCTCGTCAGCGCGGCGCGGGAACCGTGGGCACCGGACTGCTGGGCTGAGGCGACGGCGGGATCTGCGGTGCCGACTCCCCGCCCCGATCAGCGGGCTGCCCTGAGTCGGGCACCGACGGCGCCTGGGTCGCCCCCTGGGCGCGCGTGCTGCTCGGCCGTGCCGAACCGGTGCGCGGAGACTCCGGCGTCGGCGTCGTATACGTCGGAGGCGGCGGCGTGGGCGCGGCGCTCGGCGGGAGGAAACCCGGCGGCAACAGTTCCGGCGGGATCGTCGGCGTCGATCCGGGCGGGAACGGCAACTCCGGCCACGGGAACGGCGACAGCGTGCGGGTGCTGGTGCTCGTCGACGGGCGCGTCGGCGGCAACTCCGTGGTCGCCCAGGCCGGCGGATCGTTCCAGCCGGTCTGCGGCATGGGCTGTTGGGTCGGGACAGGGGCCACGACGGTCGGCTCGACGGGCTCATCCGGAATCCGGGTGATCGGCTGCGAGGGGGGCCTCGGGGCGACCGGCGGGTCGCTGTCACTGGTTGCCGCGGCCGGTGGCACGCTGCTGCTGACCGAGGGCTGCGGATCAACGGCCGGACGATCCGCGAATGACGAGCTCACCGCGTAGATCGTCATGAGCGTGGCGGCGATGACGGCTCCGGCGACCGCGATGGGTGTCGCGGAGAGCCACTCACGTTGCGGTTTTCCGCCGATGAACGCCAGACGCGCTGCGCCCGAATAACTCTGGAGCGCAAGCAGGGCTGCGCCGGTGGCCACGACCAATTCCGGAGCGGTCGGACCGACAACTTCCAGATCATGCCCAGATGCGATCGTGCGCACCGCGGGAAGGTTGGCGAGGCCGCCGATGAAGATCACTGCGTCCGGCCGTACGCCGCGCGATCGTGCGGCGTCGATGTACCGGGTGAACACCTCTCTCGCGTCCCGGATCATCGGCTCGATCGCCTGCTCGACATGCGCCGCCGACAGCGTCACGCGCCCCGCGCCCGCCGAGACCGCCACCACGGACTCGGCCGCGGACGACGTCCCGCCGTAGGCGATCTCTTCCTTCGCGGTCCGGCAGGCGCTGCGCAACTCGCTGCGATCGGCCCGGGTGCGGCCGGCTTCACCGAGGGCCGGGTTGTCCGCGGTCAGCTGGTCGACGATGGATCGGTCCAGGCGACGGCCGCTCAGAACCGTCGAGTGTTCGGGATTGCCGATCCGGCCCTCGCGGGGGTCGACGGTGTAGAGAGACATACCGGTGTCGCCGCAGTCGACGACGACCGCGGCGGTGAAGCGGTCGACCTCCCCGGTGTCGGCGAGGTAGGCCAGAACGGCCTCGTCCTCGCCGGCGAGGCGAACCTGGCGGCGGGGGCCGCTGCCCCTCGAACGCAGTTGTCGGCGCTGACTGCCCGTGCGTGCGGCCACCCCGATGGGTCCCACCCTCGTCGCGGACTCGCGGGCCGCGGTCAGCATCACGTCGATCCCGGCGTTGACGCGACCGGCGGCATCGAGACCGTCGGTGGGGTCGACGTCGATGACGCGTGAGTCGACCACACTGCGCCCGAGATCGTCACGCGTCAGGAGGACGTAGTGGATCATGCCAGCACCTGCTGACACGCCCATGGACGTCACTTCGCTCACGGTGTCGTCGGTTGGTGATGCAGTGATACAAACTCCAGCGGTCGGTGCGTCTGCGGCAGGGCAGCGGAAAGTGCCTGGTCGAGCGGACGACTGGCCGTCAGGTCACGCTCAGGTCTCTATTGTAATCAATCCGTGCCCAAAGAGTCGATCGACGCCGCCAGCCACAGCATCACACCGCCGACCGTCGCCATCACCGTGACGTCGAACGTCTTACCCCTGACCTGCAGCAACCCGGCTTGCGACGAGGGAATGAACGCTCGTAGCACGGCGCCGACGAGGAGCGCCGCCCCGAAGACGAACGACCCACGCCGCCAGCGATCGAACATCACGAGCAGTGCCGCGACGAGCACACCCACCATCACCAGCAGATACGGGAGTTGGACGAGCATCTCCCGAAGGCGGGTGCGGTCGGCGGAAGCGCGGGTCCGGCCTCCCGGGCGGGAGTTGTCGACACCACGCGGCTGGGAGTGAGCGGACTCACTCGGGCGCTCGTCTCGGGTCACGCGTCGCCGCCACCCCCGGAGGCGAGCGTCTGCTCCGCGCGTTCGACGACGTTGACGAGCAGGAACGCTCGCGTCAGCGGTCCCACGCCGCCGGGGTTCGGTGACACGTGGCCGGCGACGTCCCAGACGTCGGGATGTACGTCGCCGACGAGACGACCCTCGTCGGTGCGGCTGACCCCCACGTCGACCACCGCGGCACCTGGCTTGACCATGTCCGCGGTGATGAGGTGCGGCACACCCGCGGCGGCGACCACGATGTCGGCGCGTTCGATCTCGGACGCGAGATCGGTGGTCCCGGTGTGGCACAGGGTGACCGTGGCGTTCTCGCTGCGGCGGGTGAGGAGCAGACCGATGGGCCTGCCGATGGTGACGCCGCGCCCGACGACGGTGACCCGGGCTCCGGCCAGCGGGACGTCGTAGCGGCGCAGCAGGTGGATGACGCCGCGCGGGGTGCAGGGCAGCGTCGATTCCTTGCCCAGGACCAGCCGCCCGAGATTGATCGGGTGGAGTCCGTCGGCGTCCTTGAGCGGATCGATCCGCTCGAGCGCGGCGTTCTCGTCGAGGTGCCGGGGCAGCGGCAACTGCACGATGTAGCCGGTGCAGGCCGGGTCCGCGTTGAGTTCGTCGATCGCGGCGTTGAGCTGTTCGGTCGTGGCGTCGGCCGGGAGATCCTTGCGGATCGAGGCGACGCCGATGCGCGCGCAGTCGGCGTGCTTGCCCTTGACGTAGGAGTGCGAACCCGGGTCATCGCCGACCAGAACGGTGCCGAGACCAGGGGTGACACCCGCCAGCCGGAGCTTCTCCACCCGTTCGGCCAGATCAGCGAAGATCTCGTCGCGCGTGGTCTTCCCATCGAGTCGTATCGCGGTCACGCCCGACATTCTTCCACTCGTGCCCGGGTAATCCGTCATCGACGGACGGATGGGTCCTGCACCACTAGGGTCGGGGTGGTGACCGTGGTGCCCGTCGACGTCGACCTCGCCTGCGCGGCGATCAGTCCCCATCTCCGACGCACGCCGACGCTGCGCACGGTCATCGACACCGTCGACGGCCCGGTCGACGTGGTCCTCAAACTCGAGTACACCCAGCTCGGCGGGTGTTTCAAACCGCGAGGCAGTCTGTGGGCGACCCTGCATGCCCGCGACCAGGGGATTCTGACCGACGCCGGTGTGCTCGTCGCCTCCGGCGGCAATGCCGCGATCGGCGCGACGGTAGCGGCGCGGATCGTCGGCGTCCCGGTCACCGTGGTCATCCCCGAGACGGCACCGCCGGTCAAGATCGACGCCCTCCGTGCCGCGGGTGCGCGGGTGCATCTCATCGGACGGCGCTACTCCGAGGCCGCCGATGCGGCCGAGGAGCTCGCAGACCAGACGGGCGCACTGGCGCTCCACGCCTACGATCTCCCGGACATCGTCGCCGGCGCGGGCACGATCGGTCTCGAGCTCATCGACGACGTGCCCGGGCCACTCACGACCGTCGTCTGTGTCGGCGGTGGCGGACTTCTGGCCGGCCTCGCCGCGACGCTACGCCCGGGCGATCACCTCGTCGGCGTCGAACCGCTCGGTGCCTCGTGCCTGCACCAGGCACTCGCCGCAGGGACGCCCGTGCCCGTCGAACTGGAGAGCGTGGCCGCCGACTCTCTCGGCGCGACCCGGGTCGGCGACCTGTGCTGGAACGCCGTCGCCGAGAACCCCGCCGTCCGCAGCATCATCGTGACCGACGACCAGATCATCGCGGCGCGACGGATGCTCTGGGACTCCCATCGCATCCTCGTCGAACACGGCACCGCCACGGCCGTCGCCGGTGTGACCTCGGGACAGATTCGGCCGCAACCGGATTCGACGCTGTGCATCGTGCTGTGCGGGGCCAACACCGCGTTGGCGGTGTGAGGGGCGGGATCGAGTGGAATACGCTTCGTACGGCACCGACTACGCTGACACCATCATGTTCCGAATCATGTTCTACCAGCCGTGCATCCCGCCGAACACGGGCAATGCGATCCGGCTGGCCGCCAATACGGGGTGCGAACTCCACCTCATCGAACCGCTCGGTTTCTCCATGTCCGACGCGCAGGTGAAACGCGCGGGACTCGACTACCACGAGATGGCCAATGTCACGGTTCATCCCAACCTGGTGACCGCCTGGACGACGCTGAAGCCGGAGCGGGTGTTCGCGTTCACCGCCCACGCCGAGCGGTACCACACCGACGTCGACTACCGGCCCGGTGACGTGCTGCTGTTCGGCCCGGAACCGACCGGGTTGCCCGCGGAGGTCCTCGACGAACCCGAGGTCACCGACCGGGTGCGCATCCCCATGCTCGCCGGTCGTCGTTCCCACAACCTGGCCAACGCCGCGAGCATCGTGGTGTACGAGGCGTGGCGGCAGCACGGCTTTTCCGGTGCTGTCTAGGATCAGCCGACGCGATAGCGCTTGGTTCGTGCCGTGGCGCCGCCGATGAGCGCGATCCTGCTGTTCGGAACCCCGAGGTGAGCGGCGAGCAGTTCGGAGACGGCCTTGTTCGCCCGGCCCTCCGTTGCAGGCTCGCGGACGTAGACGATGATCGCGCCGTCGGGCCCCGTCTCGACCAACGGGCCCTTGCTGCTCTTCGGTTTGACGGTCACCACGACCTGTTGCGGCATCGACTCTTTCCCTGATTCTGCTCGAGCACTACTGCCAGTCCCTGGATCTGCTTCCCACCCGAAGATCCATGCGTTGCAGACGATCTGCGACGACGGTCACAGCACCTTCGGCGTTCTGCACCCGTCCGCGGACCAGCAGTGCGGGCGCCGTCTGGGCGAGTACACGGTACCGCGCCCACAGGCCGACCGAGCACACCACGTTGACCATCCCGGTCTCGTCCTCGAGGTTGATGAAGGTCACCCCGGACGCGGTGGCGGGTCGTTGGCGGTGGGTCACCGCACCACCGATCAGCACCCGCGAACCGTCGGGCACCGACAGCAGTCGGTCGGCGGCCAGCACGCCCATCGCGTCGAGCCGGGGGCGCAGGAACTGTGTCGGGTACGACGTGGGTGTGATCCCGGTGGCCCAGGCGTCGGTGGCCGCGAGTTCGACGTCGGACAGTCCCGGGAGTGTGGGGGTCGCCTGCGCCGACTCCAGGGCCAACTGATCGTCACGCACCGTCGCGGCGGCCCCCGCCTCCCACAGGGCCTGTCGCCGGCTGAGGCCGAACCCGTCGAAGGCGCCGGCGCCGGCGAGCCCCTCGAGTTCCTTGGTCGTCAGCCCGGCGCGGCGAGAGAGATCGGTGATGTCGAGGTACGGGCCGTCGGACCGCCGTTCGACGATGCGCTGCGCCGCCTCCTCCCCGACCCCGCGCACCCCGTCGAGACCCAACCGGACGTCGAGACCATCGTTCTCCAGGGTGGCGTGCGCGAGTGAGGCATTGATGTCGGGACGATGGATCGTGACGCCGTGTCGCCGGGCGTCGGCAACCAGGGTCTGCGGCGAGTAGAAGCCCATCGGCTGAGCCCGCAGCAACGCGGCGCAGAATGCCGCCGGATGATGCAGCTTGAACCACGACGAGTAGAACACCAGTGACGCGAAACTCTGCGAATGACTCTCCGGGAAACCGAAATTGGCGAACGCTGCCATCTTCTCGAAGATGCGGTCGGCGATGTCCCCGGTGATGCCGTGCAGGTTCTCCATCCCCTCGTAGAAGCGTTGCCGCAGACGTTCCATCTTCTCCGGCGACCGCTTGGATCCCATCGCCCGGCGCAGCTGATCTGCCTCGGAGGCGTCGAAGCCGGCCACGTCGACGGCCAGCTGCATCAGCTGTTCCTGGAACAGCGGCACTCCCAGGGTGCGTTCGAGCGCCTTGCTCATCGACGGATGCTCGACCGTCACCGGCTCTTCCCCGTTGCGCCGCTTGATGAACGGATGCACCGAGCCGCCCTGGATGGGGCCGGGACGGATCAGTGCCACCTCGACGACGAGGTCGTAGAAGCAGCGCGGCTTCAACCGCGGGAGCGTGGCCATCTGCGCACGTGACTCCACCTGGAACACGCCGACCGAGTCTGCGCGACAGAGCATCTCGTACACTGCCGGTTCACCGAGGTCGAGGGTGGCCAGGTCGACGTCGACCCCCTTGTGTTCGGCGACCAGATCGATCGCGTAGTGCAGCGCGGAGAGCATGCCGAGGCCCAGCATGTCGAACTTGACCAGCCCGATGGCGGCGCAGTCGTCCTTGTCCCACTGCAGGACGCTGCGGTTCTCCATCCGCGCCCACTCCGTGGGGCAGACATCGGCGATCGGCCGGTCGCAGATCACCATGCCGCCGGAGTGGATACCCAGATGCCGTGGCATCCCGAGGATCTCGCCGGCCAGCTCGGCGACGTCGGTCGGTGCCGTGTCGGGCATCTTGGCCCAGGCGTCCTGCTGGCCCGGCGCATAGCCGAGCGCCCGGGCCATGTCCCGGATCGCCGACTTCCCTCGGTAGGTGATGACGTTGGCGACCTGCGCGCTGCGCTCCCGGGTGTAGCGGCGGTAGACGTACTGGATGGCCTCCTCGCGTCGGTCGGATTCGATGTCGATGTCGATGTCGGGCGGCCCGTCGCGCTCGGGGGCCAGGAACCGTTCGAAGAGCAGCGTGTTGGCGACCGGGTCGACGTTGGTGATGCCGAGGGCGTAGCAGACGGCCGAGTTGGCCGCGCTCCCCCGACCCTGGCACAGGATGTCGTTGTCCTTGCAGTAGTCGACGATGTCGGCGACGACGAGGAAGTAACCGGGGAACGTGAGCGTCTCGATGATGGCGAGTTCGTGCTCGATCTGCCGGTAGGCCTGCGGATGTTCGGCCGGTGTGCCGTAGCGACGGCGTGCCCGGGTCATGGTGAGTTCGCGCAGCCAGCTCGCCTCGGTGTGACCGTCGGGAACGTCGAACGGCGGCAACTGCGGCGCGATGAGGCCCAGATGGAATGCGCAGTCCGCGGCGATGCCCACCGCGTTGTCGATGGCATCGGGATGCGCGGGCAGCAGCCGGGCCATCTCGTCACCGCTGCGCAGGTGCGCTCCGGCGACCCCGGGCATCCACCCCGAGATGGTGTCGATGTCGGTGCGGGCCCGAACGGCGGCCATCGCCATCGCCAGCCGCCGGCGTCGCGGCGCGGCGAAATGGGCGCCGGTGGTGGCGACGGTCGGCACGCCCGCACCGGCGGCGAGGCCGGCGAGCACCGCATTGCGTTCGTCGTCGTCGGCCATGCCCTGCGCGGTCAGCTCGACGACGACGTTGCCGTGGCCGTAGGTCTCGATCAGTTCCCGCAGCGCCTGCTCGGCGGCCGGGATGCCGCCGCGATCGAGGGCGCGTCGCAGAGCACCCTTCCGGCACCCGGTGAGGATGAGCCAGTGCCCGCCACCGGCACCGGCCAGGGTGTCGCGGTCGTAGCGGAGCAGCCCCTTCTCCCCGGCGACCATGTGCGCGGCGGCGATGGTCCGGGACAGGCGCCGATAGCCCTCACCGTCCCGGGCGAGGACCAGCAGATGCTCTCCCGGCGGATCGTTCTGACCCGTCCGAGCGACGTCGGGCTCCAGCGACAACTCGGCGCCGAAGACGGTCGGCATCTCGAACTCGCGGGCCGCCTCGGCGAAGCGCACGATGCCGTAGAACCCGTCGTGATCGGTGACGGCCAGGGCGCGGAGACCGAGTCGTTGCGCCTCCTCGACCAGCTCTTCCGGCATCGACGCACCGTCGAGGAAGCTGTACGAACTGTGCGCGTGGAGTTCGGCGTAGGACACCGCCGAGGAACCACGGGAGATGTCCTCGGCCTGATAGGCGCCGCGCTTGCGCGACCACGCCGGACTGTCACCCCCGTCGCCGGGAAACGGTGCCCATTCGCTGAGATCCGGGCCGAATTCGGTGCCTGGCCGGTCGGCGTTCCCGGGCGCTCGGCCCGCGAGCACCCGCTCCATCTCCGACCATGTCGGAGGCCCTTGATCCCAGCCCACTCACAGAGTTTATCGAACATGAGTTCGATACGACAGCGGGACTGCCGCCCCCGTCGATCAGCTGTTGTTGACCCGGCCACGCTCGACGATGCCGGACCGACGGTCGGCCACCCGAGCAGGGTCGAAACCCGCCATCCATTCCACCGAGGTGGAGTGCTCCGCATCGAGCGCCGGACCGACGAGATGATCCTCGGCACGCCGGTGCGAGTCGAGCATGGTCCGCACCGCGAGCTGGTCACTCCCGGCGATGGACACCGCGAGGTCCATCGCCGAGGCCATCAGCTGATCATGGGCCACCACCTCGGTCACCAAACCGACCCGCAGCGCCGTCTGGGCATCGACGAACTCCCCGGACAAGCTCATGCGGCGCGCGAAACCCCGGCCGACCGCCTCCGGCAATCGGGATGTCAGCCCCCAGCCCGGCAACACCCCGACCCGTGAATGGGTGTCGACGAAGCGAGCCCGTTCGGACGCGATCAGTACATCGCACGCGAGGGCGAACTCCAGACCACCGGTGGCCGCAACGCCGTTGACGGCGCCGATGATCGGCTTCGAGATGGGGCGCCACGGATGCCCGACAGGTACGTCCGCATGATCGAGCAGTCGAGCACTCTCGGTCGACGAGCCCAACTCGGCCAGGTCCAGGCCGGCACAGAATGCCGACCCCGCGCCGGTGAGGATGACGACGTCGACGTCATCGGCGTGATCCGCGTTCGCCAGCTCGGTTCGGAGAGCGTCGATCAGGCCGGAACTGAGCGCATTCCGGACCTCCGGACGGTTGAGGACGAGCGTCCGCACTCTTCCGGATTGCTCGATCAACAGAGGCGGTTCGACCGGCGTGGACGTCTGATCACTGCTCATGCGCTGCCTTTCGGTTCGTCGCCTGCGCGTGGCGCCGGGGTCAACCCGCCGACGGCGGACGCTCGGCGAGCCCGAGCCGCAGGTGTTCACTGTGGTAGACGGCCTCGTCGAGCAGCTGGGCCACATGACTGTCGTACAGGCTGTAACTGATCGACCGACCCGATCGCGTGCCGGTGACCAGTCCGAGATTCCGGAGCAACCGGAGCTGATGGGAGACCGCGGACTGCTCCATGCCCACGGCGTCGGCGAGATCGGTGACCGAACGCGGACCGGAGCGCAACGCGGTGAGGATCAGCAATCGGCTCGGGGTAGCGAGCGCCTGCAGCGTGGTGGCGACATGCACAGCCGACTCCGGGTCGAGCCGCGCAGCCGGCCGCATCCCCTCGTCGATGCCGTGTCCCATGCAGCGAGATGCTACCGGTTGCCCTTCACATGAATATATCTTCATATGAACTGTTACTGTCAGGATCTGGTCGGCGGCAGACGGGAGACACGATGGGCGCGACGAGAGCGACCGACACGACGGAACGCGCGGCACCTGACGATGCACCGGGACAGCGAGCCGAACGCGGGAGCGTCGTCCCGCCGTCGTTGATCCGGACCGGGCTCCGCCTGCCCGAGGTGCGCCGAGCGGGTATCGCGCTGGCTCTGTTCCTCGCGGGGTGGTTGCTCCAACTCGGCAACGCGCCCGAATGGTCGTGGTGGACCGTGTTTCTCGCGTGCTACCTGAGCGGCGGGTGGGAACCGACCCGGTCCGGCCTGCAGGAACTCCGGCAGCGACGACTCGACGTCGATCTGCTGATGATCGTCGCCGCCATCGCGGCCGCGTCGATCGGACAGGTCGTCGACGGCGCGCTGCTGATCGTGATCTTCGCGACCTCGGGCGCACTGGAGGTCGTCGTCACCCAGCGCACCGCCGACTCGGTGACCGCGCTGCTCGGGCTGGCCCCCGAGCGGGCCACCCGCTACGCAGCCGACGGCACGACACACGAGATCGACTGTCGCGACCTCGACGTGGGACAACAGATCCTCGTCCGACCCGGTGAACGGATCGGCGCCGACGGAGTGGTCGTCCGCGGCCGGAGCGAGGTCGACCAGCAGGCGGTGACCGGCGAGTCGGTACCCATCGTGCGCGAGGCCGGTGACGAGGTGCTCTCCGGCACCGTCAACGGCACCGGCGCCTTGATCGTCGAAGTATCACTTCCGGCGTCGGAGTCGGTGATCGCGCGCATCGCGACACTCGTCGCCGAGGCCTCCGAGACGAAGGCGCCGACCCAGCTCTTCATCGAGAAGGTCGAGCAGGCATACTCCGCCATCGTCGTGGTCGCCACACTTCTGGTGCTGGGTATCCCGATGCTGTTGTCCGACAGCGCCTTCGATGAGGCCCTGCGCCGAGCCATCGTGTTCATGATCGTGGCCTCACCCTGCGCTGTCGTCCTGTCGACGATGCCGCCGCTGCTGGCGTCGATCGCCAACGCCGGCCGCCACGGCGTCCTGGTCAAGTCCGCCGCGGTGATGGAGTCGGTCGGACGGACCTCCGTCGTCGCCTTCGACAAAACCGGCACCCTGACGGAGGGACGGCCCCAGGTCGTCGACGTGACGGCGCTCGACGGGCGCGAGCCGTCGGACGTACTGGCACTCGCCGCAGCGGTCGAGCACCCCAGCGAACACCCGCTGGGTCGCGCGGTCGTGACGGCCGCGGCCGACCGCGGGCTGGATGTTCAACCGGTCGACGACTTCCGGGCACTTCCCGGGCGCGGCGTCACCGGCACGGTCGGTGGACGCCGGATCACCGTCGAGCGCACGCTCGCCGCCTCGACCGGCACCGTGGTCGGCGTGCTCGTCGACGACGTGGAGATCGGTCGGGTCGAGCTCGTCGACCGTCTCCGGGACAATGCGGCCGACGCGGTACGTCTGATCGGCGACGTCACGTCGGGTCCGGTCCTCCTGCTGACCGGCGACCGCCCGTCGGTCGCGGCCGACGTCGCCGCCCGGACCGGCATCGACGAGATGTACGCCGACCTCCTGCCGGAAGACAAGGTCCGGGTCGTCGGCGAGGCGGGCGGGCACGTGCTGGTGGTCGGCGACGGGATCAACGACGCACCGGCGCTCATCGCAGCCGGGACCGGCGTCGCGATGGGGCGCCGTGGGGCTGATCTCGCAGTTCAGACGGCCGACGCGATCATCGTCCGCGACGATCTCACCGCGGTCGCCGCACTGATCCGGTTGTCACGCCTCGCCCGTCGCTACGTGATCGCCAACCTCTGCATCGCGGCGACCGTGATCGTCGCGCTCGTGACCTGGGACCTGATCGGAACCCTGCCTCTCCCCCTGGCCGTGGCCGGTCACGAGGGTTCCACCGTTCTGGTCGCCCTCAACGGCGCACGTCTGCTCCGAAGTTCTGCGTGGTCGGGGTCTCGGGGTGCACAGTCGGCGTAATCGGACGCACAGTCGACGGTTTCGGGCGCACAGTCGAGTTCGCGGCGCTGACGCCGTCGTCGCGCCGGGCTTCGGTGATCGCCCAGATCGCGAGACCGAGACCCAGGATGATCCCGTGCGCGATGCGCACCGGCCCCGGCGCGAAGAACTGCGGAAGAAAGAGCAGGAGCCCGATCGCGGTCATCCGGACACCCCACCGTTGCGGCGACGCAGCCCGGCCGTCGTCCCGCACGATCCGAACCGCCACCCACCCCAGCAGCACCCATCCGGCGACAAAGGTCACGAGCGGGACCGGCGACATCCGGAAATCGTCGGCAACCGCCATCGCGGCCGGATCACCACCCGAGGTGACCCACTGACCGACGTCGTTGAGCGCGAACGTCTCCGCGCCGTAGTACGGGAGGAGCAGACTGGTCGCGAGCCAGGCGAGCAGTTCGGTCGACCGTCGTCGCGGATCGTCGGCTCCCCGGCGCAGAGCGATGGCCAGGGCGACGAATCCGATCATCGCCGCCACATGTGCGGCGACCCAGCTCGGGGAGCCGAGATGCCGGGCGCCGGCGACTCCGACCTCCGGGCCGAAACCACGCAGCAACGGATACAGCAGGAAGGAGAGCGCTGCGAGACCGAGTAGTGCGGAGCTAGGGGGCAGTGCGAGGCGAGAAGCGGGGTACATGAGCCAGTCCGTTTCAATTCGTGAGCAGTGCTCTCACTATTAGAGAGCACTGCTCGCGAATGGTCAACACCGGCGACTCGCGACGGGACGAACCGTTGCCAAGGCCGCAAGTTGGTGTCACTCTGAGTACCAGACACATCCGCGGCCCGCGGGGCGCGGACAGCCAGCGGGCCGTCGGCCCGCCCATCTGATGGGATCTCTCACATGACGAGCTACTTCATCACCGGGGGCAGCGGATTCATCGGACGTCGCGTTCTCGATCGTCTCCTAGCCTCTCCCGACGACACGATCCACGCCCTGGTTCGCGAGTCGTCACGCGCGGCCTTCGTCGCGATGCTCGACGACCTCGGCGCGGGTGACCGCGTGACACCCGTGGTCGGCGACCTGACCGCGCCCGGGCTCGGCATCTCACCGGACGCGGTCCCCGCGATCGATCACGTCATCCACCTGGCCGCGATCTACGACATGGCCGCCGATGCCGAGTCGCAGCGCGCCGCCAATGTGGTCGGGACCTCGCGCGCCGCGGACTTCGCGATCGCACACGATGCACTGTTCCACCATGTCTCCTCGATCGCCGTGGCCGGTGACCACCGTGGGCGCTTCACCGAGATGGATTTCGAAGTCGGACAGGGATTTCCGACTCCGTACCACCGCACCAAATTCGAGGCCGAGCGCGTGGTCCGCGATCGTGAGGGACTCCGCTGGCGCGTCTACCGGCCGTCGATCGTGGTCGGCGACTCGCGTACCGGCGAGATGGACAAGATCGACGGCCCCTACTACTTCTTCGGCCACCTGGGAGCGCTCGGCCGGCTGCCCTCGATGCTGCGGTTGCCGATGCCCGACCTGGGGACGCTGAACATCGTGCCCGTCGACTACGTCGCCGACGCGATGGTCGCACTCATCGGCGTCAATCCCACTCGCAGTGGATTGGTGTTCCACCTCAGCGACCCGAAGTCGCTCACCACCACCGAGATGTACAACGCGCTGGCACCGGCATTCCGCGCCCCGCGCGGCTTCGATGCCATTCCGCGGGCGGCGGTGGAACCCGTGATGGCGTTGTCCGGCATGGGAATCGCGCGCGTCGGACGCAACCTCGTCGCCGCGCAGCAAGGCATACCCGGGGCACTGCTCGATGCGGTGACGATCCCGGTCGACTTCCGCGCCGACACCACCGTCGCGGTTCTGCACGACCTCGGCATCACCGTGCCCGACTTCGCCGAATACGCTCCGCGCCTGTGGACCTACTGGTCGCGACACCTCGACCGGTCACGCAACCGCCGCACCGATCCGCGCGGGCCGCTCGTCGGCAAGAACATCCTCATCACCGGAGGGTCGAGCGGGATCGGCAAGGCCACCGCCCGGATGTGTGTCGCCCGCGGCGCCAACGTCCTCATCGTCGCCCGCAATGCCGAGGAACTCGCCTCGGCGACAGCGGAACTGAACTCGACGACGAGCAAGAAGGGCATCCCGCCCGGCCAGGTGACCTCGTATCAGTGCGACATCACCGACGAGGAATCGGTCAATGCCCTCGTCAAGACCGTCCTGGCCGCACACGGTCACGTGGACATCCTGGTCAACAACGCCGGGCGGTCGATCCGTCGTGCCACCGTCAACTCGGTGGACCGGTCGCACGACTACCACCGGGTGATGGCGGTCAACTACTTCGGCGCGGTGAACCTCGTCCTCGGATTGCTGCCGCACATGGTCGCCCGGCAGGCAGGCCACGTGGTGAACGTGACGTCGGTCGCGGTGCAGTCGCGCGGGCCCCGTTTCGGCGCGTACGCGGCGTCGAAGGCCGCACTGGAGGCCTTCAGCGACGTCACCGGCACCGAGACCGTCTCCGACCATGTCACCTTCTCCAATGTTCGCCTCCCCCTGGTGAAGACGCGAATGATCGCGCCCACCGAGGCCTACGACAACCAGCCCGGGACCTGGAATGTGGACCGCGCCGCGGCGCGCGTCCTGCACGCCATCGTCGACCGGCCCAAACGCGTCGACTCGCTCGTCGGGCTCGTCGCCGAGATCGGGCACCGGGTGACCCCCGGCCTGACCACCCGCATCCTGCACCAGGAGTTCCTCGTGTTCGGCGAATCGGCAGCGGCGCTCGGTCGGTCGGATCGTGATGCCGGCGGGCAGAATTCGTGATCGACACCCCTTATCTCGAGGTCGACGTCGACCGCATGACGCGTAACCTCACGTTCCTCGCCGACCGTGCGCGATCGATCGGCGTGGCGGTGCGTCCGCACGCCAAGACCCACAAGTGCGCCGAGATCGCCCGCATGCAGCTCGATCTCGGTGCCGCGGGTCTGGCGGTGGCGACCATCGGCGAGGCCGAGGCCTTCGCCGACGCCGCCGAGATCACCGCGTGCACAGACATCTTCATCGCCTACCCGATCTGGCCGACACCGGCGAAGGCCGCCCGGTTGCGGGCCCTCGCGGACCGGGTGTCGCTGCGGGTGGGTATCGACTCCGTCGAGGGCGCACGGCATCTCGCAGCGCTGCTCGGCGAGCAGCGGATCGAGGCCCTGGTCGAGGTCGACTCCGGACAGCACCGCACCGGAACCGCGCCCGCGGGGGCCGGTGAGGTCGCGGCGGCAGCAGTGGCAGCCGGACTCGACGTCGTCGGCGTGTTCACCTTCCCCGGTCACGGCTACGGCGTCGGCGACACCCGGCGGCGGGCCGCGGACCAGGAGGTGGCGGCGCTCCGTACGGCGGCGGACGGTCTGCGAGCGCAGGGGATCGATCCGCGGGTACGCAGCGGCGGGTCCACGCCCACCATCGAATTCGTCGGCGACCCGTCGCACGCGGGTGTGCTCACCGAGATCCGTCCGGGCGTGTACCCCTTCAACGATGCCCAGCAGATCGAGATGGGCGCCTGCGGATTCGACGACGTCGCGCTGACCGCGGTGACGACCGTGGTGCGGAGCGACGCCGGCCGAGTTGTCGTCGACGCCGGCAGCAAGATCCTCGGCGCCGACCGCGCCGCCTGGGCCACCGGTCACGGGCGGCTCCTCGACCACCCCGAGGCTCGCGTCGTGCAGTTGTCGGAACACCACGCCGTCGTCGAGTTCCCGACGGAGTCGACGTCGGTCCCCCGGCCGGGCGATGTCCTCAGGGTGGTACCGAACCACGTCTGCAACGCGGTCAACCTCGTCGACGAACTGGTGGCGATCGACGGCTCGGACAGCCGGTGGCCGGTCATCGCGCGAGGACGCAACACCTGATCTGGTTGCCGGGCCTGCGACACTGGACGGATGGACCGCTCCGGTGATCGCGTCGCCCGCTCGGCTTCGGCGTCTCCGGAAGGGCGGGGACGACGGTCGGTGGTGACGCGCACGGCGGCCCGGTGGCGGGAACTCTCGGGACCGCAGCGGTACCGGCTCTACACCCGATGCACCCTCCAAGCCGTCATCGTCGCCATCTCGATCGTCTTGAGCGTCTCCGCCGGTACCGGATGGTCGATCGCCGGGATCCTCCTCGGCGGTGCGGCCGCCGTCGTCGCCCTCGAGGCACAGCCCGACTTCGCCGTCGGGCCGACCGCCCGCTGGCGTCGGGGCCTGCTCATCGGTGCTGTGCTCGTGATGGCAGCGGTCTGGGTGGCCGCGGTGATCGCCTCGCACACCGCCGCCGAGGATTCCGGCGTCGCGGGCTCCGACATCGACGCGGCACGCACGCTCGGCATGTACGTCGCCTTCCTCGTCGCCTTGTCGGTACTGCCGTTCCTCCGCCACCGCTGGTGGGTGCTGGCCGCACTGAGTCTCGGATCGGGTGCGCTGCTGTCGGGTTCGGTGCCGGGCGCGGTCCGACTCACGGTCTACGTCTTCGTCATCGGGCTCGTCATGGTCGCCACCACCCTCGCCACCCAGTGGGGCCTGCACGTGATCGACGACCTCGAGCGCGCCAAGGCGGTCGAGGCACGACTCCGCGTCGCCGAGGAGAGACTGCGCTTCTCGCGCGACCTCCACGACGTCGTCGGACGCGGGTTCTCCGCGATCGCCGTCAAGAGCGAGTTGGCCGGTTCCCTGCTCCGTGCCGCGGAGTCCCCCACCGCGGATCGCGAGACCGTGACCGCCCGGGCGGCGACCGAGATCGACGAGATCAAGTCGCTCGCCGTCCGGTCGATGGAACAGATGCGTTCGCTGGTCCGCGGCTACCGCGACGTCGACCTGACGGGTGAGGTCGCCGGCGCCCGATCGCTGTTGTCGGCCGCCGGTTGCCTACTCGTCGTGGACGGTGAGCCGGCCGAGGTACCTGATCGCTACCGTGAGGTGGCCGCGTGGGTGGTCCGCGAGGGTACGACCAACATCGTCAAGCACTCGGCCGCGTCGTCGGCGCGACTGACGTTGCAGCCGGACGGTATGTCGTTGCGCAACAACGGGGTCGGGGTGGGTGACATGCACACACCGTCACCGCGGTCAGGCCTCCGTGGCCTCGCCGAGCGACTCGAGCCCGTGGGCGCGACTCTCGACACCAGCGTGCGCGACGATGAGTTTCTTCTACAGATCGGTTGGGCGAAGCCATGATCCCGGTCCTGATGGCCGACGACGAGACTCTCGTACGGACAGCGATGGCGACGATGCTCGATCTCGAGGCCGACATCGAGGTGGTCGCGCACGTCGAGTCGGGCGAGCAACTCCTCGAGGAGTGGCGAGCACGGGTCGACGCCGGCAAACCCGTGGCGGTGGCCGTCCTGGATCTCCAGATGACCGGCATGGACGGCATCGACACCGCCATGGAGCTCCTCACCCTCACACCGGACGCCGGGGTTCTCATCGTGACCAGCCACGGACGGCCCGGTTACCTCAAACGTGCGCTGGCCGCGGGTGTCCGGGGCTTTCTGCCGAAGACCACCCCCGCCACCACACTGGCGCAGGTGATCTCGACGGTCCATGCCGGTGGTCGGTACATCGATCCCGAGCTCGCCACCGAGGCGATCAGCACCGGCGACTCGGTGTTGACCGCCCGCGAGGCGGACGTCCTCGAGTTCGCCCTCGACGGGGCGTCCGTGGAGGAGATCGCCCGCCGTGCCCACCTCTCGTCGGGGACGACACGCAACTACCTGTCGTCGGCGATGTCCAAGCTCGACGCGTCGAACCGCTACGAGGCCGCCCTCAAGGCTCGCGAACTCGGCTGGATCTGACACCCTGGCGTCACCCGACGAGTCGTCGAGTCGACCGTCGGAACGCCCACACCGCAACACCGATGAAGGCGGCGAACAACGGGAATCCCATCGCGATCTTCGCGGTCGCGAGCATCCCGGTGGCATGCGTCTCGTAGAACCACAGCTGGACACCGAATCGCGACGCGAGGACCGCGGTCAGGACGAGTGTGGCGATGTCATGCGCGCGCAGCACGACTCGGTCCTGACGCCACGAATATTTGTTGCCGTGCAGCAGGTTCCACAGCATTCCCGTCAGCGGCCTACGCATCAGCACGGTCGCCAGCACGATGACCGCCTCGATCCCGTTGGCCCAGATCCCGAGCAGGAAGTACCCGTCCGCCGACCCGGTGGCGGCGGCGACCGCACCGGCGGCGGCCACTCCGATGATGCCGCCCGACGCCTGCACCACGGGCTCACCCCGGGCGAGACGTATGCCCGCGGTGAGGACGGCGACGGCGATCGCGGCGCCGATGGCGATCGGCAGTGTCGCCACCGCATCGGCCGCGACGAACACCACGACCGGGATCGCGGAGTAGATCATCCCCGACACACCGCCGAGCTGATCCATCAAGACCTGTTGAGCGTCGGTGGTCTTCGGCCGAGAATCGGCCGCGTCGTTCTTCTGCCGGGTCTCCTTCTGGGTGGTCTCGTCCACGGTGGTGCCCTCCGATCGTCCTCGGGTGTCGAACATCTGGTTGCGCGTGCATTCGGCGGCATGGGTCATGACTGTTCCCGCCCACCGAGATGCCGTGCGAGAAAGCGCTCGACGGCGCGATAGAAGGTCATCTGATTCTCCGGATTGACGAACCCGTGGCCTTCGTCGTCGAAGACGAGGTACTCGACGTCGATCTTGCGGTGCCGCAGCGCCTCGACGATGGTGTCGGACTCGGCCTTGACGACGCGGGCGTCGTTCGCTCCCTGCGCGATCAACAGCGGACGCCGGATGTCGTCGACCCGGCTGATCGGTGAGCGAGCACGGATCTCGGCGACCTGCTGCGGGTCGTCGGGATCGCCGACGTAGAGGTGCCAGTTGTTGGCAAGGGACTCCTTGCCGAGGAACGACGGTTGCGTGCGCATGAAGTTCTCGAGGTCGGAGATGCCGACGTAGTCGACGGCGGCGGCGAACACGTCCGGGGTGAACGCCGCACCCACGAGTGCCGCGTACCCGCCGTAGGAACCACCCATGATGGCGACGCGGTCACGGTCGGCGTACCCCTGTGCCACGGCCCAGTCGACGGCGTCCAGCAGATCGGTGTGCATCTTGCCGGCGAGCTCACCGATCCCCGCGCGGGTGTGCGTCGGCCCATATCCGACGGAACCGCGAAAGTTGACCTGCAGCACGGCATATCCGCGATTGGCGAGCAACTGCACCGTCGGCTGGTATCCCCACGAATCGCGGTACCACGGACCGCCGTGGACCAGCACCACGAGGGGCAGTCCGGTCGGATCGGTGCCGACGGGCAGGGTCAGGTACGACGGCAGCTCGAGGCCGTCGCGGGCGGTGATCGTGACCGGGGTCATCGGTGCCAACGCCTCGGGATGCAGATGCGGGAACGGACGATAGAGCCGACGGCTCTCGCCGGTGGAGTGATCGTAGAACCAGGTCGCACCCGGGTCGCGGTCGTGGGTGAAGCTGACGATCCACTTCTGTCCGCTCTCGTCCGAGGACAGTTCGCCGACATCGCCGTCGGACAGGACTTCGAGGTTCTTCAGCACCTCTGCGAACTCCGTTGTCAGCGCGTGGATGACCTGCCGTTCGCCGAGATAGCGGACGCCGATGAGTTCGCCGGTGCCACGGTCACGGAGCAGCGCCGACGACATCTCGGCCACCGCACGCCGGGCACCGTCGATCTCCAGCGTCGGATGCGCGTCGACCTCGGTGATCTCGCCCGTCCGTACATCGATGCGCACCAGACGTGTCAGGTCTGCACCATCGCTCGAACCCGCCCAGATCCCGGTGCGGTCGGGAGTGGATTCCAGCGGGGCCACTCCCAACGGATAATCGTCCCCGTCGAAGGTGACGACCGGACTGAGGTCACCGGTGGCCGAGTCGAGGCGGGCGATCTCGTGACCTCCCCCGTCGGTCTGCGAGAGGCGGATCATGTCGTCCCCGGGTCCGCGCATCCAGGACATGGCCACGCCCGGGCTCTGCGCCACCAGGGTGATCTCCCCGGTGGCGATGTCGATCTCGTGCAGGTCGAACTCGCTCACGTCGCGCGCGTTCATCAGGAAGGAGATCGTGCCCGACCGGCCGGCGACCGTCTCGGCTCCGACGACTCGTGCCCCGGGGAACGGGGTCAGGTCGACCGAACCGGCATCGTCGGCATCGAGGTCGACGCGGAACAGATGCCAGTTCTCGTCACCGCCGGTGTCCTGGAGGTAGACCAGCCACCGCGGATCATCGGTCCACCGGAAGTTGCGAACGCTGCGCGTCGCATCCGCGGTGACACAACGTGGCTCACTGCCGGGCTCGAGATCCTCGACCCAGACGTTGAGTCGGTTACGCCACGGGGCGAGGAACGCGATCCGCGTGCCGTCGGGCGAGATCGTCGCGCCGGTGCGCTGCGGCGGGCTGAAGAAGTCCTCGAGCGGGATGAGTCCTGGTGCGGTGTGTTCTCGTGTCGTCGTCATGCATTCGACCCTGCCCGCGACGAGGCGTGGCCTGTAGTGTCGCCGATCATCAGAATGTCGTGACATTCCGGTGCGGCGACCCGTGACAGATGTCAGAGTGCGCAGGTCAGGTCGGTCGGAATCCTTGCCGGACCAGGAACTCGCGCGCCCGTCCGAACTTGCGATCGGTGGAGAACGCGTACCAGCGCTGATTCACGCCCGCTTCGTGGACGACGTCCCGGAACCTGCGGAACGCGCCTCGCCCCTCGATCGCACGTTCCAGACGATTCCTCAGATCGGGATCGGAGATGCGCGTGGCGAAGTCCGCCATGTCCCGCCAGCTGTCGCGCGAACCGACGCAGTCGAAGCGCAGCCAGCGATCCGGGTCCTCCTCGACATCGATCTCCTCATCAAATACCCCCGGCTCGAGACTCTCGTCGTCGTAGGCGAAACCGGTGGTCAGGTCGACGTAGCCACCGGTCGATCGGCTCGGATCGCCTTCCATCTGGTCGCTGAGCATCTCGAGATCCACCGTGACCGGCCGTCCCGGTGCGGGTTCACCGCGCAGACTCGCGAGCAGGTCCTCGGCGAGTTCGGCGTCGCCGGACTCCCCCCGTCGGTTGAGTTGTTCGACGATCGACACGGCCACCGGTTCGGCTCGCTCGCGGCGCTTCTGCAGTGCCATCGGCACCCCGGGGCCGACCTGCTGGAGTACGTCGTGCAGATCGCATCCGATGACGGCATCCAGGAAACGATCGGCATCCGACGACGCGATCGACCCGCGTACCTCGCCCAGATCGAGTTCGCGTATCTCCTTCTGCGCGGGCCACTGCCCGACGAGCATCGGATGCGGAACGGTGGGGCGTGGTGGCGTCTCGTCGTCCCCATCGGCCGTCCGTCGACCGTACTGATCCGGGATGTCGCCCCAGCCGAAGTACGCCAGCGGCGTTTTCGGCTTGATGCCCAACACGTCCAACGGGTCAACCTTCAGATCTCCCACGACACACCGGTGGGTCCACTCGTCGCCGAGATCGAAGGTGTACTGGAACTCGGAGCCTGTCGCTGCGAACGCGGCGACCTTGGCCGTGGCGATGTCCACGGGCTCGGAGATCGGGCCGGCGATACCACCGGCCAGGTCGGCACCGAGCGCGGCGTCGGCGACCACCCTGCCGTCGTCCAGGGTGAAAAGTGACAGATGGGAACGATCCCATCGAGCGAACGCGTCATCGACGGCGGTCGCCAGATCCTTGAACGTGTGCGCCGGTCCGACCGCGAAAACCCTGCCCGGCCAGGGCCACAGTTCCGTACCTCGACCACCGAGCAGTTCCACGGTCACCGACAACCATGTGCGCGCCATGCGTCGAGAGTGACATCTTGGAGGCGAAGACGCACCGTTTCGTACTCGGGCGTTTCGTTAGTCACTCATAGACCCCCTCGACGATCCACTCGCCTGCGCGGTAGCACAGCAGCAGGGCACGCGAATCGTCGAGCAACACCTGTGCCCGGGCGATGAGTCCGGTCTCGGTGGTTCCGGCCGGCCCCGGTGGCCCGGTGGGCCGGTCGGTGCTCCCGACCGGCCAGGGCCCGGCCCACCAACACAGCCCCCAGCTCGATCGGCGTGCCCGGGATGATGCCAAGGCGACGGTCACCGGTTCGGCGGTGAAGGCCCCGCGTTCGGTCACCTTCACCGGTTGCCCCACGGCGTCGAGCACATGGATCGCGGTCTCCACCAGCACCGTCGGGCTGGGTTGTGGCAGGCGCCCGGGCCACGGCGCCAATGGGTCCCGGTGCGGAGCAGGCTCGTCGCCCAGGGAGACCATCGTGATCCGTTCGGCGGGTCCGCGACCACCGCTCAACACGGGGATGCGCACGGCGTCACCACCCAGCAAGCCCTGTATCCGCACCAGCGAACGCCGGGCGCGCTCCTCCACGTCGGGCTCACCGGCCAGTCCGCCACGGGCGAGATCGTCGGTGAGCTGGTAGTGCAGCGCACCGGCCTCGACGACCTCGACCGGCTCGAGCCGCAAGCGGACGATCGGTGAGTCGGGCCGGGTGTCCCGCACCGTGACGCGCTGCGCACCTCTCCCCTGGGCTGTGCTCCCGTAGGGGGCTTCGAGCGGGGAGGTACGTCGTGCCGCGCCGGTCAGCCACCCCTCGAGTTGCCATCGGATACGATCCGCGGTCGTCTCCGGCGTCAGCGGTTGGGCGCACCGCCAGGTTCGCGAATGCTGTTGTCCGCGTTCGGTGGTCGCGGTGATCGTGAGTCGCGTACAGGCCACCGCGGCATCGCGCAGGCGTCGGTGCAGCGCGTCGGCGAGGGTACGGCCGATGAACGCCGCGACGTCGATGCGGTCGACCGGCGGGTCGCAGGTGTGGTCGACGTCGAGTTCGGCGGGCACACCGCGGGACGAGGGGACGCGCCCCGGCAACGCGTTGGCGAGCCGATGCGCGACCACCGCATCCCGGGCGAACCGGGTGGCGACGTCGGTGACGGACATGTCGGCGAAGGCGCCGATCGTGCCGATCCCCAGCCGGCGCAGCAACTCCACGAGATCAGCCCGGGACGGATCGCTCATGCTGGGTTCGACGGCGAGATCGGCGACGGGCCGCCCGGCGAGATATTCCCGGTCACCTCCGGGCTCCACCTGATGCCCGTTCCGGGCGGCGAGGACAGCGGTGAAGATCTCGTCGGCGATGCCGACCTGCGACTCGATGCCACATGCCGACACCACGTCGACGAGTTCCTCCGCGAGGGCCTCCATCCCCCCGAAATAGCGGGCCGCGCGGTCGCCGGCGATCACCAGGAGACCCGGCCGGAGCACTTCGAGAGCTGGTATCACCTCGGCGACCGCGGCGACCACCGGTTCGAACAACCGCCCGTCCCGGTTCTCGTCGGCGGTGACCACGGTCATCTCCGTACACGCCGCCTGCGCCTGGCGTTTGCGCATCCCACGGCGGACACCCGCCGCCCGGGCCGACGCCGAGCAGGCCACCACCCGATTCGCCGACAGCACCGCCACCGGATGCAGTGGGGGCAGGTCCGCTTCGGCCGAGGCCGCCATCGCCGGCCAGTCCGGGCACCAGAGCGCGAGAATCCGCCGGGCCCCCGTCTCCTCGGGGGGCATCAGTTCGCCACCGCGAGCACCGGGGAGGTACTCGTCGCCGCGACCATCTCGACCGTGCGGTCGGCGCCGTGACCCGCCGCCAGGAGCTCGACCTCGGTGCTCGCGGACTGCCGGCCGCGGCCGGACACCGTGACCTGCAACCGCATCCCGCCGATGCGGCCGTAGCCACTGCGCGCGGAGTCGAGACCGGCTGCGCGGGAAGCGGTTCGGCCCGGAAGGTGCGGGCTGTGCCGGTAGGTGAGGACACGGGCCTCGATGGCCAGCTGCGCGCCCGGCCAGGTGCCACCGGTCACCAGCAACACCGACGACTGCTTGCGTACCCGACCCATGACCACCCGGGCACGTGACGGGGCCACCACCTCGGTCCGTGGGCGAGTCCCCACGCCGTCGCCCGCCAGGTCCAGGATCACCAGGTCCATACCGTCGAGCAGGACCGCCGCCACCTCGACCGGATCGGGGCCGGGATCGGGGATGGTGGCGATACGGGACAGGTCGGCACCCATCTCCGCCGCCGACAACAAGCTCAACCGTGGCAGACCGACGATCCCCACCTGCCCACCGGCACGGGTCACCGCTGCGATCATCGCGACCAGCACCGAGCGGGCACCATCGAGACCGACCACCGTACCCCGCGGAATCCCGTTGTGCGGCATCACCTCCGACAACGAATCCGGCATCGGGAGTACACCCACCGCCCGATCGCGGACCTCGACCACCCGCTGATCGGGCCGACCGGACATGGCCGCCATCCGCCGACGCAATCCCGCCAGTTCGTCGGCGCGTCCACGGGCCGCGACATCGGTCACGGCAACACCAGCTGACACATCCATCTCCGGACACCCTCCAGTCGACATGAGGTACTCGAGCGAGCCGGGAAGGTGCGCGCCACCAGGGTCTCGAACAGCCTTCCGAGTGATCCCGAGGGGTACCCCCGGCCGCAGATCATTCGAACACTTTTTCGATGTTTCGAGAGTAGAACCAACCACCGACAAGCGTCAAATGACATCGAAATCCGTTGCGCGACAGCACATGTACTCGAACACGTCGAATCGGCGCAGATCAGGACTGCGCCGACTCGGAAGAGCAGGGGTCAGAACAGGGTGAGGGCGTGCTGCAACTCGGGCGCGGCCACCGTCGTCGACGTGTCCCGACCCGCCTGCCGGAGACCACCGGACCCCGCGAGGCCGTGTCGGTGCACGAGCGGCTTCATCCGGTCACGGAGCCACGACGAGTACTCCGGGGTGACATAGGCGCCACGCCCGTACAGCCCTCGGTAGCGGCGGATGAGAGCCGGATGCTCTTCCGCCAGCCACTCCAGGAACCACGGCTTCGTCGAGGACCGCAGATGCATCGGGAACGCGGTCACGCCCGACGCACCGGCGTCGGCGAGGGCCTCGAGCAAGGAGTCGAGATGCGCGGAGGAGTCGGTGAGAAACGGGATGACGGGGGCCACCATCACATGCGGCGCGATCCCGGCGTCGGCGAGGTCGCGGATCAGCGAGAGCCGTGCCTGCGGTGACGGTGTCCCGGGCTCGATCTTCTTCTGCAGATCCGGATCGAGGATCGCCAGCGAGATCCCGACGCTGACCGACACCTCCCCCGCGGCCTGACGCAACAGCGACAGATCACGACGGATCAAGGTGCCCTTGGTGAGGATGGAGAACGGCGTCCGGGACTCGGCGAGCGCGGAGATCACACCCGGCATGAGCCGGTATCGCCCCTCGGCCCGCTGGTAGGGGTCGGTGTTGGTGCCCAGTGCCACCGTCTCCCGGCTCCACGATCGGCGCTTGAGTTCCTTGCGCAACACCGCCGCCACGTTGAGCTTCACGACCACCTGGGTGTCGAAGTCCGTCCCCGCGTCGAGGTCCAGGTATTCGTGCGTCGGACGGGCGAAACAGTAGCGGCAGGCATGCGTGCACCCGCGAAAGGTGTTGACCGTGAACTGGAACGGGAGCTGCGAGGCCTCCGGGACGCGGTTGAGCGCACTCTTGGCCAGCACCTCGTGGAATGTGACACCCTCGAACTCGGGCGTGCGAACGGACCGGACCAGACCCGAACGGCTCAGCCCGGGGAGCGACCCGTCGTCGACCTCCACCGCCTGATCGGACCATCGCATGATCCGAGTCGAACATACGTACGACTCGACTGTCAAGTGCGTGCCCGCCGTGCGGGCCGCGCCGCTATCATCTCCGTATGTCGACGACCGCCGGACCCCACCATGCCCCGGGTCCCCAGTATCTGGTGGCCGGACGATACCGCCTGAAGTCGCGGATCGGCGGGGGCGGCATGGGCACCGTCTGGCTCGCCCGCGACCAGCTCCTCGACCGTGACGTCGCCGTCAAGCAGGTCGTCTCCACCGAGGGCCTCACCGAGGACTCCGCGGACAATGTTCGCCAGCGGGCCATGCGAGAGGGCCGCATCGCCGCCAAACTCTCCCACCGCAACGCGATCGCCATGCACGACGTGGCCCTCGACCGGGGCGAACCCTGGTTGGTCATGGAGTACCTGCCGTCGCGCAGCGTCGCCCAGATCCTCCATGCCACAAAGACACTCGCACCTGCCGAAGCCGCCCAGATCGGCGCGCAGGTGGCCGATGCGATGGTCGAGGCCCACGCCGCGGGGATCGTGCACCGCGACATCAAGCCGGGCAACATCCTCATCGCCGAGGGCGGCCGCCACACGGGCCTGGTCAAGATCACCGACTTCGGGATCTCACGAGCCAAGGACGATGTCACCCTCACCCAGACCGGCGTGATCACCGGCAC
This sequence comes from Gordonia sp. PvP123, assembly GCF_040547295.1. Classification (NCBI taxonomy): domain Bacteria; kingdom Bacillati; phylum Actinomycetota; class Actinomycetes; order Mycobacteriales; family Gordoniaceae; genus Gordonia; species Gordonia sp. PvP123. Next base: position 332,484 of record NZ_JBEPPN010000002.1, on the reverse strand, counting down.
GCCGGCATATTTCGCCCCCGAGGTCGCCCGCGGAGCCGATCCACAAGAGGCGTCGGACGTGTACTCACTGGGCGCGACGATCTACACGATGGTCGAGGGCCAGCCGCCGTTCGGCGTCGACGACAACTCGATCGCCTTGCTGCACAGGGTCGCACGGGCCCGCATCAATCCCATGCAGAATGCCGCCGAACTCGAGCCGGTCCTGCTGCGTCTCCTCGAACCCAGCCCGACCAAACGCCCGACGATGAGCCAGGCTCGAGATCTCCTCACCTCGTTCGCGGCCGGCTCCCGCGGCACCCGTGATCAGGTCCTGACCGGCCTGATCACCCGCCCGGGAGCGGGTACGCCGGTCTGGTCGCAGCGGACCAACCGATCGTCCACCACCGGTCCGCACCGCCCCGCCGGCGCCACCCTGCCCCCGTACGCCCCGACGATGTCGGCCGATCGCGGCTCCCGCGACCTGCCGCGCACCCGACAGGGCATGTCCCCCACGATGATGTCGACGTCGCAACCACACTCGTCGACGCCGAGACCGCCCACGGCACAGCACCATCCGTCCGATGGACGCCGGCCGTCGTACGGTCCGCCCGCGCAACCGTCGGGCACGTCGAGCACCGCGCTCGCGGTGTCGATCTTCGTGTTCTTCGCGGTGCTCGCCGTGGTCGTCGTACTCGCGATCGCGCTGGTGCGCTGAGCGGTCGTCCGCGGCGGGCGCTCAGCCGATGTGGCGGGTGGCCGCCCACCGGGTGAGGGCGTTGCGGTTGGACTGCTGCGTCTTGCGCAAGACATTCGACGCGTGGGTCTCGACCGTCTTGATCGAGATGAACAGCTCCTCGGCGATCTCGCGGTAGGTGTACCCCCGCGCGAGCAGACGCAACACCTCCAGTTCTCGCCTGGTCAGCGAGTCGAGTTCGGGGTCGAGCGGCGGCTCGGGGGCCGAGGACTTGCCGGTGAACGAGTCGAGGACGAAACCCGCCAGACGCGGACTGAAGACCGCGTCGCCGTCGGCCACCCGACGGACCGCGTCGGCGAGTTCCGGACCTGCGATCGTCTTCGTCACGTAACCGCGGGCGCCGGCGCGAATGGTCGCGATGACGTCCTCGGCGGCGTCGGACACGCTCAGCGCGAGGAACACCGGTGGAACCGAACCCGGTGCGGCCGAACCGATCCGATCGAGCACGCCGCGCAGCACGGCCACCCCGCCACCGGCCGGCATGTGCACGTCGAGGAGGACCACATCCGGCGCCGTCGAGACGATCCCGTCGATCGCGTCGGCCACGGCACCCGCTTCGCCGACGACACGCAGACCCGGCTCGTCGGCCAGTTCGGCACGGACCCCGGAACGGAAGACGGCGTGGTCGTCGACCAGGTACACGGTCACCGGACCGGAGGGGTCGGGGCTCGTCGGACTCGCTGTCATCGTGCCTTCCTGTTGTCGGCCGGGGCGACCGCATCCATGCTCATCTCGCCGGTCCGCGCGGGTGGCTCGGACCTCTCCGGGTCAGATCTCTCCGGGTCAGATCTCTCCGGGTCGGATCTCTCCTCCACCGAACCCCCGTCACCGCGCGGCATCATGAGGCCCACGTTGGTTCCGCGTCCGGGCGTCGAGGTGATCCGCACGCGCCCGCCCATCCGTTCCACGCGAGCGCGGATCGACCGGGAGATCCCCTGCCGGTCGTCGTCGACCGTCTCGGGGTCGAAGCCGAGGCCACGGTCGCGCACGTACACCTCGACCTCGTCGTCGGTGATCTCGCCGTATACGTCCACCGTGCGCTCGCCGGAGTGCTTGGCGGCGTTGACCAGGGCTTCGCGCGTCGCGCCGACGAGAGCGGACCATCGTTTGGCGTCGCGGGTGTTGTTCGGGCGCAGATCACCGACGGTGATGATCTCGACCTCGATACCGTAGGCGTCCTCGACCTCGGCGCCCACACTGCGCAGCGCCGCCGCCAGGGAACCGCGTTCGGTCGCCGGATCACCGAACAGCCACGCCCGCAGCTCGCGTTCCTGGCTCCGGGCCAGCCGTGCCACCTCGTCGGGCCGACCCGCCTTCTTCTGGATCAGCGCCAGGGTCTGCAGAACCGAGTCGTGGAGGTGCGAGGCGATCTCCTCGCGCTCGGCATTCCGGATCCGGGCGGAGCGCTCCTCGTTGAGGGTGCGCAGCAGGCGCATCCACAGGGGCACGGTCAGCAACACGACGCCGATGAGGGTCGCGCCGACCGCGAGGATCGTCGAGTTGAGTCCGCCGAAGCTGCGGTCGCCCGCGACCACCACGACGACCAGACCGCCGACGACGAGCGCGACGCCGCCGATCAGCCGGGTCCAGGTGAGCAACGGGGTACGCGGTGCCCGATGGGACGTGTCGAACTCGCGCCACACCAGGCTTGCGCCGAGGGCGATGAACACGAACGGGACGAGGTAAGACGCCGGGGTCCCCGAGGCCGCGAACCCCACCACGGCCATCGCCACCAGCCCGATCATCGCCAGTCCGAGCGACTGACGGCGCACACCCGGCGCCGGTGGCGCGGTGTCGCTCCCCTGGGGGCAGAAGAACCAGAGCAGACCGTACGCGGCAACACCGGCCCCGGCCAGCGCGGCCAGCACCACGAACACGATCCGCACGCGGAACACATCGACACCGAGGTGGTCGGCCAGTCCACCGGCGACGCCGGCGACCACGCGCCCGCCGTCGCGGCGCACCAGCCTCGGGACCGGTTCGACCTCCATTCGACTCACTCCTCGATCGTCCCATGCGATCGGCTCCGCGACATCGGGGTCAACCCCGGTTCGTGCGTGTCGATCTCAGGGTGTGTCGCTCCACCACCCCTGCACACCGGATTTCTCCGGGGGACAATTCAGGGGATCACCCGATGTGTTCGTGGCCCGGTGGGCGGCACGATGATCGGCATGGAGACCAAGGAGTTCCAGCAGCAGATCCAGGGCATGTGGTCGACCCGCCCGTATCGGCCCGACGATCGGACGATCGCCGGCGTCTGCACCGGCATCGCCGCGCGCTACCGCGTGGACCCGACGCTGGTGAAGGTCGCGTTCGTGGTGGCGGCGTTCTTCGGTGGCAGCGGACTCATCCTCTACCTCGCGGCCTGGGTCGCGTTCCCGGGCGCCGGCCGCGCACGCGCCGATGCGCTCCGGGTCGAATCCGCGCGAGCCGGCCACAGCTCGCACGGCTCGCTGCACGGACTCGGCAACCCCCAGGTCATCCTCCTGGTCGTGCTCGCGATCGTCATCGTCACGTCTGTCGGACCCAACCGGACATGGGGTTCCGGTGGACTCGTCGGCGCGATCCTGATGCTCGGCGGCTGGTTCCTGTTGTATCTGCGCACCCCGACTCCACCGGTAGGCACGAGCATCGACACCGCGGCGGTCACCGACATCGTCGTCCCGCCGCCGGCGGCCGGTCAGTTCGAGCGCTGGGTACCGCGTGGGATGAGCAGTCCGGCCGGTACCCATCCGGTGACGCCTGCGCCCCGGGTCGAGTTGGAAAAGGACCCTTCGAGGCTCGTCGCTAACGCTCCGCACACCTCAGGGAGCGGAGGGGCGGTCGCCGACGCTCCGCACACCTCGGGGACCAGTGGGGCGCGCGACGACGTCGACCTCGACGTGAGTCCGCCCGCATGGGATCCGCTGGGGGCGGCGCGGTTCGCGTGGGATCTGCCCGAGCCGGCCAGCCCGGCGGAGCCGCCCGCCCGCATGCGCCGACGCTCACCTCTGACGCTGATCGTGATCGGTCTCGCGATCATCGCGGGCGCCGTCGGCACGGGCCTGCACCAGATCGGCGTCGACTGGTTCACCGTGCCGCACATCCTTTCGCTCTCACTGGCCGTCATCGGCGCGGGACTGCTGGTCGCCGCCGTCGTCCGGCGCCGGACCGGGGAACACAGCACCGGCCTCGTGCCCATCGCGATCGTCCTGGGAGCCGCCGTCGTGGTCGCCACCGTGATCTCCGGGGTGAGCGGGCTGTCCGGACCGCTACCCGCCGGAGGGGCGGGCGAGCGCGAATGGAAGCCGTTGACCGAGAACGACATCCAGGCCGAATACTCGCTCGGCGTCGGCGAGATGACCCTGGACCTGCGCGCGGTGGATCTCACCACCGACCGGACGGTGCGCCTGGAGAACGGCGTCGGGACGATCCGGGTCCACGTCCCCGACACGATGAACGTGCGTGCCAACTGCCAGACCGGCATCGGTGACTACACCTGCCCCACCGGGCTCGACGGCGGCCGCGACGGCACCGATGGCCCGGTCCTGCAGATCGACGCCCGCACCGGCATGGGAGAGGTTCAGGTCCTGCGATGAACGCACCCGACAACACCTACGGAGACGACCCGGCGGCCACCAGCGACGACCGGGGATGCGGGTCCACCCATCGCGCACCGGGGCTCGGACTCCTCGGGATCGCGGCCCTCGCGGTGGCCGGATGGGGACTCGCCGACGGGCCGGCACTGCCCGAGGCCGCCGACCTCGGGTGGGTCGCGGTCGGGATCGGCCTGCTGATCGGGCTCGTGCTGATCGTGTCCGGGACTCGTTCCCGGCGCTGACCGCGACAACGGTCCCGATTCCCGGCGGAGACAGAGAAGCGGGGGGGGGGGGGGGGGCCCCCCCCCCCCGGGGGGGGGCCCCCCCCCCCCCCCCCGCTTCTCATCGCCTCATTCCCATTCGATGGTGCCCGGCGGCTTGCTCGTCACGTCGAGCACCACGCGGTTGACCTCGGCCACCTCGTTGGTGATGCGGGTCGAGATGATCTCGAGCACCTCGTAGGGCACGCGCGTCCAGTCGGCGGTCATCGCGTCCTCGCTCGACACCGGGCGCAGGACGATCGGGTGTCCGTAGGTCCGGCCGTCTCCCTGGACACCGACGCTGCGCACATCGGCCAGCAGCACCACCGGGCACTGCCAGATCTGTGCGTCGAGTCCCGCGGCGGTGAGTTCCTCGCGCGCGATCAGATCGGCCTTGCGGAGCATCTCCAGGCGGTCGCCGGTGACCTCGCCGACGATCCGGATCGCCAGACCCGGTCCGGGGAACGGCTGACGTGCGACGATCTCTTCGGGCAGCCCGAGTTCGCGGCCGACCGCGCGCACCTCGTCCTTGAAGAGCAGCCGCAGCGGCTCCACCAGGCTGAACTCGAGGTCGTCGGGTAGGCCGCCCACGTTGTGGTGGCTCTTGATGTTCGCCGTCCCGCTGCCGCCGCCGGACTCGACGACGTCGGGATACAGCGTGCCCTGCACGAGGAAGTCGACCTTCTCCCCCGCCTCTGCCTCCTCGCCGAGGACCTCGCTGACCGCACCCTCGAACGACCGGATGAACTCCCGGCCGATGATCTTGCGCTTGGTCTCCGGATCGCTCACGCCGGTCAACTCGCGCAGGAACACGTCCGCGGCGTCGACGGTGACGAGTTTGGCGCCGGTCGCGCCCACGAAATCGTGCTGCACCTGTTCGCGTTCACCCGCGCGCAGTAGTCCGTGGTCGACGAAGACACAGGTCAGCCGATCCCCGATGGCCCGCTGCACGAGCGCGGCCGCCACCGCGGAATCGACTCCACCGGACAGTCCGCAGATGGCCCGTCCGTCGCCGATCTGGTCGGCGACCGCGTCGATGAGCGCGTCGGCGATGTTCGCGGCGGTCCAGGTGGCCTCGAGGCCCGCGATCTCGTAGAGGAAGCGCGTGAGGATCTGCTGGCCGTGCGGCGTGTGCAGCACCTCGGGGTGATACTGCACCCCGGCCATCCGGCGCTTGAGGTTCTCGAACGACGCGACCGGCGCACCGGGCGTCGACCCGGTGACGGTGAATCCCTCGGGCGGACTCTGCACGGCGTCGTTGTGGCTCATCCACACCGGCTGGGTGTCCGACAGGCCCTGATGCAGAACACCTTCGCCGTTGACGGTCAGCGTGGTGCGCCCGAACTCGCGGCCGCCGGTGTTGGCGACCTCGCCACCGAGCTTGTCGGCCATCGCCTGGAATCCGTAGCAGATGCCGAACACCGGGACGTCGAGGTCGAAGAGGGCCGGATCGAGATCGGGCGCGTCCTCGGCGTACACCGACGAGGGACCACCCGACAGGATGATCGCAACCGGATCCTTCTCCTGGATCTTCTCGATCGGAGCGTCGTGGGAGATCACCTCGGAGTAGATGCGTGCCTCGCGCACCCGGCGGGCGATCAGTTGCGCGTACTGCGCGCCGAAGTCGACGACGAGCACCGGCCGCGGACCCTCGAGGAAATCCTCGGGGGAGTTCGCAGGAGAATCTGTCGCAGAAGAGTCTGTCACCGGGCCGAGTCTAGTGGGCGGACCGGCGCCCGTCCCTGGTCACCCCGCCCGGCGGATGCGGGCCCGCGATACCCGCGTGAAATACTCCGGAATCGACATGACTGCATCGCCGGAAACCCCCCATCGCTGGTCGCTGAGCATCGGCGACCTCACCCAGGCCGCCGTGTTCGCCGCGCTGATCGCCGCGCTCGGACTGCCCGGGACCATCAACATCGGCTCCAGCGGTGTGCCGATCACCCTCCAGTCGCTCGGCGTCATCCTCGCCGGTGCGGTTCTCGGACCCAAGAAGGGAACCCTCGCGGTCGTGCTCTTCATGGTGCTCGCGATCGCCGGGCTGCCGATCCTCGCCGGCGGCCGCAACGGGTACACCTCGCTCTCCTCGCCCACCGCGGGCTTCTTCATCGGGTTCCTGCCCGCCGTCATCGTGATCGGCGTGCTGACCGCGATGATGCTCGGTGTCGGCACCACCCCGCGCTACCGCGTGATCTGGGGCATCGGCATCAACGTGCTCGGCGGGATCGTCGTGCTCTACGTGTTCGGGATCGTCGGCATGCTCCTGCGCACCGACCTGACGGTGTGGGCGGCGCTGTCGGCCAACGGCCCGTTCATCCCCGGTGACATCGCGAAGGCCGTGGTCGCCGCGCTGGTCGCCGCCCAGGTCCATCGCGGGCGGCCCGGACTCATCGCACCGATGCGACTGTCGCGGCGTGCCGGCGTCGCCGACAGCTGACGCGGCGGTGGCCCGAGCCGGATGATCGAGTTCGAGAACGTCTCGCACGCCTACGACGGTCGTGTCGTGCTGCGCGACGTCTCGCTCACGTTGTCGGAGAACCGCATCGGGATCGTCGGGGCCAACGGCAGCGGTAAGTCGACGTTGGCGCGGATGATCAACGCGCTCGTCGTGCCCGACTCGGGGACGGTCACCGTCGACGGCCTGCCGGTCGCGAAGAACAAGCGTGAGGTCCGCCGACGGGTGGGGTTCATCTTCTCCGACCCCGACCGCCAGATCATCATGCCGACGGTGCTGGAGGACATCGAGCTGTCCCTCCGCCGGACCGATCTCGACAAGGCGGCGCGCGCCGATCGCGCTCGTGCGGTACTCGCCCGGTTCGGACTCGGCGACCACGCCGACCATCCCGCCCAGCGACTGTCCGGTGGACAGAAGCAACTCCTCGCCCTCGCGTCGATCTTCGTGACCGACCCGGCGATCATCGTCGCCGACGAGCCCACCACCCTGCTCGACCTGCGCAACACCCGCATGCTCACCCGGGTCTTCGACACCCTGGACGAACAGCTCGTCGTCGTCAGTCACGACCTCGACATCCTCGCCGGCTTCGACCGGGTGATCGCCATCGACGAGGGGCGCGTCGTCGCCGACGACTCCCCCGGGCCCGCGCTCGCGGCGTACCGCAGGCTCATGTCGTGAACGTGCTCGGCGTCTACCGGCCCGGCAACACCCTCGTGCACCGCCTGCCCGCCGGGTTCAAGTTCCTCGCGATGGGCGTGCTCATCCTCGTGGTGTCGCTGACCGTGCGGTCGCTGCCGGCTCTCGGGATCGCAACCCTCGGCGTCGCAGTGATCTACGCACTGGCCGGGATCGGCCCCTGCGAGGCATGGCGGCAGCTGCGCCCGCTGCTGTGGCTGCTGCTGTTCATCTTCGCGTTCCAGGTCGTGTTCACCGATTGGCGACGGGCCGTGGTGATCTGCGGGGTCCTCGCGCTGTCGGTCGCACTCGCCGCCGTCGTCTCGCTGACCACCCGCACCACGGACATGCTCGACACGATCGTCCGAGCACTGGGGCCGCTGGCCCGCTTCGGTGTGCGCGTGGACCTCATCGCGATCGCGTTGGCGCTCACGATCCGGGCGATCCCGCTGATGGTCGAGGTGGTGCGCGAGGTCGACGAGGCGCGCAAGGCCCGCGGGTTGCGTCCCGGGCCACGCATCCTCGTCGCCCCGGTCGTGCTCGCCGCGCTGCGCACCGCCGACGGCTTCGCCGACACCCTCACCGCGCGCGGCCTGGACTGACTCCCCGCTGCCGCCGACGGACGACGACTCAGAGCAGATCCGAGAGTGCGTCCTCGAGCCGGGGAAAGCGGAACTCGAACCCGACGTCGGCCAGGACATCCGATCGCGCACGGCGTCCCGTGAGCCCGAGCGCCGGATCCGTACGCAGCACCTCCGCACCGAGTTTCAGCAACCAGGCCGGCGTCGGCGGCGCCGGCGGGCGTCCGATCTCCGCGCGCAGCATCGCCATGAGCTCGGTGTTGCGCACCGGATACGGACTGGCCGCCACGACGACACCGTCGGGAAGAGACACCGCGTCGTCGACGCGCAGTGCCGCGCGGGCGATCGCGAGCCAGTCGTCGATGTGAATCCAGCTGAACCACTGCCGGCCGTCGCCGACCCGCCCGCCGAGACCGAATCTCGTCAGGCCGGCGAGACGGCGCATGGCCGGGGCATCCGCGTCGAGGACGATCGACGTCCGCAGCACGGTCAGGTGATCGGTGTTCGCGCCGTCCACCGCGTCCTCCCACGGCTGCGCGACGCCGGTCATCTGTGGCAGGCCGAGGGGGACCGGCGTCGACTCCGTGCACCACTGGTCACCTGCGTCGCTCCAGATCGCCGTCGTGCTGGACTGCAACCAGTACGAGATCGGGGTCGACCGCGCCCGGGAGGCGACGACGAGAGCGCGAGTCGCATCCACCCGACTGCTCCGCAGCGCGGCGATGTTGGCCTCGGTGGGACGACAGTCCACGAGCTTGCCCGCGAGGTTCACCACCGCCGTCGGCCGATCCGCGGCCAGCACTTCGACCCAGTCGCCCTGGGTCTTGCCGTCCCAGATCACCTGCTCGAAGGGCGACGACGGATCGATCCGCCGCGTGAGGATGACCGGATGGTGTCCGCGCGCGGCGAGATCGGTCGCCAGATGCGTTCCCAGCGAACCACTTCCGCCCGCCAACACCACGGTCGGCGACTCTGTGCCCGACATGCGCTCCCCCGTTCGGCCGTGCACGCCGACCCTACCCCGGCGACGACGCCGAACGGGATCCCCCACTCACAATGCGCGCTGTCCGCGCACGGTTGCTACGAGATCCGCTGGGCCGTGACCGGTACGACGGGGATGATCGGCAACCGGAGGGCGCCCGGCGCGTCGGCCGGGACCACCGGCGACCTCGGCGTCGTCGGCTCGATGCGGCGGTACGGGTCACCCTGTGCGGGGCGCTGATCCTGTTCCCCCTTGTTCGGCCACAGCGCCGCTGCGCGTTCCGCCTGCGCGCAGATCGTCAGCGACGGATTGACACCGAGGTTCGCCGACACCGACGCACCGTCGGCGATGTGCAGCGTCGGGTAGTTCCACACGCGCTGGTACGGATCGATGACACCGTTCTCCGGGTCGTCGGAGATCGCGCACCCGCCGAGATAATGCGCCGTCAGCGGCATGTTGACGATGTCGCCCCACGTTCCGCCTGCGACACCGCCGTTCAGCTTCGCCGCGATCCGCCGAGTCGCCTCGTTGCCCTTGGGAATCCAGGTGGGGTTCGGTTCCCCGTGGCCCTGCTTGCTGGTGACATAGCGAAGCGGTCCGCGCTTGCGGACGAAGGTGGTCAGTGAATTGTTGTTGTTCTGCATGACCAGTGCGATCACGGTCCGCTCGCTCCACTGTCGCACCACGAGCAGCCGCACCAGCAGCAACGGATTGCGGGCGACCTGGCGGAGGAACTGGCCGAACCGGTTGCGGCGGCTCCCGCCGTCGGTCAGCAGGGTCTGCAGGTACGCGATCGCGTTGGAGCCCTTGCCGTATCGCACCGGCTCGATGTGCGTGTTCGGTTCCGGATAGAACGACGAGGTGATCGCGACCCCGCGCGAGTAGTCGTTCTCCGGGTCGATCCGGGAACCCATCGCGCCCAGGATCGACTCCGAGTTGGTCCGCGTGAGCCTGCCCATCGCGTCCGAGATTTGCGGCAGCGTACCGAGTTTCGCGTGATGCAGGAGTCGCTGGGTGTTGAACGTGCCGGCCGCGAGGATCACCTGCCCCGCGGTGATCGTCCGCCGGCGACGCCCCAGCGGCCCCCACGACGACGAGTGATGGGTGCCCACCTCCCACACACCGTCGGCGCGCCGGTTCAGCGAGTCCACGGTCGTCCGGTCGATGATGGTGGCGCCGTTGCGTTCCGCGAGACCGAGGTAGTTCTTCAGCAGAGTGTTCTTCGCACCCACCCGACATCCGGTCATACATGCGCCGCATTCGGTGCACGCAGTTCGATCCGGCCCCGCACCGCCGAAATACGGGTCGGCGACGGTCTCGCCGGGCGCCCCGGACAAGCCCGTCTTCGCACCGAAGAACACACCGACCGGCGTCGGTGTCACCGTGTCGCCGACACCCATCTCCGCCGCGACCTCGGCAACGACACGATCCGAGGCGGTGACCGTCGGGTTGGTCACCACGCCGAGCATCCGGCGGGCCTGGTCGTAATACGGACCGAGCTCGTCCTCCCAGTCGGTGATGTGGTTCCACTGCGGATCGGTGAAGAACGGCGTCGGCGGCTTGTACAGGGTGTTGGCGTAGTTGAGGGACCCGCCGCCGACCCCAGCCCCGGCCAGGATCATCACGTCCTTGAGTGCGTGGATGCGCTGGATGCCGTACAGGCCCAGCTTCGGCGCCCACAGCCACCGGTTCAGGCGCCAGCTGGTCTTGGCGAAGTCCTCGTCCTCGAAACGACGACCCGCCTCGACCACGCCGACGCGATACCCCTTCTCCACGAGCCGCAGCGCACTCACGCTCCCGCCGAACCCGGAGCCGACGATCAGAACGTCGAAGTCGGTGGCGTGTTCGGTCGACCTGTCCAATCCCATGGCGAACATACTAACGCGCATTGTCACATAAGGAGACCCAGGTCACCCTAACCCGTCGTGACGCGGGGCCAGGGGGAACTCAGGCGTGGACGGACAGCCCCACGCGCTGGAACTCCTTCAGGTCGCAGTACCCGGCCTTCGCCATGGCACGACGCAGCGCCCCGACGACGTTCAGTTCGCCGTAGGGATCATCGGACGGCCCGTTGAGGACACGCTCCAGACTCGGGCGGTCCTCGCCCGCGGCGACCTGCAGGAGCGCGCCGCGCGGGGTGTCCGGGTGCGCCGCGGCCGACGGCCAGTACCAGCCGTTGCCGGGCGCCGAACTCGTTGCGGCGAGCGAGGTTCCGAGAACCGCGGCGTCGGCGCCGCAGGCGATCGCCTTGACCAGGTCGCCCGAGCTGTGGATGTCGCCGTCGGCGATGACGTGGACGTAGCGACCGCCCGTCTCGTCCAGGTAGTCGCGACGCGCGGCGGCGGCGTCGGCGATGGCGGTCGCCATCGGCACACCGATGCCGAGGACCTCGCCGGTCGTGGTGGCCCCCGCGGCCGAGCCGTAGCCGACGATGACGCCCGCGGCGCCCGTCCGCATCAGGTGCAGGGCGGTGCGGTGATCGTGCACGCCGCCCGCGATGACGGGCACGTCGAGGTCGGCGATGAAGGTCTTGAGGTTGAGCGGTTCGCGCGCGGCGCCGTCGGCGTCGACCTGTGCCACGTGCTCGGCCGAGATGATCGTGCCGTGCACCACCAGGATCTCGACCCCGGCGGCCAGCAGCGCCGGGGTCAGTTCCGGCGCATGCTGAGGGCTGACCCGCACGGCCGTGGTGACGCCGGCATCGCGGACCTGCGCCACGGCCTCGCCCAGCAGGCCGCTGTCGAGCGGAGCCGCATGCAGCTTCTGCAGATGCCGAACCGCCGCATAGGGATCCGGATCCTCCGCCGCGATCGCGACGAGTTCGGCGATCTTGGCCTCGACGTCGCGATGACGGGCCCACAGCCCCTCGCCGTTCAGGACCCCCAGCGCACCGAGCTTGCCGAGCTCGATCGCGACCGACGGCGACACCAGGGCATCGGTCGGATGACTCAGGATCGGCGAGGAGAACCGGTAGGCATCGATCTGCCACGCCGTGGAGACGTCCTTGGACGAACGGGTCCGACGGGACGGGACGATGCTGATGTCGCCCAGCTCGTAGGTCCGTCGGGCTGTCCGGCCCATGCCGATTTCGACGAGGTCACGCACCACTGCGCCTTTCTGCGGAGTTCAGCTGCACAACGACCCTACGGCCTGGCCCGCCGGACGAGTCCGGCGGGAACGGCCTCGGGGAGTTCAGCGGGAATAGTAGTTGGGCGCCTCGGCGGTCAGAGTGATGTCGTGCGGATGGGATTCCTTGAGTCCCGCCGCGGTGATCTGGACGAACCGCGCGGTCTGCAGATCCGGGATCGTCGACGCGCCGGTGTAGCCCATGGCGGCACGCAGGCCGCCGACCAGCTGGTGGATCACCTGCGACAGTGGGCCCCGGAACGGCACGCGTCCCTCGATGCCCTCGGGAACCAGCTTCTCCTCCTTCAGGACGTCGTCCTGGAAGTAGCGGTCCTTCGAGTACGACTTCGCCTGCCCACGCCCCTGCATCGCACCGAGCGAGCCCATGCCCCGGTAGCTCTTGAACTGCTTGCCGTTGACGAGGACCAGCTCGCCGGGCGCCTCGGCGGTGCCCGCGAGCAGCGAACCGAGCATCGCGGTCGACGCGCCGGCGGCGAGTGCCTTGGCGATGTCGCCGGAGTACTGCAGACCGCCGTCGGCGATCACGGGCACACCGGCCTTCTGGCAGACCGCCACCGCTTCGAGGATCGCGGTGATCTGGGGGGCGCCGACGCCCGCGACGACGCGGGTGGTGCAGATCGAGCCCGGGCCGACGCCGACCTTCACCGCATCGGCACCGGCATCGACGAGCGCCTGCGCGGCCTCACGGGTCGCCACATTGCCGCCGACCACGTCCACGCGGTCGCCGACCTCGGCCTTCAGCTTGGCCACCATGTCGAGCACGAGCCGGTTGTGCGCGTGGGCGGTGTCCACGATGATCACGTCCGCGCCGGCGTCGGCGAGTGCCATCGCACGGTCCCACTGCGGGTCGCCGGTGCCGACGGCTGCGCCCACGAGCAACCGTCCGTCGGAGTCCTTGGTCGCCAGCGGATGCTGCTCGGTCTTGACGAAGTCCTTGACGGTGATGAGTCCGGTCAGCCGGCCGTTGCCGTCGACGATCGGCAGCTTCTCGATCTTGTGCCGGCGCAGCAGTCCCAGCGCGGCCTCCGCGGAGACCCCTTCCTGGGCGGTGATCAGCGGCGCCTTGGTCATGACCTCGGCGACCGGTCGGCTCTGGTCGACCTCGAAGCGCATGTCGCGGTTGGTGATGATGCCGACGAGCTCACCCTTGTCGTCGACGACGGGCAGGCCCGAGATGCGGTAGCGCGCACACATCGCATCCACCTCGGCGAGCGTGTGGGAGGGCGTGCAGGTGACCGGATCGGTGACCATCCCGGCCTCGGACCGCTTGACCGTCTCGACCTGACCGGCCTGTTCCTCGATCGACAGATTGCGGTGCAGGACACCCATACCGCCGGCACGGGCCATGGCGATCGCCATCCGGGACTCGGTCACGGTGTCCATCGCCGAACTCACCAGCGGGACCCGCAACGTCACGTTCTTGGTCACCCGCGACGAGGTGTCGACCTCGCTGGGGATCACGTCCGACGCCGAGGGCAGCAACAGGACGTCGTCGAAGGTCAGGCCGAGCATCGCGACCTTGCCGGGATCGTCTCCACCGGTACGAACAGCAGTCATCGGACCATCGTATCGACTCCCCTGGTGCGGCGATCGTCACACAGGCGTCTTCGTGCCGGTGAGACCGCCTGATCGACTCCGGTCACGGCCGCCGGGACCGGTGAATGCTTGCGGCGCGGGCGGCTGGGGATCGGCTACGGTGGTGAGGTGCGTGACCACCTGCCACCCGGCCTCCCGCCGGACCCGTTCGCCGACGATCCCAGCGATCCCGCATCCGCCTTGGACAGCGTGGAACCGGGTATCCCGCTGGACGAGAACGAACGGCTCGCGGTCGAGGAGGATCTCGCCGATCTCGCACTCTACGAGGCGTTGCTGGCCAATCGCGGCGTGCGCGGCCTCGTCGTGGTCTGCGAAGACTGCCACGAAGACCACTACCACGACTGGGACATGTTGCGCGCCAACCTGATCCAGCTTCTCATCGATGGCACCGTCCGGCCCCATGAGCCGGCGGTGGATCCACGCCCGGATGCCTACGTCACGTGGGACTACTGCCGCGGGTACGCAGACGCGCGCAGCCATCTCGACGACGAACGCTGACTGCCGCAGACGAACGCGGACAGCCCGCATCGGCTCGCCGGTCCGGTGACCGAGTCGTCGGCCAGACCATACGAGTGAGGCCCTGCACCGCTTCGGTGCAGGGCCTCACTCGTTGAACGTGGTGCCGGGGTCGTCAGCCGATCGGCCGACCCGATGCATCCACACCGGGCGGCGGGGTCCACGGGATCTCGGGGAATTCGGCCGGGTAACGCGTGACCTTGGTGCTCGAGGACGGCGTCGAGGGTTGTGTCGGAGCACTCGACGAGGGGACCGTCGACGGCACCTGCGGTTCGCTCGTCTGCTCGGACGGCGTGGTCGGCTCATCGGTACCGCCACCGGGCGGGGTCGACTCGCCGGGCGACGAGGGCTCGTCCTCGCGGCTGGTCAGATCCGGTCGGGTCGGCTCGGTCGTGGCCGGCTGTTCCGCGCCGGTCGACGGCGCGGGAACGGTGAGTTCGGTCGGCAGACCGGCGCCGTCGCGGATGCGGTTCATCCACTCGGTCATCTCGTCGCGCATCTCGCTGTCCATCGGTCCCATGCGTTCCTGCGCCTCGGCCAGCAGGCCGGCCGCCGCGCCCGGGTCGCCCGCCGCGATCGCGGCCTCGGCTCGCTCGAGATTGTTGCGGACATCGTGCGCGGCCTGCGTCTGCGACGCCGCCTCGGCGAACACGACCTGCTTGATGCCCCACAGCGGGTCACCGGGTTGCGAGCCCTCGGAGAGCACGGTCAGACCGGCCGCCGCGACGATGACGATCGCGGCCGCACCCGACACGACGCGGAGGTGACGGACCATCCGGCGCCCGCGACTGGCCCGCTCGGTGGTGCCGATCGCCCGTTCGACATCGTCGACGGACACCAGCTCCGGCTCCGGGGTGGACATGATCTCGGACTTCCAGCCCGACAGCATCTCGGCCAGTTGGTATTCGGCCGCGTCGCGGGTCGGCACCGGCACGTCGCGGGTGAGCGCGTCGAGGAAGTTCTCGTCGAAATTGACCTCGGAGAGGTCGAGGGCGTCGTCCTCGACCGAGGCGGGATCGACGCCTGACGGAGCCGAGTCCAGCGGTCGGGGTCCGGGACCGGCCGGCGACGGGCCACTCGCACCCGGCGCACGGCGATGCGCCGGTGGCTGGCCGGGTCGGTTCGGCTGGTCACCACCGACGACACGGCGTCTACGCCAATCAGACTGTCCGCTCATCGTGACCTCCTGTCCGTCTCAACTCGTCTTTCAATTTCGCCAGCGCCCGGTGCTGGGCGACTCGCACCGCCCCGGCAGTGCTGCCGATGGCCTGCGCGGTCTCCTCCGCCGACATGCCGACGATCAACCGCAGTACCAGGACCTCGCGCTGTTTCTCCGGCAGGATGCCCAGCAGGGCTCGCATCCGTCTGCTGCCGTCGGCGTCGATGGCGAACTGCTCCGGACCGCCGGCGACGTGCGAGACCTCGGGGATCTCGTCGACCGGGTCCGATTTCACCCGCGCCGCCACCCGCATGGCGTCGGCAACCTTGTGCGACGCGATGCCGTAGACGAAGGCCATGAACGGTTTGCCCTGGTCCCGATAACGGGGCAGTGCGGTCATCACCGCCATCAATGCCTCCTGCGCGATGTCGTCGGCGGAGAACAGATGGCGTTCCCCGACCCCGATGCGTCCTCGGCAGTAGCGCAGGATCGGTTCCTGCACGCTTTCGAGAACTGACGTGAGAGCGGCACGATCGCCTTGGCCCGCGGCCCGGACGGCGTCGTTCAACTCACCACCTGTCAACTTCATCGCGCGTAGGAATCCCCGTGTTACAGATCGGCCAACCGGCCTCGCCGCCAGTCCTGGTACGGGCCCCGACACGGTGACGCCGCCGGTGGCGACCGTCGTGGACCGCGGCTGGTGAGCAGCGTTCCCCGACGTCCCCGGCGGCGACGGCGTGGCAGACCCCAACACACCTTAGCGATCAACCCCCGGGCATCAGCGCCATGCCCTTGCCGATCAGCGTGGCGCGGAGCTCGCGGTGGCGTGCGGCGTCGTCGTCAGAGGCGGACCCGGTGCCCAGCAGCAGACTGATCGCGGCCCACTCCAGCGGGAGGAGACCCTCGTCGCGAGCGTCGTCGGCGACACCCCGCGCAGCCGTCGCCGCGGCGCCGCGATCCCCACCACCCGCGGTGGCGGCTGCGGCGATGAGATCGGTCTTGATGCGATGCCGAGCCGGAACCGGGGTTCCCGCCTCCTGTATCTCCCGGATCAACAAGGCCCCCGCCCGGGCATGGCCGAGCCCGGTCGAGACGTCGCCACGATAGAGACCGAGTTCGGCGCTCACCCACTCCCAGCGCAACCGACAGCGGGTCGCCGTGGCCCAATCGGCGTCCGGCGCCTGCCAGGACCATTCACCCCGGGCCGGTCCGGGAGACGGGTCGAGAACCGACCTCGCCCGATCGAGCAGCCGGCGAGAGGCACCGAATCTCAGCAGGCCCAGATTGTCGGCCGCGAGCCCGATGAGTCCGTCCGCGACCGCGGCACGCGTCAGGGAGACCTCGGCCGGGCCCGGCGATCCCATCCCATCCGAGAGACCCACGGTCGCGAGGGACCGGCCGTCGATCCCATGTGCGATCCGATGACGCCCGGCCTGACGCACCAGCGATGCGCGGGTGCTCTGGCAGAGCGACAGCAGTGCGGTTCGCGGTCCCGGAGGCGTCGACGGGCCGGTCTGCGGACCGACGACCCGCTCGAGATCGATGAGCGTCGTCAGCGCGCCCGCGTAGTCCCCGCGTCCACCGGCGGAGACCGCGTCGGCCCAAGCGCGCAGAAGCGGTGCCACCACCGACGCGGTGGACGGGTGTCGACGCAGCTCAACGGCGTTCTCGAGCGCCGCCCAGGTGTTCTTGGTCACTCCGACTTTTTTGGTTTGCATGAATTTAACGAACGATTCCCAACGTTAATTCTCTGGACAGATCACGGGTGCATCATCGGAGGATTTCCGACGTGTAAATCGGTTCGCTCGACGTCACCACACCCCGGCGCACGTCACGCTGGACAAAGACTACGCGAGGTTCGCTGTATTCGCTGGTCACATGGGGTGAGACCATCCGATCCAGGGGCCGCATGAAACCCTCGCCACTGCTGTGCTATCCGACCGACATCACCTAACCCGCCGTTAACATTTCTGAGACTTTCGCGGCAATCACGTCCCATTTCGGGCCTATTGACGCCATTTCTCAGGCCCGCTTAATGTGAGTTCAGCGTTGCAGGAAATCGACGTTTCTCACCGAGCACCTCGGTGCGGCCCACGACAAGGAGTAGCTGTCATGCCTCAGCCCAATCATCTCCCCGGCCCCAACGCTGACATCTGGGACTGGCAGATGTCAGGACTCTGCCGCGGCGTCGACTCGGCCATGTTCTTCCATCCGGACGGCGAGCGCGGCCGGGCCCGAGCGCAACGTGAGCGCCGCGCGAAGGAGATGTGCCACCAGTGCCCGGTCATCGCGCAGTGCCGGGAGCACGCCCTCGCGGTGGCGGAGCCGTACGGCATCTGGGGCGGCCTCTCCGAATCCGAGCGCAGCATCCTGATGAAGCGCGGCGTCGGCCGCCGGATGGCCAGCTGAGGCCCGGGGCGACGAGCCCATCTGACGACGGCGAGAGCCGGGTATCCCTGCGGGGATACCCGGCTCTCGTGTTCGTCGGTGTGCGACCGGCGAGGTTCTACGTCAGTGCGCGTGCCCGTGACCGGCGTGACCGGCGGGCTCGTCGGCCGGCTGGTCGGTGATGGCGGTCTCGGTGGTCAACACCATCCGGGCCACCGATGCCGCGTTGACGACTGCTGAACGGGTCACCTTCACCGGATCGATGATGCCCTCGCCGACCAGGTCGCCGTAGGTGAGGCTGGCGGCATTGAATCCCGAGCCGTCGGCCGCGCCTGCGACCTTGTCGACCACGACCGCACCGTCGAGGCCCGCGTTCGCGGCGATCCAGTACAGCGGTGCACGCGCGGAGTCGCGTACGACCCGCACGCCCAGGGCCTCGTCGCCGGTCAGCGACTCGGCGAGTGCGTCGAGCTTCTTCGACGCCTGCACGATGGCCGAGCCACCGCCGGGGATGATGCCCTCCTCGACCGCGGCCTTGGCCGCGGCGACGGCGTCCTCGACGCGGTGCTTGCGCTCCTTGAGGGCGGTCTCGGTGGCCGCGCCGACACGGATGACGGCGACACCACCGGAGAGCTTGGCCAGACGCTCGGCGAGCTTCTCCTTGTCCCAGTCGGAGTCGGACTGCTCGATCTCGCGCCGGAGCTGGGCCGAACGGTCCGCGATCGCGTCCTTGGTCCCGGCACCCTCGACCAGGGTGGTCGCGTCCTTGGTGACGACGACGCGGCGGACCGAGCCGAGCACCTCGAGGCCGACGGTCGACAGGCTCAGACCGATGTCGGAGGAGACCACGGTTCCGCCGGTGACGACCGCGAGATCTTCGAGGAAGGCCTTGCGGCGGTCGCCGAAGAACGGCGCCTTGACCGCGACGGCGCGGATCGTCTTGCGGATCGAGTTGACGACGAGGGTCGACAGCGGCTCGCCCTCGACGTCCTCGGCGACGATCAGCAGCGACTTGCCCGCCTCGACGACCTTCTCCAGCAGCGGCAGGAACTCCGGCAGGGAGCTGATCTTGTCGCGGTAGAGCAGCACGAGCGCGTCTTCGAGGACCGCTTCCTGGCTGTCGACGTCGGTGACGAAGTACGGCGAGAGGAAGCCCTTGTCGAACTGGACGCCCTCGGTGATCTCGAGGTCGGTGCTCAGTCCGGAACTCTCCTCGACGGTGACGACACCGTCGGCGCCGACCGCGGTCATCGCCTTGCCGACCATCTCGCCGATCTCCTCGTCCCGGGAGGACACGGTGGCGATCTGTGCGATGGCCTTCTCGCCCGAGACGGGGGTGGCCGCGGCGAGCAGGGCCTCGCTGAGCGCATCGGCAGCCTTGCTGATCCCCTGCCCGAGGGCGATCGGGTTGGACCCGGCCGCCACGTTCCGGAGACCTGCCTTGACCATCGCCTGCGCGAGAACCGTTGCGGTGGTGGTGCCGTCGCCCGCGACGTCGTTGGTCTTGGTGGCGACGGACTTCACCAGCTGCGCGCCGAGGTTCTCGAACGGATCGTCGAGTTCGATGTCGCGGGCGATGGTGACGCCGTCGTTGGTGACGCTCGGTCCGCCGAAGGCCTTGGCGAGGACGACATGCCGTCCGCGGGGGCCGAGGGTGACCTTGACGGTGTCGGCGAGCTGGTCGATGCCTCGCTCGAGCGCCCGTCGCGCGGTTTCGTTGAATTCAATCTGCTTGGCCATGAATCACTTTCTTCAGCAGGAGCCGATCGCCGCAACGCACATCGCCCCGGTACCCCTGCACGGGGCGCCGGGGCGATGTGAGACGCGAAAACGGCTCGCGGGGTCTAACTCGGCCGGTCCTACTTGCCGATGACGGCGAGGACGTCGCGTGCCGAGAGGATCAGGTACTCCTCGCCGGCGTACTTGATCTCGGTGCCGCCGTACTTGCTGTAGATGACGGTGTCGCCTTCTTTGACGTCCACGGGGACGCGGTTGCCCTGCTCGGTGACCCGACCCTCGCCGACAGCGATGACGGTGCCTTCCTGCGGCTTCTCCTTGGCGGAGTCCGGGATGACCAGGCCCGAGGCGGTGGTCGTCTCGGCCTCGACGGCCTGCACCAGGATCTTGTCCTCAAGCGGCTTGATGTTCACGCTCGCCACGATGTGAGTCCTCAACTTTCGTACTGAGAAAGAATCTGCACGTTCACGGCCCTGTGAAACCCCGTCGTCGCGGGTATCCGAGGCTTCGCTCAGCGCCAACTAGCACTCTATACATGCGAGTGCCAGCACTCAAGGGTGGTGGCTGCAAAAACCCGGACGTGTTCGCTGCCCGCGAATCCGTCGACGACCCTCGACTACAGCTGGCTGACTCGCACCGACATCGCCGGGTCCGACGCCACGGTCAGCGGTGACGGCCGCGCTCCCCCCGCGATCACATGGGCACCGAGGGTCGCGATCATGACCCCGTTGTCGGTACACAGCCGCGGCTTGGGCACCCGCAGGTCGATCCCGGCCGCCGCGCAGCGCTCCTGGGCGAGCGACCGGATGCGTGAATTGGCGGTCGCGCCGCCCCCGAGGACCAGGGTGTCCACGCCGAGGTCACGGCACGCACGGACCGCCTTCATGGTCAGCACGTCGGCGACCGCCTCCTGGAACGAGGCCGCCACGTCCGCGACGGGCACCTCCGCGCCGTCTCGCTCACATTTCTCCACATACCGTGCGACAGCAGTCTTCACTCCGCTGAACGAGAAGTCGTGCCGCGAGTCGCGGGGACCGGTCATCCCGCGCGGAAAGGCGATCGCGCCCGGGTCGCCCGCGCGGGCGGCGCTGTCGAGTGCCGGACCGCCCGGGAAGCCGAGGTCCAGCAGACGGGCGACCTTGTCGAAGGCCTCCCCCGCCGCGTCGTCGACCGTGGTGCCGAGTTCGACGATGGGCTCGGCGAGATCGGTGACGTGCAGGAGGTGGGTGTGCCCGCCGGACACGAGCAGTGCGACGCACTCCGGCATGGGTCCGTGCTCGAGGGTGTCCACCGCGACGTGGCCGCCGAGATGGTTCATCGCATACAGCGGCACATCCCAGGCGAGTGCGTAGGCCTTCGCCGCGGCGACCCCGACGAGCAGCGCACCGGCCAGGCCCGGGCCGATGGTGACGGCGATGGCGTCGGGACGGTCGATCCCGGCCGTCTCCCGCGCCCGGCGCATCGTGGGGACGATCGCCTCCAGATGCGCACGCGATGCGATCTCGGGGACCACGCCGCCGAACCGCGCATGTTCGTCCACGCTCGACGCCACCTCGTCGGCGAGCATCGTCGCGTATCCGGGGGCGTCACCGTCGCCCGGCGTCCACCGGACGATGCCGACACCCGTTTCGTCGCAGGAACTCTCGATACCCATGACGATCACGCGGGGCCCTCCTCCGGTTCGAGCGGCCGGCCCGAGACCGGTAGCCGCAACATCGTGTAGGCATCCGCGCCGGACGGCTGATAGTAGTTGCGGCGAAGACCCGCGGTGCTGAACCCGTGCCGCGAGTACAGCGCGATCGCCACGTCGTTGTCGGTGCGCACCTCGAGGAACACCGGGGCGTCGTTCTCGTCGGCGACGACGAGCATGGCCTCGAGCAGGGCCTTGCCCACTCCCCGGCCCCGATGGTCCGGATCGACGGCGATGGTGTGGATCTCGCACTCCCAGGCGTCCGGCTGTCCGAGCAGGGAGACGCCCGCATACCCGATGACGTCGGCCCCGGCGCGTTCCCGCGCCGCGAAATAGGTGTTGTAGGGCGCGTTGAGTTCGGCCCGGAAAGCCGCTGCCGGCCAGGGGGAATCGTCGGCGAACATCTGCCGTTCCAGCGCGGCACAGCGCGGGATGTCGCCGTAGGTGAGGGCGTCGATCATCAATTCGGGTGTGGTCATCGCGCCGCACCCGCCCGGCGGTCCTTCTGCTCGACGGCGTCGGGGCGTCGGAGATACAGCGGGACAAGGGGTGCGGGCTCCCGTCCGGCGATGATGTCGGCGGCCGCGGCCGCGATGAGCCCGCGGACGGTCGGTACCGCGATCGCGGGTGCGCCGCCGGTCCAGCCGGTGAGCTCCAGATGGGCGGCAGAACCGGCAGCAGCCCCGATCCGTCCTGCGGACCGGTCGGCGGCGAGTTCATCGGCGACCACCCCGGGCGCGGCCACCTCGGGCCCGCGCAGCCGGCGGCCGCCCCCGTACAGCGCCCAATACACCTCACGCCGGCGCGCGTCGGTCACCACGAGAATCCGAGACGAGGCATCGGCGGCGCCCGGATCGGCTTCGGCGGCAAGTGCATCCAAGGAGCACACACCGTACGCCGGGATCCCGAGCGCATCGGCGAAGGCGGCGCCGGTCGCCATCCCGACCCGGAGCCCGGTGAACGGCCCGGGCCCGCAGCCGACGACGACCGCGGTCAGATCGGTTCGGGCGGCGCCGGATTCGGCGAGACTCTCGGCGATGAGGCTGGTGAGCAGTTCCGCGTGCCGCCGATGGTCGGCGACCACACGCTCGGCCAGGACCCGCACCTCGCCGTCGTGCAGGGCGGCCACTCCGGCCACCACCGAGTCGGTGGCGGTGTCGACCGCCAGCACCAGACCCTCGCTCATTCGGCGCTCACCCATTCCCACTCCACATGTCGCACATCGCTGTCGGCGTCCCGGCGCAGCCGCACGACGAGATGCCGATCGGCCAGCCGCTCGGCCACGCCCTCACCCCACTCCACGACGACGACCGCCTCGTCGAGGTCGGAGTCCAGATCGAGGGCGTCCAGCTCGTCGAGGACGCCGGAACCGTTCCCGGTGCCGCCGAGCCGGTACGCATCGACGTGGACCATCCCCGGTCGGTCTGGGCGGCCCGGTCGGTGCTCGCGCGCGATGATGAAGGTCGGCGACGTCACCCGGCCCACGACGCCGAGCCCGGCTCCGATCCCGCGGGCCAGCGCCGTCTTCCCCGCACCCAGCGGTCCGTCGAGGATGACCACGTCCCCCGCGGTCAGGGTCGACGCCAGCTCGGCACCGAAGGCCTCGGTGTCGGCGACGTCGGGAAGTTCACGCGCACCGCCGGGACCCGGTCGGCTCATCCCCGGCCTCGCTTCCACCAGCGCCGGCGGGGAGCAGGCAGCGCGACCCGCGCGCGGTCGACCAGTTCGACGATCGCGTCGCTCACCAGACGCGGCTCCTCCATCTGGACCATGTGACCGGCGCCCTTGGCGACCACCAGTCGCGAGTCGGCGCCGAGTTGGGAGTACATCCGCACCGAGTTGCGCAGCGGCGTCAGTCGGTCCCGATCGCCGCACACAACCGTGGTCGGGACCTGCGCGATCACCGGCAGGGCGGTGGATTCGTCGTGGATCTCCAACGCGTGCAAGAAGTTCACGATGGTCTCGATCGGCGTGCTCTGGATCATCTTGTCCACCGCCGCACCGAGCGCCGGACTGTAGAACGTCGGTCCGAAACTCGCTGCGACCAGCACCGGTTCGAGAGCCGAGCGGGTCAGTCCGCGGCCGGCCTGTACGAGGCGCGGGGCGCGGCGGACACTCATCCGGAAGGCGTCCACCACCGGATTGCGCAGTCCCTCACCGAGTCCGGCGTCGGTGATACCGCGCGATGCCGTCGCCACGAGACCCACACCGGCCACCGGACCGTGGGTCGAGAACAGTGCCGGGTGGCGGCGAGCGAGGCCCATCAGGGTCATGCCCCCCATCGAATGACCTACGAGGACAACGGGTCCGACCGGGACGGTGGCCCGGACCACGGC
This sequence comes from Gordonia sp. PvP123, assembly GCF_040547295.1. Lineage (NCBI taxonomy): Bacteria > Bacillati > Actinomycetota > Actinomycetes > Mycobacteriales > Gordoniaceae > Gordonia > Gordonia sp. PvP123. Next base: position 308,651 of record NZ_JBEPPN010000002.1, on the reverse strand, counting down.
TGCCGCGTCGTCGGCGAGCTGGGCGATCGTGCACGTCTCGGTCGGAGCCGGGTCGCTCTCCCCGTGACCCCGATGGTCGAAGAACACCAGACGGTAGTTGCGGTCGGACCACTCCGCGGCGAGTTGCTCGCACTGGAAGTGCCAGCTCGACAACCGAAGACTGAAGCCGTGCACGAACACGATCGTCAGGTCGGGCGCCGAGTCGGCCGTCACCGTCCCGAGGTCGACGATCCGCACCGCCAGCTCGAGGCCGTCATCGGTGGTGACCGTGGTCGCCCGCTCGCCGTAGAGCGCGGTGAGGTCGACGTCGGCGTGTGGGTCCGCCCGGCCGACCACACTCTTGCGAGCGATGTTTCGTGCCGCCCCCACGGCCGCCATACCGCCCAGGGCGGCGATCCCCGCCACCCCGGCCAGCAATCCGACGCGTTCGGAATCGTCCACCAGTGGTGCCCCGCTCACTGTCCGGTCCCCGCGTTCTCGGGTGTCACCGTGTCCTCGGAATCTACCCCGGCGACCCTCTCGCCGACGTACCTACGGACCACCCGCGTCCCGACCTGCGAGACGATCTCGTAGTCGATGGTGCCGATCGCGTCCGCCCAGTCCTTCGCGGTCGGGCCGCCGGCGGCTCCGGTGCCGAACAGTTCGGCCTCGTCCCCTTCGCGGACACCGGCCCCGTCCGGTCCGAGGTCGACGACCAGCTGATCCATGCAGATCCGGCCCACGCCGTCGAACATCCGATCACCGATCCGGACCCGGATGCGGCCCGACAACAGTCGCGGTACGCCGTCGGCGTATCCCGCGGCGACCACGGCGACCACCGTGTCGCGCGGCGCGATCCATGTCTCGCTGTAGGACACGCCCTGCCCCGCGGCCACCTTCTTCACGAGCGCGATGCGCGCGGTCAGCGTCATGGCCGGGATCAGCCCGAAGTCGCCCTGTGCGGGCACCGGGGTGCGGCCGTACACGGCGATCCCGGGACGGACGAGGTCACGGGCCAGATCCGGGCGGGTCAGCGCCGCCGGCGAATTGGCGATGTGCACCCTCTGCGGCGTCGCCCCCAGCCGGACCAGGTCGGCCACCGCGAGGTCGAGCCGTTGCGCCTGGGCGTCGTTCAACGGGTGCTCGGGCTCGTCTCCGCGCGCGAGATGGCACATCGCCGCGCGCAGGATCACCGATCCGTCCGCGTGTGCCTTCGCGACCCGCTCGGCGAAGTCGGCCCACTCGTCCACCGCGACGCCGCTGCGATTGAGGCCGGTGTCGACCTTGGCGGTCACCAGGGCGGGTCGACCGACGCGCCGCGCGGCGGCGACCACCGCGTCGAGCTGCGCGATCGACGAGAGCGCGATGTCGATGCGGTCGGTGATCGCACCGGCGAAGTCGGCACCCGGCGTGTGCAGCCATGCCGTGATCGGGGCGTCGATGCCGGCTGCCCGCAGCGCGGCGGCCTCGGTGAGGTGCGCGACACCGAGTTCGGTGGCACCCGCGGCGAGCACGGCACGCGCCACCGGCAGCGCGCCGTGGCCGTAGGCGTCGGCCTTCACGACCGCCATCACGTCGGAACCCGAGACGGCACGCAGCACACCGACGTTGTGGGCGATCGCGCCGAGATCGACGGTCGCGGTCAGAGCAGGGGAAGTCATCGTCGTTCATTGTCCCAGATCGCCGGGTCGGGCCGACCCCGGCTGCCCGCAGCGAGAGGAGGGCGACGATCTACCGACGGGGTCTGAGTAGTCACACCGATGCACCGGCGTGCTCCGGGCGGTTGAGTGGACCCCACTGCAGTCCCGACCGTCGCCGCACCCACGGAGTCACCATGTACAACAATCCGAATCCGCAGGCCACCGCCGTGTTCGCCCCCGCCCACCTCGCGCCCCCGCCGTACGGCCAGGACCTCGCCGCGTTCTCCCCCGTCGATCCGGTCATCCCGCCCGCCGGCCCCGCCCGTCCGGGCCTGAGCGCATCGCTGACCTCCTGGGCCGCCAATGCGATCGCCTGGGTGGCGTTCATCACGGCCGGGGTGCTCTTCCTGCTCGCCCTCGGCCACGCGATGGCCGGCGAACCCGCCGACGCCTACGGGGTCGCGGCCCTGGTCGCCTTCGGCGTCGGGGTCGTCGCGGCGGTCGCCGCCTGCGCGGCGCTGGCCATCTCGGTCACCCAGCGCATCCGGCACGGCGCGCTGCGGCGCGCGGGCATCATCGCCGATGCGATCGTGCTGTCGTCGGTCACCGCGTTCACCGCGCTGACGGCGCTGTACCCACTCGTGTTCGTGCTCGGCGCGTGGTGAACTCGCGGATCGCCGGACGCAGCGCCGACAGCAGGGCCGACGCCCCGATCGGCGCGCCGCCACTCGCGAGCTCCGCCGCCCGGGCGTGGACGCGCGCGGCCGCCGCACCGGCGATCCGAGGCGGTGTCCCGGCGGCGAGCAGGGCCCCGGCCACCCCTGACAGGACGTCCCCGGCCCCGGCGGTCGCGGCCCACGACGACCCGGCGTCGTTGCCGAGGACGTGACCCGTCGGGTCGGCGACCAGTGTGACGCGCCCCTTGAGCAGCACCGTGACGCCCCACCTCGCGGCGAGGTCGGCGACAGCGGTGAGACGGTCGGCGCCGAGCGCGGTGCCGGTCAGCCGGGCGAACTCGCCCGCGTGGGGTGTCAGCAGGGTCGGCGACGTCCGTCCGTCGACGAGACCGGGGTCGCGGGCGATCAGGGTCAGTGCGTCGGCGTCGGCGAGGACCGGCAGGTCGGTGGCCAGGACCGTCCGCAGGGTCGCCGCGGCGGCGTCGTCGGTACCCATACCGGGGCCGAGGACCCACGCCTGGACGCGACCGGCGTCGGCGAGATCGGGCGTCGCGACGACCTCCGGCCACCGCGCCACCACTTCGGCGTGCGCGGACCCCACGAAGCGCGTCATCCCCGAGGTCGCGGTCACCGCCGCGCCGGTGGCGAGGACCGCGGCGCCGGGGTACCGATGCGACCCGGCGATGACCCCGACGACCCCTTGGGTGTACTTGTCATCTCCGGGACCCGGTGTGGGCCAGTCGATCTCGTCGTCGACGAGCGCGCTGAGCGTCGGTGTGGCGAGTCGGCTCGTCGCGGGCAGGACATCGTCGAGGCCGATGTCGACCAGGACGACTGCCCCACACTGCGGAGCGGCGAGCAGATGCGCACGACGCCGGACCCCGAAGGTGACCGTGATGTCGGCACGAACCGCCGGATCGTGGACCTCGCCGGTGTCGGCGTCGACACCCGACGGCAGATCCACCGCGACGACCGTGGTGTCCGGATCGACACCCGCGAAGACCTCGGCGGCGTTCGTCCGCAACGGACCCCGGCCGCCGAGACCGACCACGCCGTCGACGATCACGTCGAGTCCGTCGGGGAGTCGCTCACCGGTCCGTCCGCCGGCGGCGCGGAATGCCGCCAGACCGGCGGCGTGGGCCTTGTCCGGAGCGAGGAGGACCGCCTCGACCCGCACTCCGCGGCGGCACAGTTCGGCGCCGGCGAACAGCGCGTCGCCGCCGTTGTCCCCGGCACCGACGACGACGCCGACCGCCCGTCCGTAGCAGCCGCCGGTCCGGTTCAGCTCCGCCGCGATCACCTGGGCGACCCCATGCGCCGCCCGGCGCATCAGGACGCCGCCGGTGAGCAGGTCCCCCGAGGCCCGCTCGGCGTCGCGGACCTCGTCAGCCGTCAGATAGCGGATCGGCATGCGGATCGACTATTCGACGGTCACCGATTTGGCCAGGTTCCGCGGTTTGTCGACGTCATAGCCGCGCGCCTGGGCGACGCTGGCGGCGAACACCTGCAGCGGGACCGTCGAGACCAGGGGCTGCAGCAATGTCGGCGTCTTCGGGATTGGGATGAACTCGTCGGCGACCGCACGGGCGGCCACGTCGTCGGGCTCGGCGATGACGATCGTGCGCGCGCCACGGGCCTGGATCTCGCGGATGTTGCTGACCATCTTGGAATGCAGCACGGCGCGTCCGTCCGGGGACGGCATGACCGTGATCACCGGCAGCCCGTCCTCGATCAGGGCGATCGGCCCGTGCTTGAGCTCACCCGCCGCGAACCCCTCGGCGTGCATGTACGCGAGTTCTTTGAGCTTGAGGGCACCTTCGAGCGCGACCGGATATCCGACGTGGCGGCCGATGAACAGCACCGTGTTGTGATGTGCCAGCGAGCGCGCGAGTTCGCGCACCGGTTCCATCGTGTCGAGCACCTGGGCGACGGAATCGGCCATCGCCTCGATGGCCGCGAACTCGCGCGCGACCTCGTCGGCGTACTTGGTGCCCCGGGCCTGCGCCAGCGCGAGGCCCACCAGGTAGGCGGCGACGATCTGCGCGAGGAAGCACTTGGTCGACGCGACGCCGATCTCGGGGCCCGCGTGGGTGTAGAGGACCGCGTCGGATTCCCGCGGGATCTGTGCGCCGTTGGTGTTGCAGATGGCCAGGACGCGAGCCTTCTGGTCCTTCGCGTGCCGGACGGCTTCGAGCGTGTCGGCTGTCTCACCGGACTGCGAGATCGCGACGACCAGCGTCGACCGGTCGAGCACCGGGTCGCGGTAGCGGAACTCGCTGGCGAGTTCGATCTCGACCGGGAGCCGGGTCCAGTGCTCGATCGCGTACTTGGCGAGCAGACCCGCGTGGTAGGCGGTTCCGCAGGCGACCACGAACACCTTGTCGACGTCGCGTAGGTCGTCGTCGGTCAGGCGCTGTTCGTCGAGCACGATGCGGCCGTTCTGCAGATGCCCCAGGAGGGTGTCGGCGATCGCGCGCGGCTGCTCGGCGATCTCCTTGAGCATGAAGAAGTCGTAGCCGCCCTTTTCCGCGGCGGCGAGATCCCAGTCGATGTGGAACGGCTTGCCCTCGCGGACGTTCTGGTCGAAGTCGCTGACCGTGTACGAGTCGGCGGTGATCACCACGACCTCGTCCTGGCCGAGTTCGACTGCGTCCCGGGTGTGTTCGATGAATGCGGTCACGTCCGACGCGAGGAACATCTCACCCTTCCCGACGCCCACCACGAGCGGTGTCGACCGTCGCGCCGCGACGATGGTGTCCGCGTGGTCGGCGTGGGTGAACACGAGGGTGAAGGCCCCCTCGAGACGACGGAGCGCCGCGTAGGCGCTGGCCACGAAGTCGCCGGCGGTCGGACCCAGCGCGTAGTACTTCGACACGAGGTGCACGGCGGTCTCGGTGTCGGTCTCGGACGTGAACTCGACCCCGTCCTCCTCGAGTTCGGCGCGCAGCTCCGCGTAGTTCTCGATGATGCCGTTGTGCACGACGGCGAGCTTGCCGTCGTCACTGGCGTGCGGATGCGCGTTGCGATCGGTCGGCTTGCCGTGCGTCGCCCAGCGGGTGTGTCCGATGCCGGTCGTCCCCGACAGGGATTCGCGACCGACGGTGGCGATCTGCTTCTCCAGGTTCTCCAGTCGGAGCGCCTTCTTCTGGATGGCGGTGCTTCCCTCGCCGTCGAGGATCGCGACGCCCGCCGAGTCGTATCCGCGGTATTCCATCCGTCGCAGCGCGTCGACGACGATGTCCAGGGCATCGCGCCGCCCCACGTATCCCACGATTCCACACATAGCTAGTCAGGGTACCTGCGGACGCGGGAGTGGCAGCGCGCCGCGTCGCGTCCCGAGCCGGGGTCACAACGGGCCCCGATCGGGTGATTCCGCACCGCCGTCACTCGATGGTGTCGGGCACCACCGCGTTCGGCGCACCGGACGGCACCGGGCTCGCCGCGCGGCGGCGCTTGCGTTCCTTCGCGCCCAGCAACTTGGCGATCTTGTCCTGCATCTCCGGGGGATCGTCGAGATCCACCGCAGGCACCTTCCCGAGCACCGTGTCGGCGTCGGCGAACGCCTCGTAGCGGTCGTCGCCGTCGAGGGTGTGCAGCAGGAATCCGGTGGTCATCGCCCGTACCGCGGTGTGGGTCTTCTTGTCGGCGCCGTTGCCGCCGAGCAACGACTTGATCGACCGGTGCTCGATCAGTCCGCGCGAGGTGGCGCCCGGCGGGGTGCGCAGCGTCGCGGCGGGCCGGGGGTCGGCCGCCGACTCCGACCCGTACGCCTGCGCAAGCGGGAGCGCGTTGCCGTCGATGGTGTCGAGTTCGCCGATCGCCGACACGATGAGGCCCGGAGCACTCAACCGACGGGCCGCGGGCAGCAGCGCGGAGGTCGTCGGCGCCGGGAACAGCGCGACCACCCCGCGGGCCTGCGGTTGCGGCTGGCCGTGCAGCACGCCCTCGGATGCGGCCAGCACCGCGGCGGCGGCACCGAAGCCGTGACCGGCGAACCCGATCTTGCGCGGGTCGACGGTGATCTCGCCGAAGCCGAGCGGGACCCTCGTCACGATCGACAGTGCCGAACGGAGCTGGGCGGCCATCGCGTCATCGGACACCAGCAGGCCGCGCTGACCCGCGGGGACGGCGACGACGATGCCCCACGACGCGAGGTGGTGGCACAGGTCGCGGTACCGCTCGACCGAGGTCATCCATCCGTGGCCGAACGCGACGGCCGGGAGTCGTTCGCCCTCGGCTGGGGTGAAGACGACGCCCGGGGTTCCGACGATCCCGAGGTCGCCGCGCAACACACGATGGGGGCCGCGTCGGGCGAGCGCGGACATCAGCTTCGCGGGCGACTGCGGCTTCTGCTTCTTGCCTGGCACAGCAGACAGCCTATGTGTTCGGCGGCGGCAGATGGGGACTGGCGTCGGCCACGTCGGCCGGCAGCAGAATGCCCGGGGTGGCGTCCGCGGCATCGGCGTCGTTCTCGAGATCGTCGCGCAGCCGCTGTGTCTCGGACCGCACCGCGTTGCGACGATGGTCGGCCATCGCGAGTTCGAGGTCACGCTGCTGCGCGGAGAACCGGTGCGATGCCTCGGCGACACCGGCGGTCGCGGTGCGGGCCATCGCCTCGATCTGATCGGCGAGGTTCACTGGTCGCCTGCCAGGGCGAGGTCACCCGAGGACAGGTCGGACGATGCGTCCGGTGTCGGCCCAGGTGAATCAGGTCCGGCGGGTTCGGTGTCAGCGGACCCGGTTTCTGCGGGTTCGGTTTCTGCGGGTTCGGTTTCGGCGGGCCCGGTTTCGGCGGTTGCCTCCTCGACGGTGGCCACGGGTGCGTCGAGTCCCTCGGTGCCGCCGAGCCGAAACGGGATGTCGATTCCATCATCGGGTTCGGGGACGGCGCGGGCTGCCTCGACCTCGTCGGGTGCCGACGCGGACACCGCGGATGCACTCGCGGCACCGATCTCGTGGGTTCGGTCCTCGGTGGTCGATTCGGCGAGCCACGTCTGGGTGACCGGCGAGGGCGCGGCGACGGTGTGCACGGGCGCCGACGCGACCGGTCGGGCCGGTGTCGCGGGCGGCGGATCGGGCATCGCGGACGGAACGCGGCCCGAGCGCTCGGCGTCGACCGGATACGCCTCGTCGTCGATGCCGTCGACGGACCGGTTCAGGAGGTCGAGAATCCCGGCGACACCACGGGTCGTGGTCTCCAGCGACGTGGTGAACAGGGCAAGCCTCGACGAGATGTCCTCGACCGCCACCCCCATCGGCACCCGACCGGTGAGCACCGCCTGCGGCAGCTCTGCCGGCGGCACACCGGCAGCGGCCGGCGCCGACAACCGGGCGAGCGTCAGATAGAAGGTGCGTAACAACCGGTCGATACCCGACGCCGCGGCCGAGGTGGCCTCGGTGAGGGTGCGCAGGATGTGCAGATCCGACTCGGCACGACGCTGATGATCGATGACCGTGGCGATCGCGACGGTCGCGGACTCGCTGTTCCAGCCGTCGTCGAGCCGGACCTGCTGCTCGGGGAGATGGTGGAGCTGTTCGGACACGGCGCGATGCGCCGACACCAGGGCCCGACTGTCCGCGGACAGTGCCGCGATGTCGAAGCCGTCGACGACACCCACTCCGTTGCGGATGGTGGACTCGTCGGGCGCACCGATCCCCATCAGGCGCCCCACCGACACGAGCTCGATCAACGCCTCGACGCCTTCCCGGGCATCAGATCTCAGCACCGACAGCGAGTCCGCGCCGCGCCTCACCGGCCGTCCACCTCCGCCGCGGGTAGCGCTCGCGAGATCTCCACCGCCGCGCGGCCGTCGCCGTCGGCCATGGTCAGCGCACTGTTGCGCAGGGTGTCGGCGAGCGCCGCGGCTGCGGCGGCCTGTACGCGCAACCGGCGCGACAGGGTCGTGGTCATGTCTGCGTAGGTCGCCGCCGATGGTCCGAAGGTGGCGGAGTCGGCGTCCCGCACCGTGGATTGTCGAGCCCAGGCCCCGAAGTCGTGCGCGGCCAGATCGTCGGCGACCGCCGACAGCACCAGTGAGGACCTGCGGTAGTACGACGCGACCGCCGACACCTGGGCGGTGTCCATGGAGGTCCGGCGCGACACATCGTCCCCACCGCCACTGCCCACGTCGTCCCCTCCCGATCTGCTCAATCGGAGCGCTCGTTCGCAGCCGGCCCGAACCCGCGCCACGCATCCTGCACACTTGGACGCACCGCGGCGCTCGACGGTTCCATGCGTGCGCCGATCCCGCAGGAGATTGTCGCGTACCCCCGCCCGCGCCGCCAGTGCGCCGTGCCCAGGTGCCCCGGCAGAGGTGCCCGAGCCGGGCAGTGGTTCGACTCAGTCACCCAGTTCGATGCCGTGTGAGGTCACGGCATCGAGCAGCGCGGTGGGCCGCTCGGCGGCCGGGACGTCGTGCACCAGCGCGAAGGAACAACCGAGTTCGCGCGCTCCGCCGTCGGCGGTCTCGCTGTCCCCGACCATGAGCACCTCGTCTGCCGGAACACCCAGCGGGTCGAGAGCGGCATGGAAGATCCGGGGGTCGGGTTTGATCGCCCCCACCTCGTAGGACAGCGCGAACGCGGCGACGAGATCCTCGACACCGTGCAGAGCCAGGACCTTGCGCAGGTCGAAGGCGATGTTGCTGACGATGCCGACCGGAACCTGTGCGGCGCCGAGCTTCTGCAACACGGGGACGGTGTCGGTGAACGGGACCCAGGAGGACGGATTGAGCACTCGGTTGTAGAGCGCGTTCGCGTGCTCGGCGTTGCTCATCCCGGCCGCGCGCAGCAGCGCCAGATAGCCGGTGCGGTGCAGCGTCGGGTCGAGATCCCGGGACTCCCAGGCCTGTCGGTCGTCCCCGACGATGCCGTCGGGCAGCCCGACAGGTGCGACCATGCGCCGGATGATGTCCGCCTGCCGGTCACGGTCGAACTCGGCGCCGGTGTCGTCGCGCAGGTCGGCGAACCACTCGTCGCGGGCCTCGAAGCGGAACAGCGTGCCGGAGAAGTCGAACAGGACCGCCCGGGGCGCCGGACCGGTCATGCCCCGACGCCTTGGACGACATCGGCCAGCCGGCCGGCCACCGACAGCGCCTGGTCGGCCGTCGCGGCCTCCACCATGACGCGGACGAGCTGCTCGGTTCCCGACGGCCGCAACAGGACTCGGCCCGTCTCGCCCAGTTCGGTCTCGGCGGCCGCGACCGCCTCCCGGACCGACTGCGACTGCGACACCGCATGTTTGTCGGCGACCCGGACGTTGATCAGTTCCTGGGGCAGCACGGTGACGATGCCGGCGAGGTCGGCCAGCCGCGCCGAGGTGGCAGCCATCCGTGCCATGAGCATCAACCCGGTCAGGATGCCGTCACCCGTCGTACCCGAACCCGGGACGACGATGTGGCCCGACTGTTCGCCGCCGATCGCGTAACCGCCCCGGCGCAGTTCCTCGAGGACATATCGGTCCCCGACCGCGGTGGTGTGCACGGTGATCCCGGCCTCGCGCATCGCGATGTGCAGACCGAGATTGCTCATGACGGTGGCCACGAGCACGTCCTCGCGGAGCTTGCCCTGATCTTTCAGGGACGTCGCGAGCACCGCCATGATGGCGTCGCCGTCGACGATCTGACCGGTGGAATCGACTGCGAGACAACGGTCTGCGTCACCGTCGTGCGCCAGTCCGAGGTCGGCGCCGTGTTCGAGCACCGCAGCCTGCAACTTGTCCATGTGCGTGGACCCGCAGTCGGCGTTGATGTTCAGGCCGTCCGGCTCGGCGTGGATCGCGATGACGGTCGCCCCGGCGTCGGCGTAGGCCAGCGGCGCGAGCTCCGACGCCGCGCCGTGCGCACAGTCGACGACGACGGTCAGCCCGTCCAGTCGCGTGTCGATGGCCTGGGTGAGGTGATGCCGGTAACGGTCGCCGGCGTCGGGCGCGGCGACGATGCGTCCCACCGCGGCACCGATCGGCCGGACGACCTCGTCGTCCATGGCCGCCTCGATGCGGTCCTCGACGTCGTCGTCGAGCTTGTGCCCGCCGGCGGAGAAGAACTTGATCCCGTTGTCGGGCATGGGGTTGTGCGATGCGGAGATCATCACACCGAAGTCGGCGTGGTAGTCCGCGGTCAGGAATGCGACCGCCGGGGTCGGCACGGTGCCGACGCAGATGGCGTCGACTCCGGTGGCGGCGAGACCGGCACACACCGCGGCCTCCAGCATCTCGCCGGATGCACGCGGATCACGTCCGACGACCGCACGCGGGCGCCGGTGGGAGTCCGTCGTGGAACTCTCTGCGAAAACGACCGCGGCGGCCGAGGCCAGGCGCAACGCGAGCTCTGGGGTGAGCTCGGCGTTGGCCAGGCCTCGGACGCCGTCGGTTCCGAAAAGGCGTGCCAAGATCAGCGCTTGGAGTACTGCGACGCCTTGCGGGCCTTCTTGAGGCCGTACTTCTTGCGCTCGACCGCACGCGGGTCACGGGTGAGGAAGCCGGCCTTCTTCAGGGCGGGACGATCCTCCGGGGTGACCTCGATGAGCGCACGCGCGATGGCGAGACGCAGCGCGCCGGCCTGGCCCGAGGGGCCGCCGCCGACGAGCTTGGCGAAGATGTCGAACGACTCGGTGCGCTCGACGAGGACCAGCGGCGCCTTGATGAGCTGCTGGTGCACCTTGTTGGGGAAGTACTCCTCCAGCGAGCGACCGTTGAGGGTGAACCCACCGGCGCCCGGCATCAGGCGGACGCGGACGACGGCTTCCTTGCGGCGGCCGACGGTCTGGATCGGACGATCGATGACGATCGGCTCGCGGACGTCTTCGACAGCGGCGGTCTCGTAGTCGTCAGCGGCGACCTCGACGGCCTCCACGACCTCGACAGCAGCCTCGGCGACAGCGGCCTCTTCGACGGCCTCGACGGCCTCGTTGATGTTCTCGTTGCTCACTGGGCCACCTGCTTGATCTCGAAGGGGACGGGGCGCTGGGCCGCGTGCGGATGATTCGGGCCGGCGTAGACCTTCAGCTTCGACGCCATCGCGCGGCCGAGCTTGGTCGACGGCAGCATGCCCTTGACGGCCTTCTCGATGACGCGCTCCGGGTAGGTGGCGAGCAGCTCGGTCGTGGTGCGGGACTTCAGGCCACCGGGATGCCCCGAGTGCGTGTAGTTCAGCTTGCGATCGGCCTTGTTGCTGGTCAGCGCGATCTTCTCCGCATTGATGATGACGACGAAGTCGCCGCCGTCCATGTGCGGGGCGTAGGTCGGCTTGTGCTTGCCGCGGAGCAGGTTCGCGACCTGCACGGCCAGCCGGCCGAGCACCACGTTCTCGGCGTCGATGACATGCCACGTACGCGTGATGTCACCGGCCTTCGGGGTGTAGGTAGGCACAGTTGTCCTCAACTCTTGTCTTGTGGGTGCTGGTCGGGTGCACGGCAGAGGTTGTTCCCGGCGACCAGTGGGGACCCGGGCCTCCGCTGACCTGGACACACAGATGTGCACCAGGTGCCGAGCACCAGCGATCCAGGTTACGCGACCGCGCTGGTCAGGGTCAAAACGGGCGCCGGCCTCCGACATCGGCCCGCTCTACGACGGCAGCACCCGGATCGTCCGGACCGCCTCCGCGCATTCGGCCTCGGCCGGCTCGGCCGCGGTACCCGCCTGACAGCCGATCGAGACCTGTAGACCGTCATCGACGACGACGTACCAGCGGATCGCACCCCCGGATGCCGGTGACTCGCGGTAACCGATCACGTCGCGGCCGGCGAACCGGGTGGCGGCGGAGAACTCGGTGACGACGTCGTCGCCGCGCTGTTCGATCCGGTTGCGCAGGCTGCCGGCGACCGAGGCCAGGGTGGAACCCTCGCGCACCTCGGTGAGCACGGCGATGATGCGCCGGCCGTCGTCGGGGTCGACGAACACCGCGCGAGTGGTGGACGGGTCGTCGGCGGCGTCGCTCGGGGTGTCCTGGTCGGCCTGCCGCCAATCCCCCGGGACGGTCAACGTCGCGCGCCCCAGGCGGACATCCGCCGACGACGCGCCTGATGCGGGTTCGCGCTGCCAGAGGCCCACCCCGACCGCACCGCTCACGACGAGGACCGCCACCACCGCGGCCGCGAGCAGCGAGCGCGACCGCCGTCTCGTGCGGCCGACCGGCAACGAGTCCGGCGGGCGAGGGTCACGCCCGGGATCCGCCGCGTCGTCGGCGGCGCCGCCGGTGCGGTGCCCGAGCCGGACGACCAGGTCACGGTCTACGGCGACGACCCGTCCCGCGACCGCGTGCGCGGAGATGACGTCGATCGCCGCGGACACGTCGTCCGCCGCCGCCCCGTCGACGAACACCGCCTCGACCGAGTCGTCGATGACGTCGATCCCCGCGCCGTCGATCCCCTCGCCGTCGGCCGGGGCCGACGACGCGAGACCGGTTCCCGGACGGATGATGCCGGAGCGTTCGACCGTCCAGCCGTCGGGACCCCGGCCCACGATCTGCACGTCCCACCACGAGGGTCGCGGGTGGGCGGGGTCGGTCGGCGGATGCGGCAGGTGGGTGGTCTCGACGACAGCGCAGCGCTGCACGGTGAGGTCGGCGTGACTGCGGGCGACGAGAACCGCCCGCGGCAGCAACGACACCGGTGCGCCGGCGTCGCCGAGGTCGGCAAGGGTCGACACACGACGCGGTCCCCAGGTACTCGGGTGCCCGACGATCAGCGGCCGTCCCGCGGACAGAGCGAGGTTGGCGAAGACCCGCCGCCACGCCTGGCGTGGATGCTCGCGCCGGCCGTCGACCACGACGCTCATGTGATCCACCGACTCGAGCAACATCCGCACGTCGCGATCCACCCGGCGCAGGCCGCCCTCCGGCTCCCAGACCAGCGGCGTCCCGAACGCGAGATCGACCACGGCCGGGCGGGGGTGCCGCCGTCCTGCCCGGTGCACCGGCCCCACGTCCGAGGCCGGCGTCCCGCCCGCTCGCGTCATCTGCGGATCCGGCCTAGTCGCCGACCGCGAGATGAGCGACCTGGATCATCTCCGGTGGCCGGACCCGCGACACGAGCTCACCGCGGCCGGGTATCAGCGACTGCAGCCGTGACCGACCAGTGATGAAGCCCTCGTCGCGGTCGCCACTCATCAGCAGGATGTCCGACGACAGGTCCTTGAGGCGGGCTATGAGCGGGTCGAACATCGCCCGTCCCAGTCCACCGGACCGCCGGGCGAGCACAATGTGCAGGCCGATGTCGCGGGCATGGGAGGCCAGCTCGACGATCGGCAGCATCGGATTGCCCGTCGACGTCACCACCATGTCGTAGTCGTCGACCACGACGTACACCTCCGGCTGACCCTCGAGCCAGGTGCGGTCCCGCAGCTGTTGAACGGTCACGTCCTCCGGCGGCATCCGGTTCTTCAGGTAGGCCGCCAGCTCCGTCATCATCGACGCCGCGCGGTCGGGCGAACTCGCGTACCCGGCCAGATGGTCGCCGTCGATGATCCCCAGCATGGTGCGGCGGTAGTCGACGAAGACGATCCGGACCTGCTCGGGTGTGGCGCCCGCGACGAGCCCGGTGACGATGGTGCGGAGCAGGTTGGTCTTGCCGTGCTCGACATCGGCGAAGGCCATGAAGTGCGGCTGGGCGGTGAAGTCGAGCACCACCGGCGCGAGCTCGAGCTCCCCCACACCGATCGCGACCTGGTTGGGCGCGAGGGTGAGCCCGGCGTCGGCGACCGCGCGCTGTACCGACGCGTGGTCGATCTCGGTGCTCAGTTTGCGCACGGCCATCGCCCCACGGCCCGGATAGGCGGCGGTGAGCCTCTCCACGGACTGCGCGACACCGGCGGGGAGCGATTCGGCACTGCTGACCGGGTCGAGGCGAGGCAGCGCGATCAGCATGTGCAGCTCCTGCCCGGTCAGGCCGCGTCCGGGACGGTTCTGCGGGACCAGAGCGGCGGCGCGACGCCCCATGTCTGAGTCCATCGGGTCGCCGAGGCGCAGCTCGATACGCGTACCCATGAGATCGCGGACCGCCGGGCGCACTTCGGCCCACCGGGACGCGGTGACCATGACGTGCACGCCATAGCTCAGGCCCTGGGCCACGATTGCGGTGATCTGTTCCTCGAGCGACTCCAGTTCCGTCCGCAGCACGTTCATGCCGTCGAGGACGAGGAACACGTCGCCGAACCGGTCCTGGGCCAGCGGGTCGGTCGCCGGCGAGGTGACCCCGGACCGGAACCACGACGCACGGCGGGCCCGGTAGTCGCGCATCGATTCGATGCCCAGGCGGGCGAACAGCAGCTCGCGGGACCGGACCACGGCCGCGACCTCGGCAACCGTACGTCGGACCGCGTCCATGTCGCCCCGCGAGGCGACCGAACCGACATGCGGGAGTCCGGCGAGTCCGGTCAGACTGCCGCCGCCGAAGTCGAGACAGTAGAACTGCACCTGCTCGGGCGTGTGGGATGCCGCCGCCGACATGATGATCGTGCGCAGCGTCGTCGATTTGCCCGACTGCGGACCGCCGACCACCGCCACGTTGCCCGCGGCACCCGCGAGGTCGATGACGAGGGGGTCGCGTCGCTGATCGTAGGGCCGGTCGACCACACCGACCGGGACGGTGAGGTCGCCGGGGACCGCGGGTCGTGACCAGTCCCGTTCGCCGAGAAGGTGTTCCACGGTCGGGGACTCGTCCAGCGGCGGCAGCCACACGCGGTGGGCCGGCGGACCGGCGTCTCCCATGCGGTCGACGATCGTCTCCATGAGTGTGGGCACCGGCGCCGAGACCGGTTCGAAATCTATGGGTTCCTCGGGGGCGGGCGGTTCCTCGTCGAGCAGACTCTCGGCCTGATCGAGCAGGGACCGTGACGCGCCCTCGTCCAACGGGACCGGCAACGCGGTGAACACCTTCAGGTTGCCGCGCCGCAGCGACGCCGTGGTGCTCGGATCGGACGACTCGACGACCGTCGGCGAGTGGTAGGCACCCGACACGTAGGACGTGTTGAACCGGATCGGGTCGGCCGAGTCGCACTTGAGGTAGGCCGAACCGGGAACGCTCGGCAGGTGATAGGCGTCGGGCACACCGAGAACCGACCGGGACTCGTTGGCGGAGAAGGTCTTCAGACCGATCCGGTAGGACAGGTGCGAGTCCAGACCCCGGAGCTTGCCCTCCTCGAGGCGTTGCGATGCGAGCAACAGGTGGATGTGCAGCGAGCGGCCGAGTCGTCCGATCGCGACGAACAGTTCGGCGAAATCCGGCTTCTGCGAGAGCAGTTCGGAGAACTCGTCGACGACGATGAACAGTGCGGGCAGCGGATCGAGCCGCACTCCGGAGGCGCGGGCGCGCTCGTAGTCGGCGACGTTGGCGTAATTGCCCGCGGCCCGCAGCACCTCTTGGCGCCGGTTCATCTCACCGGAGAGCGCGTCCTTCATGCGGTCGACCATCGACAGTTCCTGCTCGAGGTTCGTGATGATCGCCGCCACGTGGGGCGCGGACTCCAGGCCGAGGAACGTCGCACCGCCCTTGAAGTCGACGAGCACGAGATTCAGCTCGGACGGCGAGTGGGTCGCCAGCATGGCCAGCACGAGTGTGCGCAGGAACTCCGATTTGCCCGACCCGGTGGCGCCGATGCACAACCCGTGCGGACCCATGCCGCCGTGCGCGCTCTCCTTGATGTCGATCTCGACGGGCGCGCCGGTGGGCGTGTAACCGATCGGCACGCGCAGGCGCTCCCGGCCGGTGCGCCCGCGCCAGGCGGTGGATGGATCGAACCGCGCCGCGTCGTCGATGCCGAGCAGCGCGGGCAGGCCCGGGTCGGCCGAGGTCGCCTCGGACTCGAGGTGGGCCAGTGTCGCCGCGGTGGCCAGTCGGTAGCGCGCCATGCGGCGGGCGATCGCCTCGGCCTCGGGAATGGTGAGCGAGTCCATGTCGGCGAACTCCTCGACGCCGGCCGCGCTGCGTGCCGAGACCTTGCCCCCACGGACGACGAGCTGCAATCCGCGCCGCACCGCGAGACCGTCCGGCGGCGCCGTCAGGTCGAGGATCGTGACCCCCTCCATGCCCGCGTCGTTGATGATCCGTTCGTCCCCGGCGACGTACCCGTCGTCGATGATCACCACCAGGTGCGCCCGATGGGCGTTCGGCGGTGCCGAACGGCTGAAGCGGCCGCGCTCGAGGAGGTCGGCGGCCATCGAGTTCTCCAGGTCCGCCAGGGTCGGATAGATCATCCGCATCGCGCCGACGCCGTCTCGCAGCGTCGGATGCCCCACGTGCGGAAGCCATTTCGCCCAGTCCCAGGCCTCTCCCGCGGGATCACCGGTGACGATGCCGATGTGCAGGTGATCGGGACCGTGAAAGGCACACAACTCCACGACCATCGACCGGACGAGGTCGCGGGTCTCCTGCCGGGCGCCCTCGATGTTGACCGCCGGGAAGCCGCGCAACGAGATCGAGGTCGGCAGGCGGTACACCGCCGAGTGGGTGCGCACGAAGCGACGCAGGGCCACCATCGACACCGGTTCGATGTCCTCCAGCGGCCCGGTCTCCGGTGGCATCAGTCGCGTGGCCAGGCGCTGGACGCCGACACCCACTCGCACATGGGCGAAGTCGGCATCATTGGGGCGGCGTTCCCACATCCGCCTGCTGCCGATCACGTCGAGCAGCGCACGCGGGTCCGGATGACTCCAGGTGCGCGCCGCACGCTGGTTGTCGACCGTCTCGAACACCTGGCTGCGCAGCTGGCCCAGATAGCGGAAGTAGTCCTTGCGCTCCTCGTTGAGTTCGCCCGCCCGCTTGCCGCCGCCGCGCCCGCCCGCGGCGAACATGCCGAACATCGACATCAGCATCATCAGCGGGAACATCATGAACAGCGGGTTGGACAGGATGTTGCGTCCGCCGGTGACGACCATCAGCGACACCATGCCGACCACCGCGACGACCATCACCACCGGGAGCAGCCTCATCAGGAGATTGCCCGGCACCACCCGCGGTACGTCCGGCGGCGCCTGGATGTTGACCTCGCCGCCGGGTGTGCGTGGCGGCGTGATGCGCGGCCGACGCACAAAACCCTCGGTCGTCGTGACCACACGTCCCCCCTGACATGTCGCGCCTGTGTATCCCCGGGCGGGCGAACCCGCTGAGGTTGGCTATGTTAGCTGCTGAACCCAGGGGGAGGATTGACCTGATGTCGTCTGTGGACGGATTCGCACCGGGGTACCCGACGACCGCCGCCGACGCGGACATCGGGGACCGCCGGCGGGGTGAGGCGGCCGTCGAGCCCCAGCTCGTCCGGGTGTCGGTGCTGGGCGGCAACACCCAGCTCGACGTCGGCCTCCCCGCAGGCATCCCCATCGCGGGACTCATCGGCGACCTCGTCGCCCAGATCGAGTCGCGCAACCCCTCACGGTCGGACCCCGACGATCCCGACGCCGACGCGCGCAATCCCGGACGCCCGCACGACCGCCAGAACAAGTGGACGCTCGCCCTCGTCGGGCAGGAACCGCTCCCCCTGCACCGGTCGCTGTCCGAGTCGGGCATCCGCGACGGCGACCTGCTCCTGTTGACCTCGACGCGCACCGGGGAGTCCCCGGTGCTGTTCGACGACGTGGTCGACGCCGTCGCCCGATTGAACGAATCCCAGTTCGTCGACTGGACCGCCGCCGCCGCCCGACGCGTGGGTTACGCGCTCGCTCTCGTCGCCGCGGTCGCGGCGGCGGCATCCCTGGCCGCGATCCGGTCCGACACCGGTGCCCTGTGGTCCGCCGGCCTGTCGGGCCTGGCTGTCGTCGGGTTCGTCACCGCATCGACGATCGTGTCCCGGTACTACCGCGACGAGCAGACGTCGACCATCCTGTCGCTGTGCGCCGCACCCATGGCGTTCGTGACCGGCATGGTCCTCACGCCCGGGTCGTTCGGGGCCGCGCACCTGACGCTGGGCTTCGCGGTGACACTCGTCGCCGCGGTCGTCAGCTACCGCATGACCGCCGCCGGCCCGACCGCGCACAGCGCCGTGACCAGCGCCGCTCTGCTCGGTGCGGCCGGCTCCGGGGCCCGGCTCCTCATCGATGCACCGGTGCCCGATGTCGCCGCCGTCATCGCCGCGGTCGGCCTCCTCCTCATCGGACTCGCGCCCCGCACCACCATCCTGCTCGCCAAACTCCCGTTGCCCCCGGTTCCGACGGCCGGCGCCGCCATCGACGTCAAGGACATCGAACCGCGCCCGGCCATCGAGGGCATCGGGGCGATCGGCGCGACCGCGCTGCCGAAAGCCGATGCGCTGGAGCGTCGTTCCTATCTGGCCAACGCCTATCTGACCGGCATCGTCGGCGGCCTGACCCTCATCACCGCGATCGCGGCGGTCCTCACCGCGGCCCCGCTCGCCGGATTCGAATGGCGCAACGCCGTCTACGCCGCGATCATCGGCGTCGTGCTGTGCCTACGAGGCCGATCCCACAGCGATCTGTTCCAGGCCGGTATCCTCATCGTCGCCGGGTCGCTCGTGGTGATCACGCTGATCACCGGGCTCGCCTTCGGCGACGACCGATGGCCGGTCATCGGCTTCGCGCTCGGCGTCCTCGCGGTGATCGCCGCATTCGTCTTCGGGGTCGTCGCCCCGAACCAGGACTTCTCCCCTGTCATGCGCCGCTGGGCGGAGATCGGCGAGTACATCCTCGTCGCGCTCATCGTGCCGCTGCTGCTCTGGTTGCTCGATCTGTATCGCATGGTCCGCGAGATCTGATGCGCCGCATGCGCATCCGCGGCGCCGGGCTGCTCGGGTCGGCTCTGGTCGCTGCGCTGATCGCGACGTCGACGTCGCCGGCCGCGGCGGTGAACCCACCGCGCATCGATCCCGGCGCCCTGATCCGGTCGGCCCCGGTCGCCCCGCCCGAACCGACCGAGCAGCGCCATCTGTGCAACACCACGGAATTGACGCGCAATGTATCGAAATCGACTGCGGCGCAGTCGATGATGAACCTCCCCGAGGCGTGGCGGTTCAGCCGTGGACAGGGCCAGCGGGTCGCGGTCATCGACACCGGGGTGACACCGCATCCGCGGCTCGGCCGTGTCGTCGCCGGTGGCGACTACGTCTCGGGCGGTAGTGGACTCGACGACTGCGACGCCCATGGCACCCTGGTGGCCGGCATCATCGCCGCACGGCCCAGCACCGCCGACGCGTTCGCAGGTGTGGCACCCGCGGCGTCGATCATCGCCATCCGCCAGTCGAGCAGCGCGTTCCAGAAGAAGGACGATCGCGCCCGGGACGACGCGGCGCCGTCGGTCGGGTCGGGGTACGGGTCGGTCCGGACCCTTGCGCATGCGATCGTGCGCGCGGTCGACCTGCGCGCCACCGTCATCAACATCTCCGAGGTCGCATGTGCTCCGGCGTCGGACTCGGTCGACGATCGCGCCCTCGGCGCGGCCATCCGGCACGCCTACGACCGCGACGTCGTGGTGATCGTCGCCGCGGGCAACCTGACCCGCGACGGCGCCTGCCAGAACCAGAATCCGGCCCCCGCCGCCGACGATCCGGGAGGCTGGCGGTCGGTCTCCACCATCGCAAGCCCCGCGTGGTATGCGCCGTACGTACTGACCGTGGGTTCCGTGGATGCCGACACCGGTTCTCCCAGCGACTTCAGCCTGCACGGGCCGTGGGTGAGCGTCGCGGCTCCGGGCACCGACATCGTGAGCCTGGACAGTCGACGCGGTTCCCGGCGGCTGGCGTCGGCGCAGGAGAGCGACGGTGGACCGATCCCCCTGATCGGCACCAGTTTCGCCGCACCGTACGTCGCGGGTACCGCCGCACTGATCCGGTCGCGGTTTCCGGAGCTGTCCGCGCGCGAGGTGATGGAGCGCATCATCGCCACCGCCCACTCGCCGGGCGATGGACACGATCAACGGATCGGGCACGGGGTCGTCGACCCGGTCGCCGCCCTCACCGCCGAGTTGCCGACCGATCAACGGCCGGACCGTGCGTCGGCGCCGATCGCCGCCCCGCCGGTGGCCCAGCCACCCGATCACAGCGCCCGCACCGTGGCGATCGTCGGCAGTGCGGTCGCGGCGATCGTCATCGCAGCGGTGCTCGCGATCGCCCTACCTCATCGACGGGTGCGCAAGCTCGACCCGGACGAGTTCTGACCTCGCGCCGCGACCGGCCACACCGCTCGCGGCGTCGTCAGCTGGACGAACGCGCGGGACGCAGCTCGCGCGGAAGCGCGAAGGTCAGCGTCTCGTTGGCCGTGTTGACCGTCTCGACCGTGCCGTAGCCGCGCTCGGCCAGGTAGTCGAGGACGCCGCGGACCAAGACCTCGGGCACCGATGCGCCGGAGGTGACGCCGACGGTGGTGACACCCTCGAGCCAGGTCTCGTCGATCTCCCGTGCGTAGTCGACCAGGTGGCCGGCCCGGGCACCCGCTTGCAGCGCCACTTCCACGAGGCGTACCGAGTTCGACGAGTTCTGCGACCCGACGACGATCACCAGATCGCACTCGGGCGCCATCGCCTTGACCGCCACCTGGCGGTTCTGGGTGGCGTAGCAGATGTCGTCGCTGGGCGGGTCGTTGAGCAGCGGGAACTTCTCCCGCAGGCGCCGGACGGTCTCCATGGTCTCGTCGACGGAGAGGGTGGTCTGCGACAGCCACACGAGCTTGGACTCGTCGCGCACCGTGACCGAGTCCACACTGTCGGGGCCGTCGACCAGCTGGATGTGTTCGGGGGCCTCGCCGGCCGTGCCCTCGACCTCCTCGTGGCCCTCGTGACCGATCAGCAGGATGTCGTAGTCGTCGCGCGCGAACCGCTTGGCCTCCTGGTGGACCTTGGTGACCAGCGGACAGGTCGCGTCGATCGTCCGCAGGTTGCGTTCGGCGGCGGTCTGGTGGACCAGCGGGGAGACCCCGTGCGCCGAGAAGACGACGATCGCACCCTCGGGCACCTCGTCGGTCTCGCCCACGAAGATCGCACCGCGCTCGGCGAGGGTCTCCACGACGTGCCTGTTGTGGACGATCTCCTTGCGCACGTAGACGGGAGCGCCGTGCTTGTCGAGCGCACGCTCGACGGTCTCCACCGCACGGTCGACACCAGCGCAGTAGCCCCGGGGTTCGGCGAGCAGGACACGCTTCGTCTCAGACATGCTTCCCAGGGTACGGGTTACGCGGCGTTGCCCGTGATGGCAGAGTGTTGGCATGGATCGCGCACCATACCCGGCCCGGATAGCCGCAGGTCTGATCGTCACCGCCCTCGAGGAGACACGGAAGCTCCCGGCGCTCCTCATCACCTTGCCGATGACCGCGGTCAGCCAGACACTGCAGGCCGGCATGCGGGCGCAGCAGAACATCGCCGAACTGGCCATCAAGGGCGACGCCGCTCTCGAGATGTTCTTCGACCGACCCGACGAACAGCCCGAGTGGGCGCGCTTCGACGAGGACGAGGCGGAGGCCCCCGAGCCGGACTCGACGCCCGCTCGCGCCACACCGACCCCGGATCGCGAGCCGGCAGCCAAGACCCCCGCACCGACCAGCATCGACGACGAGGTCGAGGAGGCCGCCACCGACGCCGATCTCGCCGCTCCGCCGCGAGCCGACGCCGGACGCTTCGCGCTGTACAGCTCGACCCCCGACGACGTCGTCGCGGCCGAGGTGCCGGGCGCCGAGGCGGTGGGCGCCTCCAACGGCTCGGGTCCCGAGATCGTCGAACTCATCGACTACGACTCCTTGACCCTCGCTCAACTGCGCGCCCGACTCCGCTCGGTGGCCATCGACGATCTGATGGCGCTCGTCGACTACGAGAAGACCGCCCGCAACCGCGCTCCGTTCGTGACGATGCTGGAGAACCGGATAGCCGCGCAGAACAAGCGCTCCACCGAAGCGTGACCGGGGCCGACACGAGCGACACACCGCGACGTTCCTCGTCGCCGAACTCGGCCGAACACCCGTGGCCGGTCCGGACGGTGAACACCAAGATCGCCGACTGGATCCATCGGCTCGGACAGATCTGGGTGGAGGGTCAGGTCACCCAGATCAGCCGGCGCCCGGGTACCCGGACCGCATTCCTCACCCTCCGCGACCCCGCCGCAGACATCTCGATCTCGGTGACGTGCAGCCCGGACCTCTTGGCGCGCACCGAGGTCCCGCTCACCGACGGCAGTTCCGTGGTGGTCCTGGGCCGGCCGAGCTACTACACCGGCCGCGGCACGGTCTCCCTGCGGGTCAGCGAGATACGCGCGGTGGGCATCGGCGAGCTGTTGCTGCGCATCGAACGACTGCGGCAGCTCATGGCCGCCGAGGGACTCTTCGACGCGCGCCTCAAGCGGCCGCTGCCCTTCCTCCCGCGGGCCGTCGGGCTCATCAGCGGACGCGCGAGCGCCGCCCAGCACGATGTGGTGAGCGTGGCGACGGCACGCTGGTCGGACGTACGGTTCGACATCCGGGAAGCGCCCGTGCAGGGTCCGACGGCCGTCGCCCGCATCCTCACCCATCTCGCCGAACTCGACGCACATCCAGATGTCGAGGTCATCATCATCGCGCGGGGCGGGGGCAGCGTCGAAGACCTGCTCCCCTTCTCCGACGAGGCGTTGTTGCGCGCGGTCGCACGATGCCGGACACCGGTGGTCAGCGCGATCGGACACGAACCGGACAATCCGTTGCTCGATTTCGTCGCGGACCTGCGCGCGGCGACCCCGACCGATGCCGCCAAACGCGTGGTCCCCGACGTCGAGGCCGAACTCGCCGGGATCGCCGACCTGCGTCGCCGGAGTGCGCAGGCGCTGCGCAACTGGGTGCGCCGGGAGTCCGGCGTCGTGGGGTCGTTCCGGGCCCGTCCGGTACTGGCCCGTCCCGGGGTGCTGGTGGACTCCGAAGCCGCGCGGGTGGCCGAGCTGGTCCGCGCGCTGCGTCGGGATGTGTTGCGCCACATCGACTCCGAGGAACGTCGCGGCGACCATCTCGCCGCGCGACTGTCCACCCTCGGTCCCGCACAGACGCTGGCGCGCGGCTACGCGGTGGTCCAGCGCACCGACACCGACCCGCCGCATGTGGTCGGCGCCCTCGCGGACCTGCCACCGGGCGCGTCCCTGCGCATCCGGGTCGCCGACGGCGCCGCGACCGCACGGGTCGACGGACCAGCCCCACGACGCTCCCGCGCCCGATCCGCCACGAGACCGACGAACGCGCAGACAGACGGAGGAGACGCGTGAGCACCGACGAGACATTCACCCCCATCGACGAACTCGGATACGAGGAGGCACGGGACGAGCTCGCCGAGATCGTCACCACGCTCGAGCACGGCGGGCTCGATCTCGACGCCTCGCTGGCACTGTGGGAACGCGGCGAGGCCCTCGCCACGCGCTGCGAGGAGCACCTGCGCGGAGCACGGGAACGCATCGAGGCGGTCATCTCCGAGAAGAGCACCGACCGCGACGACGAGGACGACGACTGATCAGTCGAACCGCGCGAGCACCTCACGGTCGAGAGCGCTGATGCGAGCATGTTCGGCGGACGGTCGCGCAGCGGCTCGGGCGAGGACCGGCCGACGATCCTCCCGGCCCCTCGATCGGGAGGAAAGCGGCCGCCCCACCACGGTTTCGGAGGATGGCCCCAGACCCGGACCGGGCGCGGTCGCCGCCACTGCGGCGGGCGGTACGGCGTGCACGACGATCGCGCCCGCACGTTGCCCCGGAACGACCACCACCAGCATCACCAGGACCGCGGCCACTACGAGTCGCGTCCACACGAAGTGTGGCCCGAACCCGGATCCCCCATCCATGAGCGCCTCCTGGAGACGACGCTATGGACTCCGACCCGGGTCCTCACGAGTAGTGCGCTACCCCATTCGCAGCGGGGCCTGGGCGACGACCGACGACGCGATCGTCTCGATGTCGGCATCGCTGCCCCGCGACAGCACCGCGATGCGAACGGCGCCGAGATCGGTGATCCAGAACTTCTTGCCCTCCGCCGTCTCGTAGGTCACCCACTGGCGCCCACCTGCCTGCCGAGTGCCGGTGCCGGCGATGTCGCCGAAATCACCCCGACTCCCGCCCAGATACGGCACGAACACGTCCTCCGGCGCATCGGTCTGGCTGAGCTGGACATACGCGCCACCGCTGCTCAGCCACCCCACCGTGCTGATCCGGTGCCCCTCGATCGCGTCCGACGAACCGGAGTTGGGCCGCCACCCCGCCGGCGTCGGCGGGCGGCGGATCGGGAACGGGAGCTGACTCGCGTCGGCATTCAAAGCGCTGACCACGTCGAACGGCGGCAGCTTGCTGTCGGCCACGTCTTTCGACGCCCCGACCGAGCAGTTCCCCGACGCGATCAGCACCAGCGCGCACAGGGCGAGCAACGGCACCAACGACCAGAACATGTCCTTGCCGTTGATCAGAATGCGGGGTTTGTCTGCCATGGCGCCGAGTATCCCACCAGCAGGGTCACTGACCGAATGCCCGGTGTGACATGCAAGGATGGTCTCTGAGACCACCGCCACAATCACTCGGCGCTCCCCGATCAGCGCCGAACAGAGGAGTCGATTGCCCATGACCGCCAGCACCCATCAGGCCCCGGACCGCAACCTCGCGATGGAGTTGGTCCGCGTGACCGAGTCGGCTGCTCTCGCGGCCGGGCGATGGGTCGGCCGGGGTGACAAGAACGGCGGTGACGGCGCCGCCGTCGACGCGATGCGCGAACTTCTCTCGTCGGTGTCGATGCGCGGTGTCGTGGTCATCGGCGAAGGCGAGAAGGACGAGGCGCCGATGCTCTACAACGGCGAGGAGGTCGGCAACGGCGAGGGCCCCGACTGCGATGTCGCCGTCGACCCCATCGACGGCACCACGCTGATGGCAGAGGGCCGCCCCAACTCGATCTCGGTGCTCGCCGTCAGCGAGCGCGGCACCATGTACGACCCGTCAGCGGTGTTCTACATGGACAAGATCGCCGTCGGGCCGGACGCCAAGGGCGCCATCAACATCAACGAGTCCGTCGAGTGGAACATCAACTCGGTCGCCAAGGCGAAGGGGATCGACGTCGCGGACCTGACGGTCATCGTCCTCGACCGTCCGCGCCATGCCGATCTCATCGGCGAGATCCGTCAGGCCGGCGCCAAGATCCGCCTCATCTCCGACGGCGACGTCGCCGGTGCCGTTGCCGCGGCCGACGACTACTCCACCGTCGACATGCTGATGGGCGTCGGCGGCACCCCCGAGGGCATCATCACCGCGGTGGCGATGAAGTGCATGGGCGGCGAGATCCAGGGCAAGCTGTGGCCCCAGACCGACCAGGAGCGCCAGAAGGCCCTCGACGCCGGCCACGACCTCGACCGCGTCCTGACCAACGACATCCTCGTCAGCGGCGAGAACGCCTTCTTCTGCGCCACCGGTGTCACCAACGGCGACATGCTGCGCGGCGTCACCTACCGACCGAACGGTGCCACCACCCGGTCGCTGGTGATGCGGTCGAAGTCCGGCACCGTCCGTCGTATCGAGGCCGTGCACAAGCCGGCCAAGCTCCGCGGGTACTCGCGTCTCGATCTCTGAGATCGCACCGAATGCGGTGACTTCCGATCCCGGGCCCCCACCGGCCCCATGTCCACGAGGCTCGACGACGAGCGAACCTCTGGCGTGGGGCCGTTCTCGTCGGGCGATACGATGCGGTCCGTGAGTAAACCAGCCTCAGCCCCCGAGTTTCTCTACTCCGATCTGCTCCCCACCGGCGCCGACGAGACCCCGTACCGGTTGATCACGACCGACGGTGTGTCCACGTTCTCCGCGGGCGGTCGGACCTTCCTGCAGGTCGATCCGGAGGCCATCCGGAGGCTCACCGCCGAGGCCATGCACGACATCAGCCACTACCTGCGCCCGGCTCACCTCGCGCAGCTGCGCAAGATCATCGACGACCCGGAGGCGTCGGGCAACGACCGTTTCGTCGCCCTCGACCTGCTCAAGAACGTCAACATCTCCGCCGGCGGCGTGCTGCCCATGTGCCAGGACACCGGCACCGCGATCGTGATGGGCAAGAAGAGCGAAGGGGTCCTGACCGGCACCGACGACGCCGAAGCCATCTCCCGGGGTGTCTACGACGCCTACACCCAGCTGAACCTGCGGTACTCGCAGCTGGCCCCGCTGACGACCTACGAGGAGAAGAACACCGGCTCCAACCTGCCCGCGCAGGTCGAGATCTACGCGACCGAGCAGGGACCCAAGGGTCCGGAATACAAGTTCCTGTTCATGGCCAAGGGCGGTGGCAGCGCCAACAAGTCGTTCCTGTTCCAGGAGACCAAGGCGATCCTGAACCCGACGAGCATCCTCACGTTCCTCGACGAGAAGATCCGCTCACTGGGCACGGCGGCGTGCCCGCCGTATCACCTCGCCGTCGTGATCGGCGGTACCTCAGCCGAATTCGCGCTCAAGACCGCCAAATACGCGTCGGCCCACTATCTCGACAACCTGCCCACGGAGGGTTCGATGTCGGCCCACGGGTTCCGTGACCTCGAGCTCGAGGACAAGGTCTTCGAACTGACCCAGTCCTTCGGCATCGGAGCACAGTTCGGCGGCAAGTACTTCTGCCACGACGTGCGCGTCGTCCGCCTGCCCCGCCACGGCGCGTCGTGCCCGGTGGCGATCGCGGTGTCGTGTTCGGCCGACCGGCAGGCCCTCGGCAAGATCACCGCCGACGGGGTCTTCCTCGAGCAGCTCGAGACCGATCCGGCCCGCTACATGCCCGCAGCCGGTGTGGCCGAAGACATCTCGGGCGGCGAAGTCGTCGAGGTGGACCTCAACCGGCCGATGGCCGAGATCCTCGCGCAGCTCTCGGAGTATCCGGTCAAGACGCGTCTGTCGCTGACCGGGCCGCTGGTCGTCGCGCGCGACATCGCCCACGCCAAGATCAAGGAGCGTCTCGACGCAGGCGAGCCGATGCCCGACTACCTGCGCGACCACCCCGTCTACTACGCGGGACCGGCGAAGACCCCCGAGGGCATGGCGTCGGGATCGTTCGGGCCGACCACGGCCGGCCGGATGGACAGCTACGTCGAGCAGTTCCAGGCCGCGGGTGGCTCGATGGTCATGCTGGCCAAGGGAAATCGATCCAAACAGGTCACCGAGGCCTGCGGCTCGCACGGCGGTTTCTATCTGGGCTCGATCGGCGGGCCCGCGGCACGTCTGGCGCTCGACTGCATCAAGAGCCAGGAGATCATCGAGTACCCCGAACTCGGCATGGAGGCCGTGTGGAAGATCGAGGTCGAGAATTTTCCCGCATTCATCGTTGTTGACGACAAGGGCAACGACTTTTTCACCGACCCGAGCGGGGCCGTGAACGTTCCGCTGAGCGGCATAAGGATTCGATCGAAGGAGTAGTCACCGATGACCGAGGCAGACGAGCAGTACCGCATCGAGCACGACACCATGGGCGAGGTCCGGGTGCCCGTCGACGCCCTGTGGCGGGCCCAGACGCAGCGCGCGGTCGAGAACTTCCCGATCAGCGGACGCCCGCTCGAGCGCACGCAGATCCGCGCGATGGGACTGCTGAAGGCGGCCTGCGCCACGGTCAACTCCGACCTCGGCCTCCTCGACACAGAGAAGGCCGAGGCGATCGTCGCCGCGGCGACCGAGATCGCCGACGGTCTCCACGACGACCAGTTCCCGATCGATGTGTTCCAGACCGGTTCGGGCACCAGCTCGAACATGAACACCAACGAGGTCATCGCGTCGATCGCGAAGTCACGCGGCGTGGACGTCCACCCCAACGACCATGTCAACATGTCCCAGTCGTCGAACGACACGTTCCCGACGGCGACGCACGTCGCCGCGACCGAAGCTGCCGTCACCGATCTGATCCCGGCGCTCGAGCACCTGCAGAAGGCGCTTGGCGACAAGGCAACCGAGTGGCGTGAGGTTGTCAAGAGCGGTCGCACGCACCTGATGGACGCCGTACCGGTCACGCTCGGTCAGGAGTTCGGCGGCTACGCGCGCCAGGTCGAGGCGGGTATCGAGCGGATCACTGCGACCCTCCCCCGCGTCGGCGAACTGCCCATCGGCGGCACCGCCGTCGGCACCGGCCTCAACGCCCCGGCCGGTTTCGGCACCAAGGTCGTCGCCGAACTCGTACGAC
Source organism: Gordonia sp. PvP123 (assembly GCF_040547295.1). Classification (NCBI taxonomy): domain Bacteria; kingdom Bacillati; phylum Actinomycetota; class Actinomycetes; order Mycobacteriales; family Gordoniaceae; genus Gordonia; species Gordonia sp. PvP123. The sequence goes on along the minus strand of NZ_JBEPPN010000002.1, from coordinate 280,304 downwards.
GCACCGGTGTCGAGTCCCTCACCCTCGCGAAGGACAACTTCGAGGCACAGGCGGCCCGCGACGGGCTCGTCGAACTCTCCGGTCAACTGAAGACGATCGCGGTGTCACTCACCAAGATCGCCAACGACGTCCGCTGGATGGGCTCGGGTCCTCTCACCGGACTCGGTGAGATCCTCCTCCCGGACCTGCAGCCGGGCAGCTCCATCATGCCGGGCAAGGTCAATCCCGTTCTGCCCGAAGCGGTCACACAGGTCGCGGCGCAGGTCATCGGGAACGACGCCGCGGTCACCTGGGGAGGTGGCAACGGAGCGTTCGAGCTCAACGTCTACATCCCGATGATGGCGCGCAACGTCCTCGAGTCGGAGAAGCTGCTCGCCAACGTCTCCCGGTTGTTCGCCGATCGGTGCATCGCCGGCCTGCGGGCCAACACCGAGCGGTTGCGCACCCTCGCGGAGAGTTCGCCCTCGATCGTCACCCCGCTCAACAGCGCCATCGGGTACGAGGAAGCGGCAGCCGTGGCCAAGCAGGCCCTCAAGGACGGCAAGACGATCCGGGAGACGGTCCTCGACCGCGGCCTGGTCGGCGAGAAACTGACCGAGGACGAGCTCGACGCCCGACTGGACGTGCTGAAGATGGCCAATCTCGACCGGGAGCGCTGAGAACCGTGGCGGCGCAACTGCTTCCCTTCCCCACCGACTGGCAGACCGCGCTCGTGCTCGTCGCCCACCCGGATGATCCCGAATACGGGATGGCGGCGGCCGTCGCCCGCTGGACCGGCGAGGGCCGACGCGTGGTGTACGCGTTGGCCTCGAGCGGCGAGCGGGGCATCGAGGGTCTGGCACCGGCCGAATGCGGCCCGCTGCGGGAAGCCGAGCAGCGCGCGTCGGCGTCGATCGTCGGCGTCGACGAGGTCGAGTTCTGGGGCTTTCCGGACAGCGATATCCGCAATGTCCCCGAGTTGCGGGCCAAGATCGCCGAGACCGTCGACCGCGTCCGCCCGCAGGTCATCGTGTCGCTGTTCGGCGGCCCCGAATGGGCGCCGGGGATGCCGAACCAGCGCGACCACATGGAGTTCGCGGCGGCGGTGCTCGACACCTACGACGCCCTGGAGTCGCCACCGTCGTGGTTGTTCGAGAACGGCCCGGCGGCGACCCACGTCGTCGAGGTCGAGGATCAGATCGACACGGCCGTGCATGCTCTGGCCGCGCACGACCGATACCTCTCGGTCCTCGACCCGGACACTCCCGTGCTCGATCAGGCGCGGACACAGATCGAGATGGCGACGGCGCCGCGGGACGACGACCCCCGCGGCCACGTGGCCGGCTTCGAGCTGAAGCGAGGCCGCCGGAGCTGACGTCCGCTTGGTCATTGGCCCTCCCGTCGGTGACCTTCGGCCCCTCCCGCCGGGTGCGCCACCGGTGGATGGTGTGGGGGTCCGTTTCTCCGCACACCGTCGGAGCCAGCCTCTCCCAGGGGGACCGTCATCACCTTCACGGCCGTTCTCGTCGTTCTGTTCGCCGCCTTCGTCGCTTGCGCGATCATCGGGTTGTCGGTGTGGCTGCTGGTGCTCTTCGGCGTGCTGACCGGGCTGCACTCAGTGGCCTGGCTGACCGAGCGGACATCGGCCTGGCGGCTGCCCGCCGAGACCGACCCGTCCCCGCTAGAGCTGCGCTGACCACCGCAGCGCGAGACCACCGCCGTCCGGCGGAGTGGTCAGCGTGAACTCGCCGCCGACCTTCTCCGCGCGGAGTGCGAGATTGCGCAGGCCGCTGGGGGTCACGTCCGACGGCAGGCCGATGCCGTCGTCGATGACCTCGACCACGAGTTCGTCGGCGACCGCGATCGACACCGTCACCGTCGTCGCCCGGGCGTGCTTGACGACGTTGCTGACCGCCTCGCGCGTCACGGCGACGACGTGCTCGGCCAGCGGTGGCTCGACCACCGACAGCGGGCCCGAGGTCCGGACGTGCATCTGTATCGGCAGGTCGTCGATCTGCTGGTCGATGACCTCCTGCACACGCTGCCGCAGACGGGTCACCGTCATGTCCTCGGCCTGCAGATCGAAGATGGTCGTCCGGACCTCCTGGACGATGTCCTGCAGGTTGTTGATGGAGCGGGTGAGTCGCGAGCGGATGTCGGGTGAATGAGTGCGCTGCAGCGTCGCTTGCAGACTGAGACCTTCGGCGAAGATCCGCTGGATCACGTGATCGTGTAGATCGCGGGCGATGCGTTCCCGATCTTCGAGGACCCGCATCTGGTGGGTCTGCATCGTCGCGGTGGCCATTTGCAGTGCCAGTGCGGCCTGGTCGGCGAAGTCCGCGCTGAGCCCGAGGAGATCCCGCGCGAACGGTTCTCGTCCGTCGGCCCGCATCGCGATCAGCACGCCCCTGGTGGAATCCGCCGTGCGCAGCGGGGCGGCCATGACCGGCCCGTAGCGCGTCGAATCGCCGACGTCGTATTCCAGGTGATTACGGAGTACCGGGGTCCGCTGGACGAACGCGGTTCCCGATGTCGACCCGGTGATGGGGATGCTCTGCCCGCGGAACACGTGCCCGTCGGCTCCTTCGGCCACCGTGATGACGAGTTCGTCGATCAGTTCGACGGGCTCCTCGGTGTCGTGGGGTTCGGCGATGAAGACGAGGTCGGCATCGGCGAGGTTCAGCACCTTCCGTGCGATCTGTTCGAGGACATCCTGATGGTCTGCGCCGGTCAGCAATTCGGTCATCACGTCGCGGTTGGCCTCGATCCAGGCCAGCTGATTCTGTGCCTGCTCGTAGAGCCGGGCGTTGTCGATGGCGATCCCGGCCGCCGAGGCCAGCGCCTGGATCACCACCTCGTCGTCCTCGGTGAACACCCCGCCGTTCTTCTTCTCGGTCAGGTAGAGATTGCCGAAGATCTCGTCCCGAACCCGGATCGGGGTGCCGAGGAAACTGGTCATCGGCGGATGATTGGCGGGGAATCCCACCGATTCGGGGTGCTCGGACAGGTCGGACAGTCGCAGGAGTTCGGGCTGATCGATGAGCTGGCCGAGGACGCCGCCCCCGGTGGGCAGGTTGCCGATCAGCACGCGGGTGTCGTCGTCGATGCCCTGCGAGAGGAATGCGGACAGGTGGTGGCCGCTCCCGAGCACACCGAGCGCGCCGTACTCGGCGTCGACCAGCCGGATCGCCGACGCGACGATCGATTCGAGCGTGGTTTCCAGGTCGAGCCCGGAGCTGACGACGAGCATCGCCTGGAGAAGTCCGTCGGTCTGATCGCGCACGTCGGCGATCTGACCGATCCGGTCGGAGACCTCGTCGAGCAACTCGCGCAATCGCATCTGCGACAGCGCTTTCTGCATTTCGAGCGATCTCGGGTCGAGTTCCGAGAATTCGGAAACCATATTCAGATCATAGTCAGAGACGAATTCAACCGCCGTGCTTCGGTCGAACGAGGTTTCGGACCGCGGAATCCGGGGAAATCGTTTGTTCGCCGTGCGCACATTCGGCGATATCGTTCGCCGCGCCGTACAATCTGTGCGTCCGTTGCCGGAGGGAGACGGCATGATCCGGGTTTTCCTGGTCGACGACCACGAAATCGTCCGCCGGGGTCTTGTCGAACTCCTCGACTCCGTAGCCGACGTTGAGGTGGTCGGCGAAGCCGCGTCCGTCGCGCAGGCGCTGGCGCGGATTCCCGCGGTGTCGCCGGACGTCGCCGTACTCGATGTCCGGCTGCCTGACGGCAACGGCATCGAACTGTGCCGCGACCTCCTGAGCAGGGTGGACGGCCTCCGCTGTCTCATGCTGACCTCGCTGACCGACGACGAGGCGATGATGGACGCCATCCTGGCCGGGGCCAGCGGCTATGTCATCAAGGACATCACCGGTATGGAGCTGGCACGGGCCATCACGGAGGTCGGCGCCGGTCGATCGCTGCTCGACAACCGCGCCGCCGCGGCCCTGATGGACCGATTGCGCGCGCGACAGGACGCCGAGAAGCCCGTGGACGACGGTCTCAGCGAACAGGACCGCACACTGCTCGCCCTCCTCGGAGAGGGTCTGACGAACCGTCAGATCGCCGCTCGCATGCATCTCGCGGAGAAAACCGTCAAGAACTACGTCTCGCGACTTCTCAGCCGGCTCGGGATGGAACGGCGCACGCAGGCGGCCGTGTATGCGGCCAAGGCCGCGAACCGCGATCGACGACGCTGAGCCCTCCCCGACAGGGTCCTTGGTCCCCACGATGGGGGATCTTCGTCGCATGCGCGCCGTGACGCGGGGTCGTGTACTGGAAGGCACGGACCCCACGGGGGTCACCGGTGTGCGGCCTGCAGAGGGGGCAACCGCGTTGACTGCGTCCACAATCGTCGGGATCGACGGTTCGGCCACCGCCCGCACGGCGGCGTGCTGGGCGGCACGCGATGCCCGGTTGCACGATTCACCGCTCCAGCTCGTGTCCGCGGCCTGCCCGTCGGCCGGCCTCGTCGCCGAGAGCCCGCAGGCCCTCGAGCCACTGCGGAGGCGCGCCGAGCGGGCGCTGTCGGACTCGCGCCGGGCGATCGCGGAATCGGGTCAGGCGACCGCTCAGATCGACTGGATCACCAGCCGGATCGAGTGCGCACCGCCCATACCCACTCTGCTCGACGCCTCGGCGGCGGCACGGATGCTGGTCGTCGGCAACCGAGGTCATCGCGCAGCCGACCGCGTTCCGCTGGGATCGGTCGCGGTTGCACTCGCCGAACACTGCCGGAGTCCGTTGACCGTGGTCCGTGACCCGGGTCCGGTCGCTCGTGAATCGTTGTCGGCTGCGGTTGTGGTCGGCGTGGACGGGTCGCGCGCGAGTCGCCGGGCCGCGACCGCCGCTTTCGCCGAGGCAGCGGTCCGCGGTGTCGCCCTCACGGTTGTCCACGCCTGGAGCGACTCGGACGGGTCCGACCGTGATCCGACGACACTGTCACCAGAGCACGACCTGATCGCCTGGCGGAACCTGCGCACCCGGGTTGCGACGGGCTGGCTCGACGACGAACTCCGTTCGCTGCGCGCAGACCACCCGACGGTCCGGGTTCGGCGCTCCGTCGTTCGGGATCGTCCGGCGCGAGCACTCCTCGATCACGCACAGGCCGCGCAGCTGGTGGTGGTCGGCGCCCGCGGGCGCGGCGGCTTCGACCACATGCTGCTGGGTTCGACCGCCCGCGCTGTCCTGCAGGGAGCCCGATGCCCGGTCATGGTCGTCCCGTTCGGTCGATGACCCGACGCCGGCGCCGTCCGTCGAACGATGTGTCATTGGACCCTTGAGATCTATATCACATACGCTGAGACTGAAGTGGTCGCTCGTCCGAGTGTGGGAGGGCCCTCGGACGACCACGACCCGATACGTCCCCGAACGACAGAAGGTCCACCGAGATGACAGTTGTTTCCGCGCTCGTGGAAACCGAAGGGTCCCCCTTCGACCGGAACTGCGACAGTTGCGGACGCAGCTTCACCGTCCGCATTCGCCTCCGTCGGTCCGATCTGGATGACCTCGCCCGGGTCAACGGCTGGCACATCGGCACCGACACCACGTGGTGCCCGGGGTGCCGATGCGCCCGGATGAGCCTCTCGACGTCCTAGTCCGGGTGCGGCTCGCCGTCAGCCCGCCTGACCGGCGAGTCCGAACAGCGAGGGAACCACACCGACCAGCTGCGAGAGCAGTCCGGTTAGGACATCGGCACCCGGGACACCCGACGTGGCGGGCGGTGTCGTCCCCGGAGGCGTCGTGCCCGGAGCGGTTTGAGGGGTTGCTCCGGGCGCTTCGCCGGCCGGTGCCCCCTGATTGACCCCGATGGTGATTTTCGGGTTCTTCGCCGGATCGAGCCACACGAGGATCTGCTTCATCAGTTCACGCTCGATGGCGACACAGCCCATGGTCGGTTGACCGTTGGTGACGTGGAGGAACATCGCCGAGGCCCGGCCCGGGGTGCGCTGCGGATTGTGCGCGATGTTGACCGCATAGTCGTAGACCGGCCCGGAGTTGTACAGGTTCTCACTGTCCCCGCCCGGGCTCTGCGGCTGCCGTACGTGCGTGTTGTAGGTCGGCGACTTCATGTTCGAGTCCCACCAGTCCTGTTGGTCGACCTTGAGGTAGGGCATCTTGGTGCCGGGGTTCGCCGCGCGGCCGAACGCCTGGTCGAGCGCGAAGGTGCCCGCCGGCGTCCGGTGGACGTTGTCCTTCGGCTCCCCCATGCCCAGCGATCCGAGCGATGCCTTCGTCGGGCCGATGACCGGTTTCCACCCACCGTCGGCGCCCTTGTCGAACGCCGTCAGGGTGGCGGTGGTGTCGGACGCCTTCGGCGCCGTGACGACGATCATCTGGCTGGTCGCCCCGCCCGTTCCGGGTGCGTCGGCGCCATCGGCCGATCCGGTCCCCGCCAACTGGTCGAGGATGCCGTCGAGCAGCGGAATCTCCGATCCGGGCGTCGCGCCGGGACCCGGCGTCGTGGAGGTCTCCGGCGTCGTCGTCCCGGGTGTAGTTGTCTCTGGGGCGGCGAGCGACTGGCCGGCACCGCCGACAGTCGCGGCCAGCACCGCGATCACCAGTAGTCCCAGCAGTCTCATTTGCCTCATCAGTAACTTCTGCACCACACCAGTGTGACAGTGCGCAAGAGTCGATGAGTCACGTCCTGGTCACGGTGCGGTTCGGATCGGGTGTCGGCCGGTACCCCTCAGACCACTCGCGCGCCGCCCGTGAAATGCGGTTCTCGATAGAAAAACTGTGAATTGTCATGATTTGCGATGCAGGACAACCCGTGATTCCCAGAAACCATTCTCGTCTATTTATAGAAATAGCCAGGATCGTGTTTGCGCGTTTGTTATTAAATCATTACTGTCGCAAACGACGTCGCCTCGAGAAGGCGTTCGTCACACCGGATAGCCAGTCGATCAAAGGAAGAACAAATGACATCCTTGGAGAACGTCGAACTGCTCACCGCCATCGTCGACCTGTTGAATGCGCTGGGCGACTTCACCCCGATCGAACCGCCGACCGCCTGATCCGACACCGAAGGCCGCGTCGACTCCCGCCCCTCGGGAAGTCGACGCGGCCTTCGCGTTACGGGCCGAACCTGTTGTGTGGCCGAAGATCACGCACCCCGGGCCGATGAGCCGCCGACTACGGTGCGAACTCCTCGAGCATCTCGGTCACCAGTGCGGCGATCGGCGAACGCTCGCTGCGGGTGAGCGTGATGTGTGCGAAGAGCGGGTGCCCCTTGAGCTTCTCGATGACTGCGGCCACACCGTCGTGACGGCCCACCCGGAGGTTGTCGCGCTGGGCGACGTCGTGCGTCAGCACCACCCGCGACCCCGAACCCAACCGGGAGAGAACGGTGAGCAACACGTTGCGTTCCAGCGACTGCGCCTCGTCGACGATGACGAACGAGTCGTGCAGTGAACGTCCACGGATGTGCGTCAGCGGCAGCACCTCCAGCATCCCGCGGCTGAGAACCTCGTCGATGACCTCCGGTGACGCGAGTCCTTCGAGGGTGTCGAACACCGCCTGCGCCCACGGACCCATCTTGTCCGACTCACTACCGGGCAGGTAGCCCAATTGCTGCCCACCGACCGCGTACAGCGGACGGAACACGACAACCTTGCGCTGCGTGCGCTTCTCCAGGACGGCTTCGAGTCCCGCGCAGAGCGCCAACGCCGATTTGCCGGTGCCCGCCTTGCCGCCGAGCGACACGATCCCGACGCTGTCGTCGAGGAGCAGATCGAGCGCGACCCGCTGCTCGGCCGACCGTCCGTGGAGTCCGAAGGCCTCGCGGTCGCCACGTACCAACTGCACCCGCTTGTCGGCATTCACCCGGCCCAACGCACTCGACGTGGCGCTGAGCAATCGGATTCCGGTGTGGCACGGGAGCTCCCGGGCCTCGTCGATGTCCACGACGCCCTCGGCGAACAGCGTGTTGATCGCGGCGGTCTCGACGTCGAGTTCGGTCATGCCCGACCACCCCGACACGACGACGTCCTGGGCGTGGTACTCGTCGGCGGCCAGCCCCACCGCGCCGGCCTTCACACGCAGCGGCGTGTCCTTGGACACCAGGGTCACGTCCTTGCCCTCGGCGCGCAGGTTCAGGGCACACGCGAGGATGCGGGAGTCGTTGGAGTCGGTGCGGAATCCGGCGGGCAGAACCGCGGGGTCGGTGTGGTTGAGCTCCACCTGGAGGGTGCCGCCGTCATCGCCGATCTCGAGCGGCAGGTCGAGCCGACCGTGTTCGAGTCGCATGTCGTCGAGCATGCGCAACGCCTCACGTGCGAACCAGCCGAGTTCGTGGTGGTGACGTTTGCCCTCGAGTTCGCTGATGACCACCAGTGGCAGCACGACGTGGTGTTCGGCGAAGCGCATGACCGCCCAGGGGTCGGACAGCAGCACGGAGGTATCGAGGACGTAGGTGCGTGTGGTCACGTGGGGCTCCTACATTCGTGCGGCACCCGCACAAACCGGTGTTGGTCGACCGGCGGTCCAATTGTCCGCTGTCCCGGCGTCAGCCGAGGTGGACGAGGACCGGGGCCGGCCCCCTCGCGTTGTTCGCACAAACCACGAATTGAACCTCCCGAACGAACCGCTTCCCCGCGGTCCGTCACTCGCCAACGTACGCGCGAAAACCTCAGGCGGCGCGCCGGAATCGGGTGTGTCGGCGTGAATTGTGGGTAAACCGCCGTATCGTGAGGAGCGGAGACGCAACACGGCGCCACCAGGACTTTTGTCGTCCCGGTGGCGCCGTGTTCATATCCGCGATGCCGTCGCGGTGGGCCGAGGAGTCAGCGGCCGGCGCGCGCGAGGATGCGGGTGCGCGCGGCCTCCGCCTCCGTGCCGAGTCCCGAGACGGTGTCGAGCTTGACCGCGTCGGCCAGTGCCGCGGCGATGGCCGCCTTCACGTCGTCGTCCTCGTAGTCGGCGATGAGAGCGCGCTCGGCGTCGAAATCGGCGATGTCGTGGCCGATGGGTTCGTCGAGGGCCAGCGCGCTGTCGATGGCGAGGACGGTGGCGTCCTGGTCGGCGATGATCCCGGCGTTGAGGAACGCGCCGAAGGTGGTTGCCTGCCCCTGGTCGTCATTGGCGATCTTCGTCAGGATCTCGACGAGTGTCTCGTCGCCGGCAACCGCCGTCAGGCGCTTGATGAAGTGCACGCACTGGTTCTCGTGCACGGCCATCAGCGCGAGTACGTCGAGCGGGCCGAGCGGGTCGACCTGCTCCGGGATCTGCCGGTAACCCTGCGTGACGTGGATGCGGCGACGCTCCTCGGCGTCCACCGGATCGATGGCGCGCCGGACGACGAGGTAGTCGCGCAGCACGATGGCGTGCCGGTTGTCCTCGGCGGTCCACACGCCCACGAGCTGCCGCCAGTCGGAGAACGCCGGGAAGTGCTTGGCCAGCACCCGGTGATACGACGGCAGGTTGTCCTTGGTCAGCAGGAGCGCGAGGAGCCCGGCGCGTGCCTCGTCGGACAGGAAGGCCTCCGACGGATCGAAGTCCGAACCGCCGAGGAACCCGAAGTTGCGTCCGTCGTCCCACGGCACCCAGTCGTGCGGATTCCAGGGGCTCGCAGCCGACTGGTGGTCTTCCGCGATCTCGGGAAGAGCCTTCTCGAGTGCGATGATCAGGTCGTCTTCAGTGAGGGCGTTCATCGGTGAAAGGATACTGACGCGATGCCCGGCCGGGCAATCGAGGTCAGATCCGGCTCATGAGGCCCCACTCCTCGAGACCTTCGTAGAGCGGGAAGTCGAGCGCGAGCTTGGACACGCGCCCGCGCAGGGCGGTGACGTCGGCGGACTCACCGGCGGCGAGCGCGGTCGCGATGATGTCGGCGACCTCGGTGAACTGCTCGTCGCCGAAGCCGCGCGTGGCCAGCGCGGGAGTACCGATACGCAGGCCCGAGGTGACCATGGGCGGACGCGGATCGAAGGGCACCGCGTTGCGGTTGACGGTGATACCGACCTGGTGGAGCAGGTCCTCGGCCTGCTGGCCGTCGAGCGCGCTGTCGCGCAGGTCGACCAGGACGAGGTGGACGTCGGTGCCACCGGTCAGCACCGAGACCCCGGCCTTGGCGACGTCGGAGCCCGTGAGTCGCTCGGCGAGAGCCCGGGCACCGGACAGGGTGCGGCGCTGGCGCTCGGCGAATTCCTCGGTGGCGGCGATCTTCAGGGCGACGGCCTTGCCCGCGATGGCATGCATGAGCGGACCGCCCTGCTGCCCGGGGAAGACCGCGGAGTTCAGCTTCTTGGCCCACTCCTGCTTGGCCAGGATGATTCCCGAACGAGGACCGCCGAGCGTCTTGTGCACGGTCGAGGAGACGACGTCGGCGTGCGGCACCGGTGACGGGTGGAGTCCGGCGGCGACGAGGCCGGCGAAGTGCGCCATGTCGACCCAGAGGTGGGCGCCGACCTCGTCGGCGATGGACCGGAACGCCTCGAAGTCGAGCGTCCGGGGGTAGGCCGACCAGCCGGCCACGATGACCTTCGGCTTCACGTCGAGGGCGATCTTGCGCACCTCGTCCATGTCGATGCGGAAATCCTCTTTGCTGACGCCGTAGAAGGCGTTCTCGTAGAGCTTGCCGGAGAAGTTCAGGCGCATGCCGTGGGTGAGGTGACCGCCGTGGGCGAGGTCGAGACCGAGCATGGTCTCCCCCGGCTCCATGAGCGCCTGCAGCACCGCGGCGTTGGCCTGGGCACCCGAGTGCGGCTGCACGTTGGCGAAGTCGGCGCCGAACAGTTCCTTCGCACGGTTGCGTGCGATGTCCTCGACGACGTCGACGTACTCGCAGCCGCCGTAGTAGCGGCGTCCCGGATATCCCTCGGCGTACTTGTTGGTGAGCACGCTGCCCTGCGCCTGCAGGACCGCGCGCGGCACGAAGTTCTCCGAGGCGATCATCTCGAGGGTGTCGCGCTGGCGGCTGAGTTCGCCGTTCATGGCGGCGGCGACATCGGGGTCGAGCTCGGCCAGGGACATCGAGTTCACGGATGACGGGTTCGCGGTCATGCCCCGATTCTAGGTACCCGGCGCCGGGAGCGAAGCGAGCGGGCCGACTCGATCAGGCGCCGGGAGCGAAGCGAGCGGGCCGAGTGACTACTCGAGTTCGCGCCGCAGACTCCCCGCCCGCTCCCTGAGGAGTCCCGGAGCCTGCGGAGGGACGTCACGAAGGGTGTGCCAGTTCCCGCCGCAGACTCGCCGGGATGAGTGGCTCGTCGAGCAGGCGTCCGAAGGCGGCGGCGCGGTCGTCGGCGGTGTCGAGCCACTGCCCGAGCAACCGATAACCCTCGACGTAGGTGCTGATGTACGCGCGCCACAGCGGTGAGGTGAGGAAGCGCAGCATCTGCCGGGCCCGTTCCTCGGGAGCGAGGAGCCAGCGCCGGAGGTGTTCGGCGACCGTGTCGGCGTCGGTGTGGCGGTCGTGCAGCATGAGTGCGGCGTCCTGCCGGACGGACAGGAGCCCGGCCGTGGCACGTCCGACGCGCATGGCGCGCTCGGCGTCGAAGCGGAGGCCGAGGTCGGCGTAGATCTCCTGCGCCCACGCGCCCCAGTCGGTGCCGGCGATCGCGGCGAGGGCGTGATCGGCGAGGCCCTCGGCCATCAGGCACTGCGGCGTGTTGACCAGGAAGATCGACTGCTCGTCGTGTCCGGCGCCGAGGAGGAGTTGCTCCTTGCGGCAGTGTTCGGTGTGGTGCCCGGGGTAGGCCTCGTGCGCGATGAGGGCCGGCAGGGAGGACATGTACTGCGTGAGGTCGGCGTTGATGGCCACGCGCGAGCGGTAGTCCCCGAGGTAGTAGTTGAATCCCGACCACGGCTTGTCGGTGACGACCTCGAACTCGACGATCTCGTTGTCCGGCAACGGGTATGTCGATCGAACCCGTTCGCGGAGGGCGCCGCTGAACGCGCGGACGCATTCGTCCACCCGCTCCGGCGGGATCTCGTCGGCACGCCGGTGCGCGGCATAGGCGCTGCGGAGTTCCTCGCCGGTGGCGCCCGGGACGCCGAGCGCCTCCGCGAGCTCGGAATGTGTCTGGCGGTAGCGGTCCGGGTCGGCCATCTCGATGTCGACGTCGAAGTAGGCCCGGACCTCGTCGACGAACCCGACGTCGTCGCCGGCGAACTTCCGGGCCGAGCACTCCAGGGCGCGAAGGTGCGCACCGACGAATTCGGCGCGCGCCGCATCGAGTGCACCGGGCAGGTCGGCGAGCAGACCGCGCGCACGTTCGGCGAGCCGGACGGGATCGGGAACGGGCCCGTTCTCGACCTCCGCTCGCAGTGCAGGATCGCCGGTGTAGGAGTCGACGAAGCCCCGTTCGAGGCGATCGAAGGCGAGTCCGAGTCGGAGGTATTCGGTCACCAGCGGGTTTCGGGCGCGGGTGGCGTCGGCGACGGGCGAGGACGGCATATCGGCAGGCTACCGATCGGGGCCGTCACACGTCGCCCTAAGCTGTACGCATGATCACTCCGGGAGCGGCGGATCCGACATCGGCGGAGCTGCCCTGATGGCCCGCAACGCCACCGATCGGGATCCGAGTCTGTACCTGGAGCTCGACCGGAGGCAGTGGCGTGAACTGCGTGAGTCCATGCCCCTGGTCCTCAACGAGGACGAACTGGCCGAGCTCGTCGGCCTCGGTGAGCAGATCGACCTCGACGAGGTGGCCGACGTCTATCTGCCCCTGTCACGTCTGATCCACCTGCAAGTCGCTGCGCGGCAACGGTTGTTCGCGGCGACCTCCACCTTCCTCGGCGAGCGACAGACAAATCGTCAGGTGCCCTTCGTCATCGGGATCGCCGGCAGCGTCGCGGTCGGGAAGTCGACGACCGCACGCGTTCTCGCCGCCCTGCTCGCCCGCTGGGAGTCGCATCCGAAGGTCGACCTGGTCACCACCGACGGATTCCTGCTCCGCACCGCCGAGATGCAGCGCCGGGGCATACTGCACCGCAAGGGGTTCCCCGAGTCCTACGATCGCCGGGCGCTGCTCCGCTTCGTCACCGAGGTGAAGTCGGGTGCGCGCGAGGTCGCCGCGCCCGTGTACTCCCACCTCGCCTACGACATCGTGCCCGACGTCTATCACTATGTGCGCCAGCCCGACATCCTCATCCTCGAGGGCCTCAACGTGCTGCAGACCGGCGAGACGCTGATGGTGTCGGACCTCTTCGACTTCTCCATCTATGTCGACGCCAAGATCGACGACATCGAGTCCTGGTACATCTCGCGTTTCCTGCAGATGCGGACGACGTCGTTCGCCAACCCGGACTCGCACTTCCACGCGTACGCGTCGCTGACCGACAACCAGGCGACGGCCGCGGCACGGGATCTGTGGACCTCGATCAACCGCCCGAACCTGATCGAGAACATCCTGCCCACCCGGCCGCGGGCGTCACTGGTGTTGCGCAAGGACTACGACCACTCGATCAACCGGGTGCGCCTGCGGAAGCTCTGACCGATGATGCGGCTCGGCGTTCGTCGAGTCCGGCCGGGTAGCCGCCGGCGAGTGCGATGCGGTTCCAGGCGTTGATCATAACGATCGAGGCGACCAGCTGACCCATCTCGGCGGCGTCGAAATGCGCGCGCACCGAATCGAACACGTCGTCGGGTACGCCGTTCTCCCCGATCCGCGTGACACTCTCGGTGAGGGCGAGCGCGGCCCGCTCGGCCGGCGTGAACGCCGGGCCGGCCTCGCGCCACGCGGCGATCAGCATCAGTTTGTGCGGATCGATGTCCTTGGCCAGTGCGTCGGAGGTGTGCATGTGCAGACAGTATGCACACCCGTTCAGCTGCGACGCCCGGATCACGATGAGTTCGGCGATCACCGGGTCGACGCCGGCCGACGCCGCCCGTTGCAGTGCGACCAGAGCCTTGTAGACCGACGGATTGTCCTGCGGTATCCACATTCTCGTCGCCGGCCGGGTGTCGGCGCTCACCGCCGGTCCCCCGCCCCGGCGCGCTCGCGACCGGCCAGCCACCCGTCGAGCGTCGTCGTGGTGACCACATCCGGATGGGCGGGCACCAGCCCGCCGCCCCGGATCGCCGGCCCGCCGAACCGCACGCCCAGTACCCAGCGCGGCGAGCCGGTCTGCGCGGCAACCGCTTTCGCGACATCGACCAGGTCCATGGTCACCGGTCCGCTCACCTCGACCTTCCGCCTGCCCGACGGACCCCGCTTTTCGGCCGGATTCACCGTCGCCTCGTCGGCGACCGCCACCGCCACGTCGGCCACAGCCGCCGGCGCACACCGCATCCGGGGCACCACGGCGATCGGGCCGAATCGCATCGTGGACATCATCTGCTCGGCGAGTTCGAACCACTGCACCGAGGCGACGATGGTGAGCGCGGCGGGGTCCACGACCTTCGCATAGGCGGCTTCCTGCGCCGCCTTCCCTTGGTAATAACCGAATTTGGCATTCACCGCGGGATCGTCGGCATTGGCGATCGACACCACGACGACGTGTGCGACGCCCGCGGAGGTGGCGGCGCGCCCGATGTGGGTCGCCGTGGTCTCGAAGAAGTCGATCGCGGCCGCGGCCTTCAACGTCTGGAGACTGAGGCAGTCGACGACGGCGTCGGCTCCGTAGAACGCCGCCGCCAGACCGCTTCCGGTGTAGGCGTCGACGCCGCTCGCACGGTGGGCACGCACCACCTCGTGCCCGCGCTCGACGAGCAGGTCGGCGACCCGACTGCCCAGCGCGCCGCTGGCTCCCACGATCACGATCTTCATCTCGTTCCTCCTCAAGGACGGACAACTGGATGTTCTGGGTTTAGGCTAGGCCGCGATTAGCTCAAGAAAGTGGTCCAATCCGATGGCAGAAAAACGGGTCAATTCGACGCTCCCCGATCCGTGGGCCGAAGTCGCCGAGCGGCTCGGCGCAGACCTCTTCCTGGACCTGCAGCCCGATCCCGCCGCCGGTGCCCGCGGACGGGGCGCCACCCGGCGCCGGGCCCTCACCGAGGCCCTGCGCTCGGCGATCCTCGAGAATCGGCTACCCCCGGGAACCGCCCTGCCGCCCTACCGGTCCCTCGCCGCGGACCTCGGCCTGGCGCGCGGCACCGTGTCGGCAGTGTACTCCGAGCTCATCGCGGAGGGATGGCTGACCGCTCGGCAGGGATCGGCCACCCGGGTCGCCGACGGCGCCGCACGTCCACCGGCGGTCGACGATCCCGGCGCCTCCACCGTTGTGCCCGCACTCCGCCACGACTTCTCGCTCGGACGGCCGTGTGCCGGCATGTTCCCCCGCAACGACTGGATCCGCGCCACCCGTCGCGCCCTCACCGACACCTCGGACGAGGCCTTCGGCCCGGCTCATCCCCGCGGTCGCACCGAGCTGCGGAGCGCGCTCACCGGTTACCTGGCCCGCACACGGGGGGTCCGCATCGGCCCGGACCAGATCATCCTCGGCACCTCGGTCCTCTCGGCGCTGGAGTTGTTGGCGCGCACGGTGATCGACGGCGTCATCGCGGTGGAGAGCCACGGACTGCCGTTCCACCGGCACGCCTTGGAGCGCGGCGGGGCCCGGGTCGTGCCGGTGCGGATCGACTCCGACGGCATGGTGATCGACGAGCTCGAACACACCGGCGCGGCCGCGGTGCTGCTGACCCCCAGCCACCAGTTCCCCACCGGTGTCGCCCTCTCCCCGGCCCGACGCATGCAGGTCGTCGACTGGGCGCGACGGACCGGCGCGGTCATCGTCGAAGACGACTACGACGGCGAGTTCCGCTACGACCGCGAACCCGTCGGCGCCCTGCAGGCCCTCGGACCCGACGTCGTCATCCACACCGGTTCGCTGAGCAAGAGCCTGTCGCCGGCCGTCCGCGCCGGGTGGCTGGCCGCTCCCGCACATCTGGTCGAACCGATCCTGGGCGGCAAGGGATTCCGCGAAGCCGACGCAAGTATCGTCGATCAGCTGACGCTGGCCGAGCTGATCGGCTCGGGCGCCTACGACCGGCACATCCGCCGCAGCCGTCAGGCCTACCGCACCCGGCGTGACGCGCTGGTGACAGCCCTGGCCGGCGTGGGTCTGGAAGTGCCCGGCGTCGCCGCGGGCCTGCACGCGCTCATCCCGGTCGCGCACGCCGAAGAAGGGGCGATAGTACATCGGGCCTACGAACGTGGGGTCGCGGTGACCGGGCAGTCCCTGTTCCGGCATCCCGACGCCGATCCGCTCCCCACCGGCGGGATAGGTGTCGGCTTCGGGACTCCCGCGGCGTCGACCTTCAGCAGCGATCTCCGCGCGCTGACCGGGTTGCTGGCCGACTCCATCGCACACTGACCCCGGTACGGGTCGACACCGGAGGGGCTACTTGCCGAACCGCCGACTCCGCGCGGAATAGTCGCGCAGGGCGCGCAAGAAGTCCACCCGGCGGAACTCCGGCCAATAGGCGTCGGTGAACCAGATCTCCGAATAGGCGCTCTGCCACAACAGGAATCCCGACAACCGCTGCTCTCCGGACGTACGGATCACGAGGTCGGGGTCGGGCTGACCCTTGGTGTAGAGGTTGGCGTCGATCGCCTCCACGGTCACCGCGTCCACCATCTCGGTCGCAGTCGCCCCGGCGGCCACCTTTTCCTCGAGCAGCGCGCGAACCGCGTCCACGATCTCCTGCCGTCCGCCGTACCCGACAGCGACATTGACGTTCATCCCGCGCCGTTCGGCGGTCCGGTCGGCGGCCGCCCGCAATCGCCCGGCCACCGGCTCGGGCAGTGAGTCCAGGGTGCCGACGATGCGGATGCGCCACTCACCGTCGGGCGAGGAGATCTCGTCGACGATGTCCGGCACGATCTCGAGGAGCGCGTCCAGCTCGTCGGAGGATCGGTTGAGGTTCTCGGTCGAGAGCAAATAGATGGTGACGGCCTCGATACCCAGCCCGGCACACCAGCCGAGCATGTCCGCGATCCGCTGTGCGCCCACCCGGTGTCCATGGCTGACGTCCTCGAAACCTGCTTCGCGCGCCCACCTCCGGTTGCCGTCGCAGATGATCGCGACATGCCGCGGCAGGCGCTCGGTGTCGAGGAGCTGGATGAGCCGGCGTTCGTAGACCGAGAGGACGGGGCGTCGAAGCCGATCCGGCAGCAGCTTCATCGTCGGATCGTTCCGGCGTCGTCTCGGCCTCGTGTCACGCAGGACACCTTACGCGCCGAGACGCATCTCGCCGGCCACCGGCGGTGCGGCCCTGCGTGCCGGTGCGGAGCCGCCGACGTGCCGCCGATGCGTCAAGTTACGGTACCGTAGGTTCGGTGAGCACGTTGCTGAACCAACCGGTCGACGTCCGCCCACGCCTGCGCGGAGTCATCCACCACTACTCGGCCTACGTGGCAGCGGTCGCCGGCCTCGCCCTGGTCATCGGCGCGGCCACGGTCGGCGATCCCGTCGCCGTCGTGCCGTGCGCCGTCTATGCGGTCACCGTGCTCGGACTCTTCGCGATCAGTGCGGGCTACCACCGGATCCCGTGGAAGACCGCACGTGCCCGGACCCGCATGAAGCGCGCCGATCACGCGATGATCTTCCTGTTCATCGCCGGCACGTACACACCGTTCTGCGCGCTGGGCCTGCCCTCACCGACCAGCTGGTGGGTACTCGGCATCGTCTGGGCGGGCGCCGCGGCCGGTGCGACCCTCAAGATCGCGTGGCCCGGCGCGCCGCGCTGGCTCGGGGTGAGCCTCTATATCGTGCTCGGCTGGGTGATCGTGGCCGTCGCTCCGGCACTCGTGGGCGAGACCGGCGTGCTCGTCATGGTGCTGCTGGCGCTCGGAGGCGTCTTCTACAGTGTCGGCGGCATCCTCTACGCGGCGCGCTGGCCCGATCCATGGCCGGACACCTTCGGCCATCACGAGGTGTTCCACGCCTGCACCGCGATCGCGGCCCTGTTGCACTACGTCGCCGCGTGGCTCCTCGTGCTGGGCTGACCTGCCTTTTCGGTGACCGCCCGCAGTCGGGGCGAGATCACCGCCGCTATGCTCCTTGCGTGAACCCGGACATGCGCGCCCTCCACCGCCTCCGCGGTGGGGTCGTCGGCGCGCTGTCGGCGAGTACGGCGGTGGCCGCACACGGACTCGCGGCCGGTTCCCTGCCCGCCACGACGTCACTCGTGATCATGACCGCCGCCTGTACCGCGCTCGGCTGGGCGATCGGCGCGATGTCCCGGCGACGTCCGGGGTTTGTCGCCACGATGGGGCTCCTCGCCGCCGGGCAACTGCTCGCGCATATCTCCCTCACCGCGCTCGACGCCTCGTCGGGCCACCACGCCGCCGCGGCGGCGCTCACGCACGCCCCCAGCCAGTCGATGCTGCTGGTGCACGGGGTCGCGACACTGCTGACCGCGGCCGCGATCCGGGTCGCCGAGCCGGCGCTCCTGTGCGTCCTGACCGCGATCGTCGCGCTCATCCGGGCCGTTCTCGATCCGCCCGCCGACGATGTCACCGGGCTCGTCCCCCGCCCGACACACGACGACGCGCGGCCCCGTCTGCGCGCCATCGCCGCCCTCGACACCCGCGGACCGCCCGCCCTCACGCGCTGATCCATTCCTCCGCCGACCCGTCACCCCGACGGGCCGGTCGGCGCGCGTCTGCCATCCCACCTGACCGTGGTCGATGCCGCGTGCCGTCTTCCGCATGAGAGGCCAACACGTGTCCCTGCCCAATCTGTCCCGTTCCGACAATCCACCCGAGAACCCGCCCGGCACCCCACCGGACGGCGATCCCCGCGCCCGCCGGTCCCCACCTGCCACCTGGCAACCGTTGCTCCGACGACTGCACTTCTACGCCGGCATCTTCATCGCGCCGTTCCTGGTCGTCGCGGCCATCACCGGCGGGCTCTACGCGATCGCGCCGACACTCGAGCAGGTCGTCTACCGCGACCAGCTCCACACCGAGAGCACCGGCGATGCCCGCCCGGTGTCCGAACAGGTCGATGCGGCGGTCCGGCTCCGTCCCGACCTCACGCTGTCCGCAGTCCGTCCGTCGACCGAGCCCGGCGACACCACCCGCGTCCTCTTCGACGACCCGGCGCTCGGGGCGTCCAAGCGCCTGGCGGTGTTCATCGACCCGGTGACGCTCGAGTCGACCGGCGCACTGGTGTCCTACGGCAGCAGTGCATCACTGCCGCTGCGCACCTGGCTCAGCGAGCTGCACCGCAATCTCCATCTCGGCGAACCGGGCCGCATCTACAGCGAACTCGCCGCCTCCTGGCTGTGGGTAATCGCCCTCGGCGGTCTCGCCCTGTGGCTCACGGCATTCCGAGCTCGGCGGCAGCGACGGCTCGCCGAGCTGGTCACCGTCGACCGGTCGGCGACCGGACGCAACCGCACCCGGAACCGCCACGGGGTCATCGGCGTGTGGATCGCGGTGGGGCTCGTCTTCCTGTCCGCGACCGGCCTCACGTGGTCGAAGTACGCGGGCGAGAACGTCTCCGAACTCCGCACCGCCCTGAGCTGGACGACGCCCGGCGTCGAGACCGCGTTGTCGGAGGCGCCGTCGGCGCCCGCCGGCCACGGGGACCACGACGGCGGCCATGGGGACCATGGCGCACACGAGGATCAGGTGCCGGATCTGCCGAGCTCGTCCGGTGAGTCGGTGGCGCAACTCGACCGCGTCCTGGACACCGCGCGGGTCGCGGGAGTGGACGGCAGGGTCGAGGTGACCATTCCCGCCACCGCGGACACGGCGTTCACCGTCGCGCAGACCAGGCAACCCTGGCAGTTCGGCCAGGACTCGATCGCGGTGAACGGTGCGACCGGTGGGGTCGTGGACATCTCGCGGTTCGCCGACTGGCCGCTCGCCGCGAAACTCACCACCTGGGGCATCGCCCTGCACATGGGAATCCTGTTCGGCCGGGTGAGCCAGCTCGCACTCCTGGTGCTGGCGGTTGCGCTGGTGATGCTCATCGTGCGCGGCTACCAGATGTGGTGGCAACGACGGCCACGACGCTCCGGGGCGCTCGCCGTGGGCCGCCCCCCGGCTCGTGGCGCGCTGCGCCGGGTGCCCGTGCCCGCGGCCGTCGCGGTCGGTGTGGTGGCGGCCGCGGTGGGCTGGTTCGTGCCGCTGCTCGGACTCAGCCTTCTCGCCTTCCTCGCGGTCGACGTCGCGCTCGGACTACGCGAGCGCCGCGGCCGATCCGCCTCCTCGACGTAGCGCTGCGCCTGGTCGGCGGGGACTCACCGGGGGGTCGCAGACTTCACCTCCCCATCATGTCCCCGCCGCCTGCAGGTGGAATCGAGGTCAGGTGGTCCTGGTCGGGTGTGCCCATGGGCACATCGCGACG
Source organism: Gordonia sp. PvP123 (assembly GCF_040547295.1). NCBI lineage: Bacteria > Bacillati > Actinomycetota > Actinomycetes > Mycobacteriales > Gordoniaceae > Gordonia > Gordonia sp. PvP123. Next base: position 260,066 of record NZ_JBEPPN010000002.1, on the reverse strand, counting down.
TCGATTCCTCGGCTGGTCGGCGCTCGTGACAGGCCTGGCGTTCACCCCGGGTCTGCTCGGCGGCACGTCACCGGCAGTACCCGCTCCGGCCCATTCCGGCGGCGTGTTCGGCCTCGGCGTCGCGTCCGGGGATCCGCTCCCCGACGGTGTTCTGCTGTGGACGCGCTTGTCGCGCAACCCTTTCGCCCCGGGCGGCGGGATGGGGACGGGACCGGTCCGGGTCGACTGGGAGGTCGCCGCCGACGAGTCGATGACCCGGATCGTGCGTCGCGGATCCGTGCACGCGACACCGGAATGGGGGCACAGCGTGCACGTCGACGTCCGCGGACTCGCGCCCGCCGCCGACTACTTCTACCGGTTCCGCGCCCTCGGCGAGATCTCCACCGTCGGGCGAACCCGGACGGCGCCTGCCCCGTACGCACGCGTCGACACGCTCACGCTGGCCGTGGCGTCCTGCCAGAACTGGGCCGACGGCTACTACCACGCCTACGCCGACCTCGCCGCCCACGCGCCCGATGTCGTCCTGCACCTCGGCGACTACATCTACGAGAAGCCGGTCCCCGCGCGGGGCGGCGCGAGAAACGCTGCCGCTCTTCCGCTCTCGGCGACCCGGGAGGCAGTCGACCTCGAGGACTACCGGGAACGGTACGCGCTGTACAAGTCCGACCCGGACCTGCAACTCGCCCACGCGACGGCACCGTTCGTGATCACCTTCGACGACCACGAGGTGGACAACAACTGGGCGGGTGCGGTTCCCGAGGACCACGCACCGCTGACCGCGTTCGCGCTGCGCCGCGCACGCGCCCTGCGCGCCTGGTGGGAGAACACCCCGGTGCGGATCGCCGCCCGGCCGAACGGAACCGTCATCCGTGCGCACCGGCGGCTGGGTTTCGGTGATCTCGTCGACCTCACCCTCCTCGACACCCGCAGTCATCGCAGCGATCAGGCCAACGGAGACAACGACACCGGTCAGAACGCGTCCACCGCGGACCCGTCCCGGACGATCCTCGGCGCCGAGCAGGAACGATGGTTGCTCGACGGTTTCGCGTCCTCCCGACACCGCTGGGACGTTCTCGCCCAGCAGGTTCCGATGGCCGACCTCGCCCGGACCGTCGGCTCGACCCGAGCGGTCAGCATGGACGGGTGGAGTGGCTACGAGGCCTCGCGCGCCCGCGTGCTCGACGGCGCCGCGGACCGTGGGGTACGCAATCTGGTGTCCCTCGCCGGCGACATCCACCGCAGCGTGGTCGCCGACCTCCGTACCTCGTACACCGCTGAATCCGCTACGCGCGGAGTGGAACTGGCCGCAACGTCGATCACCTCCGGCGGCGACGGAGAGGACAGCGACGACGGTGACCGCCGCCTGAAGGAGGCCTCGCCCCACGTCCGGTTCGGCAACTCACAGCGCGGCTACCTGCTGAATCGGATTCACGCCGACCGGTGGGAGGCCGAGTTCCGCGTGGCGCCGTCCGTACGGTCGCCACGCGGCACGCTTCAGCGTCGAGCACTGATCACGATCCCGGACTCGACCCCCGAGGTCGACGTGGTCTGACCCCCGGTCCTCTCGGGGATCAGCCCCGCGCCAGCGCCGCCAGCACCTGAGCGCTGGCCTCCCAGCCCATGCACTTGTCGGTGACGGACTTGCCGTAGACCAGCGGGGTGGCCTCGGTCGACTGCGCGCCGGGCTCGAGAAAGCTCTCCAGCATGACGCCGCTGACGGTCGACGGCTCACCGGCCTCGCGGGCCGCCCGGAGGCGGGTGGCGATCTCGGTGGCGACCTCCGCCTGGCGGACATGATCCTTGCCGGAGTTGGCGTGCGAGCAGTCGATCATGACCCGCGCCGGCAACCCGGCCGCGGCGAGCGCCTCGGCCGCCGCCGACACCGACTCCGCGTCGAAGTTGGGGCCACGCGTGCCGCCGCGCAGGATGATGTGGCAGTCCTCGTTGCCCGCGGTCTCCACCACGGCGCCATTGCCGAAGTCGTCGACTCCGAAGAAGACATGTTCGGCCGCAGCGGCTTTCACGCCGTCGATGGCGACCTGGACATTGCCGTCGGTGCCGTTCTTGAATCCGATCGGCATCGACAGCCCCGACGCCAGCTGACGATGGACCTGGGACTCGGTGGTACGGGCGCCGATGGCACCCCACGCCACCGCGTCGGCGATGTACTGCGGGCTGGTCGGCTCGAGGAACTCGCAGCCGACGGGCAGACCGAGGTCGATGATGTCGAGCAGCAGCGACCGGGCGGTGCGCAGACCACGCTCGACGTCGAAGGTGTTGTCCATCCCGGGGTCGTTGATCAGCCCCTTCCACCCGACCGTGGTGCGCGGCTTCTCGAAGTAGACGCGCATGACGATCTTCAGACGCTCGGCGTAGGCATCGGCCAGCGGTGCGAGGCGTCGCGCGTAGTCGATGGCCGCGATCGGGTCGTGGACAGAGCAGGGTCCGACGATGACGAGTAGGCGGTCATCCCGCCCGGCGAGGATGTCGGCGATCTCGTCCCGGTCGCGCTGGACGGCGACGGCGCGTCGTGCGGACAGCGGCAGTTCGCTGCGGACGGTGTCGGGCGAGGGGATCGGACGGAAGGCCCGGATCCGGCGGTCAGAGGTCGATTCGGCGTTGTCGTCGGATCGGATCGGAAGGTCCGGCAAGGTGGTCACGTTGTGTGCCTTTCGAGGTCATGCCCGTGTCGATGTGGTGACGAGGCATGCCCTGGGTGTGGTCGGAGCCCCGATCAAATGACAAGAGCAGCGACCGTCTGGTCGCTGCTCGGGCTCCGGGTGTGTCGTACGCGCGTCAGATCAACGCATCATCGTGGCCCCACCCGGAGCCTCGATAAAGCGCCAATACGCGCGCACGGTGCTGATCACGGCGACCACACTAGCACAGGCGTTTCACGTTCCCGTTCTCACGGGTGTCCCCGGTCGATCAGCTCGCTGAGCACGAGGATGGACTCCGACCGATCCACCGGGCCCGCCCGCCGGATGCGTTCGAGCGCCTGCTCGAGGTGCCGTACGTCGCGGGCCATGACGCGCAGGATGGCATCGGCCTGACCGGTCACGGTCGCGGCGCTCACGACCTCGGGGATGGGGTCCCAGGCGGCTTCGAGCTGTTCGGGCGAGATGTTGCCCCGGCAGTACACGAGCACGTAGGCCTCGGTGGTCCACTGCATCGCCTGGGGGTCGACGACGGCGGTGAAACCCCGGATGACCCCGTCGGCAACCAGTCGGTCGACGCGCCGTTTGACGGCGGGAGCGGACAGTCCGATCCGCTCCCCGATCTGCTGGTAGGTGGCCCGGGCATCACGGGTGAGGCAGGCGAGTACCTGTTCGTCGAGATCGTCTAATAATCGCAACAGAAGCCTCCTCTGCCAACAATTCTCGACGATCCGTTGCGCGATCACGCAAGAAACGTCGATTGTTTGCACCGAAGCCCAAAGATACGCTCGATCCATGACCATGACGAGCCCGGCAGCCGGTACGCCCGGACGTTCCGGCGCGCCTGTCCCGGTCGCCCGTCCGGCCCTCACTGATCTGCTCGAACCCCATGTAGCGCACAACTATTCGCCCCTGCCGGTGATCGCCGCCACCGCCGAGGGCGCCTGGATCACCGATGTCGACGGGCGCCGTCACCTCGACTGCCTCGGCGCCTATTCCGCGGTCAACTTCGGTCACCGCCATCCCCGCATCGTCGCCGCGGCCCTGGATCAGCTCACGCGGGTCACCCTCACCAGCCGCGCTTTCCGGTCCGATCGACTCGAACCGTTCTGCGCCGCACTGGCTTCCCTGTGCGGCAAGGACATGGTCCTGCCGATGAACACCGGCGCCGAAGCGGTGGAGTCCGGCATCAAGGTCGCCCGCAAATGGGGCTACGACGTCAAGGGCGTACGCGACGGCCGTGCCACGATCGTCGTGGCCGGCGGCAACTTCCACGGCCGCACGACGACGATCATCTCGTTCAGCGACGATCCGGCTGCCTATGCCGGGTTCGGTCCGTACACACCGGGATTCGTCCGCGTCCCGTTCGGCGATCTGGCCGCGCTGGAGGCCGCCGTCGACCAGAACACCGTGGCCGTCCTCCTCGAACCCATCCAAGGTGAGGCCGGCGTCATCGTCCCGCCCGATGACTATCTCCCCGGCGCGCGGACCCTCTGTACCGAGCGTGGCGCGCTGCTGATCGTCGATGAGATCCAGTCGGGCCTCGGCCGCACCGGCCGGACGTTCGCGGTGGAGCACTGGGGCGTCGAACCCGACGTCTACCTACTGGGAAAGGCGCTGGGCGGCGGATTGCTGCCCGTGTCGGCGGTGGTGGCCGACCGCAACGTTCTCGACGTCCTGCACCCCGGTGAACACGGATCGACCTTCGGCGGCAACCCGCTCGCCGCCGCCGTCGGTCACACCGTCGTCGACATGCTCGCCGAAGGGACGTGGCAGCGTCGGGCGGCCGACCTCGGTGAACACCTGCACGGGCGGCTACACGACTTCGTCGGGGACGGTGTGGTGACGGTCCGCGGTGTCGGACTGTGGGCGGGCATCGACCTCGACCCCGCGATCGGCACCGGTGCGGACTTCTGCCGGCAGCTCTCCGAACGCGGTGTGCTGGCGAAGGACACCCATGGGTCGACGTTGCGGCTGGCGCCGCCGCTGGTCGTCACCGAGTCCGAGATCGACTGGGCGATGGAACGATTCGCCGCGACCCTACGAGACCGCCGGTGACCGCCGGCCACGGTTGAGCCACCAGGTGCTCGTCGAGAGCACGGTTGCGAATGCGCACCACGCCGGGTAGGGCGCGAGCGCGGCACCTGCCGCCGGGTTGGTCTGTGCGGTACGCCGCGCGAGATCGGCACTGCTCACGGTGAGCGCCACCGCCGCGACCGACGCGGTTCCGAGCGCACCCCGGCCGAAGTAGATCCAGCTCCAGCCGCCGTTGAGCACGAGGTTGGCCCCGAGCGCTGCGAGATACCTCTGCCGCTGTGTGTGATCGCCGTTCTCGTCCAGTTGATCCAGCGTGACGGCGGACGTCACGGCGATGTCGGCGTAAAGCGCGGTCCACGCGACCGGGAAGGCCCAGTCGGGCGGCACGAACGACGGCTTCGCCAGCTTGGGGTACCAGGTCTCGACCGCCGGTTTGGTCACCACGCTGCCGATGGCCGCTGCGTCTGCGGTCGCAAGTGACGTCCCGATCAGGGTGGAGATGCGCATGACTCCACTTGTACGCCTCGACTCAGGTGTCGGCGGGCCGTCGGTCGTCGGTGGTGCCGGCGGCCGTCGTGGCATCCGGGGAGCCGGGTACATCCGGAGTCGCGGTGCCCGACTCGGCCGGACCGGGCGAGTCGGTGCCCTCGTCGAAGGCCTGGTCGGGTTCGGGGTGCTCGGTGTCGAAGGAGGCGGGCAGCTTCTTCAGCTGTCGGCTCATCGACCAGATGAGGAACGCCGTGCCGACGAGCAGCAGCAGGATCACGAGCAGGCCCAGCGGTGAGGCCTTGCCGAACTCCGGCCCCTGCGGCTCCTCCGCGAGGATCATCACGGTGTTCACGACGGTGCTGTTCATCACGCCTCGATCCCGGCGAACAGGTCGGTCTCGGGCAAGGCGGTCTTGACCCGGGTCCGGGCGAGCTCGAACTCCTCGGTCGGCCACAGACGCTGCTGCCATTCCAGCGGCACCGCGAAGAACACCCCGTTCGGGTCGATCTGCGTGGCGTGCGCACGCAGGGCGTCGTCACGCTGCGGGAAGTACTTCGAGCACTCGACCTGGGTGGTGACGCGGCCCATCAGGTCGCCGCGACTCGGGTCCCACTTGCTGAGCCACTCGGCGAACGGACTCTCCTGGCCGTGTCGCGCGAACTCGTCGGAGAAGAGCACCATCCGGTCGCGGATGAAACCGTGGGTGTAGTAGAGCTTCGACACCGTCCACGGCTCGCCGGTCCCGGGGAACGCGTCGGGATCGCCGGATTGTTCGTAGGCGGCGACCGACACCTCGTGGCATCGGATGTGGTCGGGATGCGGATAGCCACCGTGCTCGTCGTAGGTGATGATCACGTGCGGGCGGAACTCGCGAACCACGCGCACCAGCGCCTCGGTGGCCTCCTCGAGGGGCACCGTCGCGAACGACCCCTCCGGCAGCGGCGGCAGCGGGTCGCCCTCGGGCAGCCCGGAGTCGACGAAGCCGAGCCACGTCTGCCGGACGCCGAGCGACTCGGCGGCCTTCGCCATCTCCTCGCGGCGGACCTCGGTCATCCGCTCCTTGATGCCCGGCCGGTCCATCGCCGGATTCAGGATGTCGCCACGCTCACCGCCGGTGAGTGTGACCACGAGCACTTCGTTGCCTTCGGCCGCATATTTCGCGGTCGTCGCCGCACCCTTGCTCGACTCGTCGTCTGGGTGCGCATGCACCGCCATCAGACGGAACACCCCCGACTTGGGGTCGCCGACGTGGGATTCGGTCACAGTTCCTCACCTTCGGATCGCTACTCCTCCCATGGTAGGTATTGACGCGTGAACAGTTCGGACGGGGGCGCCGCAGACGCCGGTGACGCACCACGCACGACGCCTGACACGACACGACCGCACAGCGGACCGCGCGCCACCTACCCGGAGCACTCGGAGACCGCCCGGGGTCGTCGGCGCTGGTTCGTCGCCCTGTCGGTTCTCGTCGTCGTCGCGGGTGTCGCACTCGCGGTCATCGGTTACAGCAAGTTCTCCTCGGCCGACGTGACGGGCGAGGCCACCGGCTACGAGATCCTCGACGACTCGACCGTCGCCGTGCAGTTCACCGTCGAACGTTCCGATCCGAGCCGGCCCGCGGCCTGTGTGGTGCGCGGACGTTCCCGCGACGGCGGCGAGACCGGCCGGCGCGAGATCCTCATCCCCGCCGACCCCGCGGAACGCATCGGCGTCCGCACCGAGATCACGACGTCGAGGCCGCCGGTCATCGGTGAGGTGTTCGGCTGCACGCTCGACGTGCCCGCCTACCTGAAACCGTCGGATCAGTGACCGCTCCCCTGGCCGGACGCGACGAATCGCAGGCGCCGCGCGCCGCCTTCGCCTCGATCGGCAGCCGCTACTTCCCGCTCCTGGTCGCGCTCTTCGTCGGCGTCATGCTGATCAGCAACGTCACCGGGACCAAGGGCGTGGTGCTGTTCGACGACTGGCTCCACATCGATCTGGGCCCGATCCAGATGAACGGACTCGTGACCGACGGCGCCTTCTTCCTGTTCCCGCTGGCCTACGTCCTGGGCGACGTGATCAGTGAGGTCTACGGGTTCCGGGCGATGCGCCGGACCATTCTCGCCGGTTTCGCGGTGCTCATCCTCGCGTCGTTGTGTTTCTGGCTCACCATTCATCTGCCGGCTGCAGATTTCTACGAGGGGCAGGAGTCTTTCGAGACCGTCGCCGGAGTCGTCCCACAATTCCTGCTCGCCGGATTGGCCGGATATGTCGTAGGCGAATTCCTCAATTCCTTCGTTCTCGTCAAAATGAAGGAACGAGCCGGCGAACGTCATCTGTGGGCGCGCCTGCTGGGTTCGACGATTGTCGGCGAATTCGCCGACACCCTCGTGTTCTGCTCGATCGCGGCCACCGCGCTGGGCATCTCGACCTGGGGAGACTTCATCAACTACACGATCGTCGGTTTCGTGTGGAAGACGCTCGTCGAAATCGTCATCATGCCGCTGACGTATTTCGTTGTGGGATGGCTGAAGCGGGCGGAACCGACCTATCAAGACGCGCTCCGGGCGGCCTCGCGCGGCACAACCGATGTGCCATAGGTCTCAGCACCTGGTACTCTGATCGGATACACGGCTCCGCGAGGGGTCGTGTTGCTGCATTTATAGCAGTCCATATGCCCCTGGTGTAAACGGTCGCCCGGGGCCGCGGACAACACAAAGGAGTGACCGATGACCGACACCCAGGTGACCTGGCTGACCCAAGAGTCGCACGACCGCCTCAAGAGCGAGCTCGACTCGTTGATCGCCAACCGTCCGGTCATCGCAGCCGAGATCAACGAGCGTCGCGAAGAGGGCGACCTCAAGGAGAACGGCGGCTACCACGCCGCTCGCGAAGAGCAGGGCCAGCAGGAAGCGCGCATCCGCCAGCTGCAGGAACTGCTGAACAACGCGAAGGTCGGCGAGGCGCCGACCCAGTCCGGCGTCGCGCTGCCCGGTTCCGTCGTGACCGTCTACTACGACGGTGACGAGAAAGACACCGAGACCTTCCTCATCGCCACCCGCGAGGAGAGCGGCCAGGGCGGACTGGAGACCTACTCCCCCAGCTCGCCGCTCGGTGCCGCCCTCATCGACGCCAAGGTCGGCGAGACCCGCGAGTACTCCGTGCCCAGCGGTGCCACCATCAAGGTGACCTTGGTCAGCGCGGAGCCTTACCACGGCTGATCGACACTGAACCAGAGCCCGGGACGACATGGTCGTCCCGGGCTTCGTGTTTTCGGGGGTGCCTGTAACCGGCAGACTTCAACTCGACCGCCAGACTTCGATCGAGGTCTGGCGGTCGAGTTGAAGTCTGGCCGTCAGGCTGCGGTGAGGTTGTCCAACCACGGCCGGAGCAGATCCGCGAGCTCGCCGCGTTCGAGGGTTCCCCACGTCCACCGGATCACCATGATCCCTTGCGCGCGCAGTGCGTCTTCCCGACGCTTCTCTCGGATGAGTGCATCGCGCGTGGTCTCACCCGGGCGCAACAGTCGGCCGTACTTCTGTAGTCCGTCGAACTCACCGACAAGTGTTCCGTCCCAATCGAAGTCGGTCCGCGCGTCTCCGGCGTCCGTCCGGAACGTGTGCTGCAGTCGCGGAGTCGGGAATCCGGCCTCGATCATCTGTGCCCGGCTCCACGACTCCCCGACACTCTCCGATGCACCGTCCGCGTGCGACAACGCGCGACGGGCAATCCCGGCACCGCGCCATCGCCGGCGCGACTCGATGAGGTGGGCCATGGTGCTGACGTCGGCATCGGCAGCGAGGGCGCGGTCGAACACGACCAGGGCCCGCGCGAAGTCGCCGGCCATCGCCACGTCCACCGCGGTCCGCTCGAGGCTGGTCAGCCGGACGCCGTCGACGTCCACGATCTCGTCCGCGATCACTGGTCCCGCGTGGACGGCCCGGAGCCCACGCACGAAGCCGGTACCCGACTCGATCCTGGTCAGATGCACGCGCTCCCGCTCAGGACGGAGGAGCGACAGACGAAGGACCGCCGCCGCCGAATCATGGCTGAGTATCGAAGACTCGTTGTCCCGAGCGGAGGTGGCCACCGCCACGGACCTCAACCGGTACAGATCATCAGCGTCATCCGTCGCGGTCACGTAGACGCCCGGAGCAAGCCGGACCAGGTCGCCTCGCTTCACCGCCGAGCTCACCACATCGTCGCTGATGCCCAGGCGTAGCGTCGTCTCTCGCCGAATGAGTCCGTATCGGTCTGCGGGAAAAGTTGGCATACCTCTTGGACGCACTACGGGCCGCTGCGGTTTCACTTGTCGCCACCTGATCGGTTGCCGCACCGCAAAGCCAACTGCCAGAACATAACTCGACCGCCAGACTTCGATCGAAGTCTGGCAGTCGAGTTGGGGTCTGGCGGTCGAGCACGGCCGGCCGGACACACGTGCTTCAATGTGACCCATGGCACGTTCCCATGAGCTGGAGTCCTTTGATCTCGACTTCTTCGACGATGCGCCGGTCCGGCACGTCATCGACGTGCGTCTGCCGGTCACGCCGGAACGCGCGTGGGCCGAGTTCACCCGTCAGCACACGCTGGACTGGTGCCGCGCCATCAAGAAGATCGAGTTCGTGTCACCGCCGCCATACGGGGTGGGTACCCAGCGCCGGGCGGTCCTCGGTCCCGGTTACGTCACCCTCGAGGAAGACTTCTTCGACTGGACCGAAGATCCCGAGACCGGTCACTACCGCAACGGTTTTCGGGTTCTGCGGGCGAACGTCCCGGGCATCCGGCGGTTCGGCGAGGCGACCGAGATCCTGCCCGCCGACGTGGGATGCCGGCTCAAGTGGACCTTCGCACTGGAACTCCCCACGTCCTCGCGCGTGGTCACCGCCTTCTCCGGTCCGGCGTCGTCGACGGTCTACAAGACCATCGAGGCCGACACCCTCAAGCATTTCGCGAATCTCGAACCTGCCACCTAGGGTCCTGCTGCTTACGTGGTGACGCCGCGCGACAGCACCACGTAAGCCGACGCAAGCCCCACGACAGGCGACGGCGCCACAGTTGTCGCCATGACAACGACAACCACTCCCCGGCCCGACGTCGGGCCGGCTTCGTCCCCCCACACCGGCCTCGCGATCGAGGCGCGCGGCCTCGTCAAGCACTTCGGTTCCACCCGTGCGGTCAACGGTGTCGATCTGACCGTCCCGACCGGATCGGTGTACGGCGTCCTCGGGCCCAACGGCGCGGGGAAGACGACCACCGTCAGCATGCTGGCCACCCTGCTACGTCCCGACGCCGGCGACGCACGCGTCTTCGGATACGACGTCGTCGACGATGCGGTTGCGGTGCGTTCGCTCGTCGGCGTCACCGGGCAGTACGCCTCCGTCGACGAGGACCTCACCGCCACCCAGAACCTGGTGCTGTTCGCCCGTCTGCTCGGCTTCTCGCGGACCGCGGCGCGCTCGCGTGCCGACGAACTGCTCCAGGAGTTCGCCCTCACCGACGCGGCGGCCCGACCGCTGAAGAACTTCTCCGGCGGAATGCGCCGGCGCCTCGATCTCGCAGCCAGCCTCATCGACACCCCGCCGCTGCTGTTCCTCGACGAGCCGACGACCGGCCTCGACCCGCGAACCCGCGCCCAGATGTGGGACACCATCCGCCGGCTCGTCGCCGGCGGATCGACGGTCCTGCTCACCACCCAGTATCTCGACGAGGCCGATCAGCTGGCCGACCGCATCGCGGTCATCGACCACGGCCGCGTCATCGCCGACGGTACGGCCGACGAACTCAAGCACTCGATCGGCGCCAGCACGCTCCAGCTCGTCGCAGCCGATCGCGCGGACGCACCCCGCGTGTGTGAGATCGCCGAGACGATCCTCGGGCAGAAGGCCACCCTGAGCCCCGAAGCCGCGCGGACGACCGTACCGCTGAGTTCGGCCGAGCTCGTACCCGATGTGCTGATCGCCCTGCGCGAGAACGGGATCGGCGTCGAGGAGATCACCGTGCAGAAGCCGAGTCTGGACGAGGTGTTCCTCACCATCACCGGCAGGCCTGCGGAGCCCGACGCCGACACCGACACATCCGGGCGCCCGTCGTCCGACACACATTCGTCCGACCCCACCCAGGAGGCCCGTTCATGACCACCACCCTCGACAGTCCCCCGTCGACCTCCGTCACGACCCGCGCCGCACGCACGCAGGTAAAGACCTCCATCAGCCTGGCCGAGTCGTTCCGGCAGTCCTTCAGCATGGCCTACCGCGGTGTGCTCAAGATCCGGCACAACCCCGAACAGCTCTTCGACGTCACGTTTCAGCCGATCATCTTCACGCTGATGTTCACCTATATCTTCGGCGGCGCGATCAGCGGGAACGTGGAAGCCTATCTCCCGGTGATCATCCCGGGCATCCTCGTGCAGACGGTCATCATGACCTCGATCGTCACCGGCACCCAGCTGCGGGAGGACATGGACAAGGGCGTCTTCGACCGGTTCCGTTCGCTACCGATCGCCCGGATCAGCCCGCTCGCCGGCGCCCTGCTCGCCGACGTCATCCGCTACTCCATCGCGACCGTCCTGACCGTCGTGATGGGTGTGCTGATGGGCTGGCGCCCCGACGTTCTCGGCGTGATCGCCTCGGCGGCACTCATCATCGTGTGCAGCTTCGCGGTCTCGTGGATCTTCGCACTCATGGGTTGTCTCATGAGCAAAGCGTCGGCCGTGCAGGGCATCTCGATGATGATCATGTTCCCGCTGACCTTCATGTCGAATGCCTTCGTCCCGGTCGACACCATGCCCGGTTGGCTGCAGGGTTTCGTGAACGTCAACCCGGTCAGTCACCTCGTCACGGCGGTCCGCGAACTGACGAACTCCGGCCACGCCGGAATCCACGTCGTGTGGGCCCTGATCGGCGCCGCAGTGATCACTGCCGTGTTCGCCCCGCTCGCGGTGCGGGCCTACATGCGCAACGCCTGATCTCGGATCACGTCGGCGAGTTCGTCCACGGCGATGCGGCGCGGCACCCGCCGGGCCGCACCGCCGTGCTCGCGAATGCGCTCCTCGGACCACTGCTGAGCCCACCGCAACGACGGATAGTCTTGGCGCCCGGGCAGACTCAGCGTCAGCTCGACGAGGCGTCGGCTGAGGGGCTCCGACTCGCGGTCCGCGCCGTACAGCACGGTGAACGCCGCGGCCACGGTGCCGGCCTGCGGGAGGTCCTGCCACCCGGGCCCGAACATCATGTCGTCGAGCCCCTTCACCATCTGCGGGACCAGTTCCCGTGCCGCCTCGATGTCCCCGCACCGCACCAGCCCGGCCACACACCCGCTGACCACCATCAGCACCGCGGGGTCGGCGACACCGAAGGGGTGATCCCGCAGCATGATCCGTGCGGCCCGCGCGAACATCGCCGCGACCTCGTCCTCGGGCAGACCGTCGACGAGAGCGAGTTCGGCGACACCGAGCAACGCCGGTCCGGTCACCTCCGGATTCCCTTGGGGGTCCTCGACGTCGAGATCCCAGTCGTCGACGATGACCGCGAGTTCGCGCCGGGCGTCGGCGACCTGGCCGTCGGAGAGCAGGGTGAGCGCCAGGAAGGTCTGGAGCTGGCGGACGTCCTCGACGGCGTGCAGGCGACCCAACAGGTCGATACCGTCCCGGTACCTCGACGCCGCCGCGGCGTACCGGCCCTGCTGGGCGTACAGGCTGCCGGTGCTCGACTGCCACATCCCCTGGAACCAGGACGCATAGCGACTGCGGGTGAGCCAATCGCCCGACGCGATCGAGTCCCGGAGCGCGGGACCCAGCAGTCCGCGGTTCCCCCGCAGATGGGACCGCATCGTCAGCGCCAGCGCCCGCACCTCGTCGTCGGACGCGGTCTCGGCGGCCCGACAGACCATGCGGTAACCCCGGATCGCGTTGGACGCCAGGCCGACAGCGGACACGAACTCGCTGGCACGATCGTAGGTGAGACCGGGGCGATGCAATCCCCGCAGGATGAACCTCGCAGTGGCGATCACCCGGAGTTCGCCGGTCATCGTCCCGTGCACCGCACCGACGATCGCGGTCACCTGCCAGTTCTCGCGCACGGCGTCGTCGGGTGCCTCGGGTGGGCGCGGTAGAGCCATCAGCACGCGGGCGCCCCACGCTCGGGTCTCCCCGTGCAGACCGCGAACCGTCCAGTGGTAAGCCAGCGCCGGGTACAGCGTGGTGAGCACCGCGACGACAGCGTCGGTCGGCGACGTGGCCGCGGACTCGCAGGCCGACCGGAGAATCCACGTCAAGTTGTCGGCTTCGCGCGCCAGTCCGCCGGCGCCCGCGGTGTGGTCGCCGTTCTCTGCCAGGTTGCGCATCTCGGAGACGAATTCGATGGCCCAGCGTCTCATCAGTGACTCGACGCGCGTGGCCAGGTCCGCGTCCATCCGCGTCTCGCCGAACTCCCGAACCATCTCCAGCATGCGGAAGCGCGCCGAACCGTCGGTCTCCACCACCGACAGCAGCGACTGGTTGGTCAGGCTCTCGAGGGTGTCGTCGAGAATCGCCCCGGCGGCCCCGGTCACCGCGCGGGCAGCCGATCGATCGAAACCCCCGGGAAAGCGGCACAGTCGTACCAGCGCGGCCCGGCCGGCGTCGTCGAGCAGTTCCCAGCTCCACTCGATCACCGCGTAGAGGGTGCGGTGGCGGTCCGGCGTGGTGCGGTCGGCGGACCGCAGGAGCGCGAACTTCTCCCCCAGGCGGTCGGCGATCTCCTCGACCGTCATCGTCCGGATGCGGGCCGCTGCCAACTCGATGGCCAGCGGGAGACCGTCGAGATGGCGGCACAGCTCGACGACGCACTCCGGGGGTAGATCCGCGTCGGGACGCACGGCCCGCGCGCGGGACCGGAACAGTTGCACCGCAGGTGAATCCGCGTCCACCGCCGCCAGCACAGGCAGCTGGTGCACCTGCTCACCGGCGATGGCCAGCGGAGTGCGACTGGTGGACAGGACCCGGAGGCCGGGTACCGCGGCGGTGAGTTCGGCGACGATCCGGGCGCACGCGTCGACGATCTGTTCGCAGTTGTCGAGGACCACCACCGATGGCCGCTCCCGCAGCACGTCCTCGAGACGTGCGGTCAGGTCTCCCGGGGTCATGCGCGGGCGGCCGGTGGCGGAGAGGTCCGATTCGCCGACCCCGAGCGTGGCGGCGATCGCCGGGATCACGTCGTCGTCGGATCGCACCGAGGCGAGGGACACGAAATAGACCGGGACTCCCGTGGCATGCAGTCGATGGCCCATCTCGGTCGCGACCCTCGTCTTGCCGACGCCGCCCGGACCGAGCACGGTCACCACGCGCCCGGTGTCGAGCATGTCCGCAACGGTGTCGAGGTCGGCACCGCGGCCGATGAGTTCGGTGGTGGGCGAACGCAATCCGACGGCACGCGTGGGTCGCGGCGCGCTGCTCGCCGGTCGTGGTGTCGCGGCCAGGACGTCGGCGTGGACCCGGGCCACCTCGGCGCCCGGGTCCATCCCCAGCTCGGCCGACAGTCGGCGTCTGAGCCGGTCGAACACGGCGAGCGCGTCGGTGGCGCGGCCTTCGCCGGCCAGGGCCCGCATCAACGCGGAGTGTGCCGCCTCGTCGAACGGGTCTCGCGCGCAGCGTTGTTCGGCGATGAATCGGGCGGTCGCGAAATCGCCCTCGGCGAGCGCGGCCGTCAGCTGCGCGGCGTCGAGCGCGTCTTCGGTGCGTCGAATCCGGGTGGACAGCATCGCCGTCACCGGGGAGCCGTCCCCGAGGTCGTCTCCGGGCACGCCGCGCCACCACTGCCGCGCCCGGTCGTGGGCCTCCCGGTCGCCCTCGGTGAGAAGCTTGTCGACCACGTCGAGGTCGGTGCGGGTGTTGCGCAGCCGATAACCGTTCTCGGTGCCCTCCAGAACCCCCTCGGGCAGGAGCTTGCGCAGCCGGGACACCTGGGTGTGCAGCGCGCTGTGCGGCGAACGGGGCGGATCGTCGGCCCACACGTCGTCGATCAGGCGGTCCGCCGAACGCAGGCGCCCCTCGGCGAGGGCGAGCGCCACGAGCAGGCGTCGGGCACGCAGCCCCGGCACTCCGACGAGCCGGTCGGGCCGCTCGGCCCCCACCGGGCACGATCCGACCGCGATCGGGCCCAGCAGACCGATCAGGGCGGGTCCGTCGGCAGACACCAGGACAGGTTAGCGCCGCCGTCCGTGCTCAGTCGCGCAGGAACCCGGCGTCGGCGAGGGCCCGCCGGACGTCGTGCTGATGATCGTGTCCGCGGGTCTCGACGCTCACCGTCACCTGCACCTCCCCGAGATAGAGGTCGTCGGCGACGCGCGAGTGCACGACGTCGAGCACGCTCGCCCCCAGATCGCGGAGCAGTTCGAGGAGAGTGACGAGACCACCCGGCCGGTCGGAGACGGTCGCCGTCACGGTGAGAAAACGTCCGGCGGCGGTCAGGCCGTGCGTCGTGACATGGCGCAGCAGCAGCGGATCGATGTTGCCGCCGGACAGCACGACGCACACGGTCCCCGACAGGGCGAGCCGTCCGCTCACGGCCGCCGCCACCGCCGCGGCCCCGGCGGGCTCGACCACCAGCTTGGCCCGCTCGAGCATCAGCAGCAGCGCGGTGCTCAACTCCTCCTCGCTGACCGTGACGACCCGGTCCACGAACTCGGTGACATGCGCGAACGGGACCGCCCCCGGGGTCGCGACGGCGATGCCGTCGGCCATCGTGTTCATCGCCGCGACCGGCATCGGCCGTTCCTCGGCGAGCGATGTCGGCCAAGCGGCTGCCTGAGCGGCCTGCACGCCGATCACCTCGACCTCGGGACGTCGCAGACGCACCGCGGCGGCGACGCCGGCCAGCAGTCCACCGCCGCCGAGCGGCACCACGATCGTGGCGACATCCGGGATCTGCTCCAGGATCTCCACCCCCACCGTCGACTGTCCGGCCACGATGTCGAGATGGTCGAACGGATGGATCAGGGCCGCGCCCGTGGCCTCGGCATGTCGCTGTGCCTCGACGAGCGACTCGTCGACCGTCGATCCCGCCAGCACCACCTCGGCGCCATAGGCTTTGGTGGCGGCGATCTTCGGCAGCGCGGCACCGGTGGGCATGTAGACCCGCGACGCGATGCCGAGATCCGATGCCGCCCAGGCGACTCCCTGCGCGTGATTGCCCGCACTGGCCGCGACCACCCCGCGCGCGCGTTCCGCCGCCGACAACCGGGAGATGCGCAGGTACGCGCCGCGCGGCTTGAAAGACCCGGTGCGCTGCAGATTCTCGCACTTGAGCCACACCTGGGCCCCACTGCGCTCGGACACCACCCGCGAGGCGATCGTCGGCGTCCGCCGGATCACCCCCGACAGTTCCGCAACGGCCCGGTCGACGTCGGCGGCAGTCAGCAACATGGGCACCAGTATCCGCCCCGGGTCAGCGCAGCGCGTTCTCCAGATCGCCGAGGATGTCGTCGATGTCCTCGATGCCCACCGAGAGGCGGACGAGGTTGGCCGGCACCTCGAGCAGCGATCCGGCGGTCGAGGCGTGCGTCATCGCGCCGGGGTGTTCGATCAGCGACTCGATGCCGCCGAGCGATTCGGCGAGCGTGAACACCTCGGTGCGCGCGCAGAAATCCTTGGCGTCGTCGAGGCCGCCCTTGACCAGCACCGAGACCATTCCGCCGTAGCGCTTCATCTGCTTACCCGCGACCTCGTGTCCCGGATGGTTCGCCAGACCCGGGTACAGGACGGCGTCGATCTTGGCGTGGCCGTTCAGGAACTCGACCACCCTCTCCGCGTTGTCGCAGTGCCGATCCATCCGCACCCCGAGGGTCTTGATGCCGCGCAGCGTCAGGAATCCGTCGAACGGTCCGGGAACCGCACCGGCACCGTTCTGCAGGAACGCGAACGCCTCGTCGAGCTCCTCGCTGTCGGTGACCAGTGCGCCACCGACGACATCCGAGTGCCCGCCCAGGTACTTGGTCGTGGAATGCAAGACGACGTCGGCACCCAGCACGAGTGGCTGCTGCAGGTACGGCGAGGCGAAGGTGTTGTCGACGACGAGCTTCGCGCCGGCCTCGTGCGCGACGGCGGCGAGAGTCTCGATGTCGCCGACGTTGAGCAGCGGGTTGGTAGGCGTCTCGGTCCAGACCAGCTTGGTCTCCGGCCGGATGGCGTCGCGCACCGCGGCGACGTCGGACACCGGGGCCACCGAGTAGGTGATGCCCCACTGGCTGAAGACCTTGTCGATCAGCCGGAACGTCCCGCCGTAGGCGTCGTTCGGGATCACCAGATGATCGCCCGGCCGCAGCGTCGACCGCAGCAGGCAGTCGGTGGCCGCCATACCGGAGGCGAAAGCCCGTCCGTAGGTGCCGCTCTCGAGAGCGGCGAGGTTGGCCTCGAGGGCGCGTCGGGTCGGGTTGCCGGTGCGTGCGTACTCGAACCCGTCGCGCAATCCGCCGACACCGTCCTGGGCGAACGTCGAACTCGCGTAGATCGGGACGTTCACCGCGCCCGTCTGGGGATCCGGGTCGTAACCGGCGTGGATGGCGCGGGTCGAGAAGCCTTGCCAGCGAACCGAGTCCGCTGCGCTGCGTCGTTCACTCACGGTGGTGCTCCTATCCGACGATCGGGTGGCTCGACACGAAGGCGAGCAGGTCGTGGCGCGTGATCACGCCGATGGGCTTGCCGTCTTCGACGACCATGAGCGCGTCGCAGTCGCCGAGCGCCTTGGTGGCCGCCGACACCGGTTCGCCGGAACCGATGAGCGGGAACGGCTCCCCCATGTGTGCCGACACGGGGTCGGCGAGGCTGGCGCGACCTTCGAAAACCGCGCTGAGCAGATCACGTTCGGTGACCGCGCCCGCGACCTCGCCGGCCATCACGGGCGGCTCGGCACCGACGACCGGCATCTGGGACACGCCGTACTCGCGGAGGATCTCGATCGCATCGCGCAGCGTCTCCTGCGGGTGGGTGTGCACGAGGTCGGGCAACGCGCCCGTCTTGCCGCGCAACACATCCCCGACGAGCGATTCCTTGGTGTTGGAGTCGAGCGGGGTGCGCAGGAACCCGTAGCTGCTCATCCACTGGTCGTTGAAGATCTTCGCCATGTAGCCGCGACCGCCGTCGGGAAGCAGGACGACGACCACGGCGTCGGGACCCTCACGCTCGGCGATCCGAAGGGCCGCGACGACCGCCATCCCGCACGAACCGCCGACCAGCAGTCCCTCTTCGCGTGCCAGTCGCCGCGTCATGTCGAACGAGTCGGCGTCGGAGACGGCGATGATCTCGTCGGGGATGGCCGGGTCGTAGGCCGAGGGCCAGAAGTCCTCACCGACGCCCTCGACCAGGTACGGCCGACCGGTCCCGCCGGAGTACACCGACCCCTCGGGATCGACGCCGACGACCTTCACCGCGCCGTCGGAGATCTCCTTGAGGTACCGGCCGGTGCCGGTGATCGTGCCGCCCGTGCCGACGCCCGCCACGAAGTGCGTGACCTTGCCGTCGGTGTCGGCCCAGATCTCGGGACCGGTGGTCTCGTAGTGACTCTGCGGACCGGCCGGGTTGGCGTACTGATTGGGCTTCCACGCGCCGTCGATCTCGGTGACCAGGCGGTCGGAGACGCTGTAGTAGCTGTCCGGGTGGGACGGCTCGACCGCGGTCGGGCAGACCACGACCTCGGCGCCGTAGGCACGCAAGACGTTGCGCTTGTCCTCGCCCACCTTGTCCGGGCAGACGAACACGCACTTGTACCCGCGCTGCTGGGCGACGAGTGCCAGACCGACGCCGGTGTTGCCCGACGTCGGTTCCACGATGGTCCCACCCGGCTTCAGCTCACCCGACGCCTCGGCGGCGTCGATCATCCGCACGGCGATACGGTCCTTGCTGCTACCACCGGGATTGAGGTACTCGACCTTGGCGGCGACCAGGCCCGATCCGGGTGAGGTCACCGAGTTCAGTTTGACCAGCGGGGTGTTGCCCACCAGGTCGACGACGTGATTGGCGATGCGCATGTGTCCATGGTCCCAGAGTCGGTCCCGGAGTCGCCGCGGACCCCGACACCCGGCCGACGAGCGGACCGGGCGGCCGCGCCCGAGCCTCTAAACTGGCACCCGTGTCCGGTTCGAGCCGCAAGATGACCGCCGAGAGAATCATCCGGGACGTGGGAGCCACGGCTGCTGCGACCGCCGGCGCGGCGGGTGCCGGATGGGCGGCCTACAACCTGCTGAACAGTCAGGCGGCCGAGGCCCGAGTGGTGATCCCGCACCGCACCGACAACGCCCCGGACGGTGACGGCGTGTACCGGCCGGACGGCACCAGCGAGCGCTTCACCCGCGACACCGTCTACGACCTGTACCTCGTGGTGTTCGGCGATTCGACAGCCGCCGGGCTGGGTGCCGAGACGTCCGAGGAGACGCCGGGGGTACAGATCGCCCGCCGGGTCGCCACGGAGACCGATCAGGTGGTCCGCTACGCCAACAAGGCCATCGTGGGAGCGACGTCGAAAGGTCTCGCCGCCCAGATCGAGGCCATGTTCGTCCACCACGAGCGACCCGACGTCGCCGTCATCCTCGTCGGCGCCAACGACGTCACCGCCCGCAACAGTCCGCTTCCGTCGGCACGCAGGCTCGGTGAGGCGGTCCACGCACTCGTCGACGAGGGCGCGAAGGTGGTCGTGGGTACCTGCCCGGACTTCGGGGTGGTCACCGCGATCCCCCAGCCGCTGCGAATGGTGTTGCGACGCTGGGGACTCACGCTGGCCGCGGCGCAGCGGTCGGCGGTCCGTGCCGCCGGGGGCCGTCCCGTGCCACTCGCCGACCTGCTGACCGAGGAGTTCCTCGCGCGCCCCGAACACATGCTGTCGCCCGACCGCTTCCATCCATCGGCCGCGGGGTACGAGCTGGCCGCCGACATCCTCGTGCCCGAGGTTCTCGCCGCGATCGGCGAATGGGGACCGACGCCGCTGCCCGAACCGCCCAAGGTGTCCGAGGCCGTCGAAGAAACACGGCTCGTCACACGTGTCAGGAAGCTGTTCGCAAGCTCCTGACCGGCATCTTTCTGCGCACGTCGACCGTGCGACCAAGCAGATGCTTGGTGCGGTAGTTTTGAGGTATGCCTGAAGCTGTCATCGTCGCCCATGCCCGTTCCCCGATCGGCCGCGCCGCCAAGGGATCCCTCAAAGACGTCCGGCCCGACGAACTGTCGCGCCAGATGGTCGAAGCCGCTCTCGCCAAGGTGCCCGAGCTCGACCCCGCCCTGATCGAGGACATCCACTGGGGCATCGGTCAGCCCGGCGGACAGGGCGGCTACAACATCGCCCGGGTCATCGCGGTCGAGCTCGGTCACGACCACATCCCCGGTGTCACGGTGAACCGCTACTGCTCGTCGTCGTTGCAGACCACCCGGATGGCACTGCACGCGATCAAGGCCGGCGAGGCCGACGTCCTCATCTCCGGCGGCGTCGAGAGCGTGTCGAGCTTCGGGATCTCCGGTGGCGCCGACGGCGCGCCGAACTCGAAGAACCCGCTCTTCGACGATGCCATGGCCCGGACCGAGAAGGCCGCTGCCGGCGATGCCGGGATCTGGCACGATCCCCGCAAGGACGAGCTCATCCCCGACGTGTACATCGCGATGGGCCAGACCGCGGAGAACGTCGCGTCGTTCACCGGCATCTCCCGCGAAGACCAGGACCGGTGGGGCGTGCTGAGCCAGAACCGCGCCGAGGACGCCATCAAGTCCGGCTTCTTCGAGCGCGAGATCGACCCGGTCACGCTTCCCGACGGCTCCCTCGTCACCACCGACGACGGCCCCCGCGCCGGCACGACCTACGAGAAGATCTCACAGCTCAAGCCGGTCTTCCGTCCCGACGGCACCATCACCGCGGGCAATGCGTGCCCGCTCAACGACGGCGCCGCGGCGCTGGTCATCATGAGCGACACCAAGGCGAAAGAACTGGGCCTGACGCCGCTCGCCCGCGTGGTCGCCACCGCGGCGACCGGCCTGTCACCGGAGATCATGGGCCTCGGCCCGATCGAGGCGATCCGCAAGGTGCTCAAGGTCTCCGGGATGTCGCTGTCGGACATCGACCTCGTCGAGATCAACGAGGCGTTCGCCGTTCAGGTCCTCGGGTCGGCCGCCGAACTCGGCATCGACCACGACAAGCTGAACGTCTCCGGCGGTGCGATCGCGCTCGGGCACCCGTTCGGAATGACCGGCGCCCGCATCACGACCACTCTGCTCAACAACCTTCGTACCCACGACAAGACCTTCGGCATCGAATCGATGTGCGTGGGCGGCGGTCAGGGTATGGCCATGGTGCTGGAGCGCCTCAGCTGAGCAGTGCTGGAGCGCCTCAGCTGATCGAGGTCGTCTCCGTCTCGTCGACACCCCTCGCCGCGTCAGGTCCTCGGACCGCGACGCTGCGGGGGGTTGTTCGTCGGTAGACGAACCATGCGATGACGACCGCGCCGACAATGTAGATCTCGGCGGGAATCGCCCAGACGTTGTTCGTCGCGGTGTTGTCGTGGATGTAGTACTGCGAGATATGCCCGGCGAGGTCTCCGCCGTAGCTGATCGCCAGCGCCCAGACAGCGGCGTCGAGCCATCCGCCACGGTTGGCCACGCGGAAGCAGAGCACGCCGAGGACGCCCACGGCGATGTCGTTCCACCCGAGTTCCCACTGGAACATCGACGGAATGAAATCCGGTCCGATGCCTTCGGCGATCTCGGGCGCGTTCGGTCCGACGTGCCCGATGCCGGCGAGGATGCCGAACGCACCTCCGGGTACGAGAATCCAGAGCAGCACGAGTTCGGCTGCGCGGCCGAGAGTGCGTCGCCGCACCGATCGGTCCACCAGTATGTGCACCACGGCGCCGATGATCATCAGCGCCAGCTGAATCAGAAAGAACACCATGTCCGCACGGTAGAACCGCTGCGGCGGGTTGGCCCCCGCAAACGCGATCGGGCGGCACAGTTTGTCGCCATCCGGCCCGGACACGCCGGCGGCCCCGCACCTCAGAGGTGCGGGGCCGCGGGCGTCGGACGACTAGTCGGAGTTGAAGTAGGTCAGCAGGCGCAGGATCTCGACGTAGAGCCAGACCAGGGTGACGGTCAGGCCGAGAGCGACGCCCCAGGCGGCGCGGTCGGGTGCGCCGGCGCGGATCAGACGATCGGCGGCGTCGAAGTCCAGCAGGAAGCTGAACGCGGCGAGAGCGATGCAGACCAGCGAGAAGATGATCGCGATCGGGCCGCCGTCGCGGAGCACCCCGGCCTCGCCGGTGAACAGGCCGATGACCAGGTTGCCGAGCATCAGGACCAGGACACCGATCATGCCGGCGAACAACATGCGGGTGAAGCGCGGCGTCACGCGGATCGCGCCGACCTTGTACACGAACAGCATGCCGAAGAACACGCCGAAGGTGCCGAGGACAGCCTGTCCGATCAGGGCTCCGGCCGAGGTGTCACCGGCGACGGCCCAGTTCGCGAAGACGAACGAGATGGCGCCGACGAACAGGCCCTCGAACGCGGCATAGGCCAGCACGATGGCCGGGTTGTCCTGCTTGCGCCCGAAGCTCGCCACCAGGACGAGGACGAGACCGGCGATGGCACCGACCAGCATGAGCGGCGTGGCGAGAGCTGCCTGGGCGGCCTCGGTCGCGCGGCTGCTGATCGCGAAGTAGGTGGCCACGGCAGCCACCGTCAGCACCCCGAGGGTGATGGCGGTCTTCGTGACGACGTCGTCGATCGTGAGCTGACGGGTGGCCGGCGGTGCCGGCTGGGTGTAGGGGTCAGTGGCCTGACCGTATTGATTGACCGCGGCGCCGGCGCCGGCCATGCCGGCCCCGAAACCCGCGTACCCGGACTGATTGTCGCGGACCACGCCGCGCATCACCGGATTGCTGCTTTCTCGCACGAAGCGCTCCTTAATCGGTACGGATGTATACCGTCTCAACGTCGGGCCTTTCCTGTGAGTTCCCTGACGAGAACGCGGAACGACCGAGTCGACGTCGACTTTACCGACTCTTGACTCTTCTGTCGTCGAAGACCCGTCGTGGAGTCACTCCACGCCTTCGCGCAGCGTCCGCAACCGGCTGCGGACAGCGGCCTGATCCAAGCCCTCCCCGGTCCCGAGTGCGGCCCGGCCGAGGAACATCGCGGTCAGCATGGACTCCGCCCGCGCGAAGTCGTCGCCCCATGCGAGGCCCGGTTTCGCGAGCATCAGCGAGGCGATCCCGTGGGCCGCGGCCCAGAACTCGAGGACGATGTCCGCGATCTCCGCGGGGTCGAACACGTCGAGGTCGGCCAGCTCGGTCACCGTGGCGACGAACCGGGAGTAGGCACTGGCGGCGAGCACCTCGTCGACCTTCGACGGATGCCCTTCGGGAGTGGGTTTGCCGAACGCCACGCGATAGAGAACCGGCGTGGCGACGGCGAATCGTACGTACGCCATCCCCTGGTTCAGCGCTCGTTCGAAGGCGTCGTCGATGCCCTCCGACGCGGCGGCCATCTCGTCGTCGAGGCGCTCGAAATACCGGGCGCACACCGCGTCGAGAAGCGCCTCCTTGTCGGCGAAGTGCAGATAGATCGACGGCGGCGTGACCCCCACACGGTTGGCGACCGCGCGGATCGACATCGCGGTGTCGTCGCCGTTCTCCACCAGCAACTCACCGGCGGCCTCGATGATCTCCTCGGCGAGGATCTCCCCCGAACCGCGTGGTGATCTCGCTCGTCTGCGTGTCGTCACTGCACTCCTGAACCTGTCCTGCCGCCGTTCATCCGCCTCTGTGGGGTATTCGGTGTCAGGCCCTCGTCGGCGCGGTGTCGGGCGCCGGTTTCTCGGCGGGATGCCCGACCTCCGGGGCTTCCTCGGTCAATCCGATCCGATCGTGCAGCCGTCTCAGCGGACCAGGCGCCCACCAGTTCGCCCGCCCGGCCAGACGCATGAACGCGGGGACGAGGAACATCCGGATGATCGTCGCGTCCATCAGGACGGCCAAGGTGAGGCCGACCCCGAACATCCGCATGAACGACACCTCCGACGCCGCGATGGCGGCGAAGACGATGCTCATCAGCAGAGCCGCGGCCGTGATGACCCGCCCGGTGCGGGCCAAGCCCAGGGCCACCGCGTGGTCGCTGGCCGCGCGGGTCCGGTCCGATCGCAACCACTCCTCGCGAATCCGTCCCAGGAGGAACACCTCGTAGTCCATCGACAAGCCGAACGCGACGCAGAACAGCAGCACCGGCATGGTCGCACTGAGGGTGCCGGTGGCGGTGGTCCCCAGTCCGCCGAGGTGCCCCTCCTGGAAGAACCAGACCATCGCGCCGAACGTCGCCGACAGCGACAGGACGTTGAGGACGAGCGCCTTCAGGGGAAGAACGACGCTTCCGGTGAAGAGAAACAGCAGCACGAACGTCGCGATCGCGATCAGGCCGAGCACCCACGGCAGATGCGCGTAGATCGACCCGACGGTGTCGTCGGTGGCGGCGGCGAGCCCGCTGAACAAGGTCTCCGTCCCCGTCGGCTGTGGCACCGCCCGCAGCTCGTCGAGCTGGGCGATCCCCGACTCGCTCATCGGGTCGCGGTCGGTCGAGACCTGCAGGACATGGACGTCGCCGCGGCTGTCGTCCGGACTGCCGGGGGCGGCCTGCGCACCCCGGACGAAGGTGCCGGCCGACGACCCTGCGGAGTTCACGTCGCCGACCGTCGACAGGGCGCGGGTGTAGGCGGCCAGGGTCGCGTCGTCCACGGGCCCGCGCACGACGACGGTGACCGCTGCGGACAGATCGTCCTCGTAGTCGTCGCGGATCTCCTGCTGGATCGCGTGCGCACTCGCCGACTCGGGCAACACCCGGTCGTCGGGGAACCCCAGCTTCATCGACAGGAACGGCGCGCCGAGAACCAGCAGGAAGACCGTCACGACCGCGGCGACCGGCAGTGCGTGGCGCAGCACCCACTGCACGAGCCGGTACCACCAGGTGTCCTCGGGTTCGACGGGCCGAGCCGGCGGCAGTCGCAGCAGGCGTCGGAGTGGCTTCCGGGCGTCGAGGGCGTCGATGCGATCACCGAGGAGCATGAGCACGGCCGGCGTCAGTACGAGCGCCGACACCGCGGCCACGACCACGACGCCGAGGCCCGCGAACGCGAAGGACCGCAGGAAGTACTGCGGGAACAGCACGAGCGCGCTCAGCGACAGGGCGACGGTCACCGCGGAGAAGGCGACGGTCCGCCCGGCCGTGGCCAGGGTCCGGACGATCGCGTCGGGCCGGCTCAGGCCGTGCTCGACCTCTTCCCGGTATCGCGTGAGGATCAGCAGCGTGTAGTCGATCGCGAGCGCGAGACCCAGTGCGGTGGTGAGGTTCAGGGCGAACACGGAAACGTCGGTGACCGATCCGATCACCCGGAGGAGCGCGAAGGTCAGGATGATCGACACGATGCCGATGCCGACGGGGACAGCCGCGGCGAGCACCCCGCCGAAGATGAAGATCAACACGATGAACGTGATCGGGATCGCGATCGCCTCGGCGATGAGCAGGTCCGCGGCGGTCTGTTCGTTGACCTGCGCGAAGACGAGTCCCTGGCCACCGACCTGCACGGTGATCCCGTCCCGGACACCGGCCAAGGCGTCTTCGATCTCCTCGGCGTGGGCTGGTGCCGAGTCCTCGCCCCCGTCGAGCGACGCGATGATCAATGTCGACGTCCGGTCGCGACTGACCAGCGCGGAGTCGAGCGCCGGATTGGCCCACACCGACAGGATCTGGTCCTGCACGTACTGGTTGCGGTTCAGGACGGCGACGATGTCGTCGCCGACCGCTCGGGCCGTCGGGTCGCGCGAGATGTCGACGCCATCCGGCCCGTCGAGCTTGAGGACGACCTGGACCCCGCCCCGGTTGAACGTCTCGTCGAGGACCTTCTCGGCTCGGGCCGACCCCGAATTCGGGTCGCTGTAACCGCCTGCGAGCAGGTGTTCGGCCGCGGTGGCGCCGTACGCCCCGCACACCACCAGCAGGATGAGCGCACCCAGCAGCACTCGTTTGGGCATGGATATGACCAGCCGTGTCGCTCTGACCAGCATGCGGACCCCTGTCGCGTCGGTCGACTTTACGGCGTTAAGTTATCAGCAGTAATTTAGGCGGTCAAGGACGCTTCTGCCGGTTGCGGCATCCCCAGTCCGCGTCGGACGGTGCGCAGTTCGCGTTCGATCACCGTCGACTCCGATCCGAGCAGGCCGGTCGCCCGCGCGATCTCCCGCAACCGGACGGCGGGGCGTGCGACATCGACGAGATGATGCAGTGGCGTCCGGCGCAGACCCATCCGCCGGGCGACCGGCCGCTCGACCCACCGGGTGCTGATGGCCGAGAACGACGACATCAGCAGGGGCCTGGTGAGTGCATCCACCGCGGAGACCAGGAGCCCGGGGACCGGTATGGGGGCGGCACCGTGCACGACGCGCGGGAGGTCGTAGCCCTCGCGGAGCAATGCCTTGATCAGGACCTTGGCCGAGTCGTCGGGTTGCAGCTCGAATTCTCCTGCCACAGCGAACAACTCAGTGGCCGCGTCATGCGTCGGCGGCAGCAGGTCGTCATCGACGCCGATGACCCAGCCGATCCAGCGCCAGAGATGGGTGATCGCCTCCCGCTCGGCGCTGCTGTAGTGGATGCCGAAATCCCGTGCGACGACGAGGGGTAGGGCGAGGAAGCCGCACGAGATGGTCATCACCGAGTACGTCTGGTTGATCGGCGCGCCCCACTCGTCTTCGTCCCAGCCCCGGCCGTCCTGTTCCGACGCCCCTCCTCCGGGTGGGTGTCGCAGAATGTCGCGGATGTAGGCGTGCAGGAGCCGAATACGCAGTGTCGCAACCCAACCGGGACGACCCGGGAGCATCGAACCGGGAGCCGTCGCCTCGGCGACCCAGCGCGCCGTCGACTCGACCCGATCACGAGTCCCCGATCCCAGTCGGCCCGTGGCGACGAGCGGACGGACGAAACCCTGGGCCTTGAACCCGTAGATCAGCGACTGGTACAACGTCGACGACTGCAGGGTCCCGAAGCGCCACCACGCGCGGGCGCCGGCCTCGGCCCAGGCGGCATCGAACCACGGCGGTGGGGTGCTCGCGACCTGCAGCAGATGCACCATCGAGCTCGGCATCTCGAGATGGTCGGGATCGGACGCCGTGTCGGCGTCGCGCTCTTCCAGCAGCGTGACCAGGGTGGAGAACGAGATGCCCCGCTCCCTCGCCTCGGCGATCACCGCGTCGGCAAGCGGGTCGCCCTGTATCAGACCCGCCTCGAGACGCTCGACGATGGCGGGATGCCGTTCTCGGACGGCTTCCCAATTGCGTGCCCCGGTCACTGCTGCCGCGTCCATGCCTCATGATGGCCCCGGCTTCGAGGCCGGTCAAGGATGCTTCGACTCCCAGACTTCGACTCGACCGGCAGACGTCGATCGAAGTCTGGCGGTCGAGTTGAGGTCTGGCGGTGGCGACGCCGGACCACAGGGCAGCCGCCACGGCGCCGGCTGACTATGCTCACCAGGGGCACCGTCGTCGCGCGGACCCTGCGCCCCCATAGCCCAATTGGCAGAGGCAGCCGACTTAAAATCGGCACAGTGTCGGTTCGAGTCCGACTGGGGGCACTCACGGCCGGGCGTTTTCGCTGTCTCGAGTCGCCGTTTCCGGCGCCCGTCCACGTTCGTCGACCCGATCCGCGTCGATCAAACGCATGGCCGTTCAGCCGAATACGTGCGTGGACACCGCTCCGATCCCCACGGTTACATGACTGCCGGTGGTACCGAACGACTCTCGGGACCTTCCGAGTCCGTTGCGGCCCATCGAGACCACTCAGGACGACCCGTCGGGGGAACAGATGAAGATATTGATGCGTGGGGCGATGATCGCCCTCTTTCTCGTCGTCGCACTTGTCACGCCGGTCCATGCGGCGAATGCCGTACCGACCGGGTGCAGTGACCGCGACATCGCGCAGGGAAATGCCGAGGCCCGGTCACTGAACGCTCGCATCGCGGCGCACAACTCCAAGCCGAGACAGTTCCGGATTCCGGAGCAGCAACTACAGGCCACCGCCTACCAGGCCGAGGCCAATCGACTGAACACCGAACGTGCGGCCCTCGTCGCCTGGGCCAACGGGTGCCGCGTACACCTGCAGGGAATGGGCCCCGGCTCCGGCGGTCCACACCGGCCGAGCACTCCCCCACCGCCGCAGCGGCCGGGCACCCCGGCGCCGTCGGTCACCAATCCGACGCCGGGTTACCCGGCGCCACAGCGCTACCCGTACAACGACAAGATCTCGAGCGACCGCACCGACCGGACGACCCTCACGCGGACCACCCGATTCCGGGACGGCGGCGAAGTCAACCTGACACGGATGCAGGGTCGCGCGGCGACCGGTATGAACGCCGCCATCACTCCGAACATGCTGCGGACCGGCACTCCGAGTACGCGCTCCGTCACTCCGCCGGGGTACCGGCCGGGCCTGGAACGCGGACACCTGCTCGCCAACCGGCTCGGCGGTCTCGGCGGCGACGCCCGGAACATCGTGGCCCTGAGCAATGCGGCCAACACCCGCATGCGGGTCCTCGAGAATCGCATCGCTCGTGTCGTCGCGAGGGGCGAAGCCGTCCACTACAGTGTGACCCCGATCTACGGGAACGGGTACAGCCGTCCGCCCACCGACATCGCCGTCGGCGCATTCGGCGTCCGGGGCGGTATCGCTCATTTCGAGATCATCCCGAACGTGAGGTGACCACCATGCCGAAGCACACCATCGATGATCTGATCGCGCTGATCCCACCACCGGCGGCGCGACCGGCGACGGTCGACTGGGCGATCATCGAACAGCGACTCGGATTCCGGCTGCCGACCGATTACAAGGCGCTGGCCGACACCTACGGGCCCGGAGTCTTCTGCGACGACTTCCTCGTGTGGACCGGACTCCCCTGGCCCGACGCGCCGGTCGAGGAGGCGGGCCGCCGCGCGGTGGCCGAACTCGAGCCACTCCTCGAGGACCTGAGCATCGTGACCTGGGCTCACGACGATGGCACCGACACGGCCGTCGATCTGGCCGGCGGCTCCTTCTTCGGATGGGGGCGTTCCACCGACGGCGACTCGGGTTATTGGCACCGGACGGGCGACGACCCCGACGAGTGGCCGGTGCTCATCACCGACGGAGTGATGGTGTGCGACTACCACTCCGGCGGGCTGGTCTCGTACCTGTACGACTTCTGGACGGGGGGCTTCCCGAACCGGCAGGTCTTCGCCGGGCGCGAAGCGCCGGAACGGCTCACGTTCGAGCAGGTGGCCGTCGGTTCCTAGCGCGGCGCCGGAGAGGCGCCATGCCGGAGCGACTACACGAGGCCCGTCCACGCGACTGCGTGGACGGGTTTCCACGATCCCGGCAGGGGCGTGCTGTACTCGGTGGCATGTCCACTCGGGTTGTCTTCCTCGCCGACTCCTCGGTCGCCCTTCTCACCCTCGGTATCTCCGTGTACTCGATCGCGATCCTGGTCTGCATCGGCATCGGCATCAACGCCGCCCGCTTCGGTCGACGACGCGTTGCCGTCGCGATGGCGTGGGTGGTCGGCGTACTGACCGTGGCCGGTGTCATCGTCGCGATTCTGAGCAGTACTGCAGGCGGTTAGCCCTCCGGGCGCAACTCCGCACGTTGCCGTGCGATGAAGTGCGCGGCAAGGCGATTGGTGAGTCCGGGCGCCAATCTCTGCATGCGCCACGAGATCCTGGAACGTCGCGGTACGACGAGTAGCGATCGGTTCGCGGCGATCGCGGCCAGGGTGTCCTGCGCCAGCCGATCCGCGTCGTAGGCCGTCGCGGAACCCTGACTCGCCAGATAGAAAGAGCGGCCGACGAATCCGCCGACCGAGCCCTTGTCCAGGATCGGTGTCTCGACTGCGGACGGGCAGACGGCCGTCACCTTGACGCCATGCCCGGCCGCCTCGGTGCGCAGCGCCAGCGACATCCCGACGACCGCGTGCTTGGTCATGACGTAACTGGTGATCAGGCCGGCCGCAACGAGGCCGGCCATGGATGCCGTGTTGACGATGTGCCCCGACCGCTGACCGATCATCACCGGATAGGCGGCCGCCACCCCGTGGACGACGCCGCGGATGTTGACATCGATGATGGCGTCCCACTGGTCCGGCGTCAGCATCTCGGTGGGGCCACCCCACGTGATCCCGGCGTTGTTGAACATGAGGTCGAGTCGTCCCGCCTCCGCGACGACGTCGTCGACCACGCGCTGGACCGCCGCGCGGTCCGTCACGTCGAGGTGCACGGCCCGAACCGCGCCCGGCCCGCCGGACAGCGACGACGCCACCTGTTCGGCCGCGGCGAGGTCGATGTCGGCGCAGATGACCTGCGCCCCCTCGGCGGCCAGCGCACGGGTGAGCGCAGCCCCGATGCCGGAGCCGCCCCCGGTCACGATCGCCACCTTGCCCGCGAGGTCCGGTCCACCCCTCGTCCGCCGACATCCGAGCACGTCAACCCCCCTGTCGATTGCAGTCCGTGTCCCGCGGCCGGCGATGACGACGGTCACCGCGGGCGGGCTCAGACGAGCATGACCGATCTCGACCCGAGCGGCGCCGCTTTGCCCGGACCGGGCCTTGACATCCTCACAGCTCCCTCTTAATGTTGCTGCAATCACAAATTGAAACGTTTTAATTCGCCGAGACGGTGCACTCCCGACGATCTGCGTTTCCCCGTCCGTCGTCTGTCAGGAGCCGCCATGTCCGACCCCCAGCGCGTCTGCTTCGTGCTCCACCTCCGCCCGGAACGCGTCGAGGATTACCTCGAGGCACACACCGAGGTCTGGCCGGAGATGCTCGACGCCCTGCGCGAGACCGGCTGGCGCAACTACTCCCTGTTCCTCCGGAAGGACGACGGCATGGTCGTCGGCTACCTGGAGACCGACGACTTCGCGACGACCAGCGCCGCCATGGAGGCGACCGACGTCAACACCCGCTGGCAGGCGCACATGTCCGAGTACTTCCTCCCCGCGGTGGGCGGCGGCGATGGGGGCGGCGGCGCCGGGGGCGCGAACCCCGACACGATCCGCACCGAACTCCTCGAGTACTTCCACCTCGACTGACCTCGCACCACGCAGCACACGACACGTACCGACGGGCGCACCGACATCAACGAACTCCGGTTTGACCTCTCCGATCCCGACCCTCTGTACTGATCTCCGACGCAAGGAATCACCATGAAAGTAGGAGCGCGCTCCACCACCGGCTGGCGGGCGACCATCTCGGTCGCCATGTCGAACTACATCGAGGCCGGCTCGATCATCGCGATCGCCACCAGCCTCACCTTCTGGCAGGACGAGTTCGGCATCAGCAACTTCGCGGTCGGCCTCCTGGCCGCGCTGAGCGCCAACGCGTTCGGTGCCGCAGTCGGCGCCGCGATCGGCGGCCCGCTGTGTGACCGCTACGGCCGCAAGGCGATCTACACCTACGACTTGCTCGTCTACATGGTCGGCGTACTGATCGCGGCCTTCGCGTTCAACTTCACCATGCTGCTCGCCGCCTTCATCATCACCGGCCTCGCGGTCGGCGCGGGCGTACCGGCCTCGTGGACATACATCGCCGAAGAGGCACCGTCGGTCGAACGCGCCAAGCATGTCGGCACCGCGCAGCTCGCCTGGTCCGTCGGACCCCTGATCGGCTTCGCGCTCGCCGCGGCACTCGCTCCGATGGGCCTCCTCGGTTCGCGGATCATCTTCCTGCACCTCTTCGTCGTCGCGGCGGTCGTCTGGTGGATTCGCCAGGGACTCGCGGAGTCGAAGATCTGGTCCGACGAGGCGGTCAACGAGACGCGCGAGCTCACCGCATCGGTCGGCGCCCGCGGCATCAAGGGCCTGTTCTCCAAGAAGGTCAACATCACGGCCCTGCTCCTGCTCGGTGGCATCTACCTGTTCTGGAACACCGTCGCCGGCCAGGCCGGCATCTTCATGCCCCGTGTCTACGAGACGGCGGGCGTCGAGAGCGCCGTCCAGCAGAACCTGCTGCAGGTGCTCGTCTGGGGCTGCACCGTCCTCGCGACCTACTTCGGCTTCATGCGATACGCAGATCGGGTCTCGCAGCGCGCGCTGTACGTCTTCGGCGCCGCCTTGGGCATCGTCGCCTGGATAGTGCTGGTTGCGTTCACCGACAGCGGTGTCGCCACGATGCTCGTCTTCGCGGTCCTGTGGGGCATCTCCTCGGGTATCGGCGCGCAGGCGTTCTACAGCCTCTGGGCCAGCGAGATGTTCGCGACGCCCTACCGTGCGAGCGCCCAGGGCGTCATGTTCTTCGCCGTCCGCACCGCAACGGGTCTCCTGAGCTACTTCTTCCCCACGATGCTCGCGGCCACCGGGCTCACGACGGTCGGCATCCTGCTGGTCGCACTGCTCACGATCGCTCTGATCATCGGCGCCATCGCGGCTCCGGACACCCAGGGCAAGACCCTGCAGGAGATCGAGGTCGAGCGCTACGGCGCACCGCTGTCGCCGGAACTCATCGAGCACCCGGTATCGACGAACAGCCCGGTCGTGGGCGACGCACCCACCGCAGAGTCCACCAGCAAGACCGCCGTCTGAGTCGTCTCGACCGGGCCGTCCCGCTCGGTTGAAACGTATCAGTCCATCGACTTCCCCGCCGCCGGCTGTTCCCCGACGCCGGCGGCGGGGAAACCCAACCGAAAGAACACTGATGACCACCTTTGACGAGACGATCCTCGACAATCTCGAGATCGAGCTCCCCTCCTGGGCGTTCGGCAACTCCGGCACCCGGTTCAAGGTGTTCGGCACCCCGGGCACCCCCCGCACCATCCACGAGAAGATCGCCGACGCGGCCACCGTCAACCAGCTGACCGGACTCGCCCCGACGGTCGCCCTGCACATCCCCTGGGACACCGTCGACGACTACCGCGCGCTCGCCGCATATGCGCAGGATCTCGGCGTCGATCTCGGGACGGTCAACTCCAACACCTTCCAGGACGACGACTACAAGTTCGGCAGCCTGACCCACACCGACAAGACCGTGCGCCAGAAGGCCATCGACCACCACATCGCGTGCATCGACGTGATGAACGCGACCGGTTCGCGGGATCTCAAGATCTGGCTCGCCGACGGCACCAACTACCCGGGTCAGGGAGACATCCGCGGACGCCAGGATCGTCTCGCCGAATCGCTGGCGACCATCTACCAGCACATCGGCGATGACCAGCGACTCGTGTTGGAGTACAAGTTCTTCGAGCCGGCGACATACGTCACCGACGTCCCCGACTGGGGGACCTCCTACGCCCACGTGACCGCTCTCGGTGAGCGGGCGATGGTCTGCCTCGACACCGGCCATCACGCGCCGGGCACCAACATCGAGTTCATCGTCGCCCAGCTGCTGCGCCTCGGAAAGCTCGGGTCGTTCGACTTCAACTCGCGTTTCTACGCCGACGACGACCTGATCGTCGGTGCGGCCGACCCGTTCCAGCTGTTCCGCATCCTCTTCGAGGTCATCCGCGGCGGCGGCCTCGACGCCGGGTCCCCGGTCGCCCTGATGCTCGACCAGTGCCACAACGTCGAGGAGAAGATCCCCGGGCAGATCCGTTCGGTGCTCAACGTCGAGGAGATGACCGCCCGCGCGCTGCTCGTCGACACCGACGCGTTGACCGCGGCGCAGGAATCCGGAGACGTGTTGGGCGCGAACGGAATCCTGATGGACGCCTTCTACACCGACGTGCGTCCGATGTTGGCCGAGCGTCGTACCCGGCGCGGACTCCCCGCCGACCCGATGGCCGCCTACGCCGGCTCCGGCCACCGCGAGCGCATCGTCGCCGAACGCGTCGGTGGCACCCAGTCGTCCTGGGGCGCCTGAGCGCTCCTCACACCTGCTCCCTGCTTTCTCGAACTGCCCGCTTTCCCGATCTTCAGGAGATCTCTCGCCATGACCAATCCCGCAGTCGCCGCGCTCATCGCGCGCTCCAACCGGCTCGGCTCCGATCCGAAGAACACCAACTACGCCGGCGGCAACACCTCCGCGAAGGGCACCGACACCGACCCCGTCACCGGCGAGGACGTCGAACTGCTGTGGGTCAAGGGTTCCGGCGGCGACCTGGGCACCCTGACCGAGAAGGGCCTCGCCGTTCTTCGTCTCGACCGCATGCGCGCGCTCGTCGATGTCTACCCCGGCCTCGACCGCGAAGACGAGATGGTCGCCGCCTTCGACTACTGCCTGCACGGCAAGGGCGGGGCGGCGCCGTCCATCGACACCGCCATGCACGGCCTCGTCGACGCCGCGCACGTCGATCATCTCCACCCCGACTCGGGCATCGCGATCGCGACCTCCGCCGACGGAGAGGTGCTGACCCAGAAGATCTTCGGCGACCGCGTCGTGTGGGTGCCCTGGCGCCGCCCGGGCTTCCAGCTCGGTCTGGACATCTCCGAGATCAAGAAGAACAACCCGCAGGCGATCGGCTGCATCCTGGGCGGACACGGGATCACCGCCTGGGGTGACACGTCCGACGAGGCCGAAGCCCACTCGCTCGAGATCATCGACACCGCCGAGAAGTACATCGCCGCCAACGGCCGCTCGCAGCCGTTCGGCGCACCGCTGGACGGGTACGGCGCACTCCCGGCCGCCGAACGTCGTGCCAAGGCCGCGGCCCTCGCGCCGTTCATCCGCGGTCTCGCCTCGATGGACAAGCCCCAGGTCGGCCACTTCACCGACGTCGAACCGGTTCTCGACTTCCTTGCCGCACAGGAGCACCCGCGACTGGCCGCTCTCGGAACCAGCTGCCCGGACCACTTCCTGCGCACCAAGGTCAAGCCGCTCGTCCTCGACCTCCCGGCGTCGGCATCGGTCGACGAGTGCAAGGAACGCCTGTCCGCCCTGCACGAGGCCTATCGCCAGGACTACCGCGCCTACTACGACCGCCACGCGACCGCGGACAGCCCGGCGATGCGCGGCGCGGACCCGGCCATCGTGCTCGTCCCGGGCGTCGGCATGTTCAGCTTCGGCAAGGACAAGCAGACCGCACGCGTCGCCGGCGAGTTCTACCTGAACGCGATCAACGTGATGCGGGGTGCCGAGGCCATCTCCACCTACGCACCGATCGACGAATCGGAGAAGTTCCGGATCGAGTACTGGCTGCTCGAGGAGGCCAAGCTCGCGCGGATGCCGAAGCCCAAGCCGCTCGCCACCCGCATCGCACTGGTCACCGGCGCGGCGTCGGGCATCGGCAAGGCCATCGCGGCCCGCCTCGCCGCCGAAGGTGCGTGCGTCGTGATCGCCGACCTCGACGCCGAGAAGGCACGCGCCGCCGCCGAGGAGATCGGTTCGACCGACGTCGCCATCGGCGTGGCTGCCGACGTCACCGACGAGGCAGCCGTGCAGGCGGCGGTCGACGCGACCGTGCTCGCCTTCGGCGGCATCGACCTCGTGGTCAACAATGCCGGCCTGTCGCTGTCGAAGTCCTTGCTGGACACCACCGCTGCCGACTGGGACCTGCAGCACAACGTGATGGCCCGCGGCTCGTTCCTCGTCAGCAAGGCAGCGGCGCGGGCCCTGATCGACCAGAAGCTGGGCGGCGACATCCTCTACATCTCGTCCAAGAACTCGGTCTTCGCCGGCCCCAACAACATCGCCTACTCCGCCACCAAGGCCGACCAGGCCCATCAGGTCCGGTTGCTCGCGGCCGAACTCGGCGAGCACGGGGTCAAGGTCAACGGCATCAATCCCGATGGTGTGGTGCGCGGTTCGGGGATCTTCGCCGGCGGCTGGGGCGCCAAGCGCGCCGCGGTCTACGGCGTCGAGGAGAAGGACCTGGGCAAGTTCTACGCCCAGCGGACCCTGCTCAAGCGCGAGGTGCTGCCGGAGAACATCGCCAACGCCGCGTTCGCCCTGTGCACCTCGGACTTCTCGCACACCACCGGTCTGCACGTCCCGGTGGACGCCGGCGTCGCCGCCGCGTTCCTGCGATGAGTCGCTCCACTCGGTCCGCCCAGGTCGCCGCCATCGACCTGGGCGCGACCAGCGGCCGGGTGATGCTCGCCGACGTGTCGCAGGGACGACTCGAGCTCGAACAGGTCGCCCGGTTCGCCAACGATCCCGTGCACGTGTGGAACGGTCGACGGTCGGCACTGCACTGGGACGTACCCGGCCTGTTCCGGGCGGCCTCGGCGGGCCTGGCCGAGGCTGCCCGGCAGTCCGACGACCTCGTCGGCATCGGCGTCGACTCGTGGGCGGTGGACTACGCGTTGCTCCGCGACGGCCGGATGCTGGGTCTGCCGCACCACTACCGGGACGACCGCACGGCGGCGGGCGTCGACGCCGTACACGCCGAACTCGGGCCGGTGGACCTGTATCTGCGCAACGGCCTGCAGTTCCTGCCGTTCACCACGGTGTACCAGCTGGCCGCGGAGAAGGCCGACGGTCTGCTCGATCAGGCCGACAACGCCCTGCTGATCCCCGACCTGATCACCTACTGGCTGACCGGCAGGCGGGGCACCGAGCGGACCAATGCCTCGACCACCGGCCTGCTCGCCGTCAACGGCCAGTGGGACACCGCGATGATGGAACGCCTCGGGCTGCCCGTCGGACTCTTCCCCGAGATCGTCGAGACCGGGTCCGACCAGGGACCACTCCTCGCCGAGGTCGCCGAGCGACTCGGCCTGTCGTCGTCCACCCGCGTCACCGCCGTCGCCTCGCACGACACGGCCTCGGCCGTGGCGGCGATCCCGATGGACCCCGCGCGGGCGGCCTACATCTCCTGCGGCACGTGGGGTCTCGTCGGTGTGGAACTGACTGAACCGGTCCTGTCCCGCGACGGATGGAAGGCCAACTTCACCAACGAGGTCGGCGCCGACGGCCGAATCCGCTACCTGCACAACGTGATGGGACTATGGCTGCTCAGCGAGACGGTGCGTCAGTACCAGCGCGAGGGCTACCGGGCCGACCTCGGCGAGCTGCTGGCCCAGGCCGCGGAGGTGACGCCGACCGTCGATGTCTTCGACACCGACGACGCGCGCTTCCTCCCGCCGGGTGACATGCCGGCACGCATCCGCGGGTGGTACGACGAGCGCGGCATGCGACCGCCGATGACGCGCGCCGAGATGGTGCGCGCGATCGTCGAGAGTCTCGCATCCGCATTCGCCGACGGCGTCGAGAAGGCCGCCGCGCTGTCGGGGATCCCGGTGGAGACGGTGCACCTCGTCGGCGGCGGGTCGCAGAATCGGTTGCTGTGCCAACTCACCGCCGACCGCCTGGGACTGCCCGTCCAGGCCGGGCCCGTGGAGGCGACCGCACTCGGCAACGTCCTCCTCACGGCACGCGCCCATGAATTGATCGATGGCGATCTCGAGGCGATGCGGACTATCGTCGCCGACAGGTTCCCGCCGCAACACTATGCACCCCGACGCAGTCGCGGCACGCGTACGCGCGCCGCGGTCGGGGCCGGAAAGGCATGACCATGGACACCGGTTCCGCTATGAAGCGCCGCGTACCCAAGCCGCGCGACCTCGCGCCGCTGATGCAGTTCAAGAAGCCGCAGTTCGATGCCAAGAAGCGTCGCCTCGACGCCGCGCTCACCATCGAGGATCTCCGCAAGATCGCCAAGCGGCGCACCCCCAAGGCGGCCTTCGACTACACCGACGGGTCCGCCGAGGCGGAGCTGTCCATCGAACGTGCTCGTCAGGCGTTCTCCGACATCGAGTTCCATCCGGCGATCCTGCGCGACGTCTCGAAGGTCGACACCTCGTCGACCATCCTGGGCGGACGCTCGGAACTGCCGTTCGGCATCGCGCCGACCGGGTTCACCCGGATGATGCAGACCGAGGGCGAGTACGCGGGTGCGCGTGCCGCCGGACGCGCAGGCATCCCGTTCTCGCTGTCGACGATGGGCACCGCGTCGATCGAAGACGTCAAGGACGCGAACCCGCACGGGCGCAATTGGTTCCAGCTGTACATGTGGAAGGACCGCGAGCGGTCGATGGCCCTGGTCGACCGCGCCGCGAAGGCCGGTTACGACACGCTTCTCGTGACGGTCGACGTCCCGGTCGCCGGGGCACGCCTGCGTGACAAGCGCAACGGCATGTCGATCCCGCCCGCCCTCACCGCCAAGACGGTGGTCAACGCGATCCCGCGGCCGCAGTGGTGGATCGACTTCCTGACCACCGAACCCCTCGCCTTCGCGTCCCTCGACCGATGGTCGGGCACCGTGGCCGAGCTGCTGGACACCATGTTCGACCCGACCGTCACCTTCGACGACCTGGCCTGGATCAAGTCGCAGTGGCCGGGCAAGCTGGTGGTCAAGGGCATCCAGACCGTCGACGACGCCAAGGCCGTCACCGGACTCGGCGCCGATGGCATCGTCCTGTCGAATCACGGTGGCCGACAGCTGGATCGGGCACCCATCCCGTTCCACCTCCTGCCCGACGTCGCCCGGGAGGTCGGGGCGGACACCGAGGTCATGCTGGACACCGGCATCATGAGCGGCGCCGACATCGTGGCATCGGTCGCACTCGGCGCCCGGTTCACGCTCGTCGGACGCGCCTACCTGTACGGCCTCATGGCCGGAGGCGAGGCCGGAGTCGACCGGATGATCGAGATCCTGGGCGAGCAGATCGCGCGCACCATGCGCCTGCTCGGGGTCGCATCCCTGGAGGAGCTGACCCCCGCGCATGTGACCCAGCTCGAGCGTCTGGTGCCCCGGGCACGTTCCTGACGCGCACGCTGTCGCGGAAGGGCCCGATTCGTGCGATCGGGCCCTTCCGCGTCTGTTCAGGCGGATGGCGCCCCGACGTCCGGAGACTGTTCCCGGCGATGCGCGAAGTGGTCCACCAATCCCACCAGCAGCGCGATGAGGACCAGGCCGGCGGCAGTGGCGAGCCCGATCTGGAAGGCACGGGCCCAATCGCCGCCGCTGTTGGCGACCTGGGCGAAGAACACCGCACCGACGAGCGCGATACCGGCCGCGGCCCCGATGCGCTGGCCGGTCTGCAGGACGCCGCCGGCGATGCCGGCCTTGGTGACCGGGACCTGGTCGAGACTCAGCGTGAGGTTCGGCGAGATCACCAGACCCGAGCCGACACCGGCGACGAGCAGCGGCAACGCCGCGGCGTACCCGACGTTGTGGCCCGGCACGAACTGGACGGCGAGGATCGTCGTGATCATCCCGAGGACGACGAGCCCCAGGCCGAGCAGCACCAGCGACCGACCCACCCGGTTGACGATGTTGCCGCCGACGGCTGCCGACACCGCGGACCCCAGGGCGAACGGCGTGACCGCCAGCCCCGCCTGCAGCGCCGAGTAGCCCAGACCCTGCTGGACGAACAGGGTGTAGATGAAGAAGACCGTGGTGAATCCGGCGAAGTAGACCATGGCGATGATGCACCCGAGCGAGTACGACCGCATCGAGAAGAGCGAGAGGTCGACGAGTTGCTGATGCCCGACCCGGCCCTGACGCCGCTCCCACAGCACGAAGGCACCCAGCAGCACCGCGGCCACGATCAGCAGCAGCCACTTCTGCGCGCCGGGCCACTCCTGCTCCTGCACCATCGGCAACATCAATGCGAACACACCGGCACCCAGCAGCAGCACACCCAGCGGGTCGAAACTCCCTCGCAGCGGCTGCTTGGTCTCCGACGGCCGGGCCGGGATGAGCCGGATGGCGGCGACGAAGGCGGCGATGCCGATCGGCACGTTGACGAAGAAGATCCAGCGCCAGCCCTCGGCAGACCCACCCAGCTGGATGAGGACGCCGCCGAGGAGCGGCCCGACCGCGGTCGAGATGCCGATGGTCGCGGCGAACATGCCGAAGGCCTTGCCGCGCTCGGCCCCGCGGAACAGCAGCTGGATGAGGCCGGAGACCTGCGGCGCGAGAATGCCGCCCGCGACTCCCTGGATCAGCCGGAACACGACGAGCTGCGTGGGCCCCTGCGCGAAACCACATGCCGCGGAGGAGAGTACGAACAGGGACAAGCCGACGAGGAAGGTCACCTTGCGGCCGCGGGCGTCACCGACGCGACCGGCCGGCACCAGCACGAGCCCGAAGGCCAGTGCGTAGCCGGAGACGACCCACGAGAGATCGGCCGAGTCGGCCCCGAGACCGGATTCGATCGACGGCAGCGCGACATTGACGATCGAGACGTCGAGGAGCGTCATGAAGCCGACGACCAGGCACACGGCAAGCGCCTTCCAGCGTCGCGGGTCTGGTTGATAGTCCGCGGAGAACGGGCTGGCCGGAGTCGACATCGAGCCGCCTTTCATTCGAGAGGTACCGCGCTGTTCGTAGTCAATCAGCCCGGGAGATGGGCGACCCTCCCGACTCTGCGTGACGCGTATTGCGGTACGGCGTCTGGTGAGATGAACACATGGGTGTGAGCATGCGGGACGTCGCGGCAGCGGCCTCGGTGTCGGTGGGAACGGTCTCGAACGTCCTCAACGCGCCCGGCAAGGTCTCCCCCTCGACCGTCGCGCGGGTGCAGGCGGCGATCGATCAGCTGGGCTTCGTTCGCAACGACGCCGCGCGGCAACTGCGGGCCGGGCGCTCACGCTGTGTCGGCATGGTGGTCCTCGACGTGGGCAACCCCTTCTTCACCGACATCGCCCGCGCCGCCGAGCAGCGGGCCGCCGACCATGACCTGACGGTGCTGCTCGGTACGTCCGACGACGACGAATCGCGCGAACAGGCCTACCTCGACACCTTCGACGAACAGCGGGTCTTCGGCCTTCTCGTCTCGCCGATCGGCGACGACCTTCGGCGATTCGACTCGCTGCGCCGTCGCGGCACCCCGGTGATCCTGGTCGACCGGGATGCCGGGGGATCCCCGTTCGATTCGGTTGCCGTGGACGACATCGCGGGCGGTCTGCTCGCGGTGTCGCACCTGTGTGAGACAGGGCGACGCCGGATCGCCTTCGTCGGCGGCCCACCGGGACTACGGCAGGTCGTCGACCGCCGGCGCGGCGCCGAAGCCGCGGTCGACGGCGTCGACGGTGCGTCGCTGGAGGTCGTGCACACGTCCACTCTCAGCGTGCTCGCCGGGCGTGAGGCGGGCACGGCACTGCTGGGCAGGGGGCCCGGCGAGCGCCCGGACGCCGTCTTCTGCGCCAACGACCTCCTCGCCATCGGCGTGCTCCAGGCCTTCACGATGCTGGGTGGCGCCGTCGCGGTTCCGGACGACATCGCGATCATCGGCTACGACGACATCGACTTCGCCAGGTCGGCGGTTGTTCCGTTGTCGTCGATCCGCCAGCCGACCACCCGGATCGGCGTCACCGCGGTCGACCTGCTGATCAGCGCGGCAAACGATCCCGCGGAACGCCACGAGCCGTCGAACCTGGTGTTCCAGCCCGAACTCGTCGCCCGGGCGTCGACCCTGGGGTGATCGCCGGTGTGATGCGCGTCATCGCCGGGTACGCGGTGTGAGGACTCTCCTAAATAGTGCATGACTCTGCAACATTGCAGACTTCTGCAACTTCCGTACGGTGGAAGTCGTGCACTCCACCGGCCTCCGCGAAGCGAAGAAAGCGGCCACCCGCTCGGCGCTCGCCCGCGCCGTGCTCCGGTTGTCCACCCGGGCCGGCATCGACCATGTGACGATCGACGCCGTCGCGGCCGAGGCCAACGTCTCGGTCCGGACGTTCCACAACTACTTCAGCGGCAAAGAGGACGCGCTGCTGTATTTCGTGTCGTCGCTGTTCGACACGATCGTGGAACGAATCGAGGCCCGGCCGACGGACGAGAGTTTCTTCTGCTCGGTCCGCACGGCTCTCATCGATGCCGCCACCTCGCCCGATGTCGGCGACCCCGCCGAGATCGTCGCGCTGCTACGCCTTCTCGACACCGATCCCGGGTTGACGGCCAGGTCCCGGGACATGGAGTTGGGCGACACCGTCGAGGCCCGACTCGCCGAGTTGTGCGCACAGCGCGGCCAGCCGGCACACACCCTGTACCCGCGACTGGTCCTGCACAACGCGATCACCACCATCCGCGTCGCCCTCGAATTCTGGGTGACGCATCACGACGACACCGCAGACGAGCCGGCTGACCTGGCCTCGGTCCTGGAGTCCGCCTTCGATCAGCTGGCATCCGGCCTGTCGCAACCGATCCCACCCATGAACGATCTCGCCGTCCCATCCCCCGAGGAGCTTTGACGTGGCAACACACCTGTACCGACTAGGGCGATGGGCGTTCGAGAACCGCCTCAAGACCATCGCGATCTGGGTTCTGGTCCTCATCGGACTGGGCATCGGCGCGAGCCTTCTCGCCAAACCGACCTCGGAATCGTTCTCGATCCCGGGCATCCCGTCGGAGAAGGCGCAGGACCTGATGGTCGAGCGCTTCCCCGGTGAGGCGACCTTCGGCTCAGACATCGGCGTCACGTATGTCGTTCGCGCACCGGAGGGTTCGACGCTGACCGAGCCGCGGTTCCAGGAGGCCATCGACTCGATGGTCGCCGGACTGAAGTCGGTCGAGGACGTCAAGAGCCCCGACTCGATCACCAACCCGTTCGTCTCCTACGGCACCGAGCAGTCACCGGGTCAGCTCCGCGAACTGTCGGCGGCCTTCCAGGAGAAGACCTTCGGCAAGAACGCCGAGGAGGCGGCCGCCGACGCGCAGGCCACGTCACCGATCAACGCGGCGGGCACCGTCGCGCAGCTCGGCGCCTCCTTGAATGTCGAGGCGTCGTCGGACGTCACCGAGACGATGCGCGAACAGATGGACAAGATCGCCGACGACGCGCGCGCTGCGGGGCTCACCGTCGAGATGAAGGGCT
This sequence comes from Gordonia sp. PvP123, assembly GCF_040547295.1. Taxonomy (NCBI): domain Bacteria; kingdom Bacillati; phylum Actinomycetota; class Actinomycetes; order Mycobacteriales; family Gordoniaceae; genus Gordonia; species Gordonia sp. PvP123. The sequence goes on along the minus strand of NZ_JBEPPN010000002.1, from coordinate 217,142 downwards.
CGGCCACCCAGCAATTCGAGCTCGGGATCACCTCTGAGCTGATCGGCATCGGCGTGGGCGCGCTGATCCTCATCCTCACGTTCGCCTCCCTCGTCGCGTGGGGCATGCCGATCATCACCGCGATCGTCGGCGTCGCGATCGGGATGCTCGGCGTCCAGATGGGCACCCACTTCTTCGATCTCAGCAACGAGACCCCCATCCTCGCGACGATGATCGGCCTCGCGGTCGGCATCGACTACGCACTGTTCATCGTCTCCCGCTATCGCCACGAGATCCATCGATCGACGAGCCGGGCCGACGCGGCGGGCAGAGCGGTCGGCACCGCCGGTTCCGCGGTCGTCTTCGCCGGCAGCACCGTGGTCATCGCGCTGGCCGCACTCGCGATCGTGAACATCCCGTTCCTGACCGCCATGGGTATCGCCGCCGCGGGCACCGTCGTCGCAGCCGTGCTGGTCGCCCTCACACTCCTGCCGGCGATCCTCGGCCTCTTCGGCGGCAAGGCCTTCGCCGGACGGGTGCCGCGCCTCAACGCACCCGATGTCGGACCGCATGACGCCGACCGCGTCCACAACGGCCAACGTTGGGTCCAGCGCGTCGTGGCCCGGCCGCGCACCGTGACGGTCGCGATCGTGGGCATCATGATCGTCCTCGCGATCCCGATGGCCGGGCTCAAGCTCGCGCTGCCCAACGACGGGACCGCGGATCCGTCCGAAACACAGCGCCGCGCCTACGACATGGTCGCCGAGGGCTACGGCCCCGGCTTCAACGGACCGCTTGTCGTCGTCGCGGACGGTCGGGCCATCGAGGACACCGGCGAGCGTCTGCGCGCCTTCGACACCCTCGTCGACGACCTCGGTCGTATCGACGACGTCGCGGTTGCCCAGATCGGCGCGGGTGGTCTCAACGAGGCCCAGGACACCGCGAAGATCACGATCATCCCGTCGACCGCGCCGTCGGACGAGGCGACTCCCGCACTGGTCGAAGCGCTCCGTGAGATGGAGTCCCAGGCGCAGGGCGCGACGGGCATCTCGTACGGTGTGACCGGCCAGACCGCGATCGAACTCGACATCTCCGACCGCCTGTCGAGTTCACTGATCCCCTACCTCCTGGTCGTGGTGGGTCTCGCGTTCATCCTGCTGATCATCGTGTTCCGCTCGATCCTCGTCCCGCTGACCGCGGCACTCGGCTTCCTGCTGAGCGTCGCCGCGACCTTCGGTGTGACGGTGGCCCTGTTCACCGATGGCGATCTGGGAATCGTCGACAACCCGCAACCGCTGGTGTCGTTCCTGCCGATCATGTTGGTGGGCATCGTGTTCGGGCTCGCGATGGACTACCAGGTGTTCCTGGTGACCCGGATGCGGGAGGCGTACGTGCACGGCGCCGACGCCAAGACGGCGGTGGTCGAGGGGTACCGGCACAGCGCCCGCGTGGTGGCGGCCGCCGCGGCCATCATGATCTCGGTGTTCGCCGCGTTCATGCTGCAGGACATGGCGTTCATCATGGTGATGGGCTTCGCGCTCGCGGCCGCGGTGTTCTTCGACGCCTTCGTCGTCCGGATGACGCTGATGCCCGCGGTGCTCACCGTCCTGGGTGACAAGGCCTGGTGGCTGCCGCGCTGGCTGGATCGCATCCTGCCCGAGGTCGACATCGAGGGCGAGAAGCTGGGACTCGGCAACGCCCCCGCCGGCTCGGCGACGGGGGCCGACGCGGACGCCGAGGTCCGCGCCGGCCGCTGAGGCAGATCAGTCGACCCGGAACTCCCCGAGTTCGGACCAGCTGTCCCCGTCGATCGTCGTGTTGATGACGTCGGGGGTGCGCTGCAGGTACTTGGGGAGTTCCTGCTGGGCCTGCTTGAAGTGCGGAGCGGTGACGTGCGCCTCGGCGGCGTCGTCGTCGAAGGCCTCGACCAGCACGTAGGTGTTCGGGTCCGCCAGCGACCGCGACCAGTCGAACCACTTGTTGCCGGGTTCGGCGCGCGTCGCCTCGGTGAACTCACGTGACAGCTCGGGCCACTCGTCGGCGTACTCGGGCTTGATCGGGAACTTCACGACGATGAGGATCATGACTCGACCCTAGTACTCCGCGTGAGGACGAAGCGTCGCAGAATGCGACCGGGACGGCTGTCCCAGAATGTGTCACGAAGTGTTCCACCCGGAAGGCGGGGATTCACGAGACCCCGATCGCGGCAGGGCATAGAGTGTGAAACAGACAACAATTGTCCTCACTTCAGGCTGCAATGGAGGCACCATGCCGGACATCACGAAGTTCTACATCGACGGCCAGTGGGTCGAGCCCGCCGAGCTCAACCTCATCGACGTCATCAACCCGGCCACCGAGAAGTCGGCCGGTCAGGTCGCGATCGGCAGTGCCGCCGACGTCGACGCAGCGGTCGACGCCGCTCGTCGCGCATTCGTCACCTGGGGTCAGACCACCGTCGAAGAACGCCTCGAGGTCCTCAACCGGATCATCGCCGAGTACCAGAACCGCATGGGCGATCTCGCCGCCGCGGTCACCGAGGAGATGGGTTCGCCCGTCGGTCTCACCAACGCCGCCCAGGTACCCATCGGACTCGGCCACCTGATGACCGCCGCCGCGCAACTCCCCGACTTCACGTTCGTCGAGGACCGGGGCAGCTCGCGCATCGCCAAGGAGCCGATCGGCGTGTGCGGCTTCATCACTCCGTGGAACTGGCCGCTCAACCAGGTGATGTGCAAGGTCGCCCCGGCTCTGGCCACCGGCTGCACCATGGTCCTCAAGCCGTCGGAGGTCGCACCGTTCTCGGCCGCGATCGTCGCCGAGATCTTCGACGCCGCGGGCGTTCCCGCCGGTGTCTTCAACCTCGTCAACGGTGACGGCCCCGGCGTCGGTGCCGCGCTGTCGAGCCATGAGGGCATCGACATGATCTCGTTCACCGGTTCCACCCGGGCCGGCATCGAGGTCGCCAAGAGCGCGGCGCCCACCGTCAAGCGCGTCGCCCAGGAACTGGGCGGCAAGAGCCCGAACATCATCCTCGACGACGAGGACTTCGCGAAGAACGTCGCGGGCGGCATCGCGACGATGATGATGAACTCGGGCCAGTCCTGCAACGCCCCGAGCCGGATGCTGGTCCCGGCGGGTCGCGTCGACGAGGTCGCCGAGATCGCCAAGGGCGTCGCCGTCGAGCTCACCGTCGGCGACCCGACCACCGACGTGAAGCTGGGTCCGGTGGTTTCCGAGGCGCAGTTCGACAAGATCCAGGGCCTCATCGAGCGCGCCCTCGCCGACGGTGCCACCGCGGCCGTCGGCGGCGCCGGCCGTCCCGAGGGCCTCGAGACCGGTTACTACGTGAAGCCGACCGTGTTCACCAACGTCACCAACGACATGGAGATCGCCCGCACCGAGGTGTTCGGCCCGGTCCTCGTCGTGATCGGCTACGACTCGATCGACGAAGCGATCAAGGTCGCCAACGACACCGAGTACGGCCTCGCCGGCTACGTGTCGGGCCAGGACGTCGACGAGGTGCGCCGCATCGGTTCGCAGATCCGCGCCGGCTCGATCTCGCTCAACGGCGCGCAGCTCGACCCGAGCGCACCGTTCGGCGGTTACAAGAAGAGTGGCAACGGCCGTGAGTGGAGCGACTACGCCTTCGACGAGTTCCTCGAGGTGAAGTCGCTGCTCGGCTTCGGCGCCTGACCGACCGGGTTTCCGGGTGAGGGATGCGTATCGGACTCCGATACGCATCCCTCACTTCTTCCGACCGGGTCGCCGTTAGGATCTGGCGCATGCAGATCCCCGTCGCGTCCGACGCCGGCCCGGTCCTCGACGCCGAGGTCGTCGGCGAGGGCGAACCGCTCCTGCTCATCGGCGGCATGTCCGCACACCGCGGGATGTGGACCGACGAACTCCTCGACGCGCTGACGCCGTATTTCTCGGTGGCCGTCTACGACCACCGCGGCATCGGGACGAGCAGTCGCGCCGACGGTCCGTTCACCATCGCCGACCTGGCCGCCGACGCCCGCGGCATCCTGGACGGCCTCGGCTGGGACGCCGCCCATGTTCTGGGCACCTCCATGGGCGGCATGATCGCGCAGGAACTCGCTCTCGCCGCACCGGACCGCGTGCGCAGTCTCGTCCTCGGGTGCACGACCGCGGGCGGCCCCGGGGCGATCGGTGCACCCGGCGCGGTCCGCCTCGTCGAGGCGATCTCCTCCCGCGACGCGGCGCGCGTCGCGCGCACGGCATTCGAGGTCAACCTGTCAGCCGCGTACACCGCCGGCGCCGGCGCGTTCGACCACTTCGTGTCGATGTCGACGCAGCGGCGCGTGCCCTCGGCGGTCGTCGCGTGGCAGGCGGGTGCCTGCGCGGGACACGACACCCGCGACCGGATAGGGACACTCACCATGCCCACCGCGGTCATCCACGGAGACGTCGACGAGGTGATCGCGGTCGCCGAGGGTGAGCGCCTCGCCGACCTGATCCCGCAGGCGACCCTGGAACGATGGACCGGCGTCGGGCACATGTTCTGGTGGGAACGTCCCGAGGAGACCGCCGAGGTCATCCGAAAAAATGCGCTCGGGCGGTAACGCCGGTCCCCTCTCCGAACGACATCCCTGACATCGGCACCGTGTGATCGGGTGGCCGCGTATGTCAGGAGCTCCATGTCGCACTCGCACAGCGAACCGCCCGTCCCCTCCACCCCCGCGGGCCAGACGCCCGAGTCGCCACGCAGATTCTCACCCCGACGCCGCATCCTCACCGGGATCTCGGTGGTCGCGATCCTCACGCTCGGCCTGTTCGGGGCGAGCACCCTGCTCAACACGTCGAACACCGCCAATGCTCTGCGCGGACACCCCGAGGTCTTGCGCAAGGGCTGTACCTGGGACTCTTCGGGCAACTACGTCCAGAACTGCAAGGTGTGGTCGGAGTCGCAGCAACGCGAGGTGATCGTCCAGATCCGCGCGTCCAGCGGCAGCGACAGCGGCGTCTACCTGCTCGACGGCATGCGGGCCAGCGAGGCCCGCTCGGCGTGGACCACCGACGTCCAGGCCGCCAAGGTCTACGACGCCAAGGCCGACACCACCCTGGTCATGCCGGTCGGCGGCGCGTCGTCGTTCTACACCGACTGGGATGGCGGCGCCGGTGACAAGAACACGGTCATCAAGCAGGAGACGTTCCTGACCTCGGAGCTGCCGGGCTATCTCGAGAGCGAGTTCGGCGTGGCGCGCAACAACAACGCGATCATCGGACTGTCGATGTCCGGCGGTCCGGCGGTCACCCTCGCCGAGCGCCACCCGGAGCAGTTCAAGGTGGTCCAGGCGATGTCCGGTTACTACCAGACCGACAACCCGGTCGGCGCCCTCGGCGTCATGGCCACTCAGACGATGGTGTCGAACTACGTCAACGGTGTCGTGAACATGTGGGGCGCGCCGGGAAGCACCCGCTGGACCGACAACGATCCGTCGAAGAACCTCACTCAGCTCGCCGACAACGGCCAGGTCCTGATCATCTCCTCGGGTAACGGCTTCCTGACCCCGTCGGAGATGGCCAAGTTGTCGCCGCAGGATCAGCTCAGTGCGATGGCACTCGAGATCCTGTCGGCGGTGTCGACCGTGCTCATGCAGCTGCAGGCGAAGCAGGCCGGCGTATCGGTGATCTCCTTGCCGAACTACGGCGGCCACACCTGGGAGAACTGGGGACGCGCCCTCGGCGACGGCAAGGAGCACGTGCTGACCACGCTGCGCAACAACCCGCCGGTGACCGCGAAGACCACCGTCGTCTCCGCCTCGGGCAACCCTGATCCCGAGGGCCCCGCGAAGGTGACCCTCGCGGCCAAGAAGGCGGCCGAGGAATCGCCGGCCCTCGACCTCTCGGGCCTGTCGGCGCGCGGCTCGTCGGCGAGCGAATCCGCTTCGGAGTCGGCGTCCTCGACATCCGAGTCGTCGGCATCCGAGTCGTCGGCATCCGAATCCCCCTCGGCCGGACTCGCACCGTCCGCGGTGTCGGGGTCGGAATCGGTGGATGCCTCCGTCCCGGAGTCGGTCACCAGCGCGGAGTCGAGCGCGCCGAGCGCGCCCCGGCTCGCCCCGAAGGGTCCGGCCTCGTCCACGCCCGCGACCTCGAGCAGCACCCCGGTCCCGTCCCGCTGAACGGCCCGCCCCCTCACGGTTTCCGTTCCCGCTCACCAGAATCGTGTGAGCGGGAGCGGAGTACGCGAGCGAACGAATCCGCCGGCCGCGCCTGCTGCTAGCGTTCAGCCATGACCGCCGACCCTGATCTCGCCGATCTCGTCGGCCTCGACACGACCCTCGTGGTCGTCGCCTCCGGAGTGATCCTCGTCTGGGGACTCGCCCTGGGCGTCTGGAAATACCACGGCATCCGCACCTCGCCGGACCGGACGGCTCACATCTACGTGGACATCGCCCACCGGGCGGCGCTGATGTACTCGTTCGCCACTCTCGTGCTGGCGGCGCTGGTCGAACTGAGCGCCTTCCCGACGACCGTCAACGTGATCGCAGCTGCGGTCCCGATCGTCTTCTTCGTCGCCGCGATCGCCGCGTACTGCATCCACGGGGCCCTGCGGGACACCACGAATCAGTTCGTCGACCCGACTCCCGGCACGTACCTGTTCATGCTCGCGCTCATCGTGGGCGAGATCGGCGGCGTACTGGTACTGGTGGCCGGGGTGCTGGTGCGGTTGGTCTGAGAGCCGACCGGGAATCTCACCGGTCCCCGGTGTGCCCACGCAGCCAGGTCGTGACGGCGTGGAGCACCACCCCTTGCTCGGGCTCGTTGAAGATCTCGTGGAACAGGTCGTCGTAGATGACGAGCGTCTTGTCCGCGGACCCGGCCAGCCTCTCCACGAGTTCGCTGCCGCGCGGGTCGGTGAGCGCGTCCTCGCTGCCGTGCATCACCAGGATGGGCAACTGCAGCGACGGCAGGCGTTCGGGGAACGACCGCATGGTGCCGATCATCGCCCCGCCGAGTCCGGCCGGGATCTTGCCGCGCGTCACCAGCGGATCGGCGTCGTAGGCGGCGACGACGGCCGGGTCCCGGGAGATGCTCGACGAACTCAGCTCGGTGGTGGGCAGCCCCGGTGCGATCCGGCCGATCAGCGGCGCGAATCGGACGGCCAGGTCGGGCAGGTCGTCACCGGGCAGCACGGCCGCCCCCGAGAGGATCAGCCCGTCGAGCCTGTCCTGGTGGTCGAGCGCGTAGTCGAGGGCGATGCACCCGCCCATGCTGTGCCCGATGAGGAACGTCGGGACGCTCCCGTCGGCGACGTGGGCGAGGACGGTGTCGAGGTCGTCGGTGAAGTCGGCGAACCGGCGCAACCGGAGGCGCTTGCCGCCCGATCGGCCGTGACCGACATGGTCGGGGATCGCCACGAGGTAGCCCTCGGCGACGAGACGATCGGCCACATGCAGGTACCGGCGTCCGTGCTCGGCGAGGCCGTGCACCACCACGACGACGCCGCGCGGACTCTCTCGGGGACGGTAGACGTCATAGACGATGGTGTGCCCGTGCCGACCGCGAAAACTGTGCTCTTCCGGTGTCATTCCCTGATCTCGTTTCGGTGTTCAGTGCCAGCCCAATCGCGCGACCACGGACCTGCCCGCCGACTCCAGGGCGCCCAGCGGCCGGAGCGCGGCCTCGCCGATGCCGACGAGCGTCTCGACCCGTCCGACGACCCGCTCGAGCCGTCCCACGACGTCGGACATGCGGTCGACGGTGGCGTCGACCTGGTCCAGGGTCCCCGACAGGCGCACGAGCGTCGAGTCGAGCTTCGCGATGGTCGAGTTCAGCCCGTCCATCGTGGGCCCGAGCCCGTCGAGGGTCTCCCCCATGTCGGCGAGGATGCCCTCGAGTTGTTCGACGGTCACGTCGGCGTTCAGTGCGGCTTGTGCCAGCTTCTTGATGCGCTGACGTTCCGGCGGTCTCGATGATGTGTGCTCGCCCCTGTCGGCCATGAGGTGGATTATGACCCATTCCGGCCGGGCCGGGTGCGGGGTCGGGCGAACCCTTCGAGGCTCGGGGAGCGCAGGCACCCCGCACCGCTCACGCCAGCTGCGGGGCGACCTTCGAGGCGACGAGTTCGAGGTGGTCGAGATCCGACAGGTCCAGGGTCTGCAGATACATGCGCGTGACGCCCAGCTCACCGTAGGTCGCGATCTTCGCGGCCACCTCGTCGGGCGTTCCCGCCGCGCCGTTCTCACGCAACTCCGCCGGCTCTCGGCCGATGGCCTCGGCCCGGCGCCGGAACTCGGCTTCGTCGCGGCCGCAGCACAATACGAGCGCGGCCGAGTAGGTGAGGGACTCCGGATCGCGACCGGCGTCGACGCACGCCGTGCTAACGCGTCCGATGAGATCGCCGGCGACGTCGAGCGGTTGGAAGACGACGTTGAACTCGTCGGCGAAACGCGCCGCGAGCGCGGGCGTCCGCTTCTTGCCACTGCCGCCGATGATGATCGGCGGGCGCGGGCTCTGCACGGGTTTGGGCAGGGCCGGCGACTTCGAGAGGCGAAAGTGCTTGCCCTCGTGGTCGAATTCATCACCGAGCGGGGTCTGCCACAGCCCGGTGATGATCTCGAGGTTCTCCTCGAGGCGTTCGAAGCGCTCCTTCAGCGGCGGGAAGGGAATACCGTACGCCTCGTGCTCGCGCTCGTGCCAGCCCGTACCGATACCCAATTCGACACGGCCACCGCTCATCTGGTCGACCTGGGCGACTGCGATCGAGAACGGCCCGGGAAGGCGGAAAGTCGCCGACGACACCAGGGTCCCCAACCGGATGCGCGAGGTCTCGCGGGCCAGGCCGGCCAGCGTGATCCACGCATCGGTGGGTCCGGGCAGACCGTCGCCACCCATGCCGGTGAAGTGATCGGAACGGAAGAAGGCGTCGTAGCCCAGTTCCTCGGTCGCCTTGGCGACGGCGAGCAGGTCATCGTAGGTCGCACCCTGCTGGGGCTCGGTGAAAATTCGCAGCTGCACGTTTTCAACCTACGCCCGCTGGGCACCCCACCGACGGCGAGGCGGCGTGCGATCGGACCCCATCCGGCCCGACGGCCATTCCGAATCGCTCCACGCACGACACCGTTCCTCGACAAAGGAGTTCACCATGAAGACGGTCACGCGCACAGCCCTTGGATTCGTCGTAGCGGCCGCAGGTGCGACCGCGGTATCCCTCGCCGCCGCACCGTCCGCCGGCGCCGCCCCCGCAGTATGCCCGGCACTCCCCGGCCAGTCCTCATCCCAGGCCTCCTGCAGTGCGGAATCCGGACCCTCCGGACTGGCACTGGCCATCACCGACAACGGCGGTGTCGCCACCTCGACCGCCGACAACTTCGCCGGGCCCGCGGCGATCGCACTCGGCCCCGGCGCGACGGTCACCATGGACGGAGTACGCCCCGGTCTGGCCATCGGCATCGCGGGGCCCGGCGGTGAGGTCGTCGTCGACGGCAAGAACGGGCCGACCTGCAAGGGACCGGCTTTCGCGGGCGACTTCCAGACCTTCAAGGGTTGCCTGTCCTGACCGCCCCGCACCCCACCGGGATCCGGTGGCGAAATGCGCACCAATACAGCCTCTTTCGCTACGACATCCCGGTGGGGACCAACGCGTCAGGACAACAGACCCCGCACGTACGCCGCCTGGCCGATGTGCTGGGTGTCGTCGTCGATCACGCTGATCAGCCGCACGCCCAGCGTGACCGGCGGATCCCAGTTGTGGTCGACGATGCGGTCGAGATCTGAATCCGTCAGCCCGCCGATGTAGTCGGCGCTGACGGCGTGAGTGGCGTCGTAGTAGTCCCGAAGCAGTCCGGCGTCGTCCACGATCGCGCGTGCGGCCTCGTCGGCCGATTGCCCGTACCCGATCTCGCCGGAGGAGAACGGGAGATCGAAGCGGTCGGCCCATCCACCGGCCGCCCAGACCTCCTCGGTACCGGCGACATCGGCGATGTGGGAATCCTGCACGCGGGTCAGATGCCAGACGAGCCATGCGATGGTGTTGGTACCGGGCGCGGGCGCGGTGTTCAAGAGCTCCGGCGTGGCCCCGTCGAGTACAGCGTGAACGTTCTCGGCCACTCGCCCCAGACCGTCGAGCAACACCTCTGAAGATCGCATGGCGCAAGTTTAGGTTCGCCGTGGGCACAACGATGGCGACTCCACCGATCCGACAGCATCATTCCTCCGGTGTCAGAACCGAACACCCCGCGGAAGATCCGCTTCAACGCCTTCGACATGAATTGCGTTGCGCACCAATCGCCCGGACTGTGGCGTCACCCCGACGACCGGTCGTGGAACTACAACACCATCGACTACTGGGTCGACCTCGCACGATTACTGGAGACCGGCGGATTCGACGGCCTGTTCATCGCCGATGTCCTCGGTACCTATGACGTGTTCGCCGGCAACGACGAAGCCGCCATCCGCCAGGGTGCACAGATCCCCGTGAACGACCCCCTGCTACTCGTCTCCGCGATGGCGCACGCCACCGAGCACCTCGGCTTCGGCGTCACCACCGGTACCGGCTTCGAGCATCCCTACCCGTTTGCGCGGCGACTGTCGACACTCGACCACCTCACCCGCGGCCGCATCGGCTGGAACGTGGTCACGGGCTACCTCCCGGCCGCGGCCCGCAACATGGGCGCCGACGACCAGCTCGAGCACGACGAGCGCTACAACCAGGCCGACGAGTACCTGACCGTGCTGTACAAGCTGTGGGAGGGTTCCTGGGAACGCGACGCGGTCCTCCGTGATCGCGAGGCGGGCATCTTCGCCGACCCGGCCCGGGTCCATCACATCGGCCATCACGGCACCCACTTCACCGTGCCGGGAATCCACCTGGCCGAGCCGTCGCCGCAGGGATCGCCGGTCATCTATCAGGCCGGCGCCTCGCCCCGGGGACGCCGCTTCGCCGCGGAGAACGCGGAGGCCATCTTCGTCGCCGCACCGACCAAGGCCATCCTGCGCGATGTCGTGAGCAAGGTGCGCGATGAGCTCGTCCTCGTCGGGCGCGACCCATACGACGCGAAGATCTACACGCTGCTGACGATCATCACCGATTCGACTCCGGAGGCTGCCCGCGCGAAGGCCGCGGAGTACCAGTCCTATGCCAGCAGCGAAGGTGCGCTGGTCTTCATGTCGGGCTGGATGGGCATCGACCTCGCGAGCTACGAGATCGACGAACCGATCGGCAACGTGCACAGCAACGCGATCCAGTCCGCGGTGGCGGCATTCCAGCAGGCCGGCGACACCGGCGAGGAATGGCGCGTGCGGGACATCGCCGCGTGGGGCGGCATCGGCGGAATGGGCCCGGTCCTGATCGGCTCCGGCGACGAGGTGGCAGAAGCCCTGCAGGACTGGGTGACCGAGACCGACGTCGACGGTTTCAACGTCGCGTACGCGGTGACACCCGGATCTTTCGAGGACATCATCACCCACGTGGTGCCCGCCCTGGAGCGGCGCGGACTCTACGACCGCGCCTACGTCCCGGGTACCCTGCGCCACAAGCTCTTCGGCCGCGGTGACCAGTTGCCCGAGAACCACCGGGGGTCGACGTATCGGGTCGGTGGGGCCAACTCGACCATCGACGATTCGATCAGGAAGACCACACAGCTCGCCGGCGCGAAAGGCGATCTCCGGTGATCGAGGTGGCGGGCCTGACCAAGGTCTTCGGGGTCGGGTCACCGAATCCGACGACGGTCCTCGACGACGTCGATTTCACCGTCGATGCCGGTGAGATCTTCGCCGTCGTCGGGCCGTCGGGTGCCGGCAAGAGCACGCTCGCCCGCTGTCTGAACCTGTTGGAACGTCCGACCTCCGGGAAGGTCGTCGTGAACGGCGAGGATCTCACCGCGCTGGGCACCTCGGGCCTGCGCGATGCCCGGCGCCGGATCGGGACCGTGTTCCAGTCGGCAAGTCTGCTGTCCCGCCGCACCGCGGCGCAGAATGTCGCTCTCCCACTCGAATATCTCGGTGCCACACAGCGATCGACCGCGTCGCGCGTCGGTGAACTGCTCGACCTGGTCGGTCTCGCCGACAAGGCCGACCGGTACCCGCATCAGCTGTCCGGGGGTCAGCGACAGCGGGTCGGGATCGCACGGGCCCTGGCGCTCAAACCGTCGGTCCTCCTGTCCGACGAGGCGACGTCGGGCCTGGACCCAGCTGCCACGGACACATTTCTCCGACTCCTCACCGACGTGCGGGACGAACTGGGTCTCGCGGTGGTGTTCATCACCCACGAGATGGACACCATCGTGCGGGTCGCCGACACGGTCGGCCGACTCGACCATGGCCGCATCGTCGAACACGGCCGCCTGGATCGGCTCGTCCTCGACCCGGATTCGGTTCTGGGGCGCGCACTTCGACCGCGTGGTCCGAGCGCCGAAGCGGCGTCCGCCGAGACTCCGGTCTCCGTCGTCTACAACTCCTCGACCGTCCCCGCGGACTGGCTGACGCGTCTGGGCAAACGGCTCGATCTCCCCATCTCGGTGCTCGGCGCCAACGTCCAGACCATCGACGGGACCGTCTTCGGCGACCTCACCGTGTCGGTGCCGACCGGGCACGCGTCGGCATTCATCGGGGCCGCAGGCGAACTCGGGCTGGCCGCACGCCTTCTCACCGACACCCCGGCATCGGGTGACTCCGCCACCACCACAACCAATGGCTCCGCCACCAAAAGCCCGGGGGTGGCCGCATGAGTACCACGTACTCGGCGAACATCACGGTGCCGCTCGACGAGATCCCCGACCTGCTCATCCCGGCGGCGATCGACACGGTCCTGATGGTCAGCATCGTGATGGTCGTCGTCCTGGTGGTGGGTGTCCCGCTGGGCGCGCTCATCCACAACCTCGCTCCCGGTGGTCTTTTCGCGAGACGATCGCTGCACACTCCGCTGTCGTGGGTGATCAGTATCGGTCGTTCGCTGCCCTTCCTTGTGTTGATGACGGCGATCATCCCGTTCACCCGCCTGATCACCGGCACCAACATCGGCATCGCCGCGGCGGTGGTCCCGATGTCGATCGCCGGAATCGCCTTCTTCACACGGATCGTGGAGAACTCCCTGCGGTCGGTCCCGGCGTCGACCATCGACGTCGCACGCGCCTCCGGGGGTTCCAACGCGCAGATCATCTGGAAGGCACAGGTACCCGAGGCACTGCCGAGCATCGTCGGCGGTCTGACGATCAACACGATCGCGATGATCGAGTACTCCACCATCGCCGGCACCATCGGAGCCGGCGGACTCGGATACGTCGCGGTCACCTACGGATATCAGCGATTCGACCAGGGAGTCATGGTCGCGACCATCATCGTGCTCATCGTGACGGTGGCGATCATCCAGGTCGCCGGCGACGCTCTCGCCCGCAGTCTCAACCCGGTCACATCCCGCCGGGTGAACCGCTGAACCTCACAAGCCCGAAGTCTGCTGCTCCCTGTTCGGGGAGTCGCCGACCCACTGCCGCCCTGTCCCCGGCAGCCACCAACCCACCCCCGAAAGGCCACTCATGACACAGGACACCGGTTCGACCACCGAGACCTCACCCGATTCCCCCTCGCCACCGGGAGATTCCGGCATCGAGATCTCGGCCCGGCGACGCTGGCCGCTGATCGTCGGTGCGCTGGTCGTGGTCGCCGTCATCGCCGCGGTGATCGGCTGGCGATTCCTCGGCTCCGACTCGACGTCACCCAACGAGACCGCCGGTGCGACGCTGACCGTCGTGACCGCCGAGGGCAATGCCTCCGAGCAGGCACTCGTCGAGTTCATCGCCGACGAGGTCGCACCCCGGTACGACATCAAGGTCGCGTTCAAGGGCCTGTCCGACTCCACGACGCTCAACCGCGCGGTCAGCGACGGTGAGGTCGCCGGCACCGTCTATCAGCACAAGCTGTGGCTGTCGCAGGTCCTCGAGGCGAACCCGGACTTCCAGGAGGAAGCCGCGACCCCGGTCTTCCGCTGGGGCTTCGGCATCTGGTCGGACAAGTATCGCGACGTCGCCGACCTGCCGCAGAACGCGCGCGTCTCCCTGTATTCCGATCCCGCGAACGAGGCGCAGGGACTCTGGCTGCTCGAACGCGCCGGACTCATCACGCTCAAGCCGGGCGTGGACAAGTGGAAGGCGACGCAGAAGGACATCGCCACCAACCCGCGCAATCTGCAGTTCGTGCTGCTCGATTTCGCCGCCCAGTCGCGCTCGCTCGCCGACCTGGACGCGACCGTCGGCTACACCGAGTACTACCTGGCCGCGAACATCGACATCGCCAAGCAGATCTACGCCCCGCCCGCTCCCGACGAATTCGCCGGGCAGCTGACCATCGGGACGCAGTGGAAGGACACCGAGAACATCAAGAATCTGGTCGCCGCGTTCAAGGACCCCGCGGTGCAGGAGTTCCTGCGTACCGATCCGCGGGTGAAGGGCATCCTGCTGCCGCTGTGAGCAGCGGGAGCGCCGGCGCACGCCTCGTCAACGCACCCGGGTCGCCCATCGCGTCCCGGGTGCGGGGCGCATAGGCTCACCGCGTGAGCCGCACACATCACGGGCACGGTCACGCGCACTCGCTGTCCGACATCAGCCACACGCTCTCGCCGTTCGCCCGATGGTTCGTCATCGGCTCGCTCGCCGTCACCGCGGTCGCGGTCGCCGTCGGGATGGTCGTCCTGTGGCCGTCGGAATCCGAGCACCCGATCCCCACCCAGTTCCGTTCCGCCGACGGCGGGCCGATCACCACGGTCGACGGCGAGATCGTGGACCAGTTCCATGCGAACTGCCTCAACTCGGTGGCGGGATCGGTGCTCGAGACCGCGGACATCCCGGTGAACCCGGTCCCCGGCGGCCCGTGCATCCTCAACGCGGTCCGGTTCTCCTCCGGCGACGTGGCCGGCCAGTACACCGTTCTGGAGATCCCCACCAACCGGGCGCAGGCCGGGTCGGGGCCCGACACCGTGGCGCCGGCGGCCGGCACCCTCGACGACCCGCAGGCAGGCCAGCCGACGTTGAACGTCGGGGACGGCATCCGGCTCTCGACCGTGCCCGGCCCCGACGGCAACCGCTACACCTTCTTCGACTTCCAGCGTGGGCCGGCGATCATCTTCTGGGCGGTGCTGTTCATCGCCGCGATCGTGCTGGTCGCCGCCTGGCGCGGCTTCCGCTCGATCATCGGGCTGGCGATCGCCTTCGGGATTCTCACCGTGTTCACCCTGCCCGCCATCCTCGACGGCGCGTCCCCGGTCGCGGTGGCGGTGGTCTCGTCGGCGGCGATCCTGTTCGTCGTCCTCTACCTCGCCCACGGGGTGAGCCTGCGGACCAGTTCGGCTCTCCTCGGGACGTTGACCTCTCTGCTGCTCGCGGGATTCCTCAGCTGGCTCGCGATCCGGACGATGAACCTCACCGGACTCTCGGGTGATCAGACCACCAATCTGCAGGTGTACCAGGGCAACATCTCGGTCAGTGGTCTCCTGCTCGCCGGGTTCATCATCGGCACCCTCGGCGTCCTGAACGACGTCACGATCACCCAGGCCTCGGCGGCGTTCGAACTGGCCGCAGCCGGCGAACCCTCACGGCTGGCCACGTTCCGCGCCGCGATGCGTGTCGGCCGCGACCACATCGCCAGCACCGTGTACACCCTCGTCTTCGCCTACGCGGGCAGCGCTCTGCCGCTGATGCTGCTTTTCTCGGTGGCCCAGCAACCGCTGGGCGGACTGCTCACGACCGATGTCGTGGCGGTTGAGCTGGCCCGCTCGTTCGTCGGCGGTATCGCGATCGCGCTGTCGGTTCCGCTCACGACAGCGATAGCCGCCGCGCTCACCACCCCGGCCGGCGCCGGAAAGACGGTCGCCGCGCACGCCGCGGCCTGACGGCGCTCAGCACCGTCCCTTCGGCAGGTCGGCCAGGTTCTTGCCGAGCCAGTTGCCCAGTCGCGTCAACATCTTGGTGCCGTCGGTGAACGATCCGCTACGCGGTATGGCGGCCATCGACACCGCGACCTGACCACCGGTGGTGCTGATGATGCCCAGTTGCCGGACGAGATGCGCCGAGGATTTCGACGTCGCCGGCCCCCAGCCGCCCTTGACCGCGGTCACCGCACCCTGACTGCGTCCCACCTTCGCGATTCCCCACTGCTGGTTCGGGGCAACGGCACTCATCAGCCGGACGATGTGCTCGCTGTCGGGGAGACACGGCAGATGGGCGCCGAAGATCGCCTGATCGCGCAACGCCCACGCGGTGTACCCGGGGTACGACGGCGGGTTGTCGACCTCGGAGGACACGTGCGTCCGGACATCGTGCCCCTCACGCAAGACCGCGCTGACGGCATCGACGGAGGCGTGCCCACCGCCGAGGACTCCCCACAGTTCACCGGCCGCGTCGTTGTCGGAGAACGTGATCGCCTTGTCCTCCATCGCGGCGACCGCCGGCCCACGCTCGCGTTGCGCGGCAAGTGACACCGGTACCTTCATCGTCGACCACGCACGCCCGGACTTGAGCGATCCGAGTGAGATGACCTCGTCGCCGCCGACCGGCACGATCGCGATCCCGAGCTGGCCGGGCAACGTCTTCCGCATCGACTTCGTCAGTGCGGCATAGCTTTTCGCCAGCTTCTTGTCGAGCGGCTCGGGTGGTTTGAACCACGTCGCGAAGGGCTCCGGCAGCGGCGGCAGCACGGGGAGCGGTATCGCCGTCGCCGAGCCCGCGCCGATCACCACCGACATCACGACCGCGCAGAACACCACGCCGATCCTTGTCACAACTTTCACAATTGTCTCCTGAGTCACTCCAGACACATGAGACTATGGCGGTTCGAGTTCTCGAGCCAGGCTGTATACCCAATCGGGACCTAGCTGGGACCGGTGTCACACCTGCCCGAGAAGTGATCAGGCGGAACAGCGACCACGCGGTAGACGGGCCAGGTTGCTGTTGAGCCAGTTCGCCACCGAGTTCAATGCCGCGACACCACCCGACATCGAGCCCCCGACCGCGCTCATCGCCACCGCAGCCCGTTGACCGTCGCGGAAGGTGACGATTCCGATCTGCCGGACCAGGTATCCGTCCGTGACACCCGGGCCCCAGCCGCCCTTGACGGCGGTGGCACGCGGTGCCGGCATGATCTCGATGCCCCACTGTTGGTTGCCGGCCACCTGCCCCATGAGCGCGACCACATTGCGCGCACCTTCCAGGCAGGGTAAACCGGCAGTGAACGTCGCCGCGTCGGGCAACGACCACACCGTCTGTCCGAAGACCGTGAAGCCGGCGCGACGCTGTGTCGCCGGGACAACCGTCGTGGTGTCGCCACCGTCGCGCAACACCGCGGTCACCGCACCGGCCGCCGATTGTCCACCGCCGAGCGAGGACCAGAGACTCTCCGCGGCGGCGTTGTCGGAATCGACGATCGCGGCGCGCGCCGAAGGACTCGGGCCGTTGGCGCGCTCCGCGGCGACCGCCAGCGGCACCTTGATCGTCGACCACGCCACCCTCGGCGCGTCGTCACCGAGCGTCAGTGCCGGGACGGCCGACCCCCCGACGGGCGCGATCGCCATGCCGACCGTCAGGCCGGTCGACGCCGCGACCTTGCGGAAACTGCCTGCCAGGCCCCCGAACGCGGCAGGAGGAACGGTCGACGACGCGGTCGGAGCGTTCGGACCGGGCGCGGGTGTCGATGCGGAGGGGTCCGCGGTCACCGTGACCGTGACCGGTTCGACGGGCTCCGGCTCGGGTCCGCCCGCGCATCCCGCGAGAAGCGCGGCCATGCCCAGTGCGATCGCACCTGTCATCCGGGGCTTCGGACTCGACGTACGCCGGGACTGCTGTTCGGTGATCCCCATCAGTAGATGTGCACCACGGCGTCGTTGCCTCCGCGGCAGGCGACGATCGCGCCCTCGGGCACGCAGTTCATCGCATAGGCCTGGCCGGTGACCGGGCTGATCGCAACCACGACGCGCGGGGACCGCGCAGCCCCCGACACCGCGTAGGCGTCGCGGACTGCGAACGCGAACGGGCAACTGGTCACCGAGGTACCGATCCCGACCGTCGCATCGCACGGGCTCGAGCCAGGAGGCGGCGCTGCCGGGGCCGGGGGTGCCGGCGGGGCGTTCTGGACGGTCGGCGGAGGTGCGACCGTCTCGGTCACCGTCGGCGTGGTCGGTTCGTCGTCGGCCCGCGTGGTGGTGTCGTCGCCCGAGCCCGCGATCAGGACGCCGCCGAGGACGGCGAGCCCGACGAGCGCCACCGCGATCAAGGCGATCAGCACCGGAATCGCGACCGAGCGGCGCTGGGCCGGCGGGTATGCGGGCGGATACCCGGGTGGTCCGTACGCCGAGGCCCCCTCGTGCGGACCCGAGAAGCCTGGCGGATACCCCTGATCCCGACCCCCGAGGTACTGGGCACCCGAATAGTGCTGCGGCGGCGCGTAACCGTGCGGGCCCGAGAACTGCTGCGGGCCGGAGAGCTGCTGCGGGCCGGAGAGCTGCGTGGTCCCGGCTCCCGCCTCAGGACCCGTCGTGTGCCGTACGAGGGTCGGTTCGTACACCGGGTCGGTGGGCGCGATGACCGTGTCCGGCGCACGCACGACACCGGTCGGCGCCTCCGGCGCTGCGGGCGCCGGCTTGACGAGGATCGGCCCCGACCGGACATCGTCCACGCCCCCGGCGAGAGCGGCGCGGGCCGCCCGGGCGAGCGCGAGCGCGGAGCCGTGGCGCACCGCGGGGTCGGCGGCCAGGGCCGTGCGGATCACCTCGTCCATCGCGGGCGGTACGTCGGCGTTGACCGCACTGGGTGATGGCGGCGGTGACAGCACCGCCGCCTTGATGGCCGCGCTCACCGTCTTCGCCGGGTGCGGCACGCGGCCGGTCAGACACTCGAAGAGGACACATGCCAGGGCGTAGATGTCGCTGGCAGCGCTGACCTGCGCGGCGTCGAAGAGCTCCGGCGCCATGTAGGCGATCGACCCGACCGCCGTACCGGTCTGGGTGAGGTGGGTGTCCTCGGCAGCGTGCGCGATACCGAAATCGACGAGGTAGGCGAAGTCGTTGGCGCCGACCAGGATGTTCTCCGGCTTGATGTCGCGGTGCACGAGCCCCTCGGAATGCGCGGCGTCGAGCGCTGCGGCCACCTGCTCGACGATCGACACCGCGCGTTCAGGGGCGAGCCGGGTGTTCTGCGTCAGAAGCGCGCGCAGATCCTCGCCCGCGACCAGGCGCATGTCGATGAACAGCACCCCGTCGATCTCACCCCAATCGTGAATCGGGATGACGTGGGGCTCCCCGAGCCGTGCCGCGGCATGCGATTCGCGGCGAAACCGCTCCTGGTACATCGGATCGTGGGCCAGTCCGGGATTGAGCAGCTTGAGCGCGACGACCCGATCCTTGGTCGTGTCGTATGCGCGGTAGACCTCGCCCATCCCACCGCGGCCCAGCAACTCGTCGAGGCGGTACGGCCCGAACTGTGTGTTGACCCGACTCCCAGCCATACGCAGGAGCATATGCCCCCAATCGGACACCGTCTGTCGGCCGCTCGATTGCAACTTCCCCGCCGGGACATCGCGTCGGGCGCCCGAAGGCGTGGCCTCGCATGACTACGCTGTCCGTATTCGGCCCACTCGCTCCGCTCCCGGCGCGAGGCGGAACCGGCCCGCTCGCTCCGCTCCCGGCGCCAGGCGGAACCGGCCCGCTCGCTCCGCTCCCGGCGCCAGGCGGAACCGGCCCGCTCGCTCCGCTCCCGGCGCCAGTGCGCCCCGACTCATGTGAGGAACCGCCCGGACATGTCTGCTCTGACCAAAGGCCAGAACGGCCCGTTGCCGACCACCGATGTCATCGTCTCCGTGGATCTCGCGACCGCCGCCGACCTGTCGGCGCTGCTGGTGACCGACCGTGGCGTCGTACGCACCGACGACGACTTCGTCTTCTACAACCAGCCCTCGGGACCGGGCGTCCGATTGCAGCAGGCTCCGGGAGGTGGTGCGCAACTGCACGTCTCGACGACCGGGATTCCAGCGGACATCGATGCGGTGCGCGCGGTGATCACCCTCGACGACGCGTCGTCGACCTTCGGCCGGTTCGCACCGCCGGTTGCGCGGGTCACCGACGCCGCCGGCCGCCCTCTGTATGACTTCACCATCACCGGTCTCACCAGTGAGTCCGTTGTCGTCGCGCTCGAGGTGTACCGCCGACACGACGACTGGAAGGTTCGTGCGGTCGGGCAGGGATACGCCGGTGGTTTCGCCGACCTCGTCCGTGACCACGGCGTGAGCGTCGACGACGAACCGCACGCTGCACCCGCCCCGCCGGCGCCGGTCAGCTACTCACGTCCGGCTGCGCCCACGCCGCCCCCGGCACCCCCGGCCACCCCGCCGCAGCCTGCCGCGGCGCCGCAACCCCCGGCCCCGCCGTCGTCCCCGGAGATCAGTCTCCGCAAGGGCGCGCCCGTCAGCCTGACCAAAGGGCAGCGGGTGACCCTCCGCAAAGAAGGCGGCGTGGCGCTCACCGACATCCAGATGGGGTTGGGATGGGACCCGGTACGCGGCGGATTCGGCCGGGGCGGCTCGATCGATCTCGACGCCTCGGTGCTCATGTTCTCGGGTGGGAAGTGCGTGGAGACCGTCTACTACGGCCATCTCAACAGCAAGAACCGTTCGATCCTGCATTCTGGGGACAACCTCACCGGCGAGGGCGAGGGCGACGACGAGGTCATCCGCGTTGCGCTGCAATCGGTCCCACCCCAGATCGACGCGTTGATGTTCATCGTCACGTCCTACCGGGGCCACACATTCGAGAAGATCGAGAACGCCTACTGCCGTCTCGTCGACGAGACGACCTCGGCCGAGCTGGCCCGCTACACCCTCAAGGGCGGTATGCCGTTCACCGCCGTCGCGATGGCTGTCATCTCCCGCGACGGCGGCGAATGGAAGCTCCGGGCGATCGGCGACGGTTTCAACGCGAAGACACCGAAGAAGGCCATATCGCACGTCGGCACATACCTCTGAGACCGATCGATCAGATCACGCCGTGCAGGGGCGGCTCCTCGCCGCGCAGCACCCAACGGCCGATGTGCTGGTACTTCCAGCGGACCGGATCGTGGAGCGTGTGAGTGCGGGCGTCACGCCAGTAGCGGTCGAGACCGCTCCCGGCTGCGGCACTGCGCGTTCCGCTCACCTCGAACAGCGCCGAGGCCACCGGCGTGGCAACCCGATCGGCGACCGCCTTGGCCGTGGCGACGGCGATCGACGCCTCGGCGACGGCGAGCGACGCATCGACGACGCCGGCGCGACCCGACTCCCCCGACGCCGCACCCACGGCCGTGTCGACCCGACGGCCGGCGGCCGCAAGAGTCGCCTCGGCGGTCGCCACGTCGACCTCCAGCTCGCCGAATCGCTGGACCACGAGCGGATCGTCGACGGCGCGATCGACCTCGGCCTCGAACCAAGGCCGTGACTTGGTGCGCACGAACTCGGCCGCCTCCCGCAGCGCACCCCGCGCGATCCCGACGTCGATCGCCACATGCAGCAACTGGGCGAACGCGCCGTACCCGGTGGGTGTGGACGTGGCCGGTGCGCGCGCCACCAGATCCTCGACCCCCACTGTCACCCCGGTGAAGCGGACGGTCCCCGATCCGGTCGTGCGCTGCCCCACCGCATCCCAGTCATCGACGATCTCCACGCCGGCGGCGTCGGCCGGGATGAACGCGACGTATTCCCCGGGCACGAGGTCGCCGACGGCGACGTCCGATTTCGCGAGAACTGCCAGGGTGTCTGCGAAAAGTGATCCCGTGCAATAGAACTTCTCACCGTTGAGGACGCATCGCGTCGGGGAGCCCGCCCCCACCGGGCTCAACCGCGTCGAGATGTCGGCGATGGTCTTGCCGCCCCGCTCGGACTGGGCATTGGCCACCCGCCCGCCGCCGAGCACGTCGGTGAAGATCCGCTCCTGCAACGCCGGTCCTGCCGACAGCCGGACGAGGTTGAGGTAGACGAAGTGGCTGTGCGGGATCTGCGCGATGCTCGCGTCCGCCGCGGCCAGGATCGACACCACCTCCGCCAGCACGCTGGGCCGCACGTCGAGACCCCCGAAACGGGCGGGGACGGTGAGCGCCAGCAGACCGGACTCCGAGAGCCGATCGATCTCGGCATGGGGCAACCGCCGCTCGCGGTCCCGTTCGGCCGCCCCGACCGCGAACTCTGCGGCCAGTTCGCGGGCCACGGACAACGCCTCGGCGTCGGTCCCGATTCGCGTCGCGGACCGTCGGCCCTGGCTCACTGCGGTCACGCCACTCCCGCAGCAGTCCGAGATGACTCGCTCTGGGCGCCCTCGATCTCACGGACCAGGGGAAGGACCTTTTCCCCGAAGTACTCGATCTCCTCCTGGAAGTGCAGGAAGCCGCCGAGGATGAGGTCGACGCCCAGACGCTTGTAGGCGACGATGCGCTCGGCCACCTGCTCCGGGGTACCGATCAGTTGCGTGCGGAAGCCGTCGTTGTACTGGACGAGGTCCTCGAACGAGGAGTCGGCCCACATGCCCTTCTTGTCGCCGGTGGAGTTGCCGGCCTGCTGCACGGCGTCCCGGAAGCCCTCCACCGCCGGACGATTCGCCTTCTCGACGATCTCGCGCAGGGTGTCGCGGGCCTCCTTCTCGGTGTCGCGCGCGATGATGAAGCCGTTGAGCCCGAACTTCACCTCGCGCTCGTGAGCGCGTGCGACGGCGCGGAGGTCGTCGAGTTGTTCGGTGACGCCGTCGAAGTCCTTGCCGTTGGAGAAGTACCAGTCCGCGTAGCGACCGCCGTTGTTGCGGGCGGCCGACGAGTTCCCGCCCTGGAACAACTCCGGGTTCGGACGCTCAGGGGTGTTGAGCGGCTTGGGCTTCAGCGTGAAGTCGTGGATCCGGTAGAAGTCACCGCGGTAGTCGACCTCGTCCTCGGTCCAGATCTTGCGGATCACCTCGAGGAACTCGCCGCTGCGCCGATACCGCTCGTCGTGCTCGAGCCACGGCTCGCCGAGATGGGTGAACTCGTCCTTGAACCAGCCGCTGACGACGTTGATCGCGAAGCGGCCCTTGGACAGATGGTCGGCGGTCGCGCCGAGCTTGGCCAGCACGGCCGGATGCCAGAGTCCCGGGTGCACCGCCGCGATGACCTTCAATCGCTGGGTGGCGAGTAGCAGGGCGAGGCTGAAACTGGTGCTCTCGTGCTGGTATTCGGCTCCGTAGCTCGCCTCGTACCGCACCTGTGACAGCGCGTATTCGAACCCGTTGTTCTCGGCGGTCTGCGCGAGTTTGACGTTGTAGTCGTAGTCCCAGCCGGTGCGCTGCTCGATGGTGCTGGTGACCAGCCCGCCGCTGACATTGGGCACCCAGTAGGCGAATTTGATCTGATCCGCGATGGACTCGGTGGACATGGCTACCTCCGCGAGGTGTCGGTGAAATGGCGAGAAGGGACGTGGTGAGAGTGAAACAGGTTGTCGCTCAGGATGATGCGGCCTGCAGGCGCGGCAGGAATGCGGTCCGCACGGCCTCGGACGGGCCGGCCGACGCCGGGTCGAGCAGGCCCAGCCGGGCGAGAGCGGGCCGGACCCCGTCGCCGAAGTGGTATGCCTCTTCGAGGTGCGGATAGCCGGACAGGATGAAATGGTCGAGTCCGAGCGCGGCGTATTCGGCGATGAGTGCGGCCACCTCGTCGTACGAACCGACCAGAGCGGTACCGGCACCACCACGGACCAGCCCGACCCCGGCCCACACGCCGGGGTGGATCTCCAGCGAGTGCGGATCGTTGTGGTCGGCGAAACCGGTTCCACGACCGTGGAGTTCGGACATACGCCGCTGCCCCTCGGACTCCGAGCGCGCCAGATTCTGCTGAGCGGTGGCGACCTGCGCGGGGTCGAGCGCACCGAGCAGACGAGCCGCCTCGGCCCAGGCCTGCTCGGACGTCTCGCGGGCGATCACGTGGAACCGGATGCCGTGGGAGAGCTCGCGGCCCTGCGCGGCGGCGAGGCCGTTGACCCAGGCGATCTTCTCGGCGACCGCGTCCGGACGCTCACCCCAGGTGAGGTAGGTGTCGGCGTGTTTGGCCGCGACGTCGCCGGCGGCCGGCGAGGACCCGCCGAAGAAGATCTCCGGCGTCGGATCGGGGCGGCGGCCGAGCTGCGCACCTTCGACGCGGAGGTACTTCCCCACCACGTCGACGGGCGCGTCCTCGGTCCAGAGCCGCCGGATGATCTCCAGGTACTCGTCGCAGCGCTCGTACCGCGCGTTCTTCGCCAGGAAGTCACCGAAGGCGCGCTGCTCACTCGACTCGCCACCGGTCACGACGTTGACCAGCAGACGGCCCTGCGAATGCCATTGGAACGTGGCGGCCATCTGCGCTGCCAGTGTCGGCGAGATGAGTCCGGGCCGGAACGCCACCAGGAACTTGAGGCTCTCGGTGGCGTCGATCAGTGCGGCCGTGGTCAGCCAGGCGTCCTCACACCACAGCCCGGCCGGGGTCAGGACCGCCTCGAAGCCGTTGGCCTCGGCGGCACCGGCGAGTTGCTTGAGGTATCGCAGATCGGCCGGGCGGTCCCCCGTCATCTGGCTGCCGTGTCCGCCGGCGATCAGGTTGCGCGAGTCGCCGTAGGTGGGCAGGAACCAGTGAAAATGCAGAGACACCGCGAGGGCACCTTTCGGTCGAGACGGCAGAGAGCGAGCACGACACCGCCACGATTCTCGTTCTCAGAGAGGGCCGCCACGGTGTCTCGGCCCAGTGTCGGGCACCATCACGACGACGGACCACAGTTGAAATCGCCCTGAGGGCAAATCGACAACCGCGGGTCCGGCCAGCTAGACGATGTGTTCCCGCAGGTCAGTCGGTCGACGGGCGCCACTGGCCCATGCCGAGGAAGACCATCACGAGCTGCCGCTCGGTGCGTTCGACGATCTCCTGCTCCGCGCCACGGCCGCGGTACTCCCCGTCGAGCAGATCGGCCACGGCGGTGAGCATGATGACGACGATCAGTTCCGCCGCGAGTTCGAGGTCGTCGGGCTGCCAGCGCGACAGGTCGGGGATACGCGCGAGATCGATCGCGAGCTCTTTGGAGAACAGCCGGAGTTCGGTGTCGATCGCGCGCCGGATCTCGGCGATGCCGCCGTGCTGTTCCCGCACCAGGAACCGGAACTGCGATTCGTTCTCGCGCACATGTCGCAGCAGGATCGCGAGCGAGTTCTGCGCGGTCGGCAGGGCCTCGCGCGCCGCCAGGTCGCGTCGACCGTCACGCAGCGCCCGGCGTAGGACGCGCATCGAGTCCTCGACGACGGTGACCCCGAGATCTTCCATCGACGCGAAGTGGCGATAGAAGGCAGTCGGCACGATCCCGGCGCCGCGGGCGACCTCGCGGAGGCTGATGCTGCCGAAGCTGCGCTCACCGACCAGTGACCGCGTGGTGTCCAGCAGCGCCTGGCGCGTCTGGTTCTTGCGGTCCGCACGCGTCTGAGCATCGCGTCGACCCGGCTCTCGCGTGCGTGTCACGCACCCGAGTCTATGCGTCCTGCCGAGGACCGCCGCGAACCGGCCGAGAGCCGGGGTGACGGCAGTCACAACGGTGAACCCTTGACGATCACCGACCACCGCATGTCACACTTGCCGGTGTACACATGTACACCGAAATGAACCGAACGGAGCCCAGCCCATGAGCATCCGCACACCCCAGGACCAGACCCGCGCCGACGCCGACGCCACGCCCGGCCGGTGGAGCCGTCTGGTCGGTTCGATCGTCGAAGCCGCACTCTCGCCGCATCCGGTCGACCGCTATCTCGAACTTCTCGACCCGATGATCACCTGGCGCGACCTGCGCGGCGAGATCACCCGCGTCGAGCGGCCCACGTCGCGCACCGTCCGACTCACCATTCGTCCCACCCGGCAGTGGCAAGGCCATGAAGCGGGCCAGTTCGTGCAGCTCAAGGTCGTCATCGACGGCGTCCGCCACACGCGCTGTTTCTCGCCGGCCAATGCCGCCGCGGGCCCGGACGGCGACATCGAACTGACGATCACCGCCCACGACGACGGCTTCGTGTCCACTCACCTGCGCGAGCACGCCCGCGCCGGCGACGTCGTCGGACTGTCCGCCGCGAGCGGTGACTTCGTACTGCCGGAGACCGATCCGACCTCGGCGGTCTTCGTCAGCGGCGGCAGTGGGATTACACCTGTACTCTCAATGGCGAGAACACTCATCGCCCGACAGTACGCCGGACCGATCACGTTCGTACACTACGCGCGCACCCCGGCCGACGTCGCCTACGGCACGGAACTCCGTGTGCTCGCCGCCGCGCATCCACGGTTCGATCTGCGCCTGCACCACACGCGCGACGAGGCCGACGGACACTTCACCGCCGCGCACCTCGACGGAATCCCCGGACTGTCCGACGCCGACGTCTTCGTCTGCGGCCCGGCCACGCTGATGGACGAGGTCGCCCGGGCACACGCGGAACTCGAGATCTCGCAGCCGCTGCACAGCGAGGCCTTCGCTCCAATCGTCCCGGCCGTCGACCCGGACTCCGTCGAGGGCGAGGTCACGTTCTCCACATCGGGGACATCGGCGGCCAACGACGGCCGTCCGATCCTCGACCAGGCCGAGTCCGCCGGACTCACGCCCGAGTCCGGGTGCCGGATGGGCATCTGCTTCTCCTGTGTCGCGACGAAGAAGTCCGGATGCACCCGCAACGTCCTGACCGGCGAGGTCGACGACGAATCCGACACCCAGATCCAGCTGTGCATCAGCGCCCCGGTCGGCTCCGTCGACATCGAGATCTGATGTCCGCCACCTGACACCCCCACAGATCCACCCTCCCCAGCCACATCTCCTCTCCCAGAAGGAGGCATTGCCATGACCATCGACATCAGCCGTGACCTCGAGACCACCATCGGCGACAACCTGCCCGCGCTGCACCGAGTCGGCGCCGACGACACCGTCGCGAACGACCCGAACACCGTCGTGCTGTCCTACGAGCAGGTCGAAGCGCTCGGGAAGGACCTCGACGCCCTACGTGCCCGCATCGTCGCCGACCTCGGCCAGAAAGACCGCGACTACCTGTACTCGGTGATCCGCGCCCAGCGCGGCTTCGAGATCGGCGGGCGCGCACTCATGTATCTCGGGTTCTTCCCGCCGGCCTGGATCGCCGCGGTCGGCGCGCTCTCCGTGTCGAAGATCCTCGACAACATGGAGATCGGCCACAACGTCATGCACGGCCAGTACGACTGGATGCGCGAGGACACCTACAACTCCCGCGAATTCGAGTGGGACACCGTCTGTCCGGCCGACCAGTGGAAGCACAGTCACAACTACCTACACCACACCTTCACCAACATCCTCGGTGAGGACCGCGACATCGGCTACGGCATCCTGCGCATGGCCCGCGATCAGAAGTGGAACCCCTACTACCTGGGGAACCTCGGGTACGCGACCGCACTGATGCTGCTGTTCGAGTGGGGCGTCATGCTGCACGACCTCGAAGCCGAGAACGTCATCACCGGCAAGCGCAAGTGGAGCGACATCAAGGGCCTCGTGAAAGGCATGTGGCGCAAGGCCGGTCGCCAGGTCCTGAAGGACTACGTGGTGTTCCCGGCGCTCACCGGCCCGTTGTTCGTCCCGACCCTCGTCGGTAACGCGACCGCGAACCTCGTGCGCAACGTGTGGACCTACTCGATCATCTTCTGCGGCCACTTCCCGACCGGCGCCCAGACATTCACGTCGGAGGAATGCCAGAACGAGACGCGCGGCCAGTGGTACCTGCGGCAGATGCTCGGTTCGGCGAACATCACCGGGAGCCCGCTGTTCCACATCATGAGCGGCAACCTGTCCCACCAGATCGAGCACCACCTGTTCCCCGACATCCCGGCCAGCCGCTACCCCGAGATGTCCGCAGAGGTCCAGGAGATCTGCGAGCGCTACGGGCTGCCCTACAACACCGGGTCCCTGAGCCACCAGCTCGCGTCGACCTGGAAGAAGATCGCCAAGCTGTCGCTGCCCAACTGGATGACCCGCGACGACGATGATCTGACGGTGATCGTCGAGCGCGAGAAGCCCGCGTCGGTCGCCTGAGGCTGTTTGATCGGTGTGTCCCGGGGGTAGCCTCGGGACACACCGATCGAGGCTTTGTGCCGCAACCAACTCCTCCAGGGGGATTCCCACAGCGATGGTCGACAGCATCGAACGCAACAAGGATCTGTTCCAGGAATTGATCGAGTCCACGGCCACGCACGTCGGCCGGATCGCAACGATCATCACCGGCGCCGTAGCAGGCGTGACCCGCGAGATCGGTGAGATCGTGACCGACGGGTTCGAGATGCGCGAGGCCGCCCGCAAGGCCAAGGCCGACGAGCGGTCGGACGAGACCTTCGGCATCATCGATGCCGAGTTCGCGGACGCATCGACCGAGGTCGACCCGACGGATCCGTATGCCGAATCCGAACAGGCGAGAGAGGTGACCGGAGTGGACATGGACGAACTCCCCGACCGCATCGACGTCGGCGAGCAGGCCGGGATCGATCAGGAGGGTGAAATCTCACGGGAGGCCGAACTCGCCTCCGACGGCGGTGAGACCGACAAGGACGAACCGGACGTCGACGATCCGCGCGATGTCGCGGCCTCGGAGCCGCGGATGGATCCGACCGCGGGGTCCTGACCCCGGCTGATCGGATCACCCTGGGCACAATCGTTGCCCGCAGCGACGACCGCACGTACCTTGGTCGGCGGTTGTCCCTGCTCTTCCGGAGGTTGTCGCCCGATGTCGGTGCGCTCTGTACTCACGTTCCCGAACCCGGTCAACGACTATGCCGCGCGGTCCACCGCGGGTCTCGTCGTCGTCCTCGCCATCGTCGCGGTCGCGGTTGACACCCCCGTGCTGTACGGAATCCTGGCCCTCGGATTCGTCCTGCGCGTGGCGTCGGGGCCCACCCTCTCGCCATTCGGACAGCTCTCGGTGCGCGTGCTCGTCCCCAAGGTCATCCGTAAGGAGAAACTGGTACCGGGGCCGCCCAAACGGTTCGCACAGACCATCGGACTCGTCGTCAGCGCCACCGCATTCGTGCTGAGCCTGCTCGGCTACGGGTTGGCCGCTCAGATCACCACGGGCGTCCTGATCGCAGCCGCGACCCTCGAGGCCGTCTTCGGCTTCTGCCTGGGATGCACCATCTTCGGATTCCTGCAGCGCCGCGGCGTCATCCCCGAGTCCGTCTGCGAGGCGTGCAACAACATCTCGCTCCGCAATCCGGCCGCCGTCTAGCGCCCATTCATCACCAACGGCCGTGCCCACCACCCGCGAGGTGGTGGGCACGGCCGTTCGTCGTTTCAGGTGGCCGGTTCAGCCGTCCGACTTCACCGAGCGGTCCGGAACCGTCATGGCCATCATCATGATCTCGGTCTCGCTGTAGTCGCGACCGGGGTGTTCGGCCGCGAGGTGGGCCTGGACAGCCGGCACGAAGTCGGTCTCGAGAGCCGTGATGGACTCGCCACAGGGGCAACGCAGGTTATATGCCATGTGTCGCATGGTAACCGGGTTGCCGGGTACTCAGTCGAGGATTCCCATCGCGATTCCGTCGAGGATGTCGTGCTCGCTCACGACCAGTTCGGTGATGCCGGCCCGCGCGGACAGCACTCTCGCGAGCTCGAGGGTCACCAGAGCACCCCCGCCGATCACGTCGACGCGGCCGGGGTGCATGGGCCCCAACGCTGCGCGGTCGGCGCGTGTCATCCCGATCAGGTTCCGGCAGACCCGATCGAGTTCGGGCAGCGAGATCCTCGACAGGTGGATCTTGTCGGAGTCGTATTCGGGGAGGCCGGCGCCGAGCGCGGCCAGCGTCGTCATCGTTCCGGCGACGCCGACCCACGTGCGCGCCGACGCCACCGGTACCGCGGCGAAGGCCTCGGCCAGACGGGTGCGCGCGAATTCGGTCGCCTCCGCCAACTCCTCGGGAGTCGGCGGATCCGAGGGCAGCGCCCGCTCGGTCAGACGGACACATCCGATGTCGGCCGAGTGCGCCGCGGTCACTCCGTCGGCATCGCCGAGCACCACCTCCGTCGAGCCGCCACCGAGATCGGTGACCACGAAAGGCCCAGCTGCCGAATCCAATTCGCCGACGGCGCCGCGGAACGACAGCCGCGCTTCCTCGTCACCGGTGATGACCTCGGCGATGGCGCCCGTGGACACGCAGCCGAGCAGATCGGCGGTCATCGCGAAGAACTCGTCGCGGTTCGACGCATCGCGGGTCGCCGACGTCGCGACCATCCGTACCCGCTCGACGCCGAGCGATTCCATCGTGTCGACGTAGTCACTCAGTGCGACCCGCGTCCGTTCGATCGACTCGGCGGCGAACATCCCGGTCGCGTCCACGCCGTAACCCAGTCGGACGACCCGCATCTCACGATGGAGATCGATCAGAGTCCCGTCCGGCCCCGGCTTCGCCACCAGCAATCGGATCGAGTTGGTGCCGCAGTCCACGGCGCCGACGACGCTCACCCGCCGTCCCCTGCGGGGTCGGCCGGCTCGGGCCAGTCGGCCGGGATCGCGGTGCCGCGCAACCCGTTCGCGGCTGCGAGCGCCACCGCCTCGTCGCCGAACGGGTTCAACCCCGGGCCCTTGGCCAGTGAGTGCGCGATCAGGACGTGGAGGCACTTCACCCGATCCGGCATGCCCCCGCCGGTGAAGTCGGTCCCGAGCGGCTCGATCGCGTCGCGTTCGGCGAGGTAGTCCTCGTGCGCACTCCGGTATGCGGCGGCGAGCTCCGCGTCGTCGTGCAGGCGCGCGGTCATCTCCTTCATCACACCGGCCGACTCCTGGCGGCTGGCCTCGGCGGTCAGACGCGGATCGGTCAGGTAGTACAGGGTCGGGAACGGCGTGCCGTCAGGCAGCCGGGGCGCGGTCTTCACCACGGCGGGCCTGCCGTCGGGTGTGCGATAGCTGATCTCGAGGACCCCCCGCGGCTCGCGCCCGAGCTGGGCGGCCACCGTCGCGAGGTCCTCCGCGGAGACGTCGGGGTGAGGATTGGTCACGCGGAGATGCTCACTGCACGCCGGGTGGGGTCGACAAGGTGTCCCAGAGATTTCCGTACCACGGTGCGCGAGCACGCTCCTCGGCACGTTCGGCGGCCTCGCGCCGCGCCTCGTCGGCGGGGAACAACATCACGAGCGGGATCTCTCCTGGTTTGACGAACTGCAGACGTGTCCGCGCCTGGGCCTCGATGTAGGCGGGATCGTTCTGCTCGTTGACCTTCTGCTGGTAGTCCGCGACCTCGCGTCGCAACTGTTCGTTCGACGCGGTCAGCTGACGGAACTCCGACCGCTGGCTGAAGTACGTCCGCAGCGGCATCGCCAGGGTCAACGCCACGACGCACACCACGACGACGGTGATCACGAGTGTCGCGAGGCTCGCGGGGGTCATCGCGATTCCCCGCAGGCGAGCACCGAGTCCGTTGCGGGCGGGGCGGCGCCGGTTCCGCGGCGAACGCTCCCGTGCGACACGAGGGGTGCCGGCGTCCGAGGTGTCGGCATCCAAGGCGTCGTCGGCGGTCGGCGGGGCAGGGTCGGCGTGGACCTCCTGCTCGACGGCCTCGACCATGTCGTCGGACGACACGGGCTGGGTCGGGCGAGCGTGCCGCCGCGTGCGACGGGCGCGTTCGCGTGAGCGCGCGTCTACCCGACGATCGCGCCCACGCTGACGCCCGTCACCGCGGTGACGTCGCTGCGAAGCCATGCAGACAGCTAATCACGAACCAAACGAGAAACGCGGGAAGGCGAGGTCGCCCGCGTACCGTGCCGCGTCACCCAGTCCTTCCTCGATGCGCAGCAGCTGGTTGTACTTGGCGACCCGCTCGGAACGAGCGGGCGCACCGGTCTTGATCTGACCGCAGCTGCAGGCGACCGCGAGGTCGGCGATGGTGGTGTCCTCGGTCTCGCCCGACCGGTGGCTCATCATCGTCTTGTAGCCGTTGTTGTGCGCGAGCGCGACGGCGTCGAGGGTCTCGGTCAGCGTGCCGATCTGATTGACCTTCACCAGCAGCGCGTTCGCGATGCCCTTGGAGATGCCCTCCTCGAGACGCTCGGGGTTGGTCACGAACAGGTCGTCGCCGACGAGCTGCACGCGATCGCCGATCGACTCGGTCAGCTTGGCCCAGCCGTCCCAGTCGTCCTCGGACAGTCCGTCCTCGATCGAGACGATCGGGAAGTCGCTGATCAGTTTCTCGTAGAACGAGACCATCTCATCGGCGCCCAGTTCCTTGCCCTCGAGCTTGTAGGCACCGTTGGAGAAGAACTCGGTCGCCGCGGCGTCGAGCGCGATGACGACGTCACGGCCGAAGTTGTAGCCGGCCGTGCCGACCGCCTCGCCGATGACCGCGATGGCCGCCTCGGTGTTCGGCAGGTCGGGGGCGAAGCCGCCCTCGTCACCGAGGGCGGTGCTCATGCCCTGCTTGCCCAGGACACCCTTGAGTGCGTGGTACACCTCGGCGCCGCAACGGAGTGCTTCCTTGAAGGTCGGCGCGCCGACCGGGGCGATCATGAATTCCTGGAAGTCGATGCCGTTGTCGGCGTGCTCACCGCCGTTGATGATGTTCATCATCGGCACCGGCAGGATGTGGGCATTCGGTCCGCCGATGTAGCGGAACAGCGGCAGCCCGGCCGATTCGGCGGCGCCCTTGGCGACCGCGAGAGAGACACCGAGCAGCGCGTTGGCGCCGATGCGGCTCTTGTCGGGGGTGCCATCGCAGTCGAGCAGCGCCTGATCGACGAGGCGCTGTTCCTCGGCCTCGATACCGATCACGGCCGGGGCCAGGTCGCCGAGGACACCTTCGACGGCCTTGGTGACGCCCTTGCCCAGGTACCGTTCGCCACCGTCGCGCAGCTCGACGGCCTCGTGTTCGCCGGTCGACGCACCGGACGGCACTGCGGCACGGGTGAAGGTGCCGTCGTCCAGGACGACCTCGACCTCGACCGTCGGGTTGCCCCGCGAATCGAGAATCTCACGCGCACCTACCTGCTCGATGATTGCCACGGTTGCACCCCAATCTCGGTGGACGAGTTCGTCGGCGATATCCCAGGGGGCGAGGCCTCCGCGGGGCCGCCTACGCCGACGACGGCCGGTTCTGGTGCCGGCCGATACGCAAGAGCCTAGTGGCTGCGCCGAAGCCGCACGTGACAAGGTCGGCGCAACCCGCGCCGCCGTCGCCGACGGCGGTCAGAAGCGGACGTTGATCGAGTAGGCGTTCGCGTGATCGCGCACGTCGAGGACGTAGGCCATCGAATTGTTGTAGGTCCGGACGGCCTTCTCCCACCCCTCCGGAGTCGTCATGTCGTTGCCGGCGGAGACACAGAGATAGCGGGCCGCCGACAAGGCGGCGTCGTCGATGTTGTCCGGGTCGGGGATGCCGTCGCCACTGGCGTCGACTCCATATCGCTTCCATGTCTCGGGGATGAACTGGAACGGCCCCATCGCGCGATCGTGGGTGGGGTCCCCGTCGAGCTCGCCGCCGTCGGTGTCGCGGATCTCCATGTTCCCGCGGGTGCCGTCGAGTTTCGCGCCGCGGATGGGTGGGCTGACGTCCCCGTTCTCGGCCACCTCCGACCCCCGGTACTGGCCGTGCTTGCTCTCCACGCCGGCGATACCGGCCAGCGTCGTCCAGGCGATGCCGCATTCGGGGTGCTGCTGCCGTTGGATCTCGGCGGCGTTGCCGTACGCCTGCAACGAGATGATCGGGATGCCGGTGGACTCCGAGATCGGCACCGCCCAGTCGTGCATCTTGTTCGCGGTCCGTCCGGGCGCATTGATGTCGATGTACGGCTGCGGAACGCCCGCGCCCGGCGGGATGCCCTCCGGGATGTCCGGTCTGCTCAGCGACGGCAGATCGATGCACCCGGCCAGCAACACCGACGACGCGACCGCCACGGTCGAGGCCACGAGGCCGTTCTTCCACGAGAGCCGCCGCCTCGATTCCCGACGCGACGCATCCCGGCCCACCACACGCATTCCTGCCCTACTCCTGTCCCGGTCGGGGGTGCTTTCCCGGGCGGAACCGCCCGGTGGACCACGATCGCACAACCGATCGGGTCGCCCGAAGATCAACACACAGTCTGGTGACTCAACTGACCGCGGTGGAGATCGGTTCCCGTCGGGTGTCCCGGGGACCCACGGTCCGGAACCCGATGTTGCTCGCCGTCGACTCCGGCGTGTTGTGCGATCGCGCGGCGACGCGGTAGCGGTGACAGTACGAGTCGTGGCACAGGTGGCTGCCGCCGCGGAGAACCCGTGCGCTCCCCCGGGCCGGCCCCGACGGATCGGTGCGGTCGGACACCCGGTAGTACCGGGCGCTGAACCTGTCGGCACACCATTCCCACACGTTGCCGGCGCATTGGTACAGGCCGTGGCCGTTGGGCTCGAAGGTCCGGACGGGTGTGGTGCCGACCGGGCCGGTCGGCTCGTTCGGGAAGTCGCCGCGGAAGATGGTGCAGCGCGGATCGTCCGCGGTGGGCGGCTCGTCGCCCCAGGGGTACCGTGCCCCGCGCCGTCCGCCCCGGGCCGCGTACTCCCACTGCGCCTCGGTGGGCAGGGCACGTCCGGCCCAGTCGCAGTAGGCCTGGGCATCGCGGTGGCTGACGTGGACGACGGGGTGATCGGCCAGGCCGTCGAGGGTGCTGCCCGGACCGGCCGGGTGTCGCCACGATGCTCCGTCGACCGCCAGCCACCACGGGGTGCCCGGCACCGCCTGTCCAGGGGCGGTCGCGTAGGTGTGGAAGACCGCGGATCCGCCGAAGGTCTCGGCGTCGGTCCGGTGACCGGTCGCCGCCACGAAGGACGCGAACGCGGCGTTGGTCACCGCGGTGGTGTCGATCGAGAAGGCGTTGAGCTCGACCTCGTGGACCGGCGTCTCGCCGTCGGTGCGGTAACCCTCGCCGAAGGCATCGCCCATGTCGAAGACTCCGGCCGGGACACTCACGGTCTCGACGAGGTGCGGGCCGGACCCGAGGATCCCGTTCTGCTCGACCGTCGGTGACTCATCCGCGCCGTCGCGCGCGGGTCCTCGGGGATGACAGCAACTCACCCCGCCATGATGCCGCGATCCATCAGGGCGCCGAGGATCAGCGACGCCAGCCGGTCGATGTCCGCGCCGGTGGTGTCGAATCGCAGATCGGGGTTCTCGGGACTCTCGTAGGGCGCGTCGATGCCGGTGAGCCCGCGCAGTTCGCCGCGACGGGCACGCTCGTAGAGCCCCTTGGGGTCGCGGCGTTCGCACTCGGTGACCGGTGTGGACACGTGGACCTCGATGAAGTCGAGGTCGGCGGCACGGTGGAGTTCGCGGGCGATCTCACGATCCGAGCGCAGCGGCGAGACCATCGACGCGATGGCGATGACCCCCGCGTCGGCGAAGAGTCGGGCGACGTGTCCGACGCGCCGGATGTTCTCCGCGCGGTCACCGGCCGAGAAGCCGAGGTCGTCGGAGATCCCGTGCCGGATGTTGTCGCCGTCGAGCAGATAGGCGACGCGACCGCGGCTGACGACGGCCCGTTCGAGTGCCACGGCGACCGTGGACTTGCCCGACGCCGGCAGACCGGTGAGCCACACCGTGGCGCCGCGCTGTTCGGTGTGCGCCCATCGTTCGGCCCGGGCCAGCGAACTCGGATGCCACTTGATGTCGTTGCGGGTCGCCTTGCCGGGGACGACCTCGCGCGGTTCGAGGATCGTCCCCGCGCCGACCGTGTCGTTGGACGCCTCGTCGATGAGGATGAACGCGCCCGTGTCCCGGTTGCTCGCATAGGGATCCGCCGGCACCACCGACGACGTCCGCAGCGTGACGGTGCCGATGTCGTTGAGCACGAGTTCACCCGGGGCGACATGTTCGATGAGGGTGTCCGGGTCGAGGCGCCGCTCGAGCGACTGGACGGTCGCACGCACCGTCGACGGACCGTGTTTGAGCGCGACGCGGTCACCGGCGCGCAGCGGCGAGTTCGACAGCCAGCACACGTGTGCGTCGATCTCTCGCGCGAGGACCGGCACGTGCGCTCCCGGTGCGCCGCTGACGATGATGTCGCCGCGGCCGATGTCGATGTCGTCGTCGATCTGGATTCCGACCGAGAGCGGTGCCACCGCAACGTCTCTCGTGGGATCCAGGG
This sequence comes from Gordonia sp. PvP123, assembly GCF_040547295.1. Classification (NCBI taxonomy): domain Bacteria; kingdom Bacillati; phylum Actinomycetota; class Actinomycetes; order Mycobacteriales; family Gordoniaceae; genus Gordonia; species Gordonia sp. PvP123. The sequence goes on along the minus strand of NZ_JBEPPN010000002.1, from coordinate 181,067 downwards.
TGTCCAGTGCGGTCACGGTCGACCGACTGCCAGACGGCAGCACGACGATCTCGTCACCGACACGCAGTGTTCCGGAGGCGAGCCGGCCGGTGTAGGTGCGCCGGTTCGACTCGCTGGGACGCGACACCCACTGGATCGGGAGGCGCAGTTCCTCGGTCACCGGCGCGGGCGCGTGCAGTTCGACGTCCTCGAGGTACTCCAACAGGGTTGCCCCGGGGTACCACGGCGTGTTCGACGAGCGGTGCACGACGTTGTCCCCGTGTTTGGCGGCCACCGGGATCGCCGGGATCTCCCCGATCCCGAGTTGCACCGCGAGTTCGGCGAGATCGGCGCGGATCTCGTCGAAACGGTGCTCGGAGTAGTCGACGAGGTCGATCTTGTTGACCGCCGCGATCACGTGGGGCACACCGACGAGCGTCGCGATCCGCGCGTGCCTGCGGGTCTGCCGGAGCAACCCGTGCCGCGCGTCGACGAGCAGGATCGCGACATGCGCATTGGACGCCCCGGTGAACATGTTGCGGGTGTACCGCTCGTGTCCGGGTGTGTCGGCGAGGACGTAACTGCGTGTGGGCGTGGAGAAGAAGCGGTAGGCCACGTCGATCGTGATGCCCTGCTCGCGTTCGGCACGCAGGCCGTCGGAGAGGGCGGCCAGGTCGATGTCACCGTCGCCGTCGGTGACCGCGGCGAGGTGGTCGGTCGGCAGACTTCCGGTGTCGTGCAGGATCCGGCCGATCAGTGTCGACTTGCCGTCATCGACGCTGCCCGCGGTGGCGATGCGCAGGAATTGCCGTGCGGCCGTGCCGGTCTGGTCGCCACCGGATACGACCGGCTGCGGAGAGGTGAGAGTCATCAGAAATACCCTTCGCGCTTACGGTCTTCCATGGCGGCGCTGGACGTGCGGTCGTCGGCACGGGTCTCGCCGCGCTCGGAGACGGTGGATTCACTGATCTCGGCGATGATCTCGGAGATGGTGGTCGCGGTGGACCGGACGGCGCCGGTGATCGTGAGATCGCCGACCGTGCGGTACCGCACCCACTCGGTCCGTACCTCGTCGCCCTCGCGGGGGCGAGAATGCTCCGAGACCGAGAGCAGGATGCCGTCCCGGTCGAACACCTCGCGCTCGGCGGCGAAGTAGATCGACGGGAGTTCGAGGCCCTCGAGTTCGATGTAGCGCCAGATGTCGGTCTCGGTCCAGTTCGAGAGGGGGAACACTCGGACCGATTCTCCGCGACGGATCCGCCCGTTGTACAACGACCACGGCTCGGGGCGCTGCGCGCGGGGATCCCATTGGCCGAACTCGTCGCGGAAGCTGAAGATGCGCTCTTTCGCGCGGGCGCGCTCCTCGTCGCGACGGGCACCGCCGAAGGCGGCGTCGAATCCGCCCTTCTCGAGTGCGTCGAGCAGGGTGCGCGTCTGCAGGCGGTTCCGCGAACCCGACGGGTCGGTGGACTCGGCGACTCGTCCCGAGTCGATGGACTCCTGGACCGAGGCCACGATGAGGTCGATGCCCTCGGGGTGCTCCGCGGTCGGCGCGACCCGACGGTCACGGAACTCGATCACCTCGTCGAAATTGTGCCCGGTGTCGACGTGCATGATCGGGAAGGGTAACGGCGCGGGCCGAAAAGCCTTCTCGGCCAGCCGGAGCAGGACGATGGAATCCTTGCCGCCGGAGAACAGCAGCACCGGCCGTTCCAGTTCGGCGACGACCTCGCGGATGATGTGGACCGCCTCGGCCTCCAGCACCCGGATGGCGGTCACATGGTCGACGTCGTCGCCGGGACGGTCCCGGCCGGCGGTCGCCCGATGGAGCGAGCCCTCGTCTACAGCGGTCACAGTGGGTATCCGTTCCGTTCGGCGTCGTCTCGATAGCGTCGGGCCCACTCCTTGGACCGCGAATTGGACTGTGGCTTCAGCGGCGGCGGGGGCGCCAGCTCCGGGTCCTGCCCGATCTTCTCCAGCACACGCGCGGTCGCCTTCGTGGGATCGTTGACCAGGTCGCGGAACTCGATCTCCAGCGGTTCGATCCCTTCGGCGGCAAACCAGTTGCGCCACTGTCGTTCCTGGTCGACGAGGATGCCGGCAAGGTGCGCGATACCGCCTGCGTGATACACCGCGTCGTCGTGCTCGTCGGCGTCGGAGCCATCGTGGCGCCACACGCGGGTCTGCACCGCACGCCACATCGAGACAGCCTGCGGCACAACATCATCACGATGGACATGGACGTAGAGCGGGTCGGCCCCGTCGAACAACCACCGGACGGCTTCGCGCAGCGCGCCCGAGGCGATGCGGCTGCGCGAGATCAGCAGCGGCGTCTGGTTCCACATCAGCTTGCCACCCCACACCCCGTTGGGGGTGCGCCCCGCGGCCCGGACGTCCGCGCGCCACGTCGCCGAATCGCGGGTGTCGATCACCCCGGGGTCGAGCGGATCGAGCAGCTCGACGATGGCCGGATCGGCGACTCCGGCGAACCATTCACGCGGCTGCGGCGCCTGAGACGAGTCGGGAAAGTACTGGAAGAACTCCTCCGGACGACCCGCGACGCCGGTGGCGGCGAGCGACTCCACCAGCAGCGTGCTGCCGCTGCGCTGGCTCGCGCACACCAGATAGTTTGCCGGTCCCGCTGAGGACGTCAGTGACATGAACGATGAGTCTAGCGAGCCGGAAACCCACCGCAAGCTGGCCTTTTACGCGCAAGAGGGGTGAAACCATTGACACCGGAACGTCGCTGTGCAGGGTCAGGACCGCGGTGTCCGAGTCGAGGAGTTCTCGCGGCGCGCCGCTCAGCCCTCGCCCGACGTGATGTCGCCGGCCAGCTCGCGCCGCGCGCCCAGCGGACGCCGCGACGGCAACGCCTCCTCCTCACTCGCGACCTGCGCCGCCTTGGCGTGGAATGCGTCCATGAAGGCCTGTGCGATCGCCGTTCCGGTGGCGTCGTCGGGTAGCTCGTCACCGGTGCGCGCCCGCCAGTCCACCAGTGCTCGCGCGAGATCGGACCGGATCCGGGCGTAGGACGGGTCGTCGGCGACATTGTTGCGCTCATGGGGATCGGAACGCAGGTCGTAGAGTTCGGCGCGGGGCCGATCCCGTTGCACTTCTTGCTGATCCAGCGATCGAGCGGACAGGCTGTCGGCGATGTCGAGCGGGAGCAGCAGCGCCGGTCGCGCCGCGTAGTTCTCGATGTAGCTGAACTCCTTGGTGCGCACGGCCCGGATCGGATCGAAGGCATCGTGGTAGGTCTTCTCGGTGAACACCTCGGTCCGGACCGCGGCGTCTGCCGCGCCCGCGAGCGCCGCGGCGTGCGAGTCGCCGTCGACGGCCTCCGGGATGTCCAGACCCACCAACTCCAGCAGTGTCGGGGTGAGGTCCACTCCGGAGAACAGGTCGTCGTAGACCGTCGGTGCGATGCCGAGCCGCGCGGGCGGCCGCATGATCAGCGCCACCCCGGTGCCCTCGGCATACAGCGTCGACTTGGCGCGCGGAAAGGCCAGGCCGTGGTCGGTGACGAACACGATCCAGGTGGAGTCATCGAGGCCCAGTTCGGCCACGGTGTCGAGAAGCCGGCCCACGGCGGCGTCGGCCTTGGTGATCGACCCGTGCAGACCCGCCAGGTCATCGCGGACGTCGTCGGTGTCCGGCAGGAAGCCGGGTACGGCGATGGTGCTGGTGTCGGCAGGTTTGTACTCGTCGGCCGGGTAGGGCCGATGCGTCTCGAAGAAGCCCGCGGTCAGGAAGAACGGCCGATCGTCGTGGGCATGACGCCGCAACCAGTCCTGGGAGCGGTCGACCACGTAGTCGCATCGCGAATCCGACACGTCCACCGAGTCGAAGCCGAGCCGGCCCGGGTCGGCGCTCTCGTGCTGCATCCCGAAGAGCGCCGATCGATACCCGGCGCCGCCGAGGAGCGCCGGGAGGGTCTGCACGTCCGGGAAGTACTCGAAGCCGTGGTGTGCGAGGCCGACGAGGCCGTTGCCGTGCGGATAGCGCCCGGTGAACAGGGAACCGCGGGCGGGCGAGCAGAGGGGCGCCGTCGCGTGCGCGTCGGCGAACCGGATACCGGACGCGGCGAGGTCGTCGAGCACGGGACTCTCGACGCCGTCGGCTCCGTAACACCGCAGATGGCGACCGAGATCGTGCCAGTGCACGAGGATCACGTTGTCGCGGCGCGCGTCATCGGGCGAGGAGAGCATCCACCCATGATGACGCAGACGATTCCCGTCCCGGGCCCCACCCACGCGGGCCGATTCCGACAATCCGCCCACCGCACAGCCAGACGACATCAAATCACCGTGCGCAAAAGTCCTGGCCGGGACCGAATCCGGGGGTGCGGGCGGCCGTGTGAGCCGATATGCCCTATGCCGGAGACCCTTTCGGGTCTAACCTTCGGTGTGGTTAGCCTCAGCGAACCTGCGGCGCCACCGAACCGGGAGGGAAGGCTTCGTGACACTGGTCGTATCGGACGGCGGCCTGTTCGCAGCAGCGAGCGACGCGCCCTCGACGTTCACGCAGATGTTCGGCAGCGGTTTGATCGGATTACGCGAAGGGCTCGAAACCGGCATCGTGGTCATGGTTCTCGTCGCCTACGTGGTGAAGACCGGACGACGAGACGCGCTCAAGTGGATCTGGTCGGGTGTGGCCGCCGCGGTGGCGATGGTCGTCGTGGTGTTCCTGGTGATCCACTTCGGCACGTCCACCATGACCCCGCTCGCGGCCGAGACCATCGCCGGGGTCGCCTCGCTGGTCGCGGTCGGGATCGTGACGTTCATGGTGCTGTGGATGAGCAAGGCCGCCCGGCACATCTCCGCCGATCTCAAGAGCGGGATGTCGCGGGCGCTCGTCGCCGGTCGGGCCTCGGTGATGGGACTGGCGTTCCTCGCCGTCGGGCGCGAGGGATTCGAGACCGCGTTGCTGATGGTCGGTTATGCCGAGAGCGTTTCCGGCGGAGTGTGGCCGTTGATCGGCCTGCTGCTCGGGGTCGTGGCCGCGGTCGCACTGACCGTGCTGATCTACCTCGGCGCGATCCGACTGGATCTGCGGTTGTTCTTCATCTACACCGGCATCTTCCTGATCTTCGTGGCGGCCGGGATCCTCACCTACGGCGTCGGCGCCCTGCAGACCGTCGGGTGGCTACCCGGGCACGGGGCGGTGGCCTTCGACGTCTCCGGGGGATACGACGCGTCGTCCTGGTACGGCACCGTGCTCGGCGGCATCTTCAACTTCCGGCCCGACCCCACCGTCCTGCAGGTCGTCGCGTGGGTCACCTACGTGGCCGTCGTACTGACGATCTTCTGCCGGCGGCAACTGAGCCCGGCACCCCAGGTCTCCCCCGCCGCCTCCGCTCCGGGCTCGACGTCCACGCAGAACCCCGCATCCGCGGAAGCCGCAACCGAAAGGAACCCTCAGTGAATCGCAGAACCGTGATGGCCGCCGGCGCGGTCGTGGCACTCGTGTCACCCGTGCTGCTGGCCGGCTGTACCCAGAAGGCCACCTCGGACGGTGCGATCACGGTCACGTCCACCAACGATGCATGCGACCTCGCGAGCACGGAGGCGACCACGGGCAACGTCGATTTCGCCGTCACGAACTCCGGCGACAAGGTCACCGAGTTCTACGTGTACGGCACCAACAACCGCGTACTCGGCGAGGTCGAGAACATCGGTCCCGGACTGTCGGGCAACCTCAGCGTGGAGATCGTCGAACCCGGCACCTACACGGTGGCCTGCAAACCGGGCATGGTCGGAACCGGCATCCGCACCGAACTCACCGTCGGCGGCGAGCGCAAGAAAAAGGCCGACGTGCCCGCGGACGTGACCGCCGCCAAGGGCCAGTACCTCGAGTACGTCCGCAACCAGCTCAACACCCTGCACGCACAGGTGACCGCCTTCGTCGGCAGCGTCAAGACAGGCGACCTCGACGCCGCTCGCGCCCAGTTCGGACTCGCACGCACACCGTACGAACGCATCGAGCCCGTCGCCGAATCCTTCCCCGACCTCGACCCCGCCATCGACATGCGGTGGGACGACACCGAGGACGGCGCCCAGCCGTTCACCGGCTTCCACCGCATCGAACGTTTCCTGTGGCCGCCGCAGCCGGCCGAGATCGGCGACGCACCCGGCCAGATCACCCCGGCCGACGCGCAGAACGCGGCCGCCACCGACAACCCGCAGACCATCGCGCCGGTCGCCGATCAGCTCCTCGCCGACGTGACCAAGCTCCGCGACGAGGTCAACGCACCCGGGTTCGAGTTCGAGACCGGGTCGTTCGTGAAGGGCCCCCAGGCGCTCATCGACGAGGTCGCCGCCACCAAGATCGACGGCGAGGAAGACCGGTACTCGCACACCGACCTGTGGGACTTCGCCGGCAATCTCGACGGCTCGGAGACCGCGATCGCGACACTGCAGCCGATCATCTCGGCGAAGGACCCGAAGCTGATGGACACCATCACCGCCCAGTTCGCCACCGTGCGCGACTCGGTGAACACCTATCGCTCCGGCGACGGGTACGTGTCCTACACCGAGGTCTCCGCGGACCAGCGCAAGGAGATGTCCAACCAGATCGACGCGCTGTCGGCGACACTGTCGCAGGTTCCCGGGATCGTGCTGGCCCAGTGAGTGATCCGACCTCCGACCCGCGCGACGGCGAAACCGATGCCGCACCCCGGTCCCCACGGCGCGGGTTCTCCCGTCGCGCGGTGATCGGCGGCGCCGGCGCCGGACTCGTCGTCGCCGCGGGCGGGGTCGCCCTCGGGCGGGCCTCGGCGTCGTCGCAGTCGCCACCCGGCCAGATCGTCGAGTTCCGCGGCGAGCACCAGGCAGGCATCACCACCGCAGCCCAGGACCGGTTGCACTTCGCCAGCTTCGACGTCGTCACCGACTCCCGCGCCGAACTCATCGCCATGCTGCAACGCTGGACCGCGGCGGCCGAACGGATGACTCGCGGCGAGGAGACCGTCGACGACGGCGCGACCGGACTCGGTGACTACACACCACCGGCCGACACCGGCGAAGCGCTCGGACTCGGCGCCGCGAACCTCACTCTCACCATCGGTTTCGGCCCGGGACTGTTCGGTCCCTGCGCCGCCGACCCCACCCGCCCCGACCGGTTCGGCATCGGTGACCGCAAACCCGCTGCCCTGCGAGACCTTCCCGGTTTCGCGGCGGAGAAGATCGAACCCGCACGGTCCTACGGCGACATCTGCATCCAGGCATGTGCCGACGATCCGCAGGTCGCGGTCCACGCGATCCGCAACCTGGCCCGCATGGCCTTCGGCGTGGCCGCGGTGCGCTGGTCCCAGCTCGGCTTCGGCCGCACCTCGTCGACCACCCAGTCGCAGTCGACACCACGAAACCTGTTCGGGTTCAAGGACGGGACCAACAACCTCCGGGCGGAGGACACCGAGCTGCTCGACCGCTGGGTGTGGGTCGGCGCCGAGGACAACCCGCCGGCCGCCCGCTGGATGACCGGCGGCACCTACCTCGTCGCCCGACGCATCCGCATGGACATCGAGCCGTGGGACCGCGCCCACCTGCTCGAACAGGAACAGATCGTCGGTCGCACGAAGGCGGCCGGCGCACCGCTGGGACAGACCGACGAATTCGACACACCCGACTTCGCGGTCACCTCCGGCCGCACGCCGGTCATCCCCCGCGACGCCCACATCCGGCTCGCGCATCCCGACAACCTCGGCGGCGTCCGAATCCTGCGGCGCGGGTACAACTTCACCGACGGCTCGGACGGCTTCGGCCACCTGGACGCAGGCCTGTTCTTCATCGCGTTCAACCGAGACACCGGACGGCAGTTCGTCCCGATGCAACACGCGCTCTCCCGCAGAGACGCGATGACCGAATACCTCATCCCCAACGGGTCGTCCGTCTTCGCCATACCCCCCGGGCTCGCTCCCGGCGAGTGGTGGGGACAACACCTCTTCGCCTGAGTCGCGCCCCGACGAGAGGGCCTCAGGTCCGGAGCAGGCGCACGAGGACGCCGGCGGCGTGCGCCCGTGCGGCCCGGTCGGCCCCGTCGGCGTCGCCGGCCTCCAGCGCCGCGACGATCCGGCGGTGTTCGGTCACGGCATGCCGGCGGTTGTCCTCGTGCGACCACATGTCGGACCGGTACAGGTGTGACTGGGTGTCGAGCTTCAGCAGGGCATCGCACAGCGGCGCATTGCCCGACAACGACCGGACCGCGGTGTGGAAGTCGAGGTCGAGTTCGGCGTCGCGTCGGTGATCGGGATCGGTGTCCAGCAACCGCTCCTGTTCTCGGACCCGCTCCCACAGGCCCGCCAGCTCCGCGCGCGTCACCCGCACCGTGGCCTGGCGGGCGGCGAGACCGTCGAGCACCTCGCGGACCTCGAAGACGTGCCGCAGCATCGCGTCGTCGAGCACCGCGACCTTCGCCCCGACTCGCGGGGTGTAGACGGCCAGCCCGTCCATGACGAGTTGCTGGACCGCCTCCCGAACCGGACTGCGCGAGACGTCCAGTCGAGCGGCCAACCCCGGAACCGAGAGCGACGCACCGGGTTCGAGGGTGCCGTCGAAGATCTCGTCGCGTATGCGGCGCAGGACCGACTGCGTGAGCAGGGCGCCGTCGTCTCCGTTTCCAGTCATGACCGTCCCAGCGTAGAAGGCCGCGGCCCAGACGGCATCATCGCCGACGGCATCATCCCGCGGCCATCACGCGCTGCGCCTCGCGATCGGCTCCGGCGGGTGCGACGCCGTTCTTCATCCCGGCCAGTTTCGCGTTGATGTTCTCGGCGACGGTGATCGGTGGATATCCGGGGTGATCGGTGCGGGCGCACCCGGGCAGCGTCTCGATGAGGGCGTCGGCGTTGCCGTCGAAGAAGAACGCCGCCGACCGGCGACGGAGGATCCGGCCGTCGACGACCGGCGGGTCGACGCGGTGCACGGTCGAACGCCACCGGTCATTCGTCCACCGCGCCATGGCATCCCCGAGGTTGACCAGCAATGCGCCGTCGGCGGGCGCCACGTCGTGCCATCGGCCCTCGTGATCGAGCACCTGGAGCCCGGGTACCTGGTCGGCCCACAGCACGGTGAGGATGCCGAAGTCGGTGTGCGCACCCATCCCGGTCAAGTCCCCGGCGAGTTCGATCTCCCCTTCGGGGAGGGTGTAGTTGTTCAACTTCAGCGCATCGATGGAGTGGTCGGTCATCGAGTCGAAGTGGCCCGCAGGCAGACCGAGCGCATCGGTGAACGCGGTGAGCAGAACTCGGGAGAGGTCGCGCGCGGCGCCGAACCAGTCCTCTACGGCACCGCGGAAGCCCGGGGCCGCGTCCGGCCACGTGTTCGTCGGGTAGCTGGACTCCGGTAGGTCCAGGTCCGGGAACCAGGCACCCTCCGAGCCGACGGTGAACGCCTCGTAGAAGTCGTTCATCTGGTTGGCCGCCGCGACACCGAGACTCATGCTCAGCGATTCACTCTTCGGGGGGCTGTAGCCACGGTTCTGACCCGGCCGGGCATATCGCTTCTTCTCCTCGAGCGGTAGCGCGTAGAACTCGTCGAGCGCCGCGGTCAGGGCGTCGATGACGGCCGGTGCGATGCCGTGACCGACGATCTGGACGAAACCGACTCCGCTGCAGGCGTCGTCGAGGGCGCGCGCCACTCGGCTCCGCTCCGCGGGCGTGCTGTGCGGGTCGCGGTAGGCCGAGATGTCGATCGTGGGAACGGTGAACATGTGTCCTCCGGGTGGAGTCGAGACGAAAGTGGAGTGGTGCGAGCGTGGATGCGACGTGTCGTCAGCGTCGGCGGTTGACGGCGGCGTTGAGGATGCCGAAGATGCCGAAGACGAGGATGCCGAAGACCGATGCCAGGACGATCGCGGCGATCAGGTCGTCGGACTGCAGGCGGGCCCGGTAGATGTCGAGCAGCGTGCCGATTCCCGGCTCGCCCTTGGCGAAGAACATGTCTCCGATGATGGCGCCGACCACGACGAGCCCCGAGGCGGTCCGGAAACCCGTCATCATCGACGGCAGCGCCGACGGGAACTCGAGCATCAGCAGGCGTTGCACCGGCGTCGCCTTGGACAGCGTGAACAGCTCCTGTGAGGACTTGTCGACCGAGACGAGACCGAAGTGTGTGTTGGCGATGATCGGGAAGATGGCGATGATCACGCACACGATGGTGCGGGCGACCATCCCGTAACCGAACCACAGACCGATCAACGGCACGATCGCCAGCACCGGGATCACCTGGAGCACAACGGCCCAGGGGTAGATCGCGCGTTCGAGAAAGGACCCTCGGCTCATCAGGACCCCGATGGACACCCCGATGAGCGCGGCGACGACGAAGCCGACGAGGCACACCTTGGCGGTGACCCAGAGCGCGTCGAGCATAGGGCCCACGTGATCCGGTTCGAGCAGCGAGTCGAACAGCACGGCGTGCGGGGGTGGGAGCAGGAAACGCCGTGCGGGAGCGAGGATCAGATAGCTGACCGCATACCAGGCGCCGATCGCGACGGCGAGGGACAGTACCGGTGGGGCCCCGTATCGGAGCACGCCCAGCGCCGCGCGGCGCGCGGTACCGCGCCGCGATGACCCCGACGGTCCCCCGGCGGACGCCGGCGTCTGATCGGGTTGCACGCCGGTGACGGGGCGGGATCGGGCGGCAGTGGTCATCGTGCACCTCGGAGGGTCTCGGAGATCTCGGCGACACGGTCGGTGAAGCGGCTGTCATGACGCAGATCCGGGTGGCGGGGGTGAGCGAAGTCGATGCCGATGTCGGCGACGATTCGCCCGGGACGTGCGGACATCACGATCACCCGGTTGGCGAGGAACACCGCTTCGGACACCGAGTGCGTGATGAACATCGCGGTGAATCGGCGTTCGGCGTAGAGCCGTTGCAACTCGGATTGCATGTCGAGTCGGGTCATCTCGTCAAGAGCACCGAAGGGCTCGTCGAGGAGCAGCAGTTCGGGCTCGGAGGTCAGTGCCCGGGCCAGTGAGGCACGCATCTTCATGCCGCCCGACAGCATGCGCGGCAGCTGCGACTCGAATCCGGTGAGACCAACCGCATCGATCGCGGCCTGCGCCCGGCGCCGGCGTTCGCCCCGCGGCAGTCGTGCGATCTCGGCGCAGAGTTCGACATTGCCCCGCACGCTGCGCCAGGCCAGGAGGGTGGGCTCCTGGAAGATGAACCCGACCGACTCCGTGGCGAGCGCCACGCTTCCGTCCGTAGGCTTCTCGAGTCCCGCGACCATCCGGAGCAGGGTGGACTTGCCGCATCCCGACGGTCCCACGACCGCCACGAAGTCGCCGGTGCGCACGTCGAGGTCCACCCGGTCCAGCGCACGGGTCCCCGAATGGAATCGCTTCGTCACCCCGGAGACGGAGGCGACGACATCCTTGGTGAGATGTCGCGCATCCACGTCGTTCACCGTGTCGTACATTCTCATGCGGCCTTCCCGTCTTCGCTACATGTAGGCAACAGCCAATGTCTGCCTGTTCATGATTGGTTACATGTATTTCAGCCCGATGACATCGTGTAAACACTGCGTCACCGGCAACGGGGAACCAACCCCATCACCGAATCTCTCCAACGACATAAGTCCAGTTCAGAAGCATTTACCGACGGATTCATGTCGATGAGACCGCGCCTCGTCCCGGCTGGCGGAATCCGAATCGGCCGCCTAGCTTCACATGTAGATCGCGAATGTGTCGCGAACGTCCGGCCTGAGTCCAGGAGATCCCATGACTTCTCACCCACCGTCCCGTACCAACGCCTCGCGTCTGGCCGTGGCCACGGCGGCGACCCTCTGCGCGGCCGTTCTGGCCGGATGCTCGAGCTCGGGGTCCGGCGACACCGCGGCGTCGAGCCTGCCGCCGGCGCCCGCCGAATACTCCCTTGCCGGAACCTGTCCCGACAACGTCGTGATCCAACTGCAGTGGCAACCGCAGTCCGACATGGCCGGGGTCATCGGACTCCTCGGCCCGGGGTACACCGTCGACACCGACAACAAGTCGGTCTCCGGGCCGCTCGCCTTCGATGGCCTGGACACCGGTGTCGACATCACTTTGCGCGCAGGCGGTCCCGCGATCGGATTCCAGTCGGTCCCCTCCGCGATGTACTCCGACGACTCCATCCACCTCGGCCTCGTCCACGGCGACCAGATGATCTCCGCGGCCAGAGATCAACGTGTCGTCGGAGTGACGCCGTTGCTGCAGTACAACCCGTCGATCATCATGTGGGACCCCGCATCCCACCCGGACGTCACGACGATCGCCGACATCGGCAGATCCGACGCCAGCGTGGTGGTCTCCAAGGATCAGATCTTCCCGCAGTGGCTGGTGGCGAAGGGACTGCTCGATCAGAGTCAGCTCGACACCAGCTACGACGGTGCACCGGCCCGCTTCGTCGGCGACCCGTCCATCACCCAGCAGGGATTCGCCAACTCCGAGCCCTACACCTACGAGAACGAGACCCCGTCGTGGAACAAGCCGGTCGCCTACGCGATGGTGAAAGACGCCGGGTACGACGTGTATGCGTCGAACGTCTCGGTACGCGCGGATGACGTCGCGGAGATGTCGCCGTGCCTGGCGAAGCTGGTCCCGATGATCCAGCAGACCGGTAAGGACTATGTGGCCGCGCCGGAATCGATCAACGCGACCATCGTCGACTGGGTGTCCCAGGACGTCTCTTTCACCCCCTATTCGGCCGGCGAGGCGGCGTACTCGGCGGGGCTGCTCAAGGATCGCGCGGTCATCGCCCCGGGCACCGACGGTGTGTACGGCAGTTACGACATGGTCAAGGCACAGAACGTGATCAACGATCTCGTCCCGATCCTGAACGCCGGCGGCGCCGACCTCCCACCGTCGCTGCCCGCCGACCAGTTGTTCACGACCGAGTTCATCAGCGAACAGATCCGCTGACCCGACACGTCCGTTCCACCGTCTCCGACCACAGAAGAGATTCACGATGACCGAGACCACCCCACTGCACTCACCGGCCGACATGGCCGAGCTCGACCGCGAACGCCGGATGGGCGGGCTGGGCACCGAGACCACCGCCCGCGAGATTCGCCGCATCAGCCTTGCCGACCTCGACAACCGCCGCGACGAGATCGCCGATCAACTCTGGTCGGCCGCAACCGACATCGGCTTCTTCCAGGTCGTCGACCACGGCATCGACCTGGCCGCGGTGGACCACGCGTTCGACATGTCCGCCCGGTTCTTCGCACTCCCCCGTGAGGTGAAGGAGCAGTACCCGCTCAAGAAGGGTCAGAACGCCGGCTGGGAGTACCGCACCCAGGTCCGCCCGTCGATCGGAACCCCGGACCAGAAGGAGTCCTACCAGTTCACCCGCCCGCGCATGGAGGGTCTGTGGCCGAGTGAGGACGAGCTGGCCGGATTCCGCGCCACCATCGAGGAGTTCGAGCACCGGTGCTGGTCGCTGGCCATGACCCTGCTCAGCTGCTTCGCCGAGCGCCTCGGACTTGCCCACGACTTCTTCACCCGGGCGCACGACCCGTCGGCGGACACCTATCAGAGCACGCTGCGGCTACTGCACTACTATGCCTTCCCGGACGAGTTGATCGATTCCGAGAACAGCTGGCGCGCAGGCGCACACACCGATTTCGACGCCCTGACCCTACTCTTCCAGCGGTCCGGCCAGGGCGGCCTCCAGGTGCTTCCCGGAGCGGAGGCCGACGGCCAGGCCTGGACGTCGGTCGAGCCATCCGACGACGCCATCACCTGCAACATCGGCGACATGCTCATGCGCTGGTCCGACGACCGGTTGCCGTCGAACTTCCACCGGGTCCGGGCCCCACGACGAGGCGAGTACACCGGTCCGCGCTACACGCTCGCGTACTTCGCACAGGCGAACTCCGACGTGCTGATCAAGAGCGCCGGCGGCACCTACCCGCCGATCACCGCTGCCGACTATCTCGCCCAGCGCATCGCCGCGAACTTCGCGAAGTGATGGACGCACACCTCCCCGGGGCCGCCGATCCGACGGCGGCCCCGGCCTTCCGCGACGTCACCGTGTACACCGCGGGTCGATGGCAACCCCATTGCGACATCCACGTCACCGCGGGGGTCGTCACCTCGATCGAGTCGACCACCCGGGGAGCCGGGGGCACCGGCGGATTCGTGATCCCCGGCTTCGTGAACACCCACACCCACCTCCAACAGACCCTCATGCGAGGCGTCGCCGAATGCACGCCCCTGCTCGAGTGGTTGCTTGCGGTCGGCGAGGAATCGGTCGCGATCACCCCCGAGCGCGCCTACCTGGCCGCCGTGTCCGGGTGCCTGGAACTGTTGCGGTCGGGCACGACGACCGTCGTCGAACACATGTGGCCCCACCCCTCGGGCGAGGTCCACGACGCCGTCGTTCGAGCACTGCGCGACACCGGAATCCGCGCGATCCTCGGCCGCGGAGTCGCGGACCGAGCCGATCCGACTCGCAAGTGGGGATTCGAGCCGCGGCTGATGCAACCGCTCGGCGACGTTCTCGAGCACGTCGACCACCTCCGCAACGAGGTCGCCGGGTCTCGGATCTCGATGGCCCTGGCGGTACCCAATCCACGCTCGGTCACCGAGGCCGGGATGGGGACGATCCGCGAATTCGCCCGAGACCGCGGCCTGCCGGTGTCCATCCATCTTCTCGAGACACTCACCGACGAGCAGATGTGTCTGCAGCACACCGGATTCGGAGCCGTCGATCACCTCGACCAGAACGGCTTCCTGTGGGATCGGGTCCTCGCCGTCCACTGCGTCGAGCTCGACGACGCCGGCCGGCGAACCCTCGCGGCCCGAGGCGTGGCGGTGTCGCACAACCCGTTGTCGAACATGCGGCTGGGAAGCGGGGTGGCCCCGATACCGGCGATGCTGGAGCGCGGACTGGCCGTCGGGCTGGGTGTCGACGGCGCCGCGAGCAACGACACCCAGGACATGCTGGCGACCCTGCGTATCGCCGCCTACCTCCAGCGGGCCGTCCATCGGCGCGCCGACCTCCTCGGGTACGCCGAGATTCTCGACATCGCCTGCGGCGGTGCGAACTCCGCACTCGGCCTACCGCCGGTTGCCGGCGGGGTGACGGTCGGGGCCCCCGCGGACCTCACGCTGCTGCGCTTCGACCGCGATTACGCCACACTGCCCGTCCGGGATCCCGGGGCATCGCTGCTCACCACCGGCTCGCGGTCGATCGTCGACACGGTGATGGTCGGCGGCGAGATCCTCGTCGAGGACGGACGCAACACCCGGATCGACGAGGCCGGGTTCACCGAGCAGCTGGCCGCGCTCGCCATCTGAAGCGAGAGCTGACCCGACGTCGACTGTGCAGCGAATTCCGTCGACTGAGCACCAGATTTCGTCGACTGTGCGCTCACCGTTCCTCGCTCGCAGCGTCTCGGCCCCCCGCTCAGGCCGGGTTCTCGTCGAGCACGGCCGCCCACGCCTCCGGCGAGTCGAGAGTCATGCCCCGCTCGGCTGCGCGCTTCTCGGCTGCCCGGACGTCGGACATCAACGCGAGCGCCCGATCTCGCGCCTGCGCCTCGACGCTGTCGTCGCCTGCGGTCACCGTCACGGTGAGGGTCTCCACCGGGATGGTGTCGACGGGATAGTGCGCCGCGGTGAGACGTTCGAGCACCTTCTGCAGCAGCGCGAGCGCGGGTTGGGTGGTCGCCACCCCGTCGAGCACCGATCCGCGCCGCTTCTCGGCGGCCTTGCGTTCTTCCCACTCCCGGATCTGCGTCTCGAGATCCGAGTGCGCCCCGGACAGCACGCCGGGGGTGCGGCCCGAGACCTTGGCGGTGAAACTGCGGGCGACGTCGTCGATGTCGAACGGGGCGTCGGGGTCGTCGGCGGCGATCCGCGCGTGGAACAGCACCTGCAGCAACAGGTCTCCGAGTTCTTCGCGGAGCTCGACGGGATCGCCGGCTTCGATGGCGTCGAGGAGTTCGTAGACCTCTTCGAGCAGGTAGCGGCGCAGCGAGTGGTGCGTCTGTGTGCTCTCCCATGGCCCGTTCCGCCTCAGGGTGTCCATCAGCGCCACGGACTCGAGCAGTGCCATGCCGGCGACCGTCTGCGCGGCGACGACCTCCTCCCCGCGCGCGATCCGGGACCGCACCAGTGGATGGTCGGGGTCGGTGCTGACGAGTACCGACTCCGATTCGTCCGGCGAGTCGTCGAAGACCGGCTCGACATGGTCGAACTCCCACAGCATCGCCGCGGGCACGTCCTCGGTGACCCGCACCGGTCCGGCGAGACTCTTACGCGCCCGGATGGGGATCAGGTCTGGCCGTGCCGGGTCCAGCAGCACCACCGTCACGCGACCGGCTCCGGCCGGAGCTGCGTGAGGAACGTCGTCAGGTACTCGATCAGTTCGTCGTCGCGCAGACGCGCCGACCCGACGCCACCGGTGCGCGGGATCGGCAGGTTGACCACGGATGTCGTCGCGCGGTAGGTGGCCGACGAGTAGAGACGACGCAGGCGCACCTGCTCGCTGTCGAGGAGCGAGAGCGGCGAGATCTTGACGCCCTGACCGGCGAGACCGATCTCGGCGATCCCCCGCTCCCGGCACCGCAACCGCAGCCGGGCGATCGACGCGAGGCGCGTGGTCTCGACCGGCGGCGGACCGTAGCGGTCGTTGAGTTCGACGAGGACCGAATCGACTGCGGCGTCGTCGGTTGCCGACGCGAGTTTGCGGTACGCCTCGAGACGCAGGCGGTCGGAGTCCACGTACTCGACCGGGATGTGCGCATCGACGGGCAGATCGATGCGAACCTCACCCTTCTCACGGGATTCGACCGGCTTCCCGTCCGCGGCAGCGCGATACGCCTCCACCGCCTCGCCGACCAGACGGACGTAGAGATCGAAGCCGACACCGGCCACGTGCCCGGACTGCTCGGCGCCCAGCACGTTCCCGGCGCCGCGCAATTCGAGATCCTTCAGTGCCACCGCCATGCCCGCGCCCAACTCGTTGTTCTGCGCGATCGTCGCGAGCCGGTCGTACGCGGTCTCCGTCAGCGGCCGGTCCGGACTGTAGAGCAGGTACGCGTACCCGCGTTCACGACTACGGCCGACTCGACCGCGCAGCTGGTGCAACTGCGAGAGACCGAGGTTCTCGGCGCGGTCGACGATCAGGGTGTTCGCGTTCGAGATGTCCAGGCCCGTCTCGATGATCGTCGTGCAGACCAGCACGTCGTATTCGCGATTCCAGAACCCCGAGACCGTTCGCTCGAGCTGATCTTCACCCATCTGCCCGTGTGCGACAACGACTCTCGCTTCCGGGACCATCGCCGCGATGTCCTTGGCCATCTTGTCGATGGTCGAGACGCGGTTGTGCACGTAGAACACCTGACCGTCGCGCAGCAGTTCTCGGCGGATGGCGGCGGCGACCTGTTTGGGCGCGTAGGCGCCGACGTAGGTCAGGACCGGATGCCGCTCCTCGGGCGGGGTGAGGATCGTCGACATCTCCCGGATGCCGGCCATCGACATCTCGAGTGTGCGCGGGATCGGGGTCGCCGACATCGTCAGCACGTCGACGTGGGTGCGCAGCGACTTGATGTGCTCCTTGTGCTCCACACCGAAGCGCTGCTCCTCGTCGACGATGACGAGTCCGAGGTCTTTCCAGACGATCCCGGTCTGCAGGAGGCGGTGGGTGCCGATGACGACATCCACCTCGCCCTTCGACATCGCCTGGGTGATCTCGCGGGATTCCTTGGCGTCGGTGAACCGCGACAGTCCGCGCACCCGCACCGGGAACCCGCTCATCCGTTCGGTGAAGGTCTGCAGATGTTGTTGCGCCAGAATCGTCGTCGGGACGAGGACGGCGACCTGCTTGCCGTCCTGCACCGCCTTGAACGCGGCGCGGACCGCGATCTCGGTCTTGCCGTAGCCGACGTCGCCGACCACGACGCGGTCCATCGGGACCGCACGCTCCATGTCGGCCTTGACCTCGGCGATGACCGTGAGCTGATCCACGGTCTCGGTGAAGTCGAAGGCGTCCTCCATCTCCTGCTGCCACGGCGTGTCGGGACCGAACGCGTGTCCGGGCGCGGCGTGGCGGGCGGCATAGAGTTGGACGAGCTCACCGGCGATCTCACGAACGGCCTTGCGCGCCTTGCGCTTCGTGTTCTGCCAGTCCGATCCGCCGAGCTTCGACAGCGACGGCTGCTCGCCGCCGACATAGCGGGAGAGCTGGTCGAGCGCATCCATCGGGACATACAACCGGTCGGCCGGTTGCCCACGTTTGCTCGAGGCGTACTCCAGCACGAGGTACTCACGCCGGGCACCGGACACGGTCCGTTCGATCATCTCGACGAACTTGCCGATGCCGTGCTGGTCGTGCACCACGAGGTCGCCCGCGGCCAGGGCGAGCGGATCGACCTGGTTGCGCCGCTTGGCCGGCAGCCGCCTGCCGTCCCGGACGTTGGCGACCCGCGTGCCGGTGAGGTCGGCCTCGGCCACGACCACGAGTCCCGCATCGGGACAGACGATCCCGGCGCGCAGCGGGGCGCAGAACACGGTGACCTCACCGGGCTGCGGACGATGCCCGGGGTCGGCGATCACATGCGGCACCTCGGCGTCGGACAGCCGCTCCCCGACGCGCTGGGCAGTGCCCTTGCCCGCCACCACGATCGCCGCGGTCTTGCCGTCGGACACGTGTGCGCGCAACTGCGCGAACGTCGCCGCGATCTCCTGCTCGTCACCGCGCGGCGCGGGACCGGGCGCGAGATCGAGTTCGAGTTCGTCCCCGCTGCCGGTCGCCAGCGGACTCAGCGTCCACCAGGGACGGCCGGCGGCGAGCGTCGCCTTCCG
The DNA here is from genome assembly GCF_040547295.1 of Gordonia sp. PvP123. Classification (NCBI taxonomy): domain Bacteria; kingdom Bacillati; phylum Actinomycetota; class Actinomycetes; order Mycobacteriales; family Gordoniaceae; genus Gordonia; species Gordonia sp. PvP123. Next base: position 162,298 of record NZ_JBEPPN010000002.1, on the reverse strand, counting down.
CACCTCGTCGAGCGGGCGGTACGCACTGGCCTGCAGATCGATGCCGAGGCCCGTCGACGACCTGCCGTCGATCGGCGCCCCGGCACCCATGGCGGCCGCGGTCCACGACGCCTCGAGGAACTCCGCCCCCGTCTTCGACAGATCCGATGCACGGGTCCGCACCTTCTCCGGGTCCAGGATGAGCACCCGCGTGCCGTCCGGGATCACCTCGGTCAGCAACTGCATGCCACCGTCGACGAGCGCGGGGATCAGGGCCTCCATCCCCTCGACCGGAATGCCCTCGGCGAGCTTGCCGAGCATCTCGGCGAGGGTCGGGTCGTCGGCGTTGCTCGCCGCCAGATCGCCGGCGCGCGTGCGGACCTTCTCGGTCAGGAGCAGCTCACGGCAGGGGTGGATCCGGACCTCGCTGGTCTCGACCTCCGGCTGACTGCGCTGGTCGGCGACCGAGAACGCGCGCATCTCGGTGATCTCGTCGCCCCAGAACTCCACGCGGACCGGATGGTCGGCCGTGGTCGGGAACACGTCGAGAATGCCGCCGCGCACCGCGAATTCGCCGCGGCGCCCGACCATGTCGACGCGCTCGTAGGCCATCTCGACGAGCTGGGACAGCAGCGCGTCGAAGTCGATCTCGATGCCCTCGCGCAAGGTCACCGTCGCGACGTCGCCGAGCCCGGGGGCCATCGGCTGGACCAGAGAGCGAACGGTGGTCACGACGACCCGCAACGGGGTGTCACCCGGGTTGGCGAGGCGATGCAACACGGCGAGCCGCTGGCCCACGGTGTCCGCACTCGGGGACAACCGCTCGTGCGGCAGTGTCTCCCACGACGGGAACTGCGCGACGGCGTCGGCGTCGTCGAGGAGTTCGGCGAGCTCGGCGGTCAGATCGTCGGCCTCCCGGCCGTTGGCCGACACGACGAGGAGCGGGGACTCGGCACCGGCGACCAGGCACGAGACGAGGAACGGCCGCGCCGCGTCGGGTGCGGTGATGTCCAGCCGACGCTCGTTCCGGTGCGTGTGCACCTCGCGGAAGGACTTGTCCGCACACGCGAGCGCGGCCAGACCGGACAGAGCAGACTGCGTCGACACTCCGTCGATTCTATGGGTCGACGATCCGCCGGTCCCCGCCCGGTCAGCAGGAGTTCTCGCGGTCGGTGCCGCTGTCCTACCCTCGTCGGCATGAGCGAGCGCGTACCCGAGGCACCCGCGACCCCCATCCGGGTCACCGACGCGACGATCGACGACTGCGACGCCATCGCCGACATCTACGCCCACTACGTGCAGAACACCGTCGCGACCTTCGATTATCTGGTCCCGTCCCTGTCCCAGTGGCATGCCAAACACGCCGCGATCACGGCCGCGGGACGGCCCTTCGTGGTCGCACGCGCCGTCGACGACGGGGTCGAGCGAGTCGTCGGCTACGCCTACCTCGGGACCTTCCGGACGATGCCGGCCTACGACCTGTCGACCGAGGACTCCATCTACGTGCGGCCCGGTCAGGGCGGGCGCGGAGTCGGAACCGCGCTCATGGCGGCGTTGCTCGAGCGGGCGAATCCGGACAACGTCCGCCAGATCGTCGCGGTGATCGCCGCGACGGGCGGTGACGGGTCGATCGCACTGCACCGGCGGTTCGGATTCACCGAGGTGGGCCGTCTACGCGCCATCGGTCACAAGGCCGAGCAGTGGATCGACTGTGTCTACATGCAGAAGGATCTGTGGCCGGGCGGCGACGCTCCCGACGGCGCGGACGGCTGACGACCGGAAACACCGGCGCGGAGGTTCGCCACGGACGTCACCGGTCCAGGCCGGCGGCCTCGGCCGCCGCGTCGGCGAGCCCGACGCCGGTGCCCTCGTAGATGTGGAACGCCACGTCGGCGCCGCGCAGGAGCAGTTCGTCGCGTTCGTCGTCGTATTGCGCGACGACGGCGATCGTCCCGGTGACGCCGAGTTCCTCGATCCGTTCCAGCGCCACCAGATTCGAGCCGTGGAAGGGCATCGCCAGGACAAGCAGTTCGAGCTCGTGGACGCCGACCGCACGGTCCCAGAAGTCGGTCTCGGTGGCGTCGGCGTCGAGCACCCGGACGCCGCGTCCGGCGAGTTCGCTCGCCTTCAGCGGATCGTTCTCCACACCGATCACCGGAAGGCCGTACTCGTCGACGAGCCGCTCGTACACCGAGTGCCCGACGCGGCCCATGCCGAGGACGAGCACCCGCGCCGGCGCCAGCACGATCGGCGCGTCGTCGGGGTGTCTCCGGGCCGCGGCCGTGGTCGGGACGAACGCCGACAACCGGTTCACCAGGCCGGAACCGCGGCGATTGAGCAGGGACGAGAACACGAAGCTCCCCGCCACCGCCACCGATGTCACGACCAGCCAGTCCTCGCCGATGACCCCCGCTCCCACCCCGGTCGCGATCACGATCAGCCCGAACTCCGAGAAGTTGGCCAACGCGAGTCCGGTCAGGATCGACGTCCGCCGACGCAGGCCGAACAGGGCGAGGACGAGTGTGTACACCGCCCCCTCGAACGGCAGCAGGACGATCAGGAGCAGGCCGAGCAGAACCGTTTCGGTCGTGGGGGTGACGTGCAGCCCGATCGACACGAAGAAGCCGACCAGGAGCAGTTCACGGAGCCCGAACAACGTGCGCGACAACTCCCCCGCGCGAGGATGCGACGCCAGCAGGACGCCGACGACCATCGCACCGAAATCGCCCTTCACCCCGACGGATTCGAAGAGCCAGTAACCGGGCACGAGGGCCATCACGATCCCGAACAGCGTCTGCAACTCGCCGTGGCCGAGGGTGTTCCAGAGCCGGCGGACGATCCACGCGCCGGGTATCAACAGCACGAGGGCCAGCGCCCAGGGGCTGGGCGGTTCGCCCTGCATCGCGGTCAGATAGACGACGGCGACGATGTCCTGGAGGACCAGGACACCGATGGCGATCCGGCCGTAGAGGGAATGCGACTCCGAGCGCTCGTCGAGCACCTGGACGACGAACACCGTACTCGAGAACGACAGCGCAAACCCCAACAGCGCGAGCGTCTCCCAGCCCTCGCCGGCGAGCATGGGCACCCCGACCGCACCCAGGATGCCGAGGAAGCCCGTCGTGAGACCGAGGATGACGAGGAGGTTCACCCCGGTGGTGACGACCACCTCCCGCCGGAGCAGCATCCGAACGTCGAGCTTGAGTCCGATCGTGAACAGCAGGATCGTGACGCCCAGTTCGGCCATCGTGTCGACGATCGGCAGTTCGTCGATTCCCGGGGCGTGCAAGATGAATCCGGCGGCGAGGTAGCCGACCAGCGTCGGGAGACGTGCCGCGCGCGCGAGGAAACCGCATCCGAAGATGACGACCAGGTAGATCCCGACGGTCTCCATCTCCGGAGTCTCAGCGGAGGGCGGGGTTCGGCCGGTCGGCACCTGGGGTCGACATCAGGGTGATCCTTCCGGCCGGGGGACGCAGAGTGAATCAACCATAGTTGCGCGTCGGTCAGGCGTCGTCGACCCTCGTCCGCTTCAGCGATTCCACGTAGTCAGGCCCGACCAGGGTGGGATCCGGGTCGAGCCGCGTCAGCCCGTTCCAGCACAGGTTGACCAGGTGAGCGGCCACGACCTCCTTCGACGGCTCGCGGACATCGAGCCACCACTGCGCGGTGACCGACACCATCCCGACGAGCGCCTGGGCGTAGAGCGGGGCGAGTGTGGGATCGAAACCGCGTCGTTCGAAGTCGTTGGCGAGGATGTGCTCGACCTGGCTGATCGCATCGTTCAGGAGACTCGAATACGTGGCCGTCTCGTCGGTGCTGGCGGTGCTGTCGCCGCGGACCAGGATGCGGAAGCCGTCCGTGCGCTCCTCCATGTACGTCAGCAGCGCGAGCGCCACCTGCTGGATGCGGTAGAGCGAACGGTTCTTCGAGAGCGACGAGGTGACCATCTCGAGCAGGGTCTCCATCTCGCGGTCCACGACGACCGCATACAGCCCCTCCTTGCCGCCGAAGTGCTCGTACACGATCGGCTTCGAGACGCCGGCCCGCTGCGCGATCTCCTCGATCGACGTGCCCTCGAAACCGCGCTCGGCGAACAGACCCCGAGCGACTTCGATGAGCTGCAATCGCCGCTGCGCGCCCGTCATCCTCGCCCGGGGCGCGCGCTGCACCTCGGCCGAACCCTCCGTCGGACGCCCGATTGCCATGTGCTCAGGGTAGGTCACACCTTCGGCCCCGGCGCCGCGAGACGCCTCGACGCGTCAGCCGTGACAGAGTGTCTGACGAGCCGCCAAAGAGAGGACGCCGTGCGTCACACCCATCACGGTCAGCACCAGAAGCGGGTGCCGGTCGAGCACCGCATACTCGGCCTGGATCGACGAACGCTACCGCCTGCCCTCGTCGTCCTGGCGGTCTTCGTGATCCTGACGGTGATCGTGCCGCGCATCGACGCCGCCATCGCCTGGGACGACCCGGTACGTGCGGGCGAGGAACTCGCGCTCACGAAGGACATCGTGTTCACCCCTGCGACCGGGTGGGACGTCGAAGCCGGATTCCGCGCCGGCAGCAGCAGATCCGGCGATGCGACTCTCGCCGATGCCGGCGTCACCATCGACATCTCGTCCGCAGCCTTCGACGGTGATCCCGACGAGCTGCTCGACCAGGTGGAGAAGGTGACGTCCCGGACCACGGATCCGACCTTCCGTGTCGACGGCGACCGCGCCACCCTCACCACGACGAGCGGCCACACCGGCGTCATGCAGGGCTACAGCAGCCTCACCGGAGACGGTGTGGTCGCCGCGTTCGTCGTCGGCCCCACCGGGGTCGAGGTCAGGGCCTACGGCCCACCCGCCCAGATGGCCGAGGCCGTCGACACCGTCCGCAGCATGACGACCAGCATCCGCACCGTCGAGGAGGACCGAGGATGAGCACCGTCGACGAGACCGAGAGCCCCGCCCGGCGCCGGCGCGACGAGGCCATCGCACTCTCCGGCTGGGGCGAACAATTCACACTCGTCCAGCCGCACAATCTCTGCTTCTGGGTGTACGTCGCACTCACCGTTCTAGGGGCCTGGCGGGCCTGGAACTACTTCGCGCCCGAAGCCGGGTTCTACGCCGGCGGCTTCGCGGTGGGCGCCATCCTCTGCGGGTTGTGCGGGCTCGCCTGGTTCGCGTGGTTCCGACACATCGACCGGTGGGAGCGTCAACCCGGACGGCTCGTCGCGGCCGCGATCCTGTGGGGCGCCGTGCCCGCGACGTTCGCCTTCGCGCTGACGGTCAACACGGCGATGCTGGGCATCTACCCCAAGCTCTTCGGCCAGGAGTGGAGCGCGAACTGGGCTGCCGGCGCCACCGCGCCGATCACCGAGGAAGCAGCGAAACTGTGCGGCTTCATCCTCCTCATGGGGCTGGCGCCCCGCCTGATCCGCACCGCCAACGACGGTCTCGTCGTCGGTGCGTTCATCGGACTCGGGTTCGCGATCTTCGAGGACTTCCTGTATGCCGCCAACGCGACCTCGCGGGCCTTCGGAACCGACCCGATCGGCAATGCGGTGCAGCTGTCCGCGGTCCGGATCGCCGTCAGTTTCGCCTCCCACCCGCTGTTCAGCGCGCTCGTGTGCGCGGGCGCCATCTACCTCATCGGTACCATGGCCCAACCCCGGCGGATCGGTCGCGGCGTGGCGTTCGTGGCCACCGGGATGTTCCTCCACTTCACCTGGGACGATGCAAGCGGGCTCGGCTTCGGGGTCCCGGCCGTGACGTTCCTCGTCATGGCCGCCTCGATCATCCTCGGCTTCACGGTTCTGACGGTCGCTTTCCGGCGAGCCGCACCCCGCGAGCACCAATTCGTCCGCGACATACTCGCCCCTGAGGTCGAAGCCGGGACGGTGACCGCCGCAGAGATCGACGGCGTCCTGGACAAGCAGGCGCGCAAGGCCTTTGCGAAGTCGGCACCCGACCGCCGTTCCCGCAGGGCCCGACGCCACCTACGACGAGCGGTCCTCGACCTCGCTCACGACGTCGCCGAATACCGCGACGAGGACTCCGATGCCGTCCGGCACTCCCGTTCGGAGGTCGAACGGCTGCGCATCGCAGCTCGAGTCGGAACCGGCCACGACACCACGCCCCCACCGACTCAGTAGAGGCTCGACCAGTACGACCAGAACCGGACCGCGATCAGCACGATCACGAGGCCGACGCCCACGACGAGGATCGGGGCGTGATTGCGCGCGAGGACCAGCGCGAGGCGCGAACGCGAGGTGAGACCACTCGCATGCGCGTTGCGCACACTGACGAAGACGAAGATCGGCAGGGTGACCGCCCACACCACCATGCAGTAGGGGCACAACGCCCCGATCGAGTACAGGCTCGAGTAGATGAGCCACCCGATGAACACCATGGCGGCGGTGACCCCGACCTGCAGCCCCGCCCAGTACCACCCCGCGAGGCGGGCCCCGGCCAGCAGCGCCATCCCGGTCGTGACCGCGACCGCGAAACCGGCGATGCCGAGCAACGGGTTCGGGAAGCCGAAGAGCGCCGCCTGCGGCTCGGCCATCACCGAACCGCAGCTCAGCACGGGATTGAAGTTGCAGGACGGCACGTAGTCGGGGTCGGCGGCCAGTTCGAACCGTTCCACGGTCAGCACGAACGCGGCGACGAACCCGATGGCCCCGCCGACACTCAGCAGCCAGGCGACGATTCGCGTCCACGAACGCACGGCCTCGGCCAGGTGGGCCCGGTCGTCGTCGGGCCCGGCCTCCGAACTGGTCAGCGCACTGTCACTCACCCGTCCAGGATGGCACCGCTTCGGGCGGACTTCGACCCTGGACGCGCGAAAGTCACACTGGATCGGTCCAAATGTCGGCAGTCTCGTTGTTCCGTGCGTAATGTCGAGCCAGACACCGGGGATGGGACACCGACAGTGCAATTGTGGGATTACCTCAGCGAGAACGCACGATCACTCACTTTTCTGACCTATCAGCACGCGTCGCTGTCGTTCCAGACAGTGCTCGTGGGTACGGCCGTGGCCATCCTCATCGCCGCCGTCGTCTACCGGCTCCCCCTGGCGAGCGCGCTGACGCTGACGTCGAGCCGTGTGGCGCTGACCATTCCGTCGCTGGCACTGCTCGCACTGCTGATCGTGCCCTTCGGACTCGGTGTGACGCCGTCGTTTCTGATGCTCGCGTTCTTCGCCACGCTGCCGGTCATCGGCAACGCGGTGGTCGGACTGCGCTCCGTGCCGCCGTCCGTCGTCGAATCCGCCCGCGGCATCGGGCTTTCGAGGTGGCGGATCCTGCTCACCGTCGAGCTGCCGATCGCCTGGCCGGTGATCCTGACCGGTATCCGGGTGTCGACGCAGATGATCGTCGGTGTCGCGGCGATCGTCGCCTACGTTCTCGGCCCCGGCCTGGGATCGCTCATCTTCAACGGGCTTTCCCGCCTGGGCGGCGCCAATGCTCTCGAAATGGCCCTTGCCGGAACGATTCTGATCGTCATCATCGCCCTCGTCTTCGACGCTCTGCTGGTTCTGCTCGGCCGACTCACCATCTCCAAGGGACTCTCATGACCGACTCCGCCACCTCGCCCGCGCCGAACGGCGACAACCGCAGCGTCACCGGCGAGTCCATCCGGCTCGACGGTGTGGTGAAGCGCTACCGCGGCACCACGACCCCGGCCGTCGCACGCCTCGACCTCGAGATCGACGCCGGCGACATCGTCGCCTTCGTCGGCCCGTCCGGATGCGGCAAGACGACGACCCTGAAGATGATCAACCGGCTCATCGAACCCACCGAGGGTCGCATCTACATCGGCGGGCGCGACGTCACCGCGGAGAATCCGGACAAGCTACGTCAGTCCATCGGCTACGTCATCCAGTCCGGGGGGCTCTTCCCGCACTGGTCGGTGAGCAAGAACATCGGCGCCATCCCCCGAATCCTCAACTGGGACAAGAAGCGCATCGCCGAACGCACCGAGTACCTGCTCGACCTCGTCGGTCTCGACGCCGCCACCTTCGCCGACCGGCTCCCCAAGGACATGTCCGGCGGCCAGCAACAGCGCGTGGGCGTCGCCCGCGCCCTCGCCGCCGACCCGCCGGTCCTCCTGATGGACGAGCCGTTCGGCGCCGTCGACCCGATCACCCGGGCTCGTCTGCAGGACAAGCTGATCGCGATCCAGCACGAGCTGGCCAAGACCATCGTCATCGTCACCCACGATTTCGAGGAAGCGACCAAACTCGGCGACAAGGTGCTGATCCTCTCCGAGGGCGGCCACATCGAGCAGTTCGCTCCCCCGGAGGAGATCCTCGCCAATCCGGCGAGCCCCTTCGTCGAGGAGTTCGTGGGTTCGGGCGCCACCCTCGCCCACCTGACGCTGACCCGCGTCCGCGACGTCGACTTCCGCGAGGTCGTCACCGCCCAGGTGGGGGAAGCCTCCGGCGCCGTGGTGTCGCGCGCGAAGGCGGCCGGCGAGGACTGGGTCGCCGTGGTCGATCAGCACGGCCGCCCACGCGCCTGGCCGTCGGTCGAGGAGATCCGCGCCAAGCCGGAGGTCTCGGACTACCTCGATCACCGGCTGCCCGTCGTCGCCAAGTCCTCGACGCTGAACGACGCCCTCGACTCGATGCTCGCGACCAGTCAGGGCGGCGTGCTCGTGACCGACGGGCGCGGCGCGGTCGTCGGTGCCCTGAACATCGCGTCGGTGATGGAGGCGATCCGCGGACAGCTCGCGACCGTTCGCGACGACGACGATCACGGCGGCTACCTCGACCACGCCGAGGGATCGGCACCCGTCGAGACCCCGGTCGTCGCCGCCGACGACGAACCCGGCTTCGAGGACACCGATCCCGGCACCGGAACCGCCGCGGTCGGCGCGCCCGAGACGAGCGCCGACCGGTGACGGGTTTCATCGCCGAAGAGGCGAGGATCACCGAGACCGCGAAACCGCCTGCGCCGGAATCCGTCCCGAAGGGATTTCGACGCCGTCTCGCCCGCATCCCGATCGACGTCTGGTTCGAGCCGCTGGTGATCGTGGTCGTCGGCGTCGGTTTCGTCATCTGGTATGCGAACACGACGTTCACCACCACGGAGAGCGCGTCGATGTCGTGGCCCGCGCTGCGCGCCACCATCCTCGATCACATCCAGCTGACGCTCGTCGCGACGATCATCGTCGTCCTGATCGCCATTCCGCTGGGCATCGCGCTCACCCGGCCGTCCCTCCGGTGGCTGAACCCCATCGCCGTCAACATCGCCAACATCGGGCAGGCGGCGCCGGCGATCGGCCTGCTGGTGCTCTTCACCTTCTGGCTCGGCACCGGTTTCACCACCGCCATCGTCGGTCTGGTCGTCTACGCGGTGCTCCCGATCCTGCAGAACACCATCGTCGGACTGCGGCAGGTCGACCAGCGGACGGTCGAGGCCTCCCGGGGCATCGGCCTGTCGGCCGTCCGGACCCTCGTCCAGGTCGAACTCCCCCTCGCCGTACCCGTCATCCTGAACGGGGTGCGGACCGCGCTGGTCATCCTCGTCGGTACCGCCACCCTCAGCACGTTCATCGGCGCGAACAGCCTGGGCACGCTCATCACCACCGGCATCACGCTGTTCCTGCCCAAGCTGCTGGTGTCGGGCGCGATCCTGGTCGCCCTGCTCGCCATGACGATCGACTGGCTCGGTCGCCTCGTCGAACTCGCCGCCACACCACGGGGGATCGCATGATGGCTCGGTCACGCCTGTCCCGCTCGCGCGCACTCACTCTCCTGGCCGCGTCGGCCGCCCTGGTGATGACACTGTCGGCGTGCGGGCTGGTCAGTTCGTCCGGAACCTTCCGTCCCGCCTCCCTTCCCGGCGGCGAACGTCCGCTCGAAGGGACGTCGATCGCGGTGACGTCGAAGAACTTCACCGAACAGGTCCTGCTCGGCAAGATCACCGCAACCTACCTGGCTGCAGCCGGGGCCGACGTCGACGACCTGACCAACGCGCCTGGTTCGATGTCGTCGCGACAGGCGGTCCTCAACGGCGACGCCGACATCGTCTGGGAGTACACCGGCACGGCGTGGCAGACCTACCTCGGCGAGACCGAGACGATCTCCGACCCGCAACAGCTCTACGAACGCGTCCGGGACGCCGAACGCGCCAACGGCGTCGAGTGGCTGCCGCCGTCGAACTTCAACAACACCTACGCGTTCGCGGCTTCCTCGCCCACCGCCAAGAGGCTGAACGTCCGCACGATGTCCGACATCGCCAAGCTGCCCGAGTCCGAGCGGACGTTCTGCATCAACGACGAGTTCCTCTCGCGCGCCGACGGTTTCATCCCGATGCTGGAGGCCTACGACATCCCGCTCGGCGCCCCGGGAGGCGTGCCCAAGGGCAACGTGACCACCATGGATTCCGGTGTCGTCTACACCTCGACCGCACGCAGCGAACCCTGCAACTTCGGCATGGTGTACTCCACCGACGGCCGCATCAAGAACCTCGATCTCGTCGTCCTGGAGGACGACCGCAAATTCTTCCTCCCCTACAGCGGGTGCGTCGTCGTCAACACCGGCCTCAACGAGGCCAATCCGGAGATAGCCGAACTCATGGCGCCGGTCTCGGCCAAGCTGACCGATCCGCTCATGCAGGAACTGAACGGGCTCATCGACATCGACGGGGCCGACCCGTCCGACGTCGCGTACAACTGGCTCAAGGACGAGGGGTTCATCGACCCGGTGGACTGACCGTCGACTGTGCGTCCATATCCGTTGACTGTGCGTCCCACGTTCGACCGGCGCACAGTCAATGATTTCGACGCACGGTCAACGAGACGGGTTCGGGGCGTACACCGTCATCCAGTGCGGGTGCAATCGGAAGTAGATGACTTCGACGTCCCAGTCGAAGGCGTCGTCACCGTAGATCTTCTTGAAGTGCGCCACCAACTCGGGCCAGTCATCGGCGCGAGGACCGTCCAGCGGGTTGAGGATCTCGACCGTCCCGTGCGTGAACACGCCGAGTTCTTCGCCCTGGATGTGCGCGGCGCTGGCGGCCGGGCGTGTCTGGAGGTGCCGGGCCTTCGCGGCCGTGCGCGCGGTCCCGAAGACCCACTTGCCGTGGAGGAAATGACCGTCGACGGAACTGATCCGCGGTTCACCCGATGCGGTCACCGTCGAGAGCGCGAGCACTCGCATGCCGGTCAGGATCTCGGTCAATCGGGTTGCGTCGACGGTGTTCTCGGTATTGATGATGGAACGGAGGTGGTCGGTCGATCGGGACAGGGACGCGTCGAGAAGCGTCTGGAGGTCGCGGAGTTCGTCCGGGGTCTCGTACATGGTGAGAGTTCCTCGTGGCCGTTCACCGGCGACGACCGTCGTCGCCGAGGAACCCCATGGTGCCACCGGAAGCCGGCTACGAGGGCTGTTCGCGGCCGACCGTTCTTGCTGTCTGGAGCGGCAGACCCAGTGGCGGCGCCTCGGGATGCAGAGCCGCGCCGGCGGCGAGGAGATCGACGTCGACACGGCGTCCGATGCCCGCACATACGGCGTTCAACGACGCCAGCACGCCCGCGCGCCTCCCGAAACCCGCTGTCGCGAAACCGGTCACGTCACTGCCCTCACAATCCCCACGCGGTGGCGAGCAATTCGTGCGAGATCAATCGATGGTCGAAGTCGTGCGTGACGCTGGTGACCAACAACTCGTCGGCGCCGGTCACCCGGGCGAGTGTCCGCAGACCGTCCACGACGGTCTCGGGATCACCGACGAACTGGGTGCGTACCCGATCGTCGACGAGAACGCGCGCACCGTCGTCGAGGGGACGTGCCGTATCCGGGTCCGGATACGGCTGCGCGCCTGCCCCGCTCCGGATGCCGTGCACCCAGTGTCCGTAGGTGGACGCGCGGTGACGTGCGGTCGGCTCGTCCTCGGCGACAACGACATCCGCGGATACGACGACATAGGGTTCGGCCAGGACCGACGACGGGCGGAAGGCGCTGCGATACGCCTCGACGGCCTCGAGGACCGTGCTCGGGCTGACGTGATAGTTGGCCACGAACGGCAGGCCACGCGCCCCCGCGGTCTGGGCACTCTGCCCCTTGCTGCTCCCGAAGATCCAGATCGCCACGTCCGCACCGCGTCCGGGCACAGCGGTCAGTGCAACGTCGTGGTGAACGAAGTCGCCGGACAAGAGTGCGAGGACGTCGCCGACGGCGTCGTCGAAGTCCGGCGGTGACGCACCGTCGAACTGCGACGCCTCGAACGCGGCGACGACCCGCGGTGCGTTCAGGACCGACTCGACGGGGAACGGCGTCGGGATGAGCAGGCCGTCGATGATCTCGTCGGGCTGTCGGGGTGCCGGCTCGCGGAGTGCCGGTTGCGGGTCTGCGGTCGACAACTCGGTGCGACGTTGAGCGGACCGGCCGAGGCCGAGGTCCAGCCGGCCGGGGTACAGCGCGTCGATCGTCCCGAATGCCTCCACGATCGACACCGGGGTGTGCAGTCCGCTCTGTACCGCCGCCGACCCCACCCGGATGGACTCGGTCGCGCCGGCGATCAGCCCGATGAGGGTGGTCGTCGACGAACTGGCGACCGCGACGAAGTGATGCTCGGCGAGCCAGAACCGCCGGTATCCCAGGCGTTCGGCGTGCTGGGCCAGCGTGACGCTGCGACGCACTGCCGTCGCGGCGTCACTCCCCTCGGTGACCGGCGCGAGGTCGAGCACCGACAGCGGTATCGGTTCCTTGTCTGTCATGCCTCTCCCTGACCGTCTCGAGTCCTCCGCCGAACACGCCTCATCCTGATCACCGAAGCGTGGTCGGCGGCAGATCGGAAGGGTTTGACCCACCACGATCCGATGACCGGATCCCGGAATCCCCGGTTTCCCGCCACCGTTCGAGACGGGGACAGACATCCACGACACGACTGAGGGAGGACTCGATGGCCGAACACGTGCATATTGCCGTGGCGCTCGACGGTTCGGGGTCGCATCCGGGTGCGTGGCGCGCGCCCGGGGCCCAGCCACACACCCTGACGACGGCGGCATACTGGCAGCGACTGGTCGCAGAGGCCGAAACCGGGTTGCTCGACTTCGTCACCTTCGCGGATTCGTTTGCCCTGCACCGCGTGCGCCCGCGTACCGACCGGGCGACCGGTGGACTCGACTCGGTACTGCTCGCCTCCCGTCTCGCACCCACGACCCGCTCGATCGGGCTGATCCCGACGGCGACGGTCACCCACACCGAGCCGTTCCACGTCTCCAAGGCGATCGCGACTCTCGACTACGTCAGCAACGGCCGTGCCGGAGTCGTCCTGCGCACCACCGCGGACCCGGCCGAGGCCGCTCTGTTCGGCAGGCGGAGTTTCCCCGACGACCCGGCGGTGCTCGCCGACCTCGCTTCCGAGGCGCTGGATGTCGCGACCGTGCTCGGACTGCTCTGGGACTCGTGGGAGGACGACGCCGAGATCCGCGACGTCGCGACCGGCCGCTTCATCGACCGAGACAAGCTGCACTACATCGACTTCGCCGGGGACCATTTCTCGGTGCGGGGCCCCGCCATCACCCCGCGCCCGCCGCAGGGGCGGCCGGTCGTCGCCGCGACCGGCGCACATCCCACCGACCTACAGGTGATCGGGCGGGGTGCCGATGTCGGGTTCATCAGCCCCCGCGATGTCGACGACGCCGTGCGCGCGGTGGACGCCGTGGGTGCCGCCCATTCGGACGCCGGTCGTGAGATCGACGATCCCGCACTGTTGTTCGTCGACCTGTCCGTGGTGCTGGCCGCATCGGACGAGGAGGCGGAAGGGCGTCGGGCTCAACTGGACGACTGGGCCGGTGAACCGTTCACACCCGACAGTGCTGCGTTCACCGGTACACCGACCGGACTCGCCGACGAGATCGAACGCTGGGCGGCGGTGGCGGGAATCAGCGGTATCCGGCTGCACCCGGCCGCCTTGTCCGAGGACCTACGCGCGATCACGCAAGGGCTCGTACCGGAACTGCAACGCCGCAACCTCTTTCGTTCCGGATACACCGAGTCGACGCTGCGCGGACACCTCGGCCTCGACCGCCCGTCCAACCGATTCGCCACTGGAAGGGCCGGTGTCGCATGACCAAGCAGGTGCATCTCGCCGCACACTTCCCCGGGGTCAACAACACCACGGTGTGGAGCGACCCGGCGTCGGGCAGCCAGATCGAGTTCGACTCATTCGTCCATCTCGCCCAGACCGCCGAGCGCGGGAAGTTCGACTTCTTCTTCCTCGCCGAAGGCCTGCGACTCCGCGAGCAGAACGGGCTGATCTACGACCTCGACGTGGTCGGGCGACCGGACACGTTCACCGTCCTGTCCGCCCTGGCCGCGGTGACCACCCACCTCGGCCTGACCGGCACCATCAACTCGACCTTCAACGAACCCGTCGACGTCGCACGGCAATTCGCCACCCTCGACCATCTGTCCGCCGGACGCGCGGCCTGGAATGTGGTGACCTCGTGGGACGAGTTCACCGGCGAGAACTTCCGTCGCGGGGGCTATCTGCCCGAGGACCAGCGCTATGCACGCGCCAAGGAATTCCTCACCGCCGCGGCGACGCTGTGGGACTCGTGGCGCGACGATGACGTGCTCGCCGACACCTCGAGCGGCCGATTCCTGGCTCGTGAGGATGCCGGCGAATTCGACTTCACGAGTTCGCAATTCGACATCCACGGGCACTTTCCGACCCCTCGTCCGCCGCAGGGTAGGCCGGTCATCTTCCAGGCCGGGGACTCCGATGAGGGACGGGAGTTCGCGGCCGCGACCGCCGACGCCATCTTCTCCCGGCACGCCACCTACGACGCGGGCCGAGCCTTCTACGCCGACGTCAAGCGGCGGCTCGCCTCCCACGGCCGGCGTCCCGAGGAACTCCTGGTGCTGCCCGCCGCCACGTTCGTCGTCGGCGACACCGACGCGCAGGCCGCCGAACTCGCCCACGAGGTGCGCCTGCAGCAGGTCAGCGGGCAGACTGCGATCAAGTTCTTGGAGCAGTTGTGGAACCGCGATCTCTCCGCCCACGACCCCGACGGCCCGCTCCCGCAGGAGGATCCGGTCCCGGGCGAGAACACGGTCGCGAAGGGACGAGCGAGCGTGCGTATGCACCGCGACCCGGTCGCCGTCGCCCGCGAGTGGCGCGACCTCGCCGAGGCGAAGAACCTGACGACGCGTGAACTCATCATCGAGGTCACCGGCCGCCAGTCATTCGTCGGCTCGCCGCTGACCGTCGCGCACACGATCAACGACTTCGTGCAGGCCGACGTCGCGGACGGCTTCATCCTCGTGCCCCACATCGTGCCCGGCGGGCTCGACCGGTTCGTCGACGAGGTGGTGCCGGTCCTGCAAGAACTCGGCGTGTATCGCACCGACTACGAGGGCACCACGCTGCGGGACAATCTGGGGCTGGCGCATCCGGCGGGCTGAGCCTCGTCAGGACCCCGTCGCTTGCCGGGCACCTCAGGACGGCTCCAGCGCGCCTCGACTCATGAGCTCCGCCACCAGGACTCGAACCTAGAATGCCTGAACCAAAATCAGGAGTGTTGCCGATTACACCATGGCGGATCACTGCGCTGACGATTGTGCCACAGCACCGCGGCACTCACGTCGGCGCGACCTCGTTTCGACTTCGCGCCTCCGGTCGGGATCGCGTCGTCGAAACGAGGCCTGAGACCGATCAGTCCTTGGGGCCGCCGGCCACATAGACGACCTGGCCGGACACGAAGCCCGCACCCTCACTGATGAAGAACGACGCGGTGTGCGCGATGTCCTCGGGCACACCGACACGGTTGACCGGGATCTGGCCCGCTGCGGCGCGCTTGAAGTCCTCGAAGGGCACACCGACGCGCTCGGCGGTCGCCGCGGTCATCTCGGTCTCGATGAATCCGGGTGCGATGGCATTGGCGGTCACGCCGAACCGGCCGAGCTCGATCGCGAGGGTCTTGGTGAATCCCTGCATGCCCGCCTTCGCCGCCGAGTAGTTGACCTGGCCGCGGTTGCCCAGGGCCGAGGTGCTCGACAGGTTCACGATGCGTCCCCACTCCGCCTCGACCATGTACTTCTGAGCAGCCTTGGTGACGTTGAACGCGCCGCGAAGGTGAACCGCCATGACCGCGTCCCAGTCGTCGACAGTCATCTTGAACAGGAGGTTGTCACGGGTGATGCCCGCGTTGTTGACGACCACCGTCGGCTTGCCGAGTTCGGCGACGACCTTCTCGACCGCGGCGTTCACCGAGGCCTCGTCGGCGACGTCGGCACCCACCGCGATGGCCTTGCCACCGCCGTCGGTGATGGCCTTGACGGTGTCGGCGCAGGCGTCGGCGTCGAGGTCCAGGACGGCCACCGCCAGTCCGTCGTCGGCCAGACGCTTGGCCACGGCCGCGCCGATCCCCCGTGCGGCCCCGGTGACGATCGCCGTCTTCTGCGTGCTCATTCATTACCTCCGTGTGGTCGTTTCACGAACCGGACAACTCCGGCGCGCTTGGTTCTCGCTCCCGCACCCACCCTGATCCGTCGGTGACAGTCGACGGGACATCAGCAGGATCTACCGATTGATCGCTCGGCGTTCGCGGTCCCTATGTGTTCTATCAGGCCCCGTCGGGTGTATCGGG
Organism: Gordonia sp. PvP123; assembly: GCF_040547295.1. Taxonomy (NCBI): domain Bacteria; kingdom Bacillati; phylum Actinomycetota; class Actinomycetes; order Mycobacteriales; family Gordoniaceae; genus Gordonia; species Gordonia sp. PvP123. Next base: position 145,727 of record NZ_JBEPPN010000002.1, on the reverse strand, counting down.
CACAAACAGCGCGCTGCATTTCGGCCGTGGGGCACGGATGCGTAGGATCGCACCCGACGTGCGACCGCAGGCCGGGTCAGCGACCCCCGTCGGCGCCGTCGAGGAGACATGATCGTGGCAGTCACCGATCAGGAAGAGGGTGGGCATTCGATGACGGGAACGTCGCCATCCGTGGCCGTGATCGTCCTGGCCGCGGGCGCCGGTACCCGCATGAAGTCCAAGACCCCGAAGATCCTCCACACCATCGCCGGACGGTCCCTCGTCGGCCACGCGCTGCACGGCGCGGCAGGCATCGGACCCGAGCACCTGGTCGCGGTCGTCAGCCACGAACGCGAACGGGTGACGGCGGCCATCGGTGAGATCGCCGCGCTCCTGGGTGTCGAGGTCGGCATCGCCGAGCAGGACTCGCCGCGCGGAACCGGCGACGCCGCCCGGGTCGGACTCAGCGCGCTCCCCGAGGATTTCGACGGCACCGTCATCGTCACCGCCGCCGACGTCCCACTCCTCGACGCCGACACCCTGCGCGCCCTCGTGGACACCCACCTCGACGGCGGCGGGGCCGCCGTCACGCTGACGAGCTTCGTTGCCGACGACCCGACCGGATACGGACGCATCATCCGCGACGGGGACGCCGTCGCGGCGATCGTCGAACACAAGGACGCGACCCCCGAGCAGCGGGCGATCACCGAGGTGAACGCCGGCGTGTACGCCTTCGACGCCGCCGCGCTGCGCGTCGGTCTGTCGAAGCTGTCGACGGACAACGTGCAGGGCGAGTACTACCTGACCGACATCGTCGAGATCGCCCGCGGCGAGGGGCGGGCGGTCCGCGGACACACGGTCGCCGATCCGGTACTCGTGGCCGGGTGCAACGACCGCGCTCAACTCTCCGCGCTCGGCGCCGAACTGAACCGACGCATCATCCGTCGTCATCAGCTCGACGGGGTGACCGTCGTCGACCCGGCGACCACGTGGATCGACATCGACGTCACCATCGAGCCCGATGCGCAGATCCGGCCCGGCACACAGCTGCACGGTCGTACACACATCTCCGCCGACACCGTGATCGGACCCGACACGACTCTCACCGACGTCACCGTCGGAACGGGTGCGCAGGTGATCCGGACGCACGGCAGCGACGCGGTCATCGGTGCCGACGCCACCGTCGGTCCGTTCGCCTACCTTCGTCCCGGGACGGCGCTCGGGGTCGCGGGCAAGATCGGCACGTTCGTCGAGACCAAGAACGCGACCATCGGCGACGGATCGAAGATCCCGCACCTCACCTATGTCGGCGACGCCACCATCGGCGAGCACTCCAACATCGGTGCGTCGAGCGTCTTCGTCAACTACGACGGAGTCGCCAAGCACCGCACGGTGATCGGCGACCACTGCCGCACGGGCTCGGACAACATGTTCGTCGCCCCGGTCACCGTCGGCGACGGGGCGTACACCGGCGCCGGAACCGTCGTGCGGCAAGATGTACCGCCGGGGGCCCTCGCGGTCTCGGCGGGAGAACAACGCGTCATCGAGGACTGGGTCGTGCGCAAGCGGCCCGACACCGCGGCGGCGCGGGCGGCCCTCGACGCACGCGAGAACGACTCCGGGACGGCCTGACACCCCGACCCGTGCTCGACCCTGCTGATCCGAAACGACACGAACAGAAGAGTTTTCATGACCTGGACCACTGACAACCAGAAGAACCTGATGCTGTTCTCTGGTCGTGCCCATCCCGAACTCGCCGAAGCAGTCGCCGACGAACTGGGCATCAAGGTCACGCCGCAGACCGCCCGCGACTTCGCCAACGGTGAGCTGTTCGTCCGTTTCGAGGACTCCGTGCGCGGCTCGGACGCGTTCGTCCTGCAGAGCTGCCCGTACCCGCTGAATCAGTGGGTCATGGAGGCGCTCATCATGATCGACGCCCTCAAGCGCGGTTCGGCGAAGCGCATCAGCGTCATCCTCCCCTTCTATCCGTACGCCCGCCAGGACAAGAAGCATCGCGGCCGCGAGCCCATCTCGGCCCGCCTCATCGCCGACCTGCTCAAGACCGCGGGCGCCGACCGGATCATCACGGTCGACCTGCACACCGATCAGATCCAGGGATTCTTCGACGGCCCCGTCGACCACATGCACGCGCAGGGCCAGCTCGCCGAGTACATCCGGGGCAAGTACGGCACCGACAACATCGCCGTGGTGTCCCCCGACTCCGGTCGCGTGCGTGTCGCCGAGAAGTGGGCCGACACCCTCGGTGGCGCCCCGCTCGCGTTCATCCACAAGACCCGTGATCCGCTCGTGCCGAACCAGGTCAAGTCGAACCGCGTCGTCGGCGAGGTGGAGGGCCGGACCTGCATCCTGATCGACGACATGATCGACACCGGCGGCACCATCGCCGGCGCGGTGCGCGTGCTCAAGGACGCCGGTGCCGGCGACGTCATCATCGCCACCACCCACGGCGTGTTCTCCGACCCCGCGGCCGAGCGTCTCGCGAGCTGCGGCGCCAAGGAAGTCATCGCCACCGACACCCTGCCGATCCCGGCGGAGAAGCGGTTCGAGAACCTCACCGTCCTCTCGATCGCTCCCCTGCTCGCGCAGACGATCCGCGAGGTCTTCGAGAACGGCTCTGTCACAAGCCTGTTCGACGGCATCGCCTGACCCTTCGAGGCTCGCTTCGCTCGCACCTCAGGGAACAGAAGGCAGCTCCGATTCGCACCCCAGGGAACAGAAGGCAGCTCCGATTCGCACCCCAGGGAACAGCCGCTTCGCTCGCACCCCAGGGAACAGAAGGCAGCTCCGCACGCACCCCAGCGAGTGGCGCCCTCGCACCTCGGCTCCCTGAGGTGCGAGGAGCGTTAGCGACGAGCCACGAAGGGCCGCGCCGCGAACCGGGTACCGTGTGGTCCGTGGACGCGACGATCTATCACAACCCGAAGTGTTCGACCTCGCGGAAGGCGCTCCAGGCGCTCCGCGACGCCGGCATCGAGCCGGCCATCGTCAAATACCTCGACGAGCCGTACAGCCGCGAGCAACTCGTCGAGCTGTTCGCCGACGCCGGGATCACACCCAAACAGGCCGTCCGGACACGCGAGGCGCTCTACAAGGAACTCGATCTCGCCTCGGCCACCGACGATCAGATCCTCGACGCGATGGTCGAGCACCCCATCCTCGTGGAACGCCCGATCGTCGTGACCGACAAGGGCACTCGCATCCCGCGGCCCATCGACAAACTCGACGAGATCCTCTGACCGCCCGGCAGCGGCCGGGTCAGGCGGGTGCGGGTCGCGCCGAGACCACCGGCGCGGGCAACGGCCGCTGCACCGAGGGCACGGCCAGGGCCGCGACCCCGCGGACGAGCGCCTTCGTCATGTCGAAGTAGTCGAAGTAGTCGCGCCACACCGTGATCCGGCCCTCGCGCACCTCGAAGCGACCGCACACCCAGAACTGAAGGTGCAGCCGGCCGAACCGGAGTTCGTCGACCCGCTCGGTCAGCACCACACCGGTGTCGTCGGCGCTCACGTTGATCATCCGGTAGTTGAATCCCACCGAACTCTTACGCGCCACCCCGCCCAGGACGCCGGCCACCTTCCGCTTCCCGCGGATCGTCGGCAACGAGACGTTCGTGTAGGCGATGTCGTCGTCGATGGTCTCCAGTGCGGCGGGCACGTCGCCCCGCGCGAACTCGGTCAGCAGGGTCGTCACGATCTCGATCGGGGTCTGTGAGGTCATGTCAGCAGTATCCCCGAGCTCGGCGTCGGCAGCGGGGGATGTGACATCCCGGCTGGTCATCGGCTACTCTGGTCGCCGTTGTCTCGGCGAGGGTGACCCAGTCACCGTGATCGGCGCGGCCATCGCAGCACTCTGCACGCCCTACGGGCGGATGGATGCCCGCGTCGGTCCTCGTGCCCGGTGTCGCTCGTCGCGACGCCGACCGAACACACCCACCGATCGCGAGGAGACCATCATGGCCACCCAGACCAGCAAGCTGTCCGTCAGCACCCGCACCGAGAAGGGCAAGGGCGCGGCGCGTCGCGCACGTCGCGAGGGCAAGGTCCCCGCCGTGCTGTACGGCCACGGGACCGATCCCCAGCACCTGCACCTCCCGGCTCGCGAGTTCGCCGCGATCCTGCGTAACAGCGGCCTCAACGCCGTCATCGATCTCGACATCGAGGGCAGCAGCCAGCTCGCGCTGACCAAGCAGGTCGACGTCCACCCGATCCGCAACTACATCGAGCACGCCGACCTGCTGATCGTCCGCCGCGGCGAGAAGGTCACCGTCGAGATCGCGATCATCGTCGAGGGCGATGCCGCTCCGGGCACCCTGGTCGTCCAGGACGCGAGCGTCGTCGAGGTCGAGGCCGACGCCCTGTCGATCCCCGAGCAGATCGTCGTCAGCGTGGAGGGCGCCGAGGTCGGCCTGTCCGTGCACGCCGCCGATCTGGACCTGCCGGAGGGCGTGACCCTCACCGCCGATCCGGAGACCCTCATCGTCGCCGTCAACGAGGCGCAGCTCGCCGCCACCGAGTCCGAGGCCGACGGCTCGGCCGACGCCGAGGGTGAGGGCGACGCCGAGGCCTCCGCGGAAGCCGCCGCGGAGTCGGAGTGATCCGACTCTCGGCCCTTCGGTCGAGTGGTGAGGTTGCCATGAGTGGGTCTGCCCGGCAGTGAAGCTCCCACAGTGGTGAAACTGGTTGTCGGACTCGGTAATCCCGGGTCCAAGTACGAGAAGACGAGGCACAACGTCGGCGCGATGGTCGCCGACGGCCTCGTCGCCTCGGCCGGCGAGCGCTGGAAGGTGCACAAGAAGTCCGGCGCCGAGGTCGCCGAGGTACGCCTCGGCGGCCAGTCGGTGCTCGTGGCCAAGCCGCGCACCTACATGAACGAGTCCGGTCGTCAGATCGGACCGCTCGCGAAGTTCTACTCCGTGTCCGTCGACGACCTGATCGTCGTCCACGACGAACTCGACATCGACTTCGGCGCCGTCCGCCTGAAACGGGGCGGCGGCGAGGGCGGCCACAACGGCCTGCGGTCGATCAGCCAGGTACTGGGTACCCGCGACTATCTGCGAGTGCGCATCGGCATCGGCCGCCCGCCCGGCCGTCAGGACCCGGCCGACTTCGTGCTGAAGCCGTTCCCGTCCGCCGCCCGCAGCGAGGTCGAACTCCTACTGGCGAACGGCTGCGACGCCGTCGAACTGCTGCTCGGACAAGATCTGGAGTCCGCGCAGAACACCGTGCACGCCTGGTGAGGACACCCAATTCGGCTGCGGCGCGGCCTTAGACTCGCTGCGGCAGGCAATGCGAAGGGATCGGCAACAGTGGTCAACCTCTCGGTGAAGACCGGACATCAGAACGTCTCGATGCTCGGCATCGGCGCCTACCGTCCGCGACGCCTGGTCAGCAACGACGAGGTGTGCGAGGTCCTCGACTCCTCCGACGAGTGGATCTTCGAGCGCAGCGGCATCCGCAACCGCCGGTGGATCAGCGGCGACGAGTCGGCGCGGTCCATGGCCGCCGCGGCCGCCGAGCGGGCCATCGCGAACTCCGGCATCGCGAAGGAGAAGATCGGTGCGCTGATCCTCGCCACCAACAGCTGGAAGACCAAGATCCCGCACGGCGGGCCGATCGTGGCCTCCGACATCGGGCTGAACGGGATCCCCGCCTACGACGTCGCCGCCGGGTGCGGCGGCTTCGGCTACGGACTCGGGGTCGCCGCCGACACCATCCGTGCCGGCAGCGCCGAGTACGTCCTCCTCGTCGGCGTCGAGACCATGTCGGTGGTCATGGACCCCACCGACCGCAACACCGCGTTCATCTTCGGCGACGGCGCCGGGGCGGTCGTCGTCGGGCCGAGCGAGGACAACGGGATCTCCCCGACCGTCTGGGGCAGCGACGGCGAGAACGCCGAGGCGATCGGGCAGAACTGGGACATCCCCGAGTACATGGACCGCGCGCAGGCCTATCAGGACAAAGACCCCGAGACCGACCCGGTCGGTCGCATGGTGGTGACGATGGCGGGACCCAAGGTGTTCCGCTGGGCGGCCATCACCCTGCCCAGGGCCCTCGCCACCGTGCTGGAGACCTCCGGCGTCGGCGTCGAGGACATCGAGGTCTTCGTGCCCCACCAGGCCAATGCCCGCATCAACGACCTGATGAAGAAGAACCTCGGCTTCCCCGACGACCTGCCGATGGCGAACGACATCGAGAACACCGGGAACACCTCGGCGGCCTCGATCCCCCTCGCCATGGAGGAGATGCTCGCGACCGGCAAGGCCAGGGGCGGGCAGACCGCGCTGCTCCTCGGCTTCGGCGCAGGCCTCAGCTACGCGGGCGCGGTCGTGACCCTGCCCCCGGCCCCGGCGATCACCAGTTTCGACGGGCGCTAGGCGTTTTCCTTACGGAACACCGAAGTGCCCCACAGGGTTCCGAGTCCGGCGAGGACAAGCGACGCGAGGACGCCCCACAGGACCTGAGCACTGGCGAGGTCGCCGGAGAAGGTGTCGCGCACCGCGTCGACGATCCACCGGAACGGCATGAAGTCGCTCAGGCTCTGCAGCCACGACGGCCCGAGGGTCATCGGGAGCAGGATGCCCGACAGCAACAGGACCGGCATCATCACCATGTTGATGAGCGGCGCCATCACATCCTCGCTCTTGGTGGTCAGCGCCAGGGCATTCGACGCCGCGGCGCACGCGCCACCGATCAGCATCGTGATGATGATGCCGAGGATCACGCCGACCACCGAACCGCGCATGCCCATCAGGTAGCCGAGCACCACCAGGATCAGCGCCTGCACGAGCAGCTGCAGCATGTCCCGCATGAGCCGGCCGGTGAGCAGGGCCGTGCGGCTTGCGGGAGTCACCCGTTCGGCCTCGATGACCCCTTCGCGCCATTCGCCGATCAGGCTGAAGCCGGCGAACAGCGCACCGAACAGGCCCAGCTGCACGAGCAGACCGGGCACCAGGAACGTGTACGGATTGTCCGCGCCGCCCGGGAACTGCGCGACAAGCGGCTTCAGTAGAGGCCCGAACAGTACGAGATAGAGGATCGGCTGCATCACGCCGATGAGAACCCAGGCCGGGTTCCGCAGGTTCATGCGGATCTGTCGGCGGAACACGATGGTGCTCTCGCGGAGGAACGTGGTCATCGGTTGGCCCCCTGCTGATCGAGTTCGGACGACGCGGCGGCGGCCGAGTCGGATTCGGTTTCGGTTGTCTGCGAAGCGATGTCGTCGCCTCGCTCGGTTTCGGCGTCACGAAGCGACCGGCCGGTGAGGGTGAGGAACACGTCGTCGAGGGTCGGCCGGATGACCTCGATGGAGTCCAGGGTGATGCCCGCGGCGTCGAGGTCGCGCAGCAACCCGGGAACCGCCCGGCCGGCCCGTGGCACACGGCTTCGGACATGTCGGCCGTCGATCTCGATCCGGCCTTCGCCCCCACCACCGGTGACCGCGGCCAGTTTCTCCGCAGCCGTGGGCACGGCCGCGGAGTCGGCGACCTCGAGTGCCACCAGATCACCGGAGACCTGTGCCTTCAGGTTGTCGGCGGTGTCCGCCGCGACGATGCGGCCGTTGTCGATGATGATGATCCGGTCGGACAGCTCGTCTGCCTCGTCGAGGTAGTGGGTCGTGAGGAAGACCGTTGCGCCACGCTCGGTGCGAAGGCGCCGGATGTGGTCCCACAGGTTCGCGCGCGCCTGCGGGTCGAGACCGGTCGTGGGCTCGTCGAGGAAGACCAGGGACGGTTCGTGGACCAGCCCCATCACGATGTCGAGCCGGCGCTTCTGGCCGCCGGACATGTTCTTGGGCTGCCGCTCCCACAGACCGTCGAGCTGGAGCTGGGAGAACAGGTCGTGACCGCGGCGGGTCGCCTCGGCACGGGACAGCCCGTAGAGCATGCCGTGATCGACGATCTCGTCGCCGGCCTGCGCCTGACTGAAGGTGCCGCCGGCCTGCGAGACATAGCCGATGCTGCGCCGGACGGAGACCGGGTCGGCGACCACATCGAAACCGTTGACCGTCGCGGTTCCCGCGGTCGGCCGCAGCAGGGTCGTCAGCATTCGCAGCGTCGTGGTCTTGCCCGCGCCGTTGGGACCGAGGAACCCGACCACCTCTCCTTCCGCGATGTCGAGGTCGACACCGTCGACGGCCCTCACCTCGCGCTTCTTCTTTCCTTTCCCGGTGTGGAACACCTGGACCAACCCGCGTGCATGGATCATGCGGACTCCCCTTCTCGATGCCTGAACGGTGTGTCGACGGGCGCGCTGTGCGGTGCACGTACGTCGTCGTGTGCTGATCGTCGGACCTCGGGGCGACTTTCCGACGCCCCGACGGTGGTCGATCGACCTACCGACCAGGTTCCACCGCATCGAGGACGAATTCGGTCCGCATTTCGCAAGTCCGTAACGAATACGGGCGGGGTCCCGCTACTTCCAAGTAAGAGACCGTGTGAGTACCGTCGTATGTCGGGTCACATATTCGCCGGGCACGTTTTCGGGAAGGGTTCACCATGGCGGTCATCGCAGACACCACTGGCATCAACAACATCGGCATGCTCGGCATCGGCGCGTACCGCCCCGAACGCGTCGTCACCAACGAGGAGATCTGTCAGCACATCGACTCGTCCGACGAGTGGATCTACACCCGAACGGGGATCAAGACCCGCCGGTTCGCGCGTCGCGACGAGAGCGTCATGGAGATGTCGGTCAACGCCGGGCGCAAGGCGATCGCCAACGCGCTGCTGCAGGGCTCCGACATCGACGCCGTCATCCTCGCCACCAACACCCACCTGCTGCTGACCCCGGCCGGCGCGACCAAGGTCGCCACCGAACTCGGCTGCAACGGCGTCCCCGCCTTCGACGTGACCGTCGGCTGTGCCGGCTTCGGCTACGGAATGGCCCTCGCCTCCGACATGATCCGCGGCGGAAGCGCCACGCACGTGCTGGTCATCGGAGCCGAACAGCTCTCGGTGACCATGGACATGACCGACCGCACCAACTGCTTCATCTTCGGCGACGGCGCGGGCGCGGTCGTCGTCGGACCCACCGAACAGCAGCAGCTCGGCCCGGTGATCTGGGGCTCCGACGGCTCCCAGTTCAACGCCATCCGCCAGGACTTCGACTGGGTCACCTTCCTCGACAGCGACCGCACCCAGCGCCCGTACCTGCGGATGGAGGGCACCGCGGTGTTCCGCTGGGCCGCGTTCGAGATGGGCAAGGTCGCCCACCGCGCCCTCGAGGCAGCGAAGCTCGGCTCCGAGGACCTCGACGTGTTCGTCCCGCACCAGGCGAACGCCCGCATCAACGAACTGCTCGCGAAGAACCTCAAACTGCGCGACGACGCCGTGGTGGCCAAGGACATCGAGTACACCGGCAACACCAGCGCCGCCTCGATCCCGCTCGCCATGGAGGACCTGCTGTCCACCGGCAAGGCGCAGCCCGGGCAGACCGCACTTCTCCTCGGCTTCGGTGCCGGACTCTCCTACGCCGCGCAGGTCGTCACCATGCCGCCGGTGCCGTTCGAGTAGGGCGGCGTATCGCGTCCGGGGGCAATCTGGTCCGCTCAGCGGTTCACGGTGCCCCCGTATTTGTCATGCCGGCCGGTCGCGCAGGCCCAGCGCCTGGCGGACACGCGCCACGACGTCGTCGGGCCGCTCCCGCAGGTCACTCCATGTGAAGTTGAGGACGGTCCAACCCAATGCGATGAGGTCGTTTCGGCGTCGGCGGTCTCGCTGGAACGTCTCTGCGTCGCGATGGAATGCCATCCCGTCGATCTCCACCGCCAGCAGCCGATCCGGGAACGCCAGGTCGATGAAGTAGCCGCCGGCCGGATGACCGCACGACCAACCGCTCACGCCCCCGGCGCTCAACGCGTCGACGGCGAGCCGCTCCGCCACCGAGCGCGCACCGGATTCGACGCCGTCGACAAGGGCCGCGATCGCGGGTCCGTCCTCCTTACCGCGTCGACGATCAGCGGCGACTCGTAGCTGACGCAGCGAGACCTTGCGAACGAGCAGAGCGTTGTCGAGGACTCCGCTGTCGCTCTCGATCGCGGCTTCCAGCACGGACAGCGGCAACGCTGTCACGAGCAGCTCCTTGCGGGTCACCACCTCCGCGTCCGCGAGGCGGCGGCGCCGGACCCGAACGCCATCGACCGGAGTGCCATGCCGCGATCGCGGTGCGGTGACCGTGAACTTCTTCGGCGGCTCGTCCATCAGCCCGTGCCACCACGCGGCTCCGGCTCCGGACAGCGCCGCACCGCGGCCCACGGTCGCGACCGCCAACCGCGCACGCGTGGCCGGCGTCGCCGGATGATCGGCGAGCGAATACACCCCACGTGAGTGCCGCAGCCAGTCGCCGCAATCGACTCGACGCCGGACCGCGGACCGCGTGAGGCCGAAGTCGAGCGCATCGGCCATGGTCAGTACCCCGTCACGGACGAGAGCACGGCGCCGAAGGCCCGGGGGAAGCTGCACGATGATCAGACGCGCAGCACGGGTGACGGGTTCCCGGTTTCTGGCGCGGGGGCATCAGATGCCGCATACCGGCACAACCTGCCCCCGGGCGCTCGACCGCGAGCGAGTTTGGCCGCCCTCTGCACGCCCGGTAGCCTGGAACCTCGTGAGTTCCGAGGTGATCAGTCGCGAAGTGACGCGTCGTCGTACCTTTGCCATCATCTCCCACCCCGACGCCGGTAAATCGACGATGACCGAGGCGTTGGCGCTGCATGCGCGGATGATCAGCGAGGCCGGCGCCGTCCACGGCAAGGCAGGCCGCAAGTCGACCGTCTCCGACTGGATGGAGATGGAGAAGGCGCGCGGCATCTCCGTGAGTTCGACGGCGCTGCAGTTCAACTACTCCGCGGCCGCTCAGCCGGACCCCGAGATCCCGAGTGTGATCAACCTCGTCGACACCCCGGGTCACGCGGACTTCTCCGAGGACACCTATCGGGTGCTCACCGCCGTCGACGCGGCGGTGATGCTGATCGACGCCGCCAAGGGACTCGAGCCGCAGACCCTGAAACTCTTCCAGGTGTGCCGCCACCGCGGCATCCCGGTGATCACGGTCATCAACAAGTGGGACCGGCCCGGGCAGAGTCCGCTCGAGCTGATCGACGAGATCACCGAGCGCATCGGCCTCACGCCGACCCCGCTGTTCTTCCCGGTCGGCATCGCGGGCGACTTCCGCGGTCTCCTCGATCGACGCACCGGCGAATACGTGCACTTCACCCGCACCGCAGGCGGCGCCAAGATCGCGCCCGAGGAGATCATGTCCGCCGACGACGCGCAGGCCCGCGAAGGCGACGAGTGGACATCGGCACTCGAGGAGAGCGAACTCCTCACCGAGATGGGCCAGGACCACGATCAGGAACTGTTCCTCGCCGGACAGACCTCGCCGATGATCTTCGCCTCGGCGATGCTCAACTTCGGTGTGCGGCAACTCCTCGAGGTCCTGGTGGAGCTCGCTCCCCCGCCCGGCCCCCGAGCCGATGTCGACGGCACCGACCGGCCGGTGACGGATCCGTTCAGCGCGGTGGTCTTCAAGGTGCAGGCCGGGATGGACTCGAGTCATCGGGATCGCCTGGCCTACATGCGGATCGTGTCCGGTGAGTTCGAACGCGGCATGGTCGTCACCCACGCCCAGACCGGAAAACCGTTCGCCACCAAGTACGCCCAGGCCGTGTTCGGCCGCGACCGCTCGACGGTCGACACCGCCTATCCGGGCGATGTGGTCGGCCTGGTCAACGCCACCGCGCTCGCTCCCGGCGACACCCTCTACGACGGTCCCAAGGTGCAGTTCCCGCCCATCCCGTCGTTTGCGCCCGAACACTTCTCGACGCTGCGCGCCACCACGGCCGACAAGTACAAGCAGTTCCGCAAGGGCATGGACCAGCTCGAGAGCGAGGGCGTGGTCCAGGTGTTGCGCAACGAGACCCGCGGTGAGGCGTCGCCGGTGCTCGCCGCGGTCGGACCGATGCAGTTCGAGGTCGTGACGGCCCGGATGAAGGCCGAGTACAACGTCGACACGATCATCGAACCCCTTGGCTACACCCTCGCCCGGCGCACCGACGCCGACAGCGCGGCCGAACTGAACCGGCAACGCGGCGTGGAGGTCTTCACGCGCACCGACGGCGCGGTGCTGGCCCTCTTCAGTGACAAGTGGCGCCTGCAGTACATCGAGAAGGAACACCCCGACCTCACTCTCGAACCCCTTGTCGCGGCCGCGGACTGACCGGACGGTGGGTTCCCGGGGACGACCCGTACGCGCTGCCGTGCTGATGGGCGCGGCGGTGTCGGCACTCATCGCCGCCTGCGGCTCGGACACCCCGCCGCAGTCGACGACCACCACCTCGACCCCGACGCCCACCGCACGACCGGTCGACTCCGCGATCTGCGCCGACAAGCCACCCCAGGGCAGCGTCGACCGCAGCGGCCAGAACTTCGAATTCCGCCACGGCGACATCAAGGTCGCGGTCACGAAGACCCCGGCGGACTCCGGCCGCGGGCCCGCGGCGGGTCCGAGCCGCGCCGCCGACTCGAGCTGCTACGAATTCGACCGGTGGGGACCCGCACGGCCCGACGTGCCACCGGACTCGCTGCTGTTCGTGTTCAAGGACGCCGGTGCCGGCGGCGCACAGATCGAGTTCCTGATCAGTGAACTGACCGGCGGCCTGTTACCGCCCGTTGGCGCGACCCGCCCCACCGTCGGGCCGTTGACCAGGCCGATCAACGCCCAGATCGGTGTCTCGATCAACGGCGTCTATCACCACTCGTCCACCTGCCAGCTCAGTGTCAGCGGGATGTCGGGCACACTCGCGGCCGGGTCGTTCTCCTGCCCGACGGCGACGCGGGTCGACGCCAACCCACTCGCCCCGAACGATGACGTCGCCTACGACCTCGACGAGTCGTCGACGACGAAACAACCGGACGCCGAGGGCAATTCGACAGACAGTGTCGCACTGTCGGGGTGGTTCCAACTCACGCCCTGACACGGGTGTCGCCAGGTGGTCTCGACATGGCTCGACCAGCGGGGCAGCCGACTCGACCAGCGGGGCAGCCGACTCAACCAGCGGCGGCACCGACGATCCGCGCCACGAGGGCGGGGTCGACGTCGTCGATGGTGGCCGGGTCGAACGCGGGGCTGCGGTCCTTGTCCACGAGTACCGCCCGCACGCCTTCACGGAAGTCGTGGGTCTGCGTGATCTGTTCTGCCGCATACAGTTCGCGGTCGAAACACTCGTCGATCCCCGACTTCGCGCCGGCACTGATCATCGCCGCGGTCACCCAGAGGCTGGTGGGTGAGGCGCTCTCGAGGAGGCCCACCATCTCCTGGGCCCAGTCGTCGCCGACCGCACCGCGCAGACCCCCGAGGATCGCGTTGACGTTGTCGTCGGCGAAGTACTCACCGATCTTTCGCAGGGGCACGTCGCTCGTGTCCTCGGTCCCGGAGGTGGCGAGCGCGTCGGCGAGCGGAGCACCCGAACGGATGCTGTCGGCGACCGCCGGCAGGTCTGCGGAGGACACGAAATGCGTTGCCAGGCCGACGGCCACCGCGTCGACACCGCGAATCCGGGCGCCGGTGAGGCCGAGCCACATGCCCACGCCTTCGGGGAGTCGCGGGAGGAAGTAGGTCGAGCCGATGTCGGGGAAGAAGCCGATCGCGGTCTCGGGCATAGCGATCATCGCCTTCTCCGTGACCACCCGGATCTCACCGTGCACGCTGATCCCCAGCCCGCCGCCCATCGCCGCCCCGTCGATCAGGCTGATGTAGGGCTTCGGGTAGTCGGCGACGAGCTGATCGAGTCGATACTCGCTGCCGAAGTACCTGCTGATGGCCGCGGCGTCGCCGTCGATGGCGTGCTCGCGGATCGCGCGGATGTCGCCGCCCGCGCAGAATGCGCGGTCGCTCGCCGAGGTGATCAGGACCGTGTCGATCGCGTCGTCGTCGCCCCATTCGCCGAGGGTGACGTACATGTCGTCGATCATGCTCTGGTCCAACGCATTGAGAGCCCTGGGCCGGTCCAGGACGATCTCGCCGACGCCGTTGGACACCGAGGTTCGGAGGTGAGACATACCCCAACCGTAGCGGTGACCCCGGACCAGAACACTCCGGCCGTAATTCCGTTGGCAACGCCGGACTCGTCCGCTACGGTGGTCACCACTGCACGCAGACCTGTCAGGAGTGATCCACCGCGATGAAGAACTGAAGTGGCCCCGGCCCGTCGGCACCGCCGGCGGACATCATCGACGCCCTCGTCGGTGTACCCGACCCACTTCAGGAGTGCTCATGCCATCTTCCATCGTGCTGTCCGACGTCTCGTTCGCCTGGCCTGACGGGACCGTCGTCTTCGATCACCTCGACCTCGCTCTCGGTGCCGAGACCTACGCTCTCATCGGTGCGAACGGTGCGGGCAAGTCGACGCTCCTCGGCCTGATCGCGGGCCGGTTGCGGTCGGCGTCCGGCAGTGTCACCCTCGCGGGCGGGGCCTCGACAACCGAGGTCGGCGTGGTCGCACAGGACCCGCAATCCGATCCGTCGTCCACCGTGGCGCAGGCTCTCGGCATCCACGAGATCCGCTGCGCCATAGCGCGAATCGAGAACGGTTCGGTCGATCCGGCGGACTTCGACGCCGTCGGGGACGACTGGGGCGTCGAGGAGCGCGCCATCGGACTCCTCGAGCAGATGGGCCTGCCGCGCGACCTCGACCGCCCGGTCGGCGCCATGTCCGGCGGCGAGGCCACCCTGCTGGCGATCGTCGCCGCGCTTCTCGCCAATCCGACGATCCTGCTTCTCGACGAGCCGACCAACAACCTGGACACCGACTCGCGCGCACGGCTTTTCGACGCCATCACCGCGTTCACGGGCACGGTGGTCGTGGTGAGTCACGACCTCGAGCTCCTCGAGCGCGTCGACGCAACGGTGGAGCTGTACCACGGTCGCGTGCGACTGTTCGGCGGCCCGTACTCGCAGTACCGCGAGATCGTCGACGCCGAGCAGGAAGCCGCCGAGGCCGCGGTCGCCACCGCGGCCGGCGACTTGCGCAAACAGCGCCGGGAGATGTCCGAGGCGTTGATCAAACTCGACCGGCGGGCCCGGACCGGCGCCACCGCCGAACGCGAGAAGCGGGTACCGAAGATCGTCGCGCACAATCGGAAGAGTGAGGCACAGGTGTCGGCGGGCAAGCTCCGCAACGCCCATCGCGACGACGTCGCCTCCGCGGCAACACGTCTCGACGAGGCGCGCGAGGACATCCGCGCCGACCGGACCGCCCGGATCGTCGTACCGACGCCGGAGGTGGCCCCGCGCGCCCAGATCATCGTCGACGACCGTCTGCGCGTCGACGGACCCGAGCGGGTGGCCCTCGTCGGTCCCAACGGTTCCGGGAAATCCACGCTGATCGCCGACGTCATCGCGCGCGAATCCGTCGTCGTGCCGTACGCATCGGTGCCTCAACGGATCGCCTTCCCCGACCCGGCGCGATCGATCGCCGAACACCTGGCGCGGACCCACCCGGACATCTCCACCCAGGAGGTGCGGGCGCACCTCGCGCGGTTCCTGTTCCGGGGGGCCCGCGCGGATCGCGCACTCGCCGAACTGTCCGGCGGGGAACGACTACGCGTCGCCCTGGCAGACGCCCTGCTCGGCGACCCCACACCGCGGCTCCTGATCCTCGACGAACCGACGAACAACCTCGACCTCGACACCGTCACGCAACTCGTCGACGCTCTGGAGGCCTGGACCGGTGCGCTCCTGGTGGTCTCCCACGACGCCGGGTTCCTGGATCGGATCGGGATCGAGCGGCGGGTGTCCCCGCCCGCCGCGGAAGCAGATCTCGAACGAACAGACACCGAACAACGGACTCCGAAGCAGCCCGCTGACGAACAGTCGATGACGCGCGCGGCGTGGAGGCCGATTCGCCTGCATACTGCGTGCGATGGCCGCGCCCGCACCCGTCACCGTCGATTCCCCGGTGGACGAGCCCACACCAGTCGTCCTCGTCCACGGCTTACGAGTGAGCGGCGCAACGCTGCACCGCGTCGCCGAGGCAGTCGCCGGTTCTGCCGCACCGGGGCGGGAGGTCGCCACCCCGGACCTCCCCGGCCACGGTGCGCGACGCGATGAGACGTTCTCGATGTCCGGTGCGGTGGACACGGTGCTCACCGAGATCCGCCGACTGGGCCGACCCGCGGTCGTCGCCGGGATGTCGATGGGCGGTTATGTGGCGATGGCGGTCGCCGGACGCCACCCGGAGGCTGCCGCGGCCCTGGTCCCGATGTGCGCGACCACGCAACCGAGTCCGCTGCTCGCCGCCCCGTTCGAGACTTTCGGGGCGGTGACAGCGTTCCTCCCGCGTCAGGCCGCCATCATCAGCCAGGTGGCCACCCGCCTCGCCGTGGGGCGGCAGGTGTCGGCGGACATGGAGATCGGCGGGCTCGCCCTGGGTTCGATCGCCGACGTCGTCGCCGGGATCAAGCGATTCGACGCTCTCGGTGAGATCCGGCGCTATCCGGGTCGCACGGTGTTCGTCAACGGGAGCCATGACCAGTTCCGGATGCACGAGCAGCGGTTCGTCGAGGCGGCCCAGAATGGATCGCTCACCGTCATTCCCGGTGCGAGCCACCTCTTCCCGCTCATCCAGCCGGAACTCGCCGGTCGTCTCATCGGCGAGGTCGCGGCGGCGTGTGACACCGCCGCACTCGGTGGGTCCGTGGAGGCCGCCGGTGGCGACCCGGCCGAAGGCCGCCCCATCGACCCGGCCGACGGCCGACCCGTGTGCGTCGCCGAACTCGACACATAGGTCCTACCTCAGGGTGTCTGAGCCGCACCCAGTTTGAGCGTCGAAGTCGTCTCGTGATCGGATGACAGCAGTTCACTGCACCACTCGTCGCGGTGCCCGGCGCGAACGACGCACCCGAGGAGGAGGCTGGATGGTCCCGATCGAGGTCACCGGCGTACTGCAGAAGCAGGCCTGGGCCGACAAGGTCCTGCCGCCGGTCGAGGAGGTCCGGCCGCAGCTGTGGTCGATCCCGGTACCCATGGGTCCCAATCCGCTGCGATACGTCCTCGTCTACGCCCTCGGACTGCCCGACGGCGGTCTCGCGCTCATCGATGCCGGCTGGCCGTCCGACGAGTCATGGGATGTCCTCGTCGCCGGCATCCGCTCCACCGGCCACGACCTCACCGACGTGCGCTCGATCGGTGTGACCCACCTCCATCCCGACCACTTCGGGCTCGTGCCGCGCCTGCTCGAACACGTCGACGCCGAGCTGTGGATGCATCGCGACGACGCCCGGTATCTGCGTCACCACTCCGACGACGAGGTCGAGAGCCAGCTGGAGCAGGCGCGGTCGGAACTCCGGCTGCTCGGCGCACCGGCCGAGGTCGCCGACGAGGGCCTGGTGGGTTTCATCCGCATGCCCGACGGCCGGACGGTCGACCGCGAGCTGACCGGCGACGCCCCGCTCGACATCCCCGGCTGGGATCTCCGCGCCATCTGGACCCCCGGCCACACCGCGGGACACCTCTGCTTCGCCGACGACACCGCCGGCGTCATCTTCACCGGCGACCACCTGCTGCCGCGGATCAGTCCGAACATCTCGACCAATCCCATGCAGACCGGCAGCCCCCTCGCCGACTACCTGATCTCGCTGGCCAACACCGAGAAGATGCGCGACCACGAGGCGCTGCCGTCCCACGAGTACCGATTCCGGGGCCTCGGCAACCGGGTGACGGGGCTGCTCACGCATCACGAGGAACGACTCGGTGAGATCACCGCGACGGTGGCCCGGCATCCGGAGAGCACGGCGTGGGAGATCACCCGATCGGTGACCTGGTCGCGCCCGTTCGAGGAGCTTTCGCTCACGCTCAGCCGCCTGGCGCTGCGGGAGACACACGCCCATCTGGTCGTCCTGCAGGAACGCGGGATCCTCGACGCACGCGTGCCCGCCGGCGCTCCCGACGACGACACGGCTGCCACGAACCCGGTTCGCTGGTTCCTCACCGACAGCGCCACATCGGCTGAGCCGCAACCGATCTCCATGACCGAGAACACCTGACATCCCGCTCCACCCACCGATCCAGGAGTCCCCATGAGTGCAGTGCTCACCGAGTTCGCCGACGGCGTCGCCGTCATCACGATCAACCGCCCCGAAGCGAAGAACGCCGTCAACCGCGAGGTCTCCGAGGGCATCGCCGCCGCCATCGACGAACTCGAGGCACGCGACGACCTCACCATCGGCATCCTCACCGGCGCCGGCGGGACGTTCTGCGCAGGGATGGACCTGAAGGCCTTCACGCGCGGCGAAGTGGTGTCGCTGGAAGGCCGCGGATTCGGCGGGCTCGCCGATTCGCCGCCGACCAAGCCACTCATCGCCGCCGTCGAAGGCTGGGCGCTGGCAGGTGGGTGCGAACTCGCGTTGTCGGCCGACCTCGTCGTCGCGGCGAACAACTCCAAATTCGGTATCCCCGAGGTCAAGCGCGGGCTCGCCGCCGCAGCAGGTGGGCTGCTCCGCCTGCCGAAGATCCTGCCGTACCAGGTCGCGATGGAACTCGCCTTGACCGGCGAACCGCTCACCGCCGAACGCGCGCACCAGTTCGGGCTGGTCAACCGGGTCACCGAACCGGGTGAGGCACTCGCCGGCGCCCGCGAACTGGCCGCCGTCATCGCCGCGAACGGCCCCCTCGCCGTCCGGGCGACCAAACAGGTCACCTCGATGGCGATCCGCTACACCGATCCCGAACTGATCAAGAAGCAGTGGGACTTCCTCGGCCCGGTGTTCGCCTCCGACGACGCCAAGGAGGGCGCCATCGCCTTCGCCGAGAAGCGGGCGCCGCGATGGACGGGTAAGTGACCTCCCCGGACGCCGGATCCACTCGGCCCGCTCGCTCCGCTCCCGGCGCCGGATCCACTCGGCCCGCTCGCTCCGCTCCCGGCGCCGGATCCACTCGGCCCGCTCGCTCCGCTCCCGGCGCCGGATAAGGTGACCGGGGTGGACCTGCACCTCGTGACCTACTTCATCGCCGTGGTCGACCACGGCGGCATCACGAAGGCCGCCCAGTCGCTGTACATCTCACAACCCTCGCTCTCCCAGGCCATCCGGACACTCGAGAAGCGACTCGGCGTCACCCTGTTCGACCGCACCGGCCGTCGTCTCGAACTCACCGAGGCCGGTCGCAAACTCGACGTCGCCGCCCGGCGCATCCTGGCCGACGTCGACCGAGCCAAGGCCAAGGTCGACGCGGTTCGCGAGTTGCGCGCCGGCCGCGTGGACGTCGTGACCTACGCGGCGTTCAGTGTGGATCCGGTGGTCAACGTCGTCCGGCTGTTCCGGGAACGTTTCCCGCGCTTGTCGGTTCGGGTCGTCTCCGCCGACAGCCCCGCCGGAGTGCTGTCGGCGTTGCGATCGGGCGACGCCGAGGTCGGGATCATGGACTCGGCCGCCGAGCACGCGACGTTCACGGCCATCCCGATGGCCGAGCAGGAGCTGGTCGTGGCGGCGCCGGCCACGCTCGCCGACAGCCTGCCCGATCCGATACCGCACGCGGCGGTCCGCTCGTTACCTCTCGTCATCGATCACAGCGACCCGATCACCGCGGCGCTTCTCGACGGGCTCCTCGACGACGACGGCAAGAACGTGGTGGTCGACTGCCAGTTGCCGTCCGCGGTGTGGAGTCTGGTCAAGAAAGGAACCGGGGCAACGGTTCTCCCGCGTACCGTGGCCGACCGGCAGCTCGCGGGACTCCGGCGCCTGGCACTCGACCCGCCCCTGACCCGACCGTGGGGCCTCGTCCTGCGATCGGGGCTCCCCTCGCCGGCCGCACTCGCCTTCATCTCCGCGGCGAAGGTCCACTGCGGGATCGCTCCCGATCCCGCCGAACCACGGGATTGGTGAGTTCCACCATGGAATTGCGGCAGGTCGAATACTTCCTGGCAGTGGTCGAGAACAAGGGCATCGGTGGTGCGGCATCGGCCCTGGGTGTCGCCCAACCCACTGTGTCCCAGGCACTCCGGGCGCTCGAACGCGAACTCGGGGTTCAGCTGTTCCACCGCATCGGTCGCGGGATGGTCCTGTCGGCGGCCGGGCGCACGATGGTCGGTCCCGCACGGCAGATCGTGCGGGACATGGATGCCGTCGACGATCTGCTCTCCGCGTCGGCGGACGAACTCACCGGCCACCTGGACATTCTCGCCTTCGCCGCGACCGCCGTCGGGCCCGTCGTCGATCTCGTCGCCCGGTTCCGGGCCACGTATCCGCGAGTGTCGGTGCGACTCGGCGAATTACGCGACGAGACCAGGGCCGCGTCGGCCATCGAGGACGGTCACTGCGAGTTCGCCGTCGCCCACCTGCCCATCGCCGGTGACGATCTCGAGGTGATCGTGATCGGCGAACACGAACACGTGCTGGTCTACCCACCCGGTACCGAGGTGCCCGATGGCCCGATCCCGCTGAACAACCTGCCGTCGATCCCGATGGTCTTCGTGCCGCGCGGCTACTCGGTGGCCGACGAGTTCGAGGAGGCCATCCGAGTCGCGGGCGTCCGGCCACCGCTGGCCGTACTGTCGGAGATCCGCGAGGAACGGCTTCCCATGGTGGAGTCCGGGATCGGCGGTACGCTCCTCGAGCGGTCGGTCGCGGAGTCGGCCGACGAACCGGTCGTCATCCGCGAGATCGAGCCGAATGTAGTGCGTCCCTTCGCGATCGCTTTCCACCCGCCGTCTCTGTCGGCCGTCGGCCAGGCATTCGTCGACCTCGTGCGCGAATCGGCGGGATGACGGGTGGAACACCGGGCCCCACCGGTGCGGATCAGGTGGGGCCCGGTGAGTCTCGGTGTCAGGCGACGCGCTCGAAGACCGCCGCGAGTCCCTGGCCGCCGCCGATACACATGGTCTCCAGCCCGTAGCGCGCATCTCGACGGTGCAGTTCGCGGGCCAGCGAGGCCAGCATGCGGCCGCCGGTCGCGCCGACGGGGTGTCCCAGGGAGATACCCGAACCGTTGACGTTGGTGCGCTCGAAGTCGCCACCGGCGCCGAACCGGCCGAATCCCCACTCGCGCGTCACCGCCAGCGCTTGCGCCGCGAAGGCCTCGTTCAACTCGATCACGTCGATGTCGGCGAGTGTCAGTCCGGCCTTCGCGAGCGCCTTTTCGGTCGCGGGTACCGGTCCGATCCCCATGGTGCGCGGCGGTACCCCCGCCAGACCCCAGGACACCAGCTTCACCAGTGGACGTAGGCCCAGCTTCTCCGCGACCTCGGGTGTGGTCACGATCGCCATCGACGCGGCGTCGTTCTGGCCACTGGCGTTGCCCGCCGTCACGGTCGCGTCCGGATCGGTCGTGCCCATGATCGGCTTCAGTTTCGACAGCGATTCGACCGAGACATCGGGACGCGGATGTTCGTCGGTGTCGATGACCTGATCGCCTTTGCGGCCGGGCACCGTGACCGGGATGATCTCCTCGGCCAGTATGCCGTCCTTCTGGGCGCGGACCGCTCGTTCGTGCGATGCCACAGCCAGCTCGTCCTGCTCCGCGCGGGAGATCTCGTACTCCTTGCGCAGGTTCTCGGCCGTCTCGATCATCCCGCCGGGCACCGGATAGTTCTTGCCGCCGGCGGTCGAGCGAGCACGAACGAGGCTGTCGTGCATCGCGATACCGGTGCGGGCCCCACCCCACCGCATGTCGACGGAGTAGAACGACGCATTGCTCATCGACTCGGCCCCGCCCGCGACGACGAGGTCGTTGTCGCCCGCGGACACCTGGTAGGCGGCCTGGATGACGGCTTGCAGGCCCGAGCCGCATCGTCGATCGATGTGCATGCCGCCCACCGTGATCGGCAATCCGGCGTCGAGTGCTATCACACGACCGAGCGCCGGCGCCTCGCTGTTGCCGTTGCAATGTCCGAGGATGACGTCTTCGACCTTCTCCGGGTCGAGCCCCGTGCGGTCGAGCATTCCGGTCAGCGCGGCGACCCCGAGGTCGACGGCGGTGAGGCTCGTGAACATTCCGCCGTAGCGGCCGATGGGGGTGCGTACCGGTTCGCAGATGACGACGTCGCGCATGGGTGACCTTTCGGGTGAAGAGAAGCGTGCGGGGTTCGGTGGGCGCGGACCGTCACATGAAGCGACCGCCGGTGACCTCGAGGACGGTGCCCGTCATGTACGACGACATGTCCGAGGCGAGGAACAGGGCCACGCTCGCGACCTCACCGACCTCACCGGCGCGTCGCATCGGGATCTCCGCCATCTTCTGGTCCCACGCCTTCTGCGGCATCGCCTCGGTCATCGCCGACCGGATCAGGCCGGGCTGGATCGCGTTGACCCGCACACCGTGATGGGCCATCTCCTTGGCTGCGGCCTTGGTCAGTCCGACGATGCCCGCCTTGGCCGCCGAGTAGTTGGTCTGTCCCACCATGCCGACCTTGCCGGACAACGACGAGATGTTCACGATCGCACCGCGCTTGGCCTCGCGCATGATCGCCGCCGCCTTGCGCGTCCCGTTCCAGGTGCCCTTGAGATGCACGGAGATGACCTGGTCGAAGTCGTCTTCGGTCATCGTCCGCATCGTCGCGTCCCGGGTGATTCCCGCGTTGTTCACCAGGACGTCGAGGGATCCGAAGCCCTCGACCGCCGTCGCGAGCAGTGTGTCGACCTCGCCCGCGTCGACGACGTCGCACCGCACCGCCCGGGCCACCTCGCTGCCGCCGAGTTCGTCGACGGCGGCCTGCGCGGCGTCGAGGCTGAGATCACCGAGGACGACTCGGGCGCCTGCGCCGACGAACGACCGGGCGATCTCGAGACCGATGCCCTGCGCGCCGCCGGTCACGACGGCGGTGCGTCCTTCGAGCAGCAACTCGGCGGTGGTGCTGGGAGCCATGTGTGGTGTCGTCCTTCCGGGAACGGTTGAGTGACCTCAATCTATCGAGATCCGGCGCCGTCGAACCCCTCCGCGCTCATACGCAGCGGCTATCGGATCGATCCCGGTTTCGTATTGGACGGTCGCAGGCGGACACGCCAGAGTGGTTTCATGACCGGTGTGATGCAACCAGCCACGACCTCCCAGGTGGGCCCAGAGGATTTCGCCGACATCCTCGCCGCGACGCGTGCGTTCGTCCGCGAGGCGGTGGTCCCCCGTGAGCAGGAGATCCTCGACACCGACGCGATCCCGGACGACATCCGCCAAACAGCCAAGGACATGGGCCTTTTCGGCTACGCCATCCCACAGGAATGGGGCGGCCTCGGCCTCGACCTCACCCAGGACGTCGAACTCGCGATGGAGCTGGGCTACACGTCCCTGGCACTGCGGTCGATGTTCGGCACCAACAACGGCATCGCCGGCCAGGTCCTCGTCCACTTCGGCACCGACGAACAGAAGACCGCCTGGCTGGAGAAGATCGCGTCCGGCGAGGTGGTCGCCTCGTTCGCGCTGACGGAACCGGGGGCCGGGTCCGACC
Organism: Gordonia sp. PvP123; assembly: GCF_040547295.1. Taxonomy (NCBI): domain Bacteria; kingdom Bacillati; phylum Actinomycetota; class Actinomycetes; order Mycobacteriales; family Gordoniaceae; genus Gordonia; species Gordonia sp. PvP123. Next base: position 122,297 of record NZ_JBEPPN010000002.1, on the reverse strand, counting down.
CGGCCGGACTGCGCACGAAAGCCGTCCGCGACGGCGATGACTGGGTGATCACCGGCGAGAAGCGGTTCATCACCAACGCCCCGCTGGCCGATCTGTTCGTCGTGTTCGCGCGAACCCGGCCGGCCGACGACGCCGGCACCGGCATCGCGGTGTTCCTCGTCCCCGCCGATGCCGCGGGGCTCAGCGTCGGAGCCAAGGATCGCAAGATGGGCCAGGAGGGCGCCTGGACCTCCGACGTGCACTTCGACGGTGTCCGCGTGCCGGATTCGGCCCTCGTCGGCGGCAGTGAGGACGTGGGCTACAAGGCCGCGATGATGAGCCTCGCCCGCGGCCGGGTCCATATCGCCGCACTCTCGGTGGGCACCGCCCAGCGGGCGCTCGACGAGTCTGTCTCGTGGGCCGCGACCGCCACCCAGGGCGGTACCGCCATCGGCGAGTTCCAATTGGTCCAGGCGATGCTCGCCGATCAGCAATCCGGTGTCATGGCCGGGCGCGCACTGGTCCGGGAGGCGGCCCGTGCCTGGGTCGACGACACCGACCGGCGCATCGCCCCGTCGGCTGCCAAACTGTTCTGCACCGAGATGGTCGGCAAGGTCGCCGACCTCGCCGTGCAGATCCACGGCGGCAGCGGCTACATGCGCGACGTCCCGGTCGAGCGCATCTACCGCGAGGTGCGATTGCTCCGCCTGTACGAGGGCACCAGCGAGATCCAGCGACTCATCATCGGGCGCAACCTGGTCAAGCGCGCGCAACGCTGACCCCGCCGGCGTGCGCCGCGCCGGCGCCTCGTTCGTGCGCCGGCGCCCGGGACCTCAGGCTTTCGCCAGGCGCTCCCGCAACGCCACCTTCTGGACCTTGCCCGCCGCCGACGTTGGCAGCTCGTCGACGACGAACACATCGCGAATCTTCTTGTACGGCAACACCTGTGCCGCGACGAAGTCCGACACCGCATCGGCGTCGATGACATGACCGCCCCGGGCGACGAGAAAGGCGACCGGTTCCTGACCCACCGCACCCGCCTCCCGGGCGACGACCGCGGCCGCCTCGACGTCGGGATGCGTCACCAGGATCTCCTCGAGCTCGCGCGGATACACGTTGTAGCCCTTGTAGATCAGCATGTCCTTCGCGCGGTCGCAGATGTAGAGGTACCCGTCGGCGTCGCGGTAGGCGATGTCACCGGTGTCGAGCCACCCGTCGACGAACTGTTTGGCCGTCTTGTCGGGGTGATCGAGGTAGCCGTCGGTGACCTGCGGTCCACGCACCCACAACTGCCCCTTCTCCCCCGGCGCGAGGACGACGGTCGGATCGTCGACGGCGCGGATCTCGATCTCGGTGTCGAACGTCGGCAGACCCACACTGCCGAGCCGGTATCGTCCCGCGGACGTCAGGGGCGCCGAGGACACCAGGCATGTCGCCTCGGTGAGGCCGTAGCCCTCCACGATCGCCGCTGCCGGGAACGCCTTTTGGAGCTGCTCGAGAGTCACATGGTCGATCGGTGCGGCGCCGGAGGAGACGACCCGCACCGAGGTCAGGTCCCGCGCGGAGACGTCGGGGTGCACGGCGAGCGCGTGCCACATCGCTGGGCTACCCGTCACGTACGACGCCCGGTGCTCCTCGATGAGGGCCAGCATCCGTCCGGGTTCGAAACGACCGGCGAACACGTGCGTGGCGCCGCACAGAAGGAGAAACGACATGTTGATGAGGGCATGCGCGTGGAACAGCGGGGACACCACGACCGTCGCCGCGTGCCCGGGGACGACCCCCGGGTTCTCCGCCGACCGGGGTGCCAACGTCAGGAGCCCGTCGGCACCCACCTCGACGGAATGTCCCGCCCGCCAGCCGATCATCTGCGTGACGTTGCCGAGGACGTTGCGATGCAGGACCCGCACGCCCTTGGACACACCCGTGGTGCCACCGGTGAAGGCCAGATGCGCGACGTCGTCGCTCGTGGTCGAAACCTGCGGTGCCGCACCATGCCCGGCGACGAACTCCGCGAGGGGGACGGTGTCGATGCCGTCCCGCGCATCCGCGGCCCCGTCCACCGTCACCACCGTCGTCAACCTCGTACCGGCGGCGGCTTCCAGGAGACGCCCGGACTGTTCGACCTGCGTGAAACCCACCACCGCACCGGTTTCCGCGATCTGACGCCGCAGACCCGGTACGGGCTGCAACGGATTGACCAGGGTCACGGATGCGCCCGCGCGCAACGACCCGTAGTAGGCGACGACGAACTCGACGCTGTTGGTCAGGTACAGCAGGACCACATCGCGATCGGCGACCCCCGCGGAGCGCAACGCCGACGCCACCGCGGCCGACCGTGCGTCGAGCCCGGCGAACGTGAGCGTCGTCGCGCCGTCGACGACGGCTGCACGATCGCCGTACAGGGCCGCCATACTCGCCGGCAGTACCGCCATCGTGGTCTCGGGATAGCGGAGAGTGGTGGGCGTCGGGGCAGACATCGCGATGTTCCTCTCGAGAGGCGTTGTGGGAGTGCCGAATCGTTCGTGCCGGCTCCGGCTACCTCGGCGCCATCCGGATCGCCCCGTCGAGGCGGATGGTCTCGCCGTTGAGGTAGGAGTTCTCCAGGATCGAGGCCGCGAGCCGGCCGAACTCCTCCGGACGCCCCAGCCGTGCGGGGTTGGGGATGCTCGCGGCCAGCGCATCGCGCACGTCGTCGCGCAGACGCGCGAGCAGCGGCGTGTCCATCGTGCCCGGCGCGATGGTGTTGACACGGATGAGCTTGCTGGCCAGGTCCCGCGCGGCGACCAGCGTCATCCCGACGATGCCCGCCTTCGACGCCGCGTAGTTGATCTGGCCTATCTGTCCCTCGAACGCCGCGACCGACGCGGTCATGACGATGGCGCCGCGTTCGCCGTCGACCGGTTCCTGCCGCGCGATGCGTTCCGCGCCGAGCGCGAGCGCATGGAACGACCCGACGAGGTTGAGCTTGATGACGAATTCGAAGTCCTCGACCGAACCCGCCTTGCCCTCCTTGTCGAGGATGCGCATCCGCCGGCCGGCTCCGGCACAGTGCACGAGTCCGCGCAGACCTCCGCGGTTGTCGGCGACATCGAGTGCGGCGGCGAACTGTTCGGCATCGGTGATGTCGGCGGCGGCGAACGAGGCAGCGGTGCCGAGTCCGTCGGCCACGGCCTGCCCGTCCGAGGTCGGCAGATCGATCAGGGTGACCAGCCCACCGGCGTCGACGACACGTTGGGCGGTTGCGAGACCGAGACCGGATGCGCCACCGGTGATCGCGATCGAGCGTCCTTTGAGTTCCATTGTTATTAAGTACCTTTCGATGTGATTTTTCGTGCTCCCTGAGGAGCGAGCGAAGCGAGCCCAACCCTGCTCCCTGAGGAGCGAGCTTGCGAGCCCAACCCTGCTCCCTGAGGAGCGAGCTTGCGAGCCCAACCCTGCTCCCTGAGGAGCGAGCTTGCGAGCGTCACGAAGGGTCCTGGCGAGGTGCGTGGCAGACCCTTCGTGACGCGCCCTCCGCAAGCTCCGGACGCTCCTCAGGGAGCGAGAACAGGCGCGCCCTCCGCAAGCTCCGGACGCTCCTCAGGGAGCGAAGGGGGCCCACCGCTCCTCGCGCCGCCGGAGCGGAGGCTCTGCCGTCAGAGCAGTTCGAGGATGGTGGTGTTGGCCATGCCGCCGGCTTCGCACATCGACTGCAGCCCGTACCGGATGCCGTTGTCGCGCATGTGGTGGACGAGCCGCGTCATGAGGATCGCGCCGGATCCGCCGAGGGGATGGCCGACGGCGATCGCACCGCCGAGTGGGTTGAGACGCTCGATGTCGGCGCCGGTCTCGGCTTGCCAGGCCAGGGGCACCGGGGCGAAAGCCTCGTTGATCTCGAAGGCCCCGATGTCGTCGATCGACAGCCCGGAGCGCTTGAGTGCCTTCGCCGTGGCCGGGATCGGTCCGGTCAGCATGATCACCGGGTCGTCGGCGGCGACGACCGCGGTGTGGATTCGGGCGATCGGCGTGAGACCGTGCGACTTCGCGGTCTCGGCGGACATGATCAGCAGGGCAGCCGATCCGTCGGAGATCTGCGAGGAGTTGCCGGCGTGGATGACGCCGTCCTCGCTGAAGGCCGGCTTGAGCTTGGCGAGCGACTCGAGGGTGCCACCGCGCCGGATTCCCTCGTCGCCCTCGAGCACTCCCGGGATCGGGGCCAGCTGGGCGTCGAACGCGCCGCGGTCGGCCGCCTGCGCGGCGAGCTCATGCGATCGCAGCGAGTACTCATCGAGACGGGTGCGATCCAATCCCCATTTCGCGGCGACCATCTCGGCGCCGATCCCCTGGCTGAACTTGTCGACGCCGTAGCGGTCGAGGACCGTGGGCGGCTGATGCTCGCCGTTCGGTGCCGCGCTGCCCATCGGCACCCGACTCATCGACTCGACACCGCCGGCGATCACGACGTCCTGCTGACCCGACGCAACCGCCGCGGCCGCCATGCTGACCGCCTGCTGGCTCGATCCGCAGGCACGGGTCACGGTGGTCCCGGGGACACTCTCGGGCCAGCCGGCGGCGAGTACGGCCGTCCGCGCGACATTGCCCGCCTGTTCGGCGGCCTGGCTGACACAACCCCACACCACATCGTCGACGACGGCCGGATCGAGGCCGGTCCGCTCGACGAGCGCCTCGAGTACGTGGGCCGACAAATCGGCGGGATGGATACCGGACAGGGCGCCGCGGCGGCGGCCGATGGGCGCGCGGACCGCGTCGACGATCACTGCATCACGCATGGGGACTCCTCGAGGTCAGGGCAAGGGATGTGGTTGTGTCCGGCGTGCACGACGCCGGCGGACGCCGATCGCCCGTTGTGACGAGCCGACCACCGGGGCGCTTGGCAGACAAGTCGATTCACACTCACAGTCGATGAGGCCCTGCCTATGGGACGCGTAGGTCACGGTGTGGCGCCTTCGACGGCCGGCGCGTGCGGACGCAACCGGGCACGGTCCCGCTCGGGATCGGCGAACACCAGGGCGAGTAGCGCGCACACCGCGGCGACGATCCCGAGCACCTGGAACGCGGTGGCGTAGCCCTCGGCGGGTGTGGCGGCCGCGTCGACGATGACACCCGTGGCGTACGGCGCGACGAGACCGCCGATCGCCATGATCGCCAGGAAGACGCCCAGCGTGCCCGCGGTCTGCCGGGGCGGGCAGATCTCGGCGACGGCGGCGTTGAACAGCGGGAACACCGTGGCCGCGGAGCCATAGCCGATCGACAGGATCGCTACCGCGATGATCGGGGTGCCGACCGAGGGCAGCAGGAACAGCAGGACGCCCGAGACGAGGACCCCGACCGACGGCACGACGATGCGCAGCATCCGCGACGTCGCCCCCTTCGAGATCATCCGGTCACTCGTGATCGAACTCAGCACCATCAGGACCAGGCCGACGATCGAGGGGAACGCGAACATCGACCCGGACTGCAGCCGGCTGTAGCCCAGTCCTTCTTCGAAGTACGACGGCAGCCAGGTCAGCACGACGCTGACCAGCGCGTAGACACTCATGACCACGAGGGCTCCGGTGACGAAGGTGCGCGAGCGGAAGATCGAGATCCACGGCGTCGCCGGTTCGGCATCGGCGCTCGCGGCGGGCGTCTTCTTGGACGCCTTGCCGCTCGCGATGTACGGGCCGTTACGCCAGGTCGACAGCCAGACGACGCACCAGACGAGGCCGCCGGCGGCGAGGGAGATCAGCGCCCAACGCCATCCGAAGCTCACGGTGATCACGGCGAGCAGCGGAGCGATCGCGATCTTCGAGATCGACGCCGCCCCGGCGAGGAGTGCGCCGGGCAGCGCGCGTCGGGCCGGGGGGTGCCAGGAGTAGGCAGCGGTGTGCAGGAGCGCCGAACTCGGACCTTCGGCGAGACCGAGGAACAGCCGGCTGAGGATGAGGACCGCGAACGACGCCACCATGACCATCGGTAGCATCGCCGCGGCCCAGCACAGCGCCAGCAGGACCAGCGACCAGCGCAGGGTCATCCAGCGGTTGAGCAGTCCCGCGAAGAAGCCGCCGATCGTGAACGTCAGGAAGAACAGGCTGCCGACGAGACCGATCTGGGACGAGCTCAGGCCCAGCTCTTCGCGGAGCGGTTGCGCGATGATGCCCAGCACCGCCTTGTCGGCGTAGTTGATCACGTAGAGGCTCACCAGCAGAGCCGTGAGACCCCAGGCGCCGGCGCGGGATTCGCCGCGCGGGCCGAGGCCCCGCGGGGTCCGGCCCGCTTCGAAGTCGGTGGTCTGCGTGGCCTCTCCGGATGAGGCGCGCGCCGCGAACGCGGGCCTCTTCCCGGGTCCTGATCCGGAGGTGGTCGTGACCGGCATGGTGATACCTCTTCCGACGAGTGGTCTGGGTGACGATGCGATCGCCGAGTGGGGTGGATCACATCTGTCCTGATTCAAACCGCGCGTGAACACCACTGACAACGTTCGCTCGGCAAACGATCCGACTGCGCCTGCCTATGTGTCCAGGCCCGCGCCGGCGCGAGCTGGGGTCATTGGCAGGCCCTATCGGAGACTTAGCGTTGGTGCGTTCGGCACCCCTCGTTTCATTGGCACGCGCTATCGCTCCCTTAGTTCACGGCGACTACCTCGCCGAGGTCGAGGCGTGCATGCTGTGAGACGGACCGTGTGGAGTCGCACGCCACTTCGCCGCCGATGGTGCGTTCGCACCCCGACCGACTTCGGAGACAAGCCACCACCATGACCCGCCTCGCGCAGACCCTGGGCCTCACCGAGATCCAGACGGAGATCCTGGCCAACGTCCGCTCGTTCGTCGACAAACAGATCATCCCCGCCGCGCAGGAGCTCGAGCACGCCGACGAGTATCCACAAGCCATCGTCGACGGCATGGCCGAGATGGGCCTGTTCGGCCTGATGATCCCCGAGGAGTACGGCGGGCTGGGCGAGTCACTGCTCACCTACGCCCTGTGCGTCGAAGAACTCGCTCGCGGGTGGATGAGCGTGTCCGGGGTGATCAACACCCATTTCATCGTGGCGTACATGATCCGCCAGCACGGGACCGACGACCAGAAGCAACGGTTCCTGCCACGCATGGCGACCGGTGAGGTCCGCGGCGCGTTCTCGATGTCCGAACCGGAACTCGGGTCGGACGTGGCGGCGATCAAGACCATCGCGAAGCGGGACGGAGCCGACGCATACGTCATCAGCGGGCAGAAGATGTGGCTGACGAACGGCGGGTCGTCGACTCTCGTTGCCGCTCTGGTCCGTACCGACGAGGGCAGCGAACGGCCGCACAAGAACCTCACGGCGTTCCTGGTGGAGAAACCCGCCGGATTCGGCGAGGTGCTGCCCGGCCTGACGATCCCGCGCAAGCTGGACAAGATGGGCTACAAGGGCATCGACACCACCGAGCTGATCTTCGACGGTTATCGCGCGCCGGCCACGGACATCCTCGGCGGCGAACCCGGCCGCGGTTTCGCGCACATGATGGACGGCGTCGAGGTCGGGCGGGTCAACGTGTCGGCGCGCGCCTGCGGAATCGCCCAGCGCGCATTCGAACTCGGCGTGAAGTACGCACAGCAGCGATCCACGTTCGGCAAACCCATCGCCGAACATCAGGCCATCGCGTTCTCGCTGGCCGAGATGGCGACCAAGGTCGAGGCCGCGCACCTGATGATGGTCAACGCGGCGCGATTGAAAGACTCCGGCGAGCGCAACGACGTCGCCGCCGGGATGGCCAAGTACCTGTGCAGCGAGTACTGCGCCGAGGTCACGCAGGCCAGCTTCCGAATCCACGGTGGCTACGGCTATTCGAAGGAATTCGAGATCGAGCGGCTGATGCGCGACGCGCCATTCCTGCTGATCGGCGAGGGCACCAGCGAAATCCAGAAACAGATCATCTCCAAGGGACTGCTGCGCGAGTATCGGGAGCGATGACCGCCGCAGCGATGAACGTCGTCAGAACCACCCGCCCACAACAGTTTCGAGGGATCACATGCAGCGCCGCATCTTCACCGAGGACCACGAATCCTTCCGCAAGACGATCAGGGACTTCATCGCCAAAGAGGTTGCGCCCGTCTACCACGACTGGGAGAAGCAGGGGCATCCGCCGCGCGAGTTCTACAACCGGCTGGGCGAACTCGGCGTCCTGGGTATCGAAGCGCCCGAGGAGTTCGGCGGCGGAGGTGTCTCGGACTTCACCTACTCGATGGTGATAGCCGAGGAGACCTCGGCCGCGGGTGTCACCTTCGGCAGCTACTCGGTGCACTCCAACCTGATCCTCCCCTACCTCGTCGAGTACGCCACCGCCGAGCAGAAGCAGCGCTGGCTGCCCGGATTCTGTTCCGGCGAACTCATGTTCGCCATCGCGATGACCGAACCCGGAACCGGCTCGGACCTCGCCAACATCTCGACCACGGCCAAGCTGTCCGAGGACGGGTCGCACTACGTACTCGACGGCGCGAAGACGTTCATCACGGGTGGAGCGCTGGCCGATCGCATCCTGGTGGTCGCCCGAACCGCGGCGTTCGACGAGTCGAATCGTCGTGCGGGGCTGTCGATCCTGGTCGTCGACACCGCATCCGAGGGTTTCGCGGTGGGTCGCAAGATCGAGAAGATCGGACTCAAGGCCTCCGACACCGCCGAGCTCTCGTTCAGCTCGGTCCGGGTTCCCGTCGAGGATCGGCTCGGCGAGGAGGGCGCGGGCTTCTCCTACCTGGCGCACAACCTCGCGCAGGAACGGCTGACCATCGCCATCGGGGCGTCGGCCACCGCGGCCGCCGCCGTCCAGCACGCGATCGCCTACACCAAGGAGCGCGACGTCTTCGGCAAACCCGTTGCCGCGTTCCAGAACACCAAGTTCGTACTCGCCGAGTGCTCCGCCGAGGTGGAGGCCATCCGGCAATTCGTCGACCGGGCACTCGAACTCCACAACGAGGGCGAGCTCACCGTCCCGGACGCGGCCCGCGCGAAGCTGTTCGCCACCGAGACGGCGGGCAAGGTCATCGACAAGTGCCTGCAGTTGCACGGCGGGTACGGCTACGTCCTGGAGTACCCGATCGCCCGGCTGTACGCCGACACCCGTGTCACCCGCATCTACGGCGGCACCAGCGAGGTCATGAAGACGATCATCGCCAAGGATCTCGGCCTGTAGGTGTAGGACCCGTGTCCGCAGAGTGCGGGATTCGTGCCGGTTTCCAGTACGAATCCCGCACTCTGTGAGGACCATCAGGCGATCGCTCGGCGACCGAACGAGCACCAGAACCCAGGAGCGCGAGCATCTTCGCCATCTCGTGTGCACCTCGGCAGCGTCGTCGACGCTGATACGTCTGCACCAGAGCATCGACGGTGACCCTCTTGTCCTGCAAGGCGCGGTCGAGCACGTCGATCTTTCCTTCGATGGCACCCTCGAGGACGGACAGCGGCACGGCCGTCACCGTGAGGCCCTTCTCGACCACGACGTCGGACTCGTCGAGGTTTCTTCGCACGACGAGCGTCCCCTTCACCGGCGAACCGTGCCAACTCCGCGAAGCGGTGACGGTTGTCGTCGCCGGCCGTGTGGTCACGAGACCGTGCCACCATGCGGCCGCCAGTCCGCTGAGTACGGCGTCTGCGGAGACCTGCAGAGTGGCCAGGCGAGTTCGGGTCCTCGCGGTCACCGGATGATCGGCCAGCCGATAGACGCCGGAACTCGCACGAACCCACTCACCGGAGTTCACCCGCCGTCCGATCGTGCCGCGACTGAGACCGTGCTCGCCGGCTTCGGCCGCGGTGACAACGCCGTCGCGCGCCAGAGCGAATGCCCGCAAGGCAGGTGCAGTGGCCATGCACAGGTAGACGCACGCCGAACCGTGCAGGTTCCACGTCCGCGGCAGAGTGCCGTATTTGTGCCGACTTCCGAGACCGATCCCGCACTCTGCGGCCGGACCCGGGGTCGTTGCCTTAAGATTTCCTGAGCAATCGGCGGGTAGCGGAAGTGGTGTGCGTGGTGGGGTTTGTCCGGGGCGGATTCCAGGTGTTGGCGACGGTGTTGGTCACCGCGTTCGTGGTGTCGATGATGGCGGCGGTGGCCGCGCCCGCGCAGGCCGCCCCCGTGCGCTACACCGGCGGCACCTATGTCGCGCTCGGCGATTCGCGGGCGTCCGGGAGTTTCTACACCCCGACCCCGGCGTACTTCGCGGGATGCAAGCGGTCGGCGTTCAACTACCCGACCCTCGTCGCCGGGGCGACCCTGCCGCGGCATTTCATCGACGCCTCGTGTGCGGGCGCGCAGGCGACACACCTGTACCGGTCCCCGCAGCACACCAGCGGCGGCACCAAACCGATCCAGCTGCACCTGGTCCCCCGTGATGCGCAACTGATCACCGTGAGCATCGGCGGCAACGACATGCGGTGGAACGCGATCCTGAACCAGTGCCGGACCCCCGCGTTCACCGACCGCCGCTGTCGCCACAACCGCGCCCTTGAGAACGAGGTCCGGTGGCGGATCGACCTGATGGAGAACCGGGTGACACCGGCGCTGCGTGCGATCCGGCAGAAGGCGCCGAAGGCCCAGATCATCGTCGTCGGGCTCGGTGGTTTCATCGGCTTCAGCGGATGCTGGCCGCTCGTACCGCTGAGCGACCCCGACGCCCGGTGGATGCGCGAGGTCTTCAACCGTGCCAACGGCGCGCTCTGGCGGGCGTCGACCAAGGTCGGCGGCACCTTCATCGACGCGAACCGGCGATCGGCGGGCCACGATGCGTGCAACCTGATCAACCCCTGGTACGAGAGCTCGCTGTCGAATCGCATCGCGCTGCCCTTCCACGTCAATCAGGCGGGCGCCGTCGCCTTCGCGGCCATGGTCAACGGGGCCATCCGCCGTTAGCCCGGCACCGGCCACCCACTAGCGTCTGACGGGTGGCTCATCTACTCGGCGCGGAAACCCTAGGCCTGGAATACCCGACCACCAAGGTCTTCGAGTCGGTGTCCCTCGGGGTCAACGAGGGCGACCGCATCGGCATCGTCGGCCGTAACGGCGACGGCAAGTCGAGCCTGATGGCGATGCTCGCCGGACGGATGCAGCCGGATTCCGGTCGCGTCACCGTGCGTGGCGGAGTGCGGATCGGTGTCCTGGACCAGGTCGACGTCTTCGACGAGGGCGAGACCGTCGGGCATGCAGTCGTCGGCGACCGCCCCGAACACGAATGGGCGGGCGACGCCAAGGTCCGCGACGTCATCGGCGGACTGCTCGGGGACGTCGAATGGGCGGCGCCCACCAGTTCGCTGTCGGGCGGTCAGCGCCGTCGGGTGTCGCTGGCCCGGCTGCTCGCCGGCGAGCACGACGTCCTCGCGCTGGACGAGCCGACCAACCACCTCGACGTCGAGGCCATCACCTGGCTCGCCGAGCACCTCAAACGGCGCTGGCCGGCCAACGCCGGCGGGTTGATGGTCGTCACCCACGATCGGTGGTTCCTCGACGAGGTCTGCACCGTCACCTGGGAGGTGCACGACCGGATCGTCGAACCCTTCGAGGGTGGTTACGCGGCCTACATCCTGCAGCGCGTCGAACGCGACCGGCAGGCCGCGGCCGTCGAGGCGCGTCGGCAGAACCTCGCCCGCAAGGAACTCGCCTGGCTGCGTCGCGGCGCCCCCGCGCGGACCTCCAAGCCGAAGTTCCGCATCGACGCCGCCAACGCGCTGATCGCCGACGTCCCGCCGGTGCGTGACACGGTCGCCCTGCAGTCCCTGGCCACCGCGCGTCTGGGCAAAGACGTCGTCGACCTCCTCGACGTGTCGGTGTCCTATGGCGACCGCGACGTCCTCGACGGCGTCGAGTGGCGACTCGCCCCGGGTGAGCGAACCGGCATCCTCGGCGTCAACGGCGCCGGCAAGTCGACGCTCCTCGGCCTCATCGCCGGCACCGTGGAGCCGACCGGCGGACGGGTCAAGCGTGGCAAGACCGTCAAGGTCGCGACGCTGACCCAACGCCTCGACGATCTCGACCGGTACCTCGACGACCCGGTCCGGAAGGTGATCGCCGAACTACAGACCACCTACACCTTCGGCTCGGGGTCGAAGGCGCAGGAGCTCTCGCCGTCGCAACTCCTCGAACGACTGGGCTTCGACAGCGCCCAGCTCTCCACCCCCGTCAAAGACCTGTCCGGCGGGCAGAAGCGTCGGCTGCAGCTGCTCCTCATCCTGCTCGCCGCCCCCAACGTGCTGATCCTCGACGAGCCGACCAACGACCTCGACACCGACATGCTCGCCGCGCTCGAGGATCTCCTCGACTCCTGGCCGGGCACGCTCATCGTCGTCTCGCACGACCGGTACTTCCTCGAACGCGTCACCGATCAGCAGTTCGCTGTCCTCGACGGCAAGCTGCGTCACCTCCCGAACGGGGTCGACGAGTTTCTGAAACTGCGTGCAGCACAGTCGAAGGGAAACTCGGCGGTGGCCTCGGCGACCGCGTCGACCCCTGCCGGCGGGAACTCGAGCCCGTCTCTCAGTGGCGCCGAGTTGCGTGCGGCCAACAAGGAGCTGGCCTCGCTGGAACGTCGGATCGACAAGCTGCACAGCAAGATCGATGCCGCCCGAGCCGCACTGGCCGACCACGATCAATCCGATTACCAGGGGCTCGCCGCGGAGACGGAGAGCATCCGCGCGATGGAGGCCGAGCTGGCCGAGGTCGAGGAACGCTGGATGGAACTCGGCGAAGCGCTCGAGTGATCGCTACCGGCCGAACGACTCCCGGATCGCGGTCATCACGTCGGGCAGCGACTCGTCGACGACACTGCTGTGGTCGGCGCGCGCATAGGTCTTGAGATCGACGTCGGTGCCGGCGTCGCGCATCGCCGAGCGCAGCGACCGGCTCAGCGGATAGGGCAGCACCGGATCGAGAAGACCGTGCGCGAGAGTCACTTTCGCCGGATACCCGGAGGTGGGGACCTCGGCATACTCGCGCAAGGCGTTGCGGAACTCCAGCTCGGCGGTGAACGACGACGCGACGAGCGAGCCCGGGGACACCGACCGCAGCGCATCGACGAGATCGCCGTTGCACCGGGCTCGCGCGCGGTCGAGGAAACGCTTGCCGTCGGAGGTCAGGAAGTCGGCGACGCCGAGTTCCGGGTGGGCGTGGTCGAGTCCGGCGAGGGTGAACAGGAACGGCGCACTGAGGACATTGAGCGCGCCGAGACCTGGGACGCGGGGGCCGAACAATCCGAACAGGTTCTCCAGCGACGAGACCGGGGCGATCGCGACGATGCCGGCCACCGGCAGCTCGGGTGCATGGTCCGCGGCGAGGCGGCCCGCCTGCAGCGCGGCGTGACCGCCTTGCGAATGGCCGGTCGACACCCATCGCGACCCGAGTGAGGGATCGACCGACCGGGCCGCGCGGATCATGTCGAGCACCGAATACGCCGCCGCCCGGCCGCCGAGGTACTCCGTCTCCCCCGCCGATCCGAGCCCGGCGTAATCGGTTGCGGTCACGGCATAACCGGCTGCGAGTGCCGCCCGCACGGGAGCTTCGACGCCATCGCCGAGTCGGTGCAGGGTCGGCGCGCACTCGTCGGCCAGTCCGACGGTTCCGTGCGCCCAGGAGACGATCGGCCAGCCACCGGCGGGCGGCGTCCCCCTCGGCACCCAGTACACGCCGCTCGACATCGCGGGACGGCCGTTCTGATCGCGTGTCGCGTAGGTGAGCCGGGTGCCCGATGCGGCCGCCGACGGGAGTTCGTCGGCAACGACGTCGGTGGTGGTGAACACGAAACCGTCGACGGGTGCGGCGGCACCAGCTGGTGCCGCGACGACCAGCGCCCCCAACAGCAGCACAGTCGACAGCATCACGACCGAGATGGATTCGGCGACCGTCCGACGTATGCGAGGCATCGATCAACTGTACCGACGCACCGGAGGCGACACGGCGACCCGAGTCGGGTCAGGTCGCACCCTCACCCGATTCGGCGCGGGGTTGCGTGGTCGCCGGGACTTCCGACGCCAGGACTTCCGGCGCAGGGGGGCGAACCGAGGCACGGAACTCGACGGGCGTCATACCGATCTCCGCCCGCAGCCGGTTGCGCATGGTCGAGACCGATACGAATCCCGAACGCCGCGCCACCTCGTCGAGGGGCAGTTCCCGAGCACCGGCGAGCAACTCCATCGCCCGGGCAAGCCGTCGCTGTTTGAGCAGGACGGCGGGTGAGAACTCCGCGTCCGCGAAGTGCCGGTAGAGATGCCGTCGGCTCATGTGGAGCGCGGACGCGATGGAATCCGCGGAGAAGTGCGGGTCGCGATAGCTCCGCTCGATCAATTCCAGCGCGGTCTCCCGGACGACGATGCTGTCGTGCTGGGGATGACGCTCGTGATATCCGTGCAAACCGATGGTCTCCCGGACCATGCGAATCGCTGCGATCTCCATGTCCGGAGTCACCGTGCGCCCCAGCATCGCGGCATCACCGGCGAAGCGGCGCACGAACTGTGCGGTCGATCGCGACACGAGCGAGTCGGCTGCGGCCGGGAGGGCCGGCATCTGCTCGGCTCCGTTGCCGAGTCCGAGCAGTCGCTTGGGAATGATCAGCATCGCGGAATCGGCCACCGATTCGACGACGTTGACGAACGGGCTGTCGAGCGCAAGAACCACCAATTGGCCTTCGCCATAGGACATCCGTCTGCCGTACTGGGTGATCCGCAACTCGCTGTCGAGGACGTGAGCGGCCACGATGACGAGTTCCATCGGTTGCGCGCGAATCGTCGTCTCGGTCAGTTCGGTTCGTCGAGGCGTATGTAATTCGCAGTGCGCCATCATCATCGACAGTTTTCGATGGTAGATGATGGACTCGTAGGTCTCCGGCTGATCAGCACTGACCGCACTGAAACCGGTCGAGTAGGCGGCCAGGCCCGCTCGTCCCCGGAGTCGAACGGGTGCGGACAGATCACCCGGATCGCGTACACCCCATCGCTGATACCAGGCGTCGACCACAGCAGAATCCAAACCAGACCTGGAATAACCGGGCCCCATCACATGCCCGCCGTCACTCGTCCGCTGCCGTTTGCTCGAACCGGTTGCGACGGAACTGATCCGGCGTCACGCCGAATTCGGACCGGAATCTGTTCCGCAAGATGGCACCCGAGGTGAATCCCGAAGCCTGCGCCACCCGATCGATGGTGATGTCCCCGGGGCTTTCCAGCATCGTCCGCGCCCGCTCCAGACGGCGGCGTGCGATCAGCGCGGCCGGCGACTCGACGGCCCCCGCAAACATCCGGTAGAGATGTCGCCGGCTGACATGGAGATTCCGGACGATCGAATCGACCGAGAAGCCCGGGTCACGATAGTTCTGTTCGATCAGCGACAGCGTGGCGTCCTGGATGATCTGGGCATTGTTGTCCGTCTGCGTGGGTCGCGTCGTCGAATTCCGCAATGCACAACGAACGACGTCGATCGCGGCGAGTTCGGCCTCGACGTCGGTGTCAGCGCCACGCACCGCGACTTCATGAGCGAAGTTGCGTAGGAAGGCGGCGGCGGATCGGGCGAGTGGGCTTTCGGCGATGAGCGGACCGGAACCGAAGTCCTCGGCGAGCAGTGCGGTGGGAATCCACACGCCGGCCGGATCGCTGATGTCGAACGCCGTGTGCGTGAATTCCTGCGAGGTGTCGAGGACTCCCAGAAAGTCGCTTCCCTGATATGTCGTCGACGCCCGGCCATGGGTGACGACACCGGACGACGACATGGACTGGGTGCCGACGATCACGTGGGACTCGAGTCCGTCGACCACGGGTGGGCCGCTGCCCGACATCGTGCACGGCGAGCGCAGGGCGGCAAACGCGCAGATCAGCGTCAACGGCCGCCAGAACACGATCTCGGCGAAACTGTCGACCCCGTCCGGGCCGGACACGGTCAGCGCCGGCAGGTAGTGCGCGGCCCCGTCCGCCCCGGCTCGGTACACGTGCCGGGTTGCGCTCTGACCGATCGGACTGAAGGCACCGATCCGCCCGTACCACTGCTCGACGGTGTCGTCGGAGAACAAAGAAGACGTGTCCGCCGACTGCCAGGCGGGTGTCACGCCACGGGCCGTTTCCAGACCGGCGCGACGATGAGCGACGCGACCATGAAGCACAGCGCGCCGACGAACGTACCGGTGTTGGCGAGGGTGTTGTCCAGGCTGTTGCCGTCGGCGAGGACGTAGGCACCCACCGCGGACACCGCGAACGCGACGCAGCCGACCCAGTTGATCTGGGTCGACCACCATTCGACGCTCCGCGGATTCCACCATCGGTCGGTGCGGGTGTAGGCAATGATCGCGGCGACACCGCTGATGAGGAACGCCACCGAACCTGCCGCGTCGGGAGACCAGACGAAATGCTTGTCGGCCGCGGCGGTATGGGCGGTGAGCGCGGAGGCTGTACTCACGTTGAACATGATAGTGCCGGCCGATTGGGTCGATGCGGCAAGCCATTCCGCACGCACCATCGTGCCCGAACCGTAATCGACGGAGACGGTGGCGGGTCCGCTGCGGAGCAGCTGGACCAGTCCGGCCGCGGTGAAGAACCAGGCACCGACGAAGTAGCACAGGTTGGAGTTCGACGCCCCCGCCCAGGAGCCGAAGCCGGGGGCCGATCCGAGTGCGAACAGTGCGGAGCCGATGACGAAACCCCAGCACTGCTTGTTGAGGGTCGGTTCGAGCAGGAGGTGGCGCCAGTGCCGCGGCTCGACAGCGATGCTCATGTGTTGTGCGTCCTCAGGAGTCGGACACCACACGTACCGGTGCCGGGGCGTCGACGGCGCCCCGGCACCGGGACATCAGTGGTGGAAGTGCGAACCGGTGTCGGACACGCGCGGCATCGGAGCGTCGAGACTGTCGAGGAAGTCGACCTCGGCCACGATGTCGGTCAGCAGCGCGGTCGCCAGATCATGGCTCAATCCCGCTCGGACGACGATGCGCTGCAGGGTCATCGACGCGAGGTTGTCCGCCATCGGGTAGGCGGGTACGAGCCAGCCCTTCATCCGGAGTCGGTCGGACAGGTCGAACAGTGTCCAGTTGTCGGTGTGATCGGACTTGAGTCGCCACGCGAAGACCGGGATGGTGTCGCCTCGACTCACCAGCTCGAACGGTCCGATCTCGGCGATCTTCCCGGACAGGTATTGCGCGACGTCCAGTGAGCTCTGCTGGATCTGGCGATACCCCTCCCGCCCGAGGCGCAGGAAGTTGTAGTACTGCAACAGAACCTGCGCGCCCGGACGCGAGAAGTTGAGCGCGAGGGTGGGCATGTCACCGCCCAGGTAGCTGCAGTGGAACACCATGCTCTCCGGCAGGGCGTCGGTGTCGCGCCAGATGATCCAGCCGAGGCCCGGGTAGACGAGGCCGTACTTGTGCCCGGAGGTGTTGATCGACACCACCCGCGGTACCCGGAAGTCCCATTCCAGATCCGGCTGACAGAACGGGGCGATCATCGCGCCCGACGCGCCGTCGACGTGGATCTTCACATCCAGCCCGGTCGACGCCTGGATCTCGTCGAGCTTCTCCGAGATCGCTTTCACGGGCTCGTACAACCCGTTGTAGGTGACACCCATGATCGCCACGACACCGATCGTGTTCTCGTCGACGTACTTCTCGAGGTCGTGACCGTCCAAGACGACGTGGTCCTCGGTGACCGGAACCCACCGCGGCTCCACCTCGAAGTAGTTGAGGAACTTCTCCCAGCAGACCTGAACCGCGGTGGACAGCACGAGGTTCGGCGATTCGGTCGACTTGCCCTCGGCCTTGCGACGCGCCTGCCAGTGCCGCTTGAGTGCCAAGCCCCCGAGCATCGCCGCCTCCGACGAGCCGATGGTCGATGTCCCGATCGAACTCTCCACGTCGGGCACGTGCCACAGGTCGGCAAGGATCTTCCAGCACCGGTCCTCGATCGCCGCGGTCTGCGGGTACTCGTCCTTGTCGATCATGTTCTTGTCATAGGTCTCGCTGTAGAGCTGTCGCGCCTCGTCGTCCATCCAGGTGGTGACGAACGTGGCGAGGTTGAGGCGTGCGTTGCCGTCGAGCATCGCCTCGTCGTGCACGATCTGATACGCCGTCTGGGGCAGGCTCATTCCGTCCGGGATCTGGAACTTCGGCAGCTCGGTCGCCTCGCCGGGCCGCACGAAGACCGGGTTGATGAACAGCGAATCGGTTGCGTTGGTGGTTGTTCTGGCATTCGAATGCTCGGTGGTGGTCATACTCTCTCTCCTTGGGAGTAGGGGTTTCAGTCGGATTGACGTACTCGGGCAGTCCGTGGGTGACCTGGCTATCTAGACCTCCACCGGCGGGTAGAGACGATCCATGTTGTACTGACGGTTTCGACGAGCCGCCCAGGTGGACACGGCGAGGAACACCGCCGTGAGTCCGGCCACCACACCGACCGCGATCCACAGGCGATGATCGACGCCGCCGACCGTCAGTTGCCGCAGGCCGTTGACGGTGTACGTCATCGGATCCACCCAGTGGATGTATTGGAACGGTTTCGTGGTGGTCGGGACGGGGTAGATACCTCCCGCCGAGGTGAGCATGATCATCAGGAACGCCAAGGTCACCACTCGTCCTACCGCTGGACCGAACAGCGCGTTGAACATCTGGATCATCGCGAGGAACATGGCGACCATCAGCAACATGAAGCCATACGTTGCAACGGGATACGCCGGTCGCAGACCGATCGCGAAGACCACCACGAGATAGAGGATGGTCGCCTGCAGCAGTCCGACCATGAAAGTCGGCGCGAACGACGCCAGTACCACGCGGAACGAATTGAGACCCTGCGCGATCGGCCGGGATTGCAACGGGTTGAACAGCATCCAGGCGATGATGCTGCCGACGAAGAGCGCGAGCCCGAAGAAGAACGGGGTGAAACCGGTGCCGAAGGTCTTGGCCTCGTTGAGGGTGTTCTCCTTGAGCGCGACCGGGCGTGCCAGAGTGGCGGTCAGTTCGTCCTTCTGCTGTTGTGACCACGCGGGAATCGCCGCGACGCCCTCGTTGATCCCGGTCGCCAGTTGCTGGGTACCGGCCGCTAGTCGGACGGTACCCGCCGCGAGCTGGTCGGCCCCGTTGCTGAGCTCCACCAGACCGGTACTCAGTTGGTCGGCGCCGGAGCTCAGTTGCGAGGACGCCGAGCGCGCGGCGAGAACGTCATTGCGCAGGCCGTCGTCGGCGAACAGGCCCAGCGCGATCCGCGTCGGGCTCTGCGGGTTCGACAACTGGCCGGACAACAGTTGCGCGTCGGTTCGCAGCTGGGTGAGCTGGTTGTTCGCGTCGGGACTCAATCCGCCGGTGTCGAGCAGCGATTGGGCTGGTGCGATGGTGTCGGCGATGGCACGCACGTTGGGGTCAGGACTGGACCGCAGGCGATTCACAGCGTCGGACAGCAGTCGACTCGCCTGTGACTGCCGTGAGGACACTGCTCCGAGCTGCTCGGCGATGGACCCGCTCGTGGCGCCCAGCCGAGACGCGGTCGCCGCGAGTTCCTGCGGACTCGGTCCGGAACCAGGGCCCTGACCGAGTGCGGCGATCAGCGGGGTCGTCGCGCGCTGGACGACCGTGTCGAGCTCATCGAGGGCGCCGGCCAGCTGCTGACTGCCGTCCCGCGCCGTCACCAGGTTGGTGGCCAGTTCCCCGGCACCGGTGTTCGCAGTCTTCATCCCGGCGTTCAGCTCGTTCGCACCGGCCTGCGCCTGTCGCAGCTTCGGGATCATCTGGCTGACGTCGTTCAGGACGATGTCGAAGGTCTGCGCGCCGACCTGCGCACCGACCTGGTTGACAACTTGCTGGGCGGCGTCCTGTCCCATGACCGTCGACAGGTAGTTGTTCGCGTCGTTGTAAGTGAAGATCAGCTCGGCCGATCGCGGCGTGCCGCTCGTCGGGGACGCCAGGGCCTCGCTGAAGTCCTCGGGCAGGGTGATCGAGAAGTAGTAGGTCCCGTTCGCGACGCCTTCCTCGGCCTCCTTTGCCGAGACGGGGTGGAGGTCGAGTTGCTTGGAAGCGATCAGACCCGCCGCGACCTGATCACCGGCTTTGAGAGGCTCCCCCTGGACGACGGCACCGCTGTCTGCGTTCACAAGGGCCACGGGAATCTTGTCGACGGCGTTGAACGGATTCCAGAAAGCCCACAGGTAGAGCGCGCCGTACATCAGCGGCATGAGGATGATGACGATCAGCGCGAGTCGGGGCATGCGGCCCCGGTAGTAACGCTTGAAGTCGCTGCCCGGAGAGAATGCGGCAAGCATGTTCAGTTCCGATCTTCTGAGACGATTCGCACGAACTCGTGGTCGGTCAGGTTGTCGACCAGGAGGACCTCACGTATGCCGACACCTGGATGGACACCGTTGACGTCGGCGGTGATGACCGTCTGTTCACGCCCGAGGTCGACCAACCGCTCGAGTAGCCGGTGCGCGCTGCTGGTCCGCGTCATCCGGTCGACGCCGCCGGTGACGAGCAGTGGCGGTCGTCGCAGGTTCGCCATCGCGATGCGGAACAGTGCAGCCGTCAGTTCGGGCAGTTCCTCGACGAAGGCATCGAGGTGCGGAAGGGTCAGCGGCCCGAACACCGGTCGGCACAACCGCTCCAGATCGTCGGCCGTCGACTGCCCCACCCATCGGAACCACGGGGCCTGCCAGCGGATCTGCTCGGTCAGGACGTCACGGACCCTGATCGTCTGGTCGATGCCGTCGACCTCGTCGATGTCGGCGATCGCCGCGTTCTTGAAGAGCTTTCGGGCGTCGTTCGTCCTCCCGAAAGCGGTGAGTGAGCCGCTGGTGGGCGCCATCCGCCCGGCCAGTGTGAGCAGGAGTGCCGTTCGTCCACGACCGCCCGACCCCTGCAGGACCGTGACCCCGCCCGCGCGGATCGCCACGTCGGTGGGTCCGAAGATCGGCCCCCAGGAGGCACGTACCGCAATCTCCTCCGCGACGAGGAGGAACTCATCCACGTCGCGGTACCCGTCGGCAGCACCGCCAGGACCCGGACCTTCGGGCCCGGGTACTCCGGTCGTACTCATGGTGGACCTCTCATCTCCGAGTGGCGACCCGCGGTGATGACGCGGAGATCGCTTCTCGTTCCGCCCCGACGGCACATGACACAGAACCTTCGTCCCCGTTTCTCGGGACTTGAGACTCTGCTCGAACAACGCACTGATTGAGACATCGCGGTGCCCGGCTCAGTAATCGTTACGGGCGGACATTAGCGCTGAAATGCGCCACGAGACAGCAATACTCCGCGATCTGAAATCGACTCGGGCGCCGGTTCGCGCGCGCCCATTCGCAAGCATCACCGACTTCCGGGAGCGTGCGCCGCAACGTGTCGGAGCAAACGCACAGCGATCGAGCACGCTGTTGTACAGCACTTTTCACGGTGGTCCCCCAGATCTCGAAGACTCAGAACCTTGGGGAACCGCGGCGGCGACCTGACGACCGATGCCGACACGGCGCACCGCCGACCGCGTCAAACACGGCACGAATCCGTGCCTGAAATGTCCCAAACGAACACCTCGACGAAAGCGCGCGCGCGTGCCCGGATTTTGAGACCACAAAACCTCGATTCTGTGCCAGATGGGTCTCGAAGCACCGGCCGACCGCATTCGCGTATTAGGGTTTTGGGCGACTGAAGTGGTCACCGATTCGTGAAAGGCGATCCGTCACAGGACAATCGCGTCAGAACCATGACGCTGTCCGTTGATAAGGTCGTGTCCACAGACGCTTCGGCTCACCAATTCGTTTGTCCTATACAGAAAGTGGTGATCGACGATGTGCACCCGGGTGATTTGGCCAGACGCGGCCGGCGCAGTGCTCGTGGGCCGCAACATGGATTTCCACAAGGACTTGATGACCAACCTGTGGACCCAGCCCCGTGGGATCAGTCGCGACGACGGCGTCGAGGGAGAGCTGACCTGGACCTCGAAGTACGGGAGCGTGATCGCTGCTGCGTTCGACATCATCTCGGTCGATGGCATCAACGAAGCAGGACTCGCCGGTCACGTCCTCTGGCTGGCAGAATCCACATACGGCGAGCACGACAAATCCAGGCCTGCGCTCAGCCAGGCGGTCTGGCTGCAGTACTTCCTCGACAACTTCGCAACCGTCGCCGATGCCGTGCAGTGGGTCGAGGACACCAATGTTCAGGTCATCCAGATGCCGGATCCGACCGGCGGGAACCCGCCGACCATTCATCTCGCGCTCGACGATGCAACCGGCGACTCGGCGATCATCGAGTACATCGACGGGAAGCCGCGTGTCTATCACGACAGCTCCTTCCGGGTGATGACGAATTCACCGACCTATGACAAGCAGGTCGAGCTTCTCCGGCGTTGGGAGGGCCTCGGCGGCGACCAGCCCCTCCCCGGTGACACCGAGGCAGAGCACCGATTCGCGCGCGCGGCGTACTACTCCGGGCGACTACCCCAGCCGAAGAGCAAGGTCGAGGCGATCGCCGGGATGTTCAGCGTCATCCGCAATGCTGCGCAACCCTTCCGGTTGCCCGATCCCGGAAAACCCGATGCCTCGCAGACGATCTGGCAGACGGTGACCGACCTGACGAACAAGCGTTTCGTCTTCGAGTCGACCACACGGCCGAACATCGTCTGGGTCGACCTCGAGGATCTCGACTTCGCCGAGGGCTCTCCGCAACTCAAACTCGACCTGCAGGGCAAACTGTCGGTCGAAGGCGGGATCGCCGGCAACGTCAGCGGACAGTTCGCCGATCAGGGTCCGATGACGTTCCTCTCCTTCGCACTCCTCGCCCAACTCGCCACACTGCAGGATCCGTCGCACCAGTCGTGACCACCGACCTGCCCGGCTGGCAGCCGACGGTGTGGATGCGGGCCCTCCTCGCCACACCGTCGGCGACATGGCCGCTGGGCCGGTCGATCCGGGGCGCGGTGACCGTTGCTGCCCCGGTGACCCTCGGTGCGCTGACCGGTCACCCTTTGGTCGGGATGTGGATCAGCATGGGAACGCTGCTGCTCGCGGCCGGCGAGAAGTCGGTGGCGTACCGGGCCCGCTTCCGACAGTTCGCGACGACCACACCACTCGCGGCCGCCGCGTACTTTCTCGGAGTCCTGTCCACCGCACCGGCCCCGGTCACCGTGGCCGTGATGGCCGTGATCGCCGGCGTCTCCGGCATCGTCAGCGGGTACTCGGGAACAGTGTCGGTGGCGACGATGCAGGCGATGGTGATCGCGGCGATCGCGATCGGGGTCCCAGCAGCTCGACCCTATTGGGAACCGGCGGTACTGTTCCTCGCCGGGGCGGTTCTCTATGCCGCGGGACTTGCGGTCGAGGTGGCCATCAGCCGGTCTCGGCCCCAGCGAGACTCATTGGTGACCCTGCTGCGGTCACTGTCCGTGCTCGCTCGCGCACAAGCTGCCGGCAACACCGATCTCGCCGTGGAGCGGGCGCAGGCCATCAGTGCGCTCGACGCCTTCGATCACATGGCCATCACCGGGCGCGGTACCGCAGGTGGACCGACCCCCGAGTACGACCGGGCAGCGGCCATCTCGCGGGCTGCCGATCAGCTGATGGCCCGCCTGCTCGCCGACGATGCAGATCGGGACCTATCCACACAGACGGCGCCGCGGCTGGCCGAATGCGCCGCTGCACTCACCCATCGGCGCCGACCCGGGGCTCGCCCACCGGACGGGACGTTGATCCGCCTCGGCATGCTGGAGGACGCGATCTTCGGCGACGCGCCCTCGCCGGTATCGACCGCACCGCCCGAACGCACCACGCCGTCCCCGCCGGGTCCGGCCTTGCTCGCGTCGGCCGGCCGACTGGCCTTGTGCACAGCAATCGCCTACGCCATGTACTTCGTCCTGCCCGTCGCACATGGGTACTGGATCGCGCTGACCGTCGCGCTGGTGATGAAGCCCGACCTCGGTTCGGTGTTCGGTCGTGCGGTCCTTCGTGGCATCGGCACCGTCGGCGGCGCCTGCGTCGCCGTCGCGGTCGGTGTTCTCCCTCATCAACCGATCATCTCCGGGCTTGTCATCGCGGTCCTTGCGGCAACCTTGCCCTGGGCCATGACGCGGTCATATCTGGGGCAAGCATTGGTGCTCACACCGCTGATCATGATTCTGCTCGATGTGGTCGTACCCCACGCATCGATCCTCCATCTCAGTGAAGCGCGGGTGGCCACGACGGTGATCGGCTGTGTCATCGTGATCGTCGTCGGCTACCTCGTCTGGCCGGGGGCTCGCCGCGTGCACATGGTCGAGTCATTCGGCGCCACGCTGACCGTTCTCGCACGGTACGCCCAAGACGTGGCGGGCAATGCGTCACCAGACGTCGTGACCGCCGATCGCCGGATCGTGTATCGACGGCTATCGGATGCGCGAACCTCGTTGCAGCGCAACCTCTCCGAGCCTCCCCCGGCGGGAGCTGAAGCCTGGGCCTGGATTCCGGTGGTCAGCGCGACGGAGCGCGTCGCCGACCGGGTCACAAGCGCATCCGCAGCGCGGACACCACCGGCGACGACCCCCGACGCCGACGAACTCTCGGTCCTCGCCGGCGAGCTCGCCGACCTCGACCATCAGGTCACCGCCGAGCACCGCGCACGCCGTACCCCGACACCACCCGCACGCGCAGCGCACTCCCCCGACCCCGCTGTGCGTGAACTCGCCGACGAACTCGCACATCTGCGGTCACTGATCGGTCGCGAATCCCGACCTGCGCCCCACGAACTGGACAGCACGACGCAGACCGACAGACGATAACCGTCCTCGTCGAACTCGACGGCTGGCTGTTGCCCGCGCCTCGTCGAAGGGTCACGTGCGGGCGCCGGCACGAACGGTCAGGTTCGGTCGGCCCCGAGCACTCGCGCCCCGGCTGCCGGACCGCTGGCGGTGCGGACCGAGCGCGCGACGCCGGCGCCGGACAGTTCCGCGGCAACGTTCACCGCGCTGGTCTCGTCGGCGCAGAGGAAGGCACACGTCGGACCCGAGCCCGAGACGATGCCGCCCAGCGCCCCGGCATCGACCCCAGCGCGCAGGGTCCGGCGGAGGGTCGGCTGCAGTGAGAGCGCGGCGGGTTGCAGGTCGTTGTGCAGGAGCGGCGCCACCGCGTGCGGGTCACCCGACGCCAGCGCCTGCATCAGTTCGTCGGGACGACGCAGCAGATCGCGCCCGGCGTCGTCGGCGCACTCGCCAGATCGGCTGTCGCGCAACCGATCCAGCTCGCCATACACCGCCGGCGTGGACAGCCCCTCCCGCGCGAGGGCCAGGACCCAGTGGAATTCTCCGCGAGAGAGGACCTGCATCAGCCGCTCGCCACGTCCGGTGCCGAGTGCGGTGTTGCCGTGCAGCGCGAACGGCACGTCACTGCCCAGACCCGCGGCGATCGCGGCGAGGTCGTCCCGGCCGATGTCGAGTTTCCACAGCGCGGCCAGTGCGACGAGCGCCCCCGCGGCGTCGGCGCTGCCGCCGGCCATGCCGCCGGCAACCGGGATCGTCTTGTCGATGTCGATGGCGACCTTGCCGGAACGGTCCGCCCAGTCGGCCAGTGCCAGGGCCGCCCGAACCGCGAGGTTGGACTCGTCGGCCGGGACCGACGCGGCGCCCTCGCCGCGGACGGTGACGGTCATCTCGTTGGCACGGGCCACCCTGACGTCGTCGTGCAGGGACAGCGCCTGGAAGACGGTGACCAGGTCGTGGTAGCCGTCATCGCGGCGCGGACCCACCCCGAGGTGCAGATTGACCTTCGACGGAGCCCGCGCGGTGACGGAGTCCGACACCACCGACAGCGACGTTCGCGACACAATGATCCAGCCTAGCGCCCCGGGGTCGGCCCCGTGCCCACCGCCGCAACCGGCCGTGGGCCCAGCCGGGGTCGGTCAGGGGCGCCAGCCGCGGTCCACGAGTTCGCCGACATGCTCGACGACGAGCACCGCGCCCGCATCGCGCAACTCCCCCTCCGCGAACCCACCGGACCGCACCGCCACGCAGTCCGCAGGCAGTCGGTGCGCCGACGCCACGTCCCACACCGTGTCGCCTACGACGACGGCCTTGCCGCCGCCGGCCTCGTCGAGGGCGACCGACAGGATGTCGGGTGCCGGCTTGGACGAATCGGCGTCGTCTGACGTGGTCACGGCGGCGAAGTCGTTCCGGGACAATCCCATCGACTCGAGCGCCGCGTCGGTGAACTCCGACTTGCCCGACGACGCCAGAGCGACCCGATACCCGGCGTCGAGCAACCCGCGGACCAGGTCGGCAGCGCCCGGCAGCGGCCGCACGTCGGGCAGCAGGCCACGGTACGCGCTCTCCCACTCGTCCCGGAGGGTGTCCCCCAGCGATTCCTCCACGTCGTCGCCGAGGATCTCGCCGACCAGACGATCACCACCCATGCCGATCGCCCGGTGCACCTGCCACCACTGCGGGGTCAGGTCGTGGCCGGCGAAGGCCCGCATCCACGCCAACGCGTGGAGGTAGGTGGAGTCGACGAGCGTACCGTCGACATCGAGAAGCACGGTGTCGATCGACCCATCCGCTTTGTGGTCAGGCATCTGCACCTCGTTTCCGGGGTCGAGAACCGCGCCCCGTCGTCGAATGTCCGCCTGCCCGGGCACCACCGTCTCGAGCGCCCAGGTTTCGGACCTACGACTCAACGCCTACACCGACGCGACCGATCTCGCAGAGGAGAACCCCATGGCAACCCGATTCGGCTACACCTTGATGACCGAGCAGGCCGGCCCGAAAGAGCTGGTGCGGTACGCAGTCGGCGCCGAAGACGCCGGCTTCGACTTCGAGGTGTCGAGCGACCACTACTTCCCATGGCTCTCGGCCCAGGGACACGCCCCATACGCGTGGACGGTCCTCGGCGCCGTGGCCCACGCGACCGAGCGGGTCGACCTGATGACCTACGTGACATGCCCGACGATCCGCTATCACCCGGCGATCATCGCCCAGAAGGCCGCGACACTGCAGATCCTCGCCGACGGTCGCTTCACCCTCGGCCTGGGCTCCGGGGAGAACCTCAACGAACACGTCGTCGGCGAGGGCTGGCCGTCGGTCGCCGACCGTCAGGACATGCTCGCCGAGGCGATCGAGATCATCCGCAAGCTGCACACCGGCGAGCTCGTCGACTTCCGCGGCGAGTTCTTCCAGGTCGACGCGGCCCGGATCTGGGACCTCCCCGATCAGCCGGTCCCGATCGGTGTCGCGGTCGCGGGCAACGCGGGTATCGAGACGTTCGGTCCCCTCGCCGACCACCTGATCGCCGTCGAACCCGACGCCGAGTTCATCAACGCCTGGAACGCCCATTCGTCGACCCCGACCGTCGACGGGCAGGGCTCGCGCGCGATCGGACAGATCCCGATCAGCTGGGATCGCAATCGCGACAAGGCGATCGAGCGCGCTCACGATCAGTTCCGCTGGTTCGCCGGCGGCTGGGATGTCAACGCCGACCTGCGCACCACCGCGGGATTCGCCGCCGCGACCCAGTTCGTGACGCCGGACGACGTGGCGGGCAACATCCCGTGTGGCCCCGACCTCGATCAGATCGTCGAGGCGGTGAAACCCTTCTGGGAGGCCGGTTTCACCGACATCGCGCTCGTCCAGATCGGCGGCGACACCCAGGAGGAGTTCCTGCGCGACGCCGCTCCCGAGCTGCTGGAGAAGCTGCGCGCCGCGTCGAACTGAGTCCCGCGATTCCCTGCTCCCTGAGGAGCGAGCTTGCGAGCGTCACGAAGGGTTTTCGCAGCGTGAGTCGCCAGACCCTAATGGGGGTGGATCGGTGTCCTGGAGGGGATGCTGGTCGTGTGAGCCTTCCTGGTCGGTGACCACTGCCAGGCCCTGAAACGGTGTCGGATTTCTACTCGAAGACCGTGGCCCGGCCGGGAGGGATCACCCGCTCGAACGCTTCTGGGATGTCGTGCCCCCGAAACATCTGGGTGAGCACTGATCCATTAGGCCGCGTCCAGGGTGACTCCCGCAAGGTTCACATCGAGATCGTCGAGACGACCGAAGACGAGGTGAACGACTGTCATGATCTTTGTGGGCAACGACTGGGCCTCAGATCATCACGACGTGTGCGTGATGGATGAGCACGGCACCACCCTGGCCACCCGCCGAATACCCGAAACCGCTGCCGGTGCCACCGCGATGCACGAACTACTCGCCCGGTATGTGCAGGATCCCGCCGAGGTGGTGGTGGGTATCGAAACCGATCACGGCATGTGGGTCACCGCCCTGGCCGCCGCGGGCTATCAGGTGTTCGCGATCAACCCGTTGTCAGTGTCGCGCTACCGCGACCGCCACCACGTCGGGGGCACCAAATCCGACAAGGCCGATGCGAAAACCCTTGCTGATCTGGTGCGCACCGACCGACACAACCATCGCCTCGTCGCCGCCGACACCGTCGCTGCCGACGCGATCACGGTGATGGCCCGCACCCACCAGAACCTGGTGTGGGCGCGTTCAGCGCAACAGAATGTGTTGCGCGCCCAACTGGGCGCCTACTACCCGGCCGCGGTCGATGCCTTCGGCGACGACCTCGCCCACAAAGACTGCCTGGCGGTGTTGCGTCGCGCACCAACGCCCCGACAGGGCGCGGCACTATCTGTCGCGGCGATCCGATCAGCTCTGAAAAAGGGCGGCCGCCAACGCA
Organism: Gordonia sp. PvP123; assembly: GCF_040547295.1. NCBI lineage: Bacteria > Bacillati > Actinomycetota > Actinomycetes > Mycobacteriales > Gordoniaceae > Gordonia > Gordonia sp. PvP123. The sequence continues at coordinate 93,735 of NZ_JBEPPN010000002.1, read as the reverse complement.
ATATCGACACCCGTGCCCGCGACATCCAGCACGCCCTACGCGGTAGCGGCCACCTGGGTGCACCCGAGGCGCTCACCGCAGCCTATGCCGCGACCGTGACAGCGACCGTGGAAATGCTGGCCGCTCTCAACACCCAAATCGGTCAACTCGAAACCACTATGGCCCAGTCTTTTAACGCGCATCGCCGACGCCGCGATCTACCTGTCCATGCCCGGAGTCGGTGACATCACCGGCGCCCGGATGCTTGGCGAGTTCGGGGACGACCCCGAACGCTATGCCACTGCCAAGTCTCGCAGAAACTACGCCGGCACCTCACCACGCACCATCGCCTCGGGCAAAGGACACGTCGTGTTGGCCCGCCATATCCGCAACACCCGACTCAACGACGCCGCCCTACGGATGGCGCAAAGCGCCCTGACCGGCAGTCCTGGCGCCCGCTCCTACTACGACAGCCTCCGCGACCAGAAGAAGTCCCACAGCCAGGCACTGCGTGCAGTCGCCAACCGGCTCATCGGCATCCTCCACGGCTGCCTCACCCACCGCACCCCCTACAACGAACACACCGCCTGGAACCACCGCACCACCCTCGCCGCTTGACACCATGCACCCCTGGGATGTCTTCGAGGCTCGTCGCTATCGCTCCTCGCACCTCAGGGAGCAGAGTGAGACGTCGCTCGCGCTGGTGCATCGAGCGGAATGAGTCGTCGCCCCTGGCTGGTTCAGAGACCAGCGGTCGTGCGGGCGAGCCGGACGAAATCGTCGACGTCGAGTTTCTCGCCGCGCACGCCGGGATCGATATCTGCTTCGCGCAGTCGGCGTTCGGCCTCGGCCGCCGACCCGGCCCATCCGGCCAGTGCCGACCGCATCGTCTTGCGGCGCTGGGCGAATGCCGCGTCGATCGCCGCGAACACCCGCGCGCGTTCAACCGGATCGGTGGAGTGATCGTCGGTGCGTTCGATACGGACGAGCCCCGATTCGACCTTGGGTTCGGGCCAGAACACGTTGCGTCCCACCGCACCGGCGCGGCTCACGCGCCCGTGGTAACGCGCCTTGACGCTCGGCACGCCGTAGGTCCGGCTGCCCGGGCCCGCGGCGAGGCGGTCGGCGACCTCCGCCTGCACCATCACCAGGGCGGTGGTGATCTCGGGGAAGAGACCGAGCAGGTGCAACAGGACCGGCACCGACACGTTGTACGGCAGGTTCGCGACGAGCGCGGTGGGCACCGCGGGGAGGTCGTCGCGCGTCACCTGCAGCGCATCGGCGACAATGACCTGAAAATTGTCCTGACGGCCCGGCGCGTACTCCGCGATCGTCGCCGGAAGACGTTGGGCGAGAACCGGATCGATCTCGATCGCGACGACCTTGCCTGCGGTTCCGAGGAGCGCGAGGGTGAGCGAGCCCAACCCCGGACCGACCTCGAGAACGGTGTCCTCGGGACCGACACCCGACGCCGCGACGATCCGCCGGACCGTGTTCGCGTCGTGGACGAAGTTCTGTCCCAGCGTCTTGGTCGGCCGGACGCCGACCTCGGCCGCGAGTTCCCGGATCTGTGCGGGACCGAGCAGACGGGGAGCCTCGTCGGGCTTGCCCGCGGGCGTCTCGTCAGGTGCCGGCGTCTCGTCGATCAGCGCAGGCCCAGCTTGGACGAGCAGGACGGCCACGCGCCCCAGCCCTGGACCGCCTGGGTCTTGCTGGCGACGGCGATCTGCTCCTCGCGGCTGGCGAGGTCGGCGCGCGGCGCATACTCGAGACCGCCCCAGCGTTCCCAGGTGTTCTGATCGAACTGCACCCCGCCGTAGAAACCGTTGCCCGTGTTGATGGCCCAGTTCCCGGTTGCCTCGCACGCGGCGAGAGCGTCCCAGACGGACCCGAACGGCACGAACGGCGCGCCCGGTTTGGTGCCGATGCGGACGGTGGCCGCGACCGGTTCGGTGAGCACTTCACTGGTCAGCTTGTCGCGCTTGACAACTCGGCCGTTGACGGTGGTGACCTTGTACGTCACGCGCGCCTCACCGGGCGTGCCCTTCTTCTCGACCACCTTGCGATCGCGGATGAGGGTCGGATCTTCCTTCTTGACCTCCGGCGGCGCGACCGGCTCGGTGAGCGTGACGTCCTCGGTCTTGATCCGCGTGACGACGATCTTCAGATTCGGGGTGACCTTGGTGTCGGCCGCGGGAGTGACCTTGTCCTCGGCGCCCAGCGGCGTCCCGAGCGACTCGAGCAGATCCTTGACGGTGTGCGCGGCGACGGTCGGACGCTTCTTGGCCGGCCCGTCGACGAGGTTCACCGGCTTGGGCAGTGCGACCTCGATCTGGCCGCCGCCGACCGGCAGCTCCTGGCCGAACGCGGTCTCCTCGGCGGCGTGGGTCAACCCACGCTCGGCCATCAGCTGGTCCACGGTCGAGGCGTTGGTGACGATGGTCTCGCGCTTGCCCTCGATGTCGAGGGTGAGCTGCTTGAGCTTGTTCACCCGGATGGTCTGGCCGTCGCCGAAGCCGGAGTCGGGCGCGGGGCTCACCTTGTCACCGTCGGCGGGCGCCAGCCCCTCGGACTCGAGGAGGCTCTCGACGGACATCGCCATGGTGGACACGTGCCGGACGTCGCCGTCGACGTCGATCGCGACGTTCTTGTGCATGGTGACGCCCATGATCCCGCCGGCCGCGACAGTGGCGCAGACGGCGCCGACCGCGACGCGGACACGCAACGAGTTCGATCCGTTGATCTTGGCGAACACCGACTTGGACGACACCGGCTCGGACGACTCTGGATTGGGCAAGGAAGACAAGGGCACGACATCCTGATAGGCAACACTGGCACCACGCCCGCCGAGTGGATCAGCACGTCGGCCAGGCGGATCACAGTACGATAACGAACCGGCCAGATTATGGCAAAGGGATGCCGTAGACCCGTCGCGCGTTGGCTCCGAGAAGACGCGCCATCTCCACATCGGTCACGCCGCGCACCTCGGCGAGCGCTCGCGCCGTGTACGGGAGGCAGTAGGACCGATTCGGCTGGCCACGGTAGGGATGCGGGGTCAAAAACGGGGCGTCGGTCTCGACGAGGATCTGGTCGTCGGGCACGAGTTCGGCCGCGACCCGGAGTTCGTCGGCGTTGGCGAAGCTCACAGTGCCGGCGAAGCTGAGCATGAAGCCACGGTCGACACATTCGCGGGCAACGTTTCGGTCACCGGAGAAGCAGTGCATGATCACGGAGTCGGGTGCCCCCTCCGCGGCCAAGATGTCCAGCAGGTCGCGGTCGGCCTCGCGGTTGTGGATCATCAGGGGTTTGCCCACACGCTTCGCGAGGTCGATGTGCCAGCGGAAGGCCTCGTGCTGCACCTCGGGCGGCGCGCACTCGTCCGACTTCCCAGGCCAGTAGTAGTCGAGCCCGGTCTCGCCCACGGCGACGACGCGCGGATGACGAACCATCTGCTCGAGTTCGGCGGCAGTCTCGTCGTTCAGATCGCCGGCGTGCATCGGGTGTAGGGCCACCGCCGCGTACACCCGGTCGTCCCAGTCCCCGGCGGCGACCGCCCAGCGCGCGTCGACCATGTCGTCGGCAACCGTGACGACATGGTCGACACCGACGGCATGCGCGTGGTCGCAGATCGCACGGACCGTCTCGGCATCGCGCCCGCCACACGCGGCCAGGTGGGTGTGGGCGTCGACGAGGCCGGGCAGGGGCGCCGGGTCGGGCGGTGGTTCGCGTCGACGCCGCTTCCTGGCGGCCTTGTTGCTCAGAGATTCGTCGCCGCTCGTCTCGGGATCGCTCTTGTCCGGGGCGCCAGGGGCGTCGCTCATGGCACCACCTTGGCACAGCGCGCCGACACCCTCCGGTTGCGGCCCTCACGCCCGGGCATCCGGGTCAGAGCGTCACCGTGCCCTCGATCACCGTCGTCGTGTCGCCACCGATCCAGATGTTCTCGCCGTCGTCGTGGACGTGAACGCGTCCGGCACGGCCGAGTGCGGCGCCCTGGGCCGCGACATACGACGCCGGGGCGTGACCGTTCGCACGCAGCCACATCGCGATACCCGCGTTGAGACTGCCCGTCACCGGGTCCTCGGGGACGCCGATGCCCGGCACGAAGGCCCGGACCTCTCCGAAGACCTCACCGTCCGACTCGTACATCCCGAACAATCCGACCTTGTGATCGCCGAGCGCCGGGATGTCCGGCGTCACCTCGAGCACCCGCTCCCCGGACGCGAGTTGCAGCACCATCCATTCCGGCCCGTTGTCGACCCACTCGGCCGCGAGGACCTCGCCGGCCACGATCCCCAGTGCGGCGGCGACCTCGGCGACGACCGCGGACTCGACGGGGCCGGATCGTCGCAACGGCGGTGCCGCGAAGGCCAGCCGTGCACCCGAACGGCGGAGTCGGACCAGGCCGACGCCGCACTCCTGCACGATGTCCTCCCCCGCAGGGTGGCCGCCCGTCGTCAGCCACGCATGCGCGGAACCGAGCGTGGGGTGACCGGCGAAGGGCAACTCCCCGTCCGGGGTGAAGATCCGCAGGCGGTAGTCGGCTGCGGCGTCGGTCGGCGGCAGCACGAACGTCGTCTCCGACAGATTGGTCCAGCGGGCGAATGCCGCCATCCGGTCGTCGGGGATGTCGGCGGCATCGAGCACCACGGCCACCGGGTTACCACCGGTTCCGGTGGCGGAGAACACATCGATCTGGGCGAAACGTCGGGTCATCGGTTCATCGTCTCACCCTCAGTTGCAGCCCGGTCAAAGGTTTTTCGGGCCCGTCACCCCGGGACGGCGAGCGGTCGCCCGCCGCCGCGAGCACCACCACCGCGGGAAAACGGTTCGCCCGGCCGCGCAAATCGCGCCGGAGTCGTCCGGGACGGGTAGCGTGGCGAAGCGTGTTGGGATTGCCAGATTCGATCACCGTCGCACTGTTCGACCTCGACGGGGTTCTCACCGAGACCGCGGTGTTGCACCGCAAGGCATGGAAGAAGGCGTTCGACGCCTTCCTCGCCGCGCGTGCGGGCGGCGCGGACCATGCCGATTTCGTCGAGTTCACCGACCAGGACTACCTCGACTACGTCGACGGACGTCCCCGGGAAGACGGCGTGCGAGCCTTCCTCGCCTCCCGCGGCATCGACGACGTCGACCCGCAGACCGTGACCGCCATCGGGAACGGGAAGAACGACATGTTCCTGGTGTCCCTGGCCGAGGACGGCGGGCAGGCATATCCGGGTTCGGTGCGGTACCTCGAGGCGGCTCGTGATGCGGGCCTCCGGATCGCGGTCGTGACCTCCTCGAAGAACGGAGCAGCAGTGCTGGATGCAGCGGATCTGTCGAAATTCGTCGAGGTCCGGGTGGACGGGCTCGACATCGTGTCGAAGGGCCTGAACGGCAAACCCGCTCCCGACTCGTTCCTCCTGGGCGCCGAGCAGATGGGCGTCGAACCCTCTGCGGCAGCGGTCTTCGAAGACGCCATCTCCGGCATCCGGGCCGGCAGCGCGGGCGAATTCGGCTACGTCGTCGGCGTCGACCGTGTCGGCGGTGGGCAGGCCGAGGCGATGCGCGCGGCCGGCGCCAACGTCGTCGTGACGGACCTCGACGAATTGCTCCCCGCATGACCGCCGAGCACGGCCACGACTTCGGCTTCGAGATCCACCCGTGGCAGCTAAAGTGGCGCGGCGGAGTCGACCTCGACATGCTCGGCCGGACCGAGACACTCTTCGCACTGTCCAACGGACACATCGGTTTACGCGGGTCGTTCGAAGAGGGCGAGCCCGTCGATCATCCCGGCACCTATCTCAACGGCTTCTACGAACTGCGCGGCCTGCCCTACGCGGAGAGCGGTTACGGTTACCCCGAGTCGGGACAGACCGTCGTCAACGTGACCGACGGCAAGATCATCCGGCTGCTCGTCGAGGACGAGCCGATGGACCTCCGGTACGGGCGTACCGAAGAACACGAGCGGACCCTCGACTTCCGTACCGGCACACTGCGTCGCCACACCGTCTGGACCTCACCCACGGGCCGCAAGGTGCGCATCAAATCCGAGCGGCTCGTGTCCTTCACCAAGCGCACCATCGCCGCGATCCGGTATGAGGTCGAGCCCGTCGACGAGGACATGAAGCTCGTCCTGCAGTCGGACCTCCTCGCCAACGAGCCGGTGCCCGCCCCCGGGAACGACCCGCGCCTGGCGGCCGCGCTCGACGCACCCCTCGTCTCCGATCTCGCGACATGCCGCAACTACTGGGGCATGCTGGTCCACCACACCAAGAAGTCCGGCCTGCACATCGCGGCCGGGATGGATCACGAAATCTACTTCCCGGACAAGGCGGACACGTTCATCCGCGCCGACGGCGACCTCGCCCGGCTCACCATCGCGGCGAACGTGCCGAAGGGCAAGAGCCTCACGCTGACCAAGTACATGGGGTACGGCTGGTCGGCGCGGCGTTCGGTGCCGGCACTGCGCGCCCAGGTCGACGCGGCCCTCGCGATGGCGATGGAGACCGGCTGGGACTCACTCAAGGCCGACCAGGTCCGCTACCTCGAGGACTTCTGGCGCGACGCCGATGTCGAACTCGACGGCGATCCGGAGCTGCAGCAGGCCGTCCGGTTCGCGCTCTTCCACGTGTTGCAGGCCGGCGCACGCGGTCAGTCCCGCGCCATCCCGGCCAAGGGCCTCACCGGCCCCGGCTACGACGGTCACACCTTCTGGGACACCGAGAGTTTCATCCTGCCGATGCTCACCTACACGGTCCCCGCCGCCGCCGGCGAGGAACTACGGTGGCGCCACTCCACCATGGACAAGGCGAAGTCCCGCGCCGCCGAACTCGGCCAGCGCGGGGCGATGTTCCCGTGGCGGTCGATCAACGGCGACGAGTGTTCGGGCTACTGGCCCGCCGGCACCGCAGGCGTGCACGTGTCCGCCGACATCGCCAACGCCACCGCTCGCTACCTTCGAGCGACCAACGACGAGCAGTTCGAAACCGAGTGCGGCGTCGAACTACTCGTGGAGACCGCGCGACTGTTCGCCGGGCTGGGTCACCACGATGTGAACGGGAAGTTCCGCATCGACGGGGTGACGGGTCCCGACGAGTACACCGCGGTCGTGAACAACAACACCTTCACCAACCTCGCAGCGCAACAGAACCTGCGGGACGCGGTGGCCGCCGTGCACCGCCGGCCCGATCTCGCCGAGCATCTCGGGGTCACGACCGCCGAGGCGGCGCACTGGGAGGCGTGCGCCGACGACATGACGATCCCCTACGACGACGCCCTCGGCGTCCACCAGCAGTGCGAGTCGTTCACCCTGCTGGGCGCCTGGGATTTCGAGTCGTCGGTCGGGCGGTATCCGCTGCTGCTGAACTATCCGTACTACGACCTCTACCGCAAGCAGGTGGTCAAGCAGGCCGACCTGGTCTTCGCGACCTATCTGTTCGGCGATGCCTTCACCCCCGAGCAGAAACTGCGCAACTTCGACTACTACTACCCGCTCACCGTCCGCGACTCGTCCCTGTCGGCGTGCTGCGAGGCGGTCACCGCCGCCGAGGTCGGCTACCCCGATCTCGCCTACGATCTGCTCGCCGAGTCGGTGTTCACCGACCTGCACGACCTGCACAACAACGTCAGCAGCGGACTACACATCGCGGCGCTCGCGGGTGCCTGGACCGACTGCGTGGCCGGTTTCGGCGGCATGCGCGACTTCGGCGGGAACATCACGTTCGCGCCCCGGCTCCCGAAGCGGCTGACCTACATGTCGTTCCGCATGATCATCCGTGACTCGAAGATCGTCGTGGCCGTCGACAAGGACAACGCGACCTATCGGTTGCTGTCGGGCCCGCCGATCGACCTCGCGCATCACGGCGAGAAGTTCACTCTCGAGTCCGCCCCGATGACCATGCACATCCCGGAACTGGAATATCGCGAGCCGCCCAAGGCCCCGCCCGGGTGTGATCCGTATCGTCGGGAGATCTAAAGCCCCCGACGCTTGACCTTGACACGGTGTCAAGCGGTCAGGTGGGCGGTGAAGGAGGTGGTCGATCATGACCGACCAGACAACCCGCCCACTCGATCCGGCCCTGATGGCAGCATTGTCGGCCGATGACGCGTCGATGCGGCTGCGGGCCGCGATGGCGGCGGGCAGCAACCCGCATCCCGGGTATGCCGAGGAGCTGATCCGACGCTGCGGCGTGGAACCGGACTTCTTCGTGCGGGACATGTTGACCTGGGCCCTGACGCGGTTGCCCGCCGAACTGACGGTGCCCGGCCTCATTCCCGAGCTGGCGTCCGCGTCTCCGCAGGCGCGGGCACAGGCGCTACACACCCTGTCGAAGATCGGTGACCGGTCGGCGTGGACGTCGATCACCCCCGCGCTCCTGCACGATGCGGACGACGAGGTGGCTCGCGCCGCCTGGCGGACCGCGGTCGTCCTGGTCCCGGCGGGCCGGGAGGCCTGGCTCGCGAACGAACTGGCCGGCGAACTCGGCCGCGGGAGCACCGACGTCCGACGGAGTCTCAGCCGTGCCCTGGCCGGACTCGGCGACGCCACGGCCGGACCGCTTGCCGTCGCGAAACAGCGGGGCAACGGCGCGGTGCGCGCACACGTCGTGGCCACCGAACGGCTGATCGACGACCCGGACGGTGACTTCGCCGCTGCGTCGGACTTCGTCGCGCCGACGACCAGCCCTGTCCCCGACGACGATTCGGCCGTCGAAACAAAGGACGGAATGTAGCGGTGCTGATCGGCGAGGTGGCACGGCACACCGGTTTGAGCAGCCGGATGCTGCGCCACTACGACTCACTCGGACTCGTGCGACCGACCGGCCGGACGTCCGGCGGCTACCGGGAGTACTCCGAGGCCGACCTCGAGCGGCTCATGCACGTCGAGAGCCTCCGATCGCTCGGACTCTCGCTGCGCGAAGTCGGCCGCGCGCTCGACGAGCCGGGGTTCGCACCGGACACGCTCATGGACCGCCTCATCGACGACACCGAGGCGAGGATGGCTGCCGATGCCCAGCTCCTCGCCCGTCTACAGGACGTGCGGGGTGCCGGGCCCACCGAGTGGTCCGCGGTGCTGGGAGTGGTCAGACTGCTCCGCGCCGTCCAGTCCGACAACGCGGCCGATCGTCAGACTGCCGCGATGCTGGCCGGCGAGGTCAGGGTGTCCGGGGACTCGCTGGCGGACGCACTCCTGAAGGAGCCGGATCCCAACGTCGCCGGTGCCCTTCGGTGGGCGCTCGCGCAGAGACCGGGCGGTGTCGACCGCCTCGTCGACGGTGCGGCCGACCCCGATCCGGTTGTTCGACGCCGGGCGGTCACCGCGCTCGCCGCGATCGAGGAGACCACACAGGTCACGTCGGTTCTCGAGGGACTGCTCGCCGATCCCGATCCCGCCGTCCGACGCACCGCTGCCCTGACCCTCGGACGCCGCGGTGCCGCGGTCGCGGTCGATGCCCTGGTCGAGCTCATCGGTGCCGGCGACCGCGATGTCGAGGCCGCCGAGGTCCTCGCCGGTCACGAAGCCCACCGCGAGCGGATCGTCGACCTTCTCGTCGACCGCCTGGGTGCCGACCCCGACGCGTCCGTTCGATCGCGCCTGGTGCAAGCTCTCGCCGAGATCCCCGGTACCGCAGCAGCTTCGGCGCTGCGGACGTGCACCGGTGACGCCGACGAAATGGTCGCGCGCACCGCGACCGTATTGCTCGATCGGCGGCCGCAGGGCTGATAGCTCAACAAGTCGACGAAAACTGTGTGACTCGTGAGACTTCTGTTCACCGCGGTTCACTGCGGTTCACTGCGGTTCACTGAAGGTGCTCCTGTTCACTGATGGTTCTGATGTGAAAATCGCTGTCGTAGAACATCTTTGACTCGAAGTAGTTGTGGAAATCGCTCGTCTTCGAACGGATTGTCGAGTACCTTGGTGGCATGACCCCGATCGCCGAGATGCGAGACTTCGTGATCACCCTCGAACCACCCACCGACCCGACCGGCCGGGAGATCTTCGACCAACTGGACGAACTTCGGTTGCTGCACAACGTCGTCGGTCATCAGATCGCCGTGCACGCAGCATCGTTCGAAGCGACCGGCGCGGCAGACAAGGTGGGGTCGACCACACGCGGGGTGCTGATCGAGATGGGTTTCGCGCCGGCTGTCGCTCACCGCAGCATACGGATCGGAGAGCGGATCGACTCGTTGCCGAAGCTCGGCGACTGCGCCTCCGACGGGCATCTGGCGAGCGAATGCGTCGACGCGGTTGTCCGCGGCCTGACCGTCATCGAGAAGCAAACACCCACAGGACTTTCCGACGAGGACCGGGCGGCGTATGAGTCCGAGCTACTGGCTCAAGCCTTCTCGGGTGCCACCCCCACCGAGATCGCCGACCACGCACGCACCATCGCCCACCGCAACGCCGACACCGCCGACGACGCCATCCCGGTTGCCGAGGACGCCTCGCTGAACGTGGTGAACTCGCGCATCACCGACGATGGCCGTGTGGAGATCAAGGCCGACCTCACCGCTGTGGTCGGTGAGAAGTTCCTGTCCATGATCGACGAACGATCCTGCCCGCGACCCGAACCCGACGGCAGCGAGGATCGACGGACGCGGGACCAGCGGTGGGCCGACGGCTTCGAGTTGTTGATGGATCAGGCGGCGATCGGAGCGACCCTCGACACCAGCGGTTCGCCTCGAACCCAGCTGTTGGTGACGATCCCGGCCGATGCGAAAGATCCGGCGCGACTGCCATGGGTCGGTCCGGTGTCGCAGACCACCGCCAAGCGACTCGCGTGCGACGCCCTTGTGAGCGAGATCGTCCTGGACGGGGAAGGCGTGCCCTTACAGATGGGGACAAGTAGGCGGCTCTTCCCGTCCCACTTACGGAAGGCCATCACGGTCCGTGACCTGTGTTGCATCAAATGCGGTGCGCCCGCTGCACATACGCAGGTGCATCACATCGTGCCATGGGTGGACGGCGGCCCCACCGACCTCGACAACGGGTGCCTGCTCTGCCAACGCTGCCACACCCAGGTACATCACCACGGCTGGGAAGTGACGATGGGATATGACCGCCACCCCTGGCTGATCCCGCCTGCTGACATCGACCCACAGCGCCGCACGCGGCCCGCCTACAACCGACGCACGATGCGGCTCGACGACGTCTTCGTGTAGGTCCTGCGCCACCGCACGCGCTGCCGGACAAGCCATCTCAGACGGGACCGAGCAGCCGACACGACAACACCTCACGACCACAGATCCTGACGGCATGGCCGTCGCGGCGTTCCTTGACAACTCCACAGTGTGAAAGCCGAGCACGGCGTGGGCGTCGATGCGGTCCATCTCCTGGATCTTCGGGAGATGGACCGCAACGAATCCGCGTTACTCGACGCGTTCCTTGACGCATCAGTCGTCGCGGTCTTGGTCGCGTCAGTCGCCGCCGTCTTGGTCGCGGCAGTCGCCGCCGTCCCGGTCGCCTCAGCCGTCACCGTCTCGGTCGTGTGTGCCGCCACCACGCGGGTCTGGCCCTCGCCACCTCGGACGCTGCATTGTTCTGCACCTGGGTCGGCGCATGAGCCCGTTCATGGACCAGCACGATGGTCAGCGAGCTGGTGGTGACCGTTCCGCAGCTCCCGCGGCCTCCGCAGACCCAGCGCCGCGCGCAGGATCAACACAGCGCCGACCAGAAATCGTCTGGACCGCAATTGGGTGCCGTCCCGGCCGGTCGGTAGTCTGTTGGGCACTATGGCACCCGATCTGACCAGCCCCGATCCGTCCGGCGCATCCCACGGCGACGGACGCCCGTACTACATCACCACCGCGATCGCCTACCCCAACGGCGCTCCGCACATCGGGCATGCCTACGAGTACATCTCCGCCGATGCGCTCGCGCGGTTCAAGCGGCTCGACGGGTTCGACGTCCGGTTCCTCACCGGCACCGACGTCCACGGGCAGAAGATGCAGCAGACCGCCGCCGCGGAGGGCATCCCCACCGCCGAACTCGCGAAGCGGAACTCCGACCGTTTCCAGTCGCTGCAGGAACGCCTCGGGTCCAGCTTCGAGCGCTTCATCCGCACCTCCGACGAGGACCACAAGCGCGCCTCGGAAGAACTGTGGAAGCGGATGAGCGACCGCGGCGACATCTACCTGGACAAGTACTCGGGCTGGTACGACGTCCGGGACGAGACGTTCTACGCGGAGGCCGACACCCGGGTCGACGAGTCCGGCGACCGCGTCGCCACCGACACCGGGCATGTCCTCACCTGGACCGAGGAAGAGACCTACTTCTTCCGCCTCTCGGCGTATCAGGACAAACTGCTGGAGCTCTACGAGTCCCGGCCGGAGTTCGTCGGTCCCGACGTCCGGCGCAACGAGGTCATCAGTTTCGTCAAGGGCGGCCTCACCGACCTGTCGGTCTCGCGCACCACCTTCGACTGGGGCGTCCCGGTACCCGGACATCCCGAACACGTCATGTACGTGTGGGTCGACGCCCTGACCAACTACCTCACCGGCGTCGGTTTCGCCGACGACCCGGAGACCTTCGCGCGGTTCTGGCCTGCCGACCTGCACATCATCGGCAAGGACATCATCCGATTCCACTGCGTCTACTGGCCCGCGTTCCTGATGAGCGCCGGGGTCGAGTTGCCCAAGCGCGTGTTCGCGCACGGTTTCCTGTTCAACAAGGGCGAGAAGATGAGCAAGTCGGTCGGCAACGTCGTCGACCCGGAGAACCTGATCGACGAGTTCGGTCTCGACCCGGTGCGCTACTTCTTCCTCCGCGAGGTGTCCTATGGTCAGGACGGTTCGTACTCGGCGGAGGCGATCGTGTCCCGCATCAACGCCGACCTCGCCAACGAATTCGGCAACTTGGCGCAGCGCACCCTGTCGATGATCGGCAAGTACTTCGACGGCACCCTGCCGGCACCGGGCGAGTTCACCGACACCGACACCGCGCTGCTGACACGTGCGGATTCCCTGCTCGACATCGTGCGCGCCCACATCGACAACCAGGCCATCCACCTGGCGCTCGAGGCGCTCTGGTCGACGCTGGCCGAGACCAACCGGTACATCTCGGCACAGGAACCGTGGAAGCTCGCCAAGACCGACCTCGACCGCACCGGCACGGTCCTCTACGTCTGCGCCGAGGTGGTGCGCATCGTCGCGCTGCTGAGCCAGCCGGTCATGCCGGAGTCGTCCAACAAGATCCTGGACCTCCTCGTCGTCGGCGACGACCGCCAGTTCACCGCAGCCGCCACCCGGTTGGAACCCGGTACCGCGCTGCCGAAGCCGACTCCGGTGTTCCCCCGGTACGAGAACTGAACCCGCACATCGAGAATGGTCGCGTGGGACGGGGTGGGGTCGGACTCGCTCGGCCCGGACGCGGTGGCGCCGGCACTCGATGTGCTGCGCGCACTGCACGCCGAGACCGCCGCGCGTCGCCTGCCGCCGCCGGCCGCGCTGATCGGTGACTGGTACGACGCCGACGCCGTCATCGCACCGTCGATCGAACTGACACCCGGCTGCCTGCCCCCGGATGACCCCGACCGGTTCTGGTTCGGGTACCTCGGGTTTCCCGTGCGGCCGCACGATGCGTCGCTGCCACCGAACGTCGGCGGACACACCGACGGCGTGCTCGTACTCCGCGACGGACGCTGGAGTCGCACCGGCACCGGTGTACCCGACTGGGCGGAGGCGGCCGTGCGCGCCGCCGGAGACCGGGCGGACCCCGTCACGCGGCGCGGATCCGCCGCTGCATCGACGGCGGAATGGCATGCGCCCGAACGGAGTTCACATCTGGATGCCATCGCACAGTGCCTCGACGCCATCCGCGCCGGAGAGGTCTATCAGGCGTGCGTGTGCACCCGCTTCACCGGCACGCTGAGCGGCCGGCCCGTCGAGTTCTTCACCGGACTCGCCGGCGCCACCGCGCCGGCGAAAGCCGCTTTCCTGCAAGGTGACTGGGGGGCGGTGGCGAGCCTGTCGCCGGAGTCGTACCTGCGCCGGACCGGCAACATCATCTCGTCGTCGCCGATCAAGGGCACCCTGCCCGCCTCCGCCGACCCCGATGCGCTGGCCGCCTCTGCCAAGGACATCGCCGAGAACATCATGATCGTCGACCTGGTCCGCAACGATCTGGGCCGGATCGCGGTGACCGGCAGCGTGCGGGTCCCCGAACTCCTGACCGTCGTACCCGCCCCCGGCGTCTGGCACCTGGTGTCGCGGGTGGAGGCGATCCTGGCGCCGGGAACGGGCAACGACGCCGTCCTGGCGGCGACGTTTCCGCCGGCGTCGGTCACCGGCACCCCGAAGCTGCGGGCGATGGAACTGCTCGAGGGCTGGGAGTCCGACGCGCGCGGCGTGTACTGCGGGGCCATCGGCATGGCCGGCCCCGGGCGGGCACTCGACCTCAACGTCGCCATCCGGACCGTGGAGATCACGCCCGACGGGGCACTCGCCCTCGGTGTCGGCGGCGGGATCACCATCGACTCCGACCCGGCCCGGGAATGGCAGGAATGCCTCGACAAGGCCGCCAGCATCGTCGGGTCGCGCGGTTGGGCATGATCGACCCCCTCGTTGGGTACGATTCCGCCATGACTGTGCCCATCCGGTCGTCCACCGATCTCGCGGTGCTCGATCGTGATCTGCGCCGTGACCACGATGCCTTCATGTCGGGCGGCACCCCGCGTGCCGACGTCCCGGGGGATGTCGTCGAATCGTGGGGCCGTGTCCGGGCGGGCAGGCACCGGTCCACCGTCAACACGCACAACCCAGGCCACATCTCGGACGACGAGCTCGAGACCCGGCGCGCCACGCACCCCCTGAGAGACGCGGTACAACCACTTCAGCGATTGTTCGCCCAGTCCGCGGACGATGCCTCGATGACGCTGGGCGTGTTCGACGCGGACGGCGTGCTGTTGTGGCGCGGCGGCTCGGCGTCCGTTCTCCCGGAGGCCGACCGGCTCGAACTCGTCGAGGGCAGCCGATGGGACGAGAACTCCACGGCGACCACGGCGGTCGGCCTCGCCGTGCACCTCCAGCGCCCGACCCGGCTGTTCGGTGCCGAGCACTACTACAGCTCGCTGCACGGGCTGTTCTGCACCGCGGTGCCGGTGCACGACCACCGCACCGGCGACATGATCGCCATCGCGGGCCTGGCGGGCCCGGCCATGGAGATGCAGCCGGCGGCATCGGCGTTCACCTCCGCGCTGGCCGCCCTCGGCGAACACGAGATCACCCTCGCCCACCAGCGCGAGCTCGCCGACCTGCGATTCGCAGGACAATCGCAGCTGGCCGGGCTGCACGGGCCGGGGCTGCTCATCGACGACGACGGATGGGTCGCCGAAGGGCGCGGCTGCACGCCGCCCGTCCGCGTCGCCGCCCCGACGGACGACATGCGGCAGTTCGTGCCGGGGCTCGGGATCTGTGTGGTCGAACGCCTCGGGCAGGGGTGGCTGGTGCGTCCGGCGGGCCCGTCCGGCCCGGTCCTGGCCGAGCTCTCCCTCGACGGCGAGCCGACCGTCACGGTCACCGGCGACGGCGAGCCGTGGCGCACGGTGCTGACCCGTAGGCATGCCCAGATCCTGTTGCTCCTCGCCGACGCCGGTGACCAGGGCCTCACCTCACAGCGATTGAGCCAGCTGCTCTTCGGCGACGACGGCCACACCGTCAGCGTGCGCGCCGAGCTGTCCCGACTGCGCCGGGTGGTCGGGGCGCTCGTCTCGAGCCGGCCGTATCGACTGGCGCCGCGAGTGGAACTGCGCGTCAGCCCGGATCAGCTCGACGTCTTTCGAGTACCTGTTGGTAGACGTCGCGCCGAGAGGCACCGGAACCCTGCGTGACCTCGGCGCACGCGTCCTTGAGCCGCATGCCGCCTGCCACGAGTTCTTCGGCCCGATCGGCGAGGTCGTCGACGTCGGGTTCGGCGGCCACGGCACCGGCGATCACCACGGTGATCTCGCCGCGGACGCCGTCAGCCGCCCACTCGGCGAGTTCGGCGAGCGGGCCGCGCCGGACCTCTTCGTAGGTCTTGGTCATCTCGCGGCACACCGCCGCGCGGCGGTCCGGACCGAGGATCTCGGCCGCGGCGACCAGCGTGTCGGCGAGTCGGTGGGGCGACTCGAAGAACACCGCGGTCCGGGGCTGGGCGACCAGTTCGCGCAGCCACGCGGCTCGCGCGCCGGGCTTGCGGGGAGCGAAACCCTCGAAGCAGAACCGCTCGGAGGGCAGCGCCGACACCGCGAGGGCCGTCGTCACCGCCGACGGCCCGGGCAGTGCCGTGACCGGGAGTCCCGCGTCGGCGCATGCCACCACCACGCGATACCCGGGATCGCTGACCGACGGCATCCCGGCGTCGGTGATCAGCAGTACCGTCTGCCCCTCGGCGATCGCGCTGACGAGACCCGGGGTACGCGCGGCCTCCACCTGGTCGTAGTAACTGACCAGCCGCCCGCCGATCTCGACGTCGAGCGCCGCGGCCAGCGACCGGGCGCGCCGGGTGTCCTCGGCGGCGACGATGTCCGCGGTCTGCAGGGCCGCACGCAGACGCGGCGAGGCGTCGTCGATCTGTCCCATCGGCGTGGCGGCCAGCACCAGCCGGCCGAGACCGTGGGACACGCGACCGGGGTCGGCGACAGCACTGGTGTCCGGAGGCCCGGAGGCGTCGTCGTCGGCGTGGGACATGCCGGGGTGGGCGGTGTTCATCGACAGCCAGCTTACGAGGGACCACTAGGATCGATCGGGTGACCATCACCGCCGTGCACGACACCCCGGTGTCCGGCGGCGACCCACGGTCTCCGATTCCGCGACCCCGCCTGGGCCCGGACGTGCCCGCACCGCTGTTCGGTGCCCCCGACCGCGGGCGTGGACTCCTCGTCGGAGTCGTCATCGCACTGCTGGCCACCATCACCCGGTTCTGGGCCCTGACCCACCCCACCGACAAGGGCACACCGGTCTTCGACGAGAAGCACTACGTCCCCCAGGGCTGGCAGGTGCTGTCCGGCGGCAACTGGATCGAGGACAACCCGGCGTACGGCCTGGTCGTGCACCCACCGGTCGGCAAATGGATGCTCGCGGCGTCCGAGGCGATCTTCGGCTACGGTCCACTCGGCTGGCGTGTCGCACCGGCCGTCTCGGGCGTGCTGGTCGTCGTGCTGATCTACTGCGCGGTGCGCCGGCTCACCCGGTCGACGCTGGTGGGCGCCATCGCGGGGATCTTCGCGATCTGCGACGGCGTGCTGTTCGTGCAATCCCGGATGGGCATGCTCGACATCTTCCAGACCCTCTTCATCGTGGCCACGTTCGCCGCGCTCGTCGCCGATCGCGACCAGGTCCGGGAACGCATGTACCGCGTGTACCTCGAGGGCCGTATCGCCGACAGCCCGTTCGGACCGCGACTCGGCTTCCGCTGGTACCGGTTCACCGCCGGTGTGATGCTGGGGTTGAACTGCGGCACCAAGTGGTCGGGGATCTACTACGTCATCTTCTTCACCGCACTGGCGATCGGCTTCGACGTGGCCGCCCGCCGCGCCTATCACGTGCCGCGCCCCTGGGTCGGCACCCTGGTGCGCGACGTCGTCCCGAGCGGCGCGAGTCTCGCGGTGATGCCGGTCGTCATCTACTTCTTGACCTACATCCCCTGGTTCACCAGCGAGACCGCCGTCTACCGCTACCAGGTGGGCAACACGATCGGAACCGACGGCCCGTTCGCGTGGGTGCCGGGTGCCTGGCGATCGTTGTGGTACTACGAGTCCGGCATCCTCGAGTTCCATTCGGGGCTGACCAATTCCGCGGGCAACCATCACCCGTGGGAGTCCAAGCCGTGGACGTGGCCGATGAGCCTGCGTCCCATGCTGTACGCGCTCGAGAACGGGCCCGACCAGTGCGGCGGGGGTGAGTGCGTCCGCGCCCAGATGCTCATCGGCTCGCCCGCGCTCTGGTGGCTGTCGTTGCCGATGCTCCTGTGGGGACTGTGGTCGTGGATCGTGCGTCGCGACTGGCGGTACGCGGCTGTCCTCGTCGGATACCTCGCCGGCATCCTGCCGTGGTTCCTCGCGCTCGACCGGCAGATGTACTTCTTCTACGCGACCGTCCTCGCGCCGTTTCTGGTGATGGGTCTCGCCCTGTGTTGCGGTGATCTGTTGCGTTCGGCTGCGGCGACGGCGCGCGCCCGGCCCGAGCGCCGTGCGCTCGCGATCCTGGTCGTCGCGATCTACGTGGGCCTGGTCGTCGCGAACTTCGTCTGGTTGTGGCCCATCCTGACGGGTTCCCCGATATCACCGGGCCTTTGGCGCCAGCAGATCTGGCTGCCCAGCTGGGGCTGAGCACTCCTGGCGCACAACCGAATCCCGTGAGGCCTACGCGGCCTCACCGTGAGACGGGGAACGGCGGCGGTGCGGCCTCGTTGCGGTACTTCCGGTGGTACTCGGCGTAGAGGTCGGCGTTCTTCTCCCGGTCGAGCGCGTTGATCAGTGCCGGATCGAGTCCGTGCTGGACCAGCCGGTAGCGGCGATAGACACGGTTCAGCGCGATGGAGAAGAACAGGTACGACAGCAGGATCGGCATGGTCATGGTGATCCGCACCCCCCACGGCCCCGGGACGAACAGCATCGGCAGCACGAGGATGATGCACGGTATCGACCACCGAGCGACCATCCGCGCCGAGGCGCCGGGACCGACGAGGTCGTTGATCACCCAATCCTGCACCCAGACAGGCAGTCTGCCGCCGTACCAGTACGCGACATAGCGCCACCAGGCCGGGCGCGGGGACTCGTGATTCATGGGCGAACACTCCTGATCTCGGTGGTGTACGACCAGGGTAGCATTTGTCCTAGGACAAAAATGGGGAGCGGGGGTTACAGTGTCCGTTGTGATCTCCGGGCAGACAGTGAACGCGATCGTTCAGAGCGCTCGGGACGCGATCGTCTCCGGCCGACTCCGACCGGGTGACACGTTGCCGCCGATCCGTGAACTCGCAACCGAGCTGGGCGTCAACCGCAACACCGTGGCCACGGCATACCGGCAGCTCGTCGTACTGGGCGCGGCGGACACCCGAGGCCGCGGCGGAACGGTGGTCGCCGACCGACTCCACCCCGGCAGCGAACTCGCCGCCCCGGCAGATGCCGTCGACCTCGCCGGCGGCAACCCGGACCCCGATCTCCTCCCCGACCTGCGCGCCGCGATCGCCGCGTCACCGTACCGGCCCACGATGTACGGCACTTCCGCGGTGGCTCCGGCGCTCCGGGCCGCGGCGCCGGTGCTGTTCGGCGATCATCCGCAGGAAGGCGAACTGGTCGCGACCCACGGCGCCGTCGACGCGATGGAACGGCTGTTGAACACCCACCTCGTCCGGGGTGACGGTGTCGCCGTGGAGAATCCGTGTTTTCTCGCCAGCGTCGGCACGATTCGCGTCAACGGATATCGCGCGCTACCGGTGGAACTGGACGGGTCCGGCATGCGACCCGATCACCTGGCGCGGGCGCTGGACGAGGGCGCTCGGGCCGTCATCGTCACCTGCCGCGGCCACAACCCCGGCGGGATCGCCCTCTCCGAGACCCGTGCGGGAGAACTCCGTACGCTCCTCGAGCGGTACCCCGAGGTGCTGGTCATCGAAGACGACCACTTCTCGCTGCTGTCGGTCTACGACTACCGGCGCGTGATCCCGGACAACAGCCGGCACTGGGCCGTCGTCAGGTCCGTCGCGAAGTTCCTGGGTCCGGACCTGCGGGTCGCCCTCGTCGATGCCGACCCGACGACAGCGGCCGCACTCGACGCGCGACTCCGGTCCGGCCGCCCCTGGGTCAGCCACCTGCTGCAGACCACCGCGGCGCACCTTCTCACCGATCCGGCGACGACCGAGCTCATCGTCACGGCTCGCGACGAATATGCCCGTCGCACAGGATTTCTCATCGATGCACTCACCTCCGCGGGCGTCGCGTCGACGCTCGGACCACCTGACGGGATCAACACCTGGGTCGACCTGCCCCGCGAGGTCCCCGCGGAGAAGGTGAGCACCGAGCTCGCCCGGCGTGGCTGGGCGGTACAACCCGGGACGATCTTCGCCGTCGACAGCGCCACCCCCCGAAACGGCCTGCGGGTCACGACGTCCCGGCTCGACCGGGCGGCTGCCGAGACGTTCACCGCTGCTCTCGCCGCGTCGATCGCGGAGATCGACGCTCCGTAGGCGGCCCTCGGCCCTTCCCACCCCCGGCACGGCCCCGCCGACGCCGGTGGGCCGCGCACCATCGCGCGGCCCACCGGGTGTCATCGCCCCATCGGGGGCAGATCGGTTGCTAGACCGCAGGTCCGGGCAGGCGATCGGTGTCGCGCTGGCCCTCGTCCCGGTTCCCGTCGGTGCGGCCGTCGTCACCGACAGACGGCGCGGCGGGCGACGACCCGTTGGTCGATCCGGCGGCCTCCGAACCGTTCGCCTGCTCGACGAAGTCCGGGTCGATCTTCTCCAGGTGCCGTACCGCGTCGGCGTCGATCGACTGGAGTTCGCCCGTCGCGATGGCGACCGCCTGCTCACGGACGTGCTCGTCGACCTGGGCCGTCAGGACGTGCCGGGACACGATCAGCGGGTCACGCCGGAGGTCGAGATAGAGCGACAGGCACATGCCGATCATCACCACGACGAACGGCAGCGCGGCGATGATGGCCATCGTCTTGATGCCGTCGAGGGCGTCGTCGCCGCTGATCGCCAGGAGAAGCGCGGCGACCACGCCGGTCAGCACACCCCAGAACACGGTCAGCGAGCGCGACGGATGTTCGACGCCCCGCTGCGAGAGAGTGCCCATGACGAGCGAGGCCGAGTCGGCGCCGGACACGAAGAAGATGCCGACCAGGATCATCACCAGGGCCGAGGCCACCCCGGTCCACGGCATGTGGGCCAGAACATCGAACAGCGTGCTCTCGCTGGCCGCGGTCGCCGGATCGAAGGCCAGCGTGCCCTCGATGTCCTGATGGATCGCGGTGCCGCCGAAGATGCAGAACCAGACCAGCGACACCGTCGTGGGGACGACCATGACGCCGATCACGAACTCGCGGATGGTGCGACCGCGGCTGATCTTCGCGAGGAACAGACCGACGAACGGGGTCCAGGACACCCACCACGCCCAGTAGAAGATCGTCCAGTCCGCCAGCCACTGATGACCCGCCTCGGTCGTGACCGTGGCGTCGGAGCGGGCCGCGAAGGTGGTCAGGTCGGTGGCGTAGGCCCCGAGAGTGGTCGGCAGCAGATTCAGGATGAAGATGGTCGGACCGGCGACGAAGACGAACAGCGCCAGCACCACGGCGAGCACCATGTTGATGTTCGACAACCATTGGATACCGCGCGCGATTCCCGACACCGCCGACGCGACGAAGGCCGCGGTCAGGAGCGCGATGATCGCGACGAGCAGCATCTTGGTGGGCTCGTTGACCCAGCCGAGGGTGTCGAGACCCGATCCGATCTGCAGCGCGCCGAGTCCCAGGGAGGCCACGGTGCCGAACAGGGTGGCGAAGATCGCGAGGATGTCGATGACCTTGCCGCCCGGCCCGTTGGACACCCGCGGACCGAGGAGCCGTTCGAACACCGCACTCATCAGCTGCGTCCGACCCAGCCGGTACGTGCTGTAGGCCAGCGCCAGACCGACGACCGCGTACATCGCCCACGGGTGGAAACCCCAGTGGAACATCGTCGTCGCCATGGCCGCGCGGATGTCGTCGGGACCGATTTCCGGTGGCGGACTGGCGAAGTGGTAGAGCGGCTCGTAGGCGCCGAAGAACATCAGTCCGATGCCCATGCCGGCGCTGAACATCATCGCGATCCAGCTGATGGTGCGGAACTGCGGCTTCTCCCCGGTCCGGCCCAGCGGAATCCGGCCGTATTTGGACACGGCCAGGAAGATCGCGAAGATCACGAAGCCTGTGGCCGAGAGGATGAACAACCACCCGAGGTTGTTGGTGATCCAACTCAGCACCTCGGTCGTGGTGGTGTTGAGGCTCTCCTTGTCGCCGATCCCCCAGATCACGAAGGCGATGACCAGAACCGCGGTCACGGTGAAGACCACCGGGTCCAATGTCTGCTTCGGACGCCTGGTGATCACATCCTGTTCACTTGTCATCGTTCAAGCCAATCAATCTCGGTGAATCTATTCAAGTTCGCCCGAGCACACGGTTGAGCATCTCAACGATCAGGGAATCGTCGAAGCCCAGCTCACGGGCGATTTCGACGTATGCGGCGGCGGCTGCGAAGCCGGCGTCGAGCGCATCGTGGCGACCGGCCTTGATGAACGATCCCTGCCGCCCACGGGTCTCGATGACCCCGGCCGCCTCGAGCTCCCGGTAGCTGCGCGCGACCGTGTTGGCGGCCACGCCGAGCCGCGACGCCAGCGCCCGCACCGTCGGGAGGCGTTCGCCCGTGAGCAACTGCCCGGATTCGATGAGGTCGATGACGCCGACCCGCACCTGCTCGAAGGGCGGCCGATCGGAGTCTGCGTCGATCCGCAGTGCGGCGAGCGCCGACGGGGCGGCGTCGCTCGCCGCGTCGGGGGTCGATGAATCCGAGGTCACGACGCGCCCCCTTCCCGAGAATCACGTGCGAGTGGACACGACATGCACCGCGGCCCGCCGCGGCCCGAGCCCAGCTCGCGACCCTCGATCTCGATGACCTCGATGCCGGAATCGCGGAGTCGCCGATTGGTCTCGGAGTTCCGGTTGTAGGACACCACCACCCCGGGGGCGAGGGCGAGGGTGTTGTTGCCGTCGTCCCACTGCTCCCGTTCGGCGGTCACCGGGTCGAGGCCGGTGTCGATGACACGCAACTTGGAGATCCCCATCGCCTCGGCGGCCGCGTCGAGGAAGGGCCGTTCACCGGTGATCCGGACCGCATCGGTCGCGGCGTCGTGGACGAGGGTGAACGCGGACATCGTGTCGCGGATGTTGGGATACATCACCACGGCGTCGGTGTCGACCATCGTGCAGACGGTGTCGAGGTGCATGAAGGCCCGCGACTGTTCGATCGGCACCGCGAGCACCGTGTGCGCCAAATGGTCGTCGAACAGGCTGCGCGCCAGCGCTTCTGCCCCGGCAGGCGTGGTGCGCTCACCGACCCCGACGGCCACCACACCGGCGGCGAGCAGCAGCACGTCGCCACCCTCGACCGGCGCCACCTGCGACTCGTAGGCACGTCGGGCGCCGGTGAACCGCGGGTGATGGGCGTAGATGAGATCAGTCAGCGACGTCTCCCGGGCCCGTGCGGGCAGCGCGAGCGAGGTGATCGCGAACCGTCCACCGATCCAGAACGAACTGTCGCGGGTGAACAGCAGATTGGGCAGGGGCTCGATCGCGAACTCCGGCCCGTGGTGCATCCGCCGCACCAGTGACGACCGCTCTGCCGACGGGGTGATCGGCAGCTCGTCGAACGTCATCCCGGCCATCAGCACGTAGGCGAGGTCGGCCGGCGACAGACCCCGCAAGTGGGCGGCGAGATCCTCCGCGAGGTGCGTTCCCAGCCGGCGTGCGCTGACGGCCGCCGCGATGCCCTGGATTCGGGCCGCACCGCTGTGCGCGATCGTCTCGGCGAGCAGGTCGCCGAGGAGGTACACGTCGACTCCCCGGCCGCGCAGCACCTCCGCGAACGCATCGTGCTCCTCCTGCGCGCGCCCGACCCACGGGAGCCCGTCGAAAAGGAGCTGATCGCTGTTCCGCGGGGTGAGTCGGCGCAGTTCGTCGCCGGGACGGTGCAACATGACCGCCCGCAGGACGCCGACCTCCGAATCGGCCCCGAGCGCGTAGTCGTATCCCGGCGCGCGGCCACCGTTGCCGGACGTCATCGGCCCACGCGTCCGACGGTCCGCCGAGGCGGGTGATCCGACTGCCCTGCACCGGTCATCGCTCAACCGTAATTCGTCGTCCGCCCGCGCACATCACTCATCGGCACCGCGGGGGTTCGTGTCGGTCGGCGTCATCGTGGGGCCGTCGCCCACGATCGCCGGCGCGGTCTCCCGCGCGAAGATCCACAGGACCAGCGCAACCGCCGCCACCACCCCGGTCAGCACGAACGCCGGGCCGAAGCCGACCCGATCGGCCACGAACCCCACGATCACGGGTCCGGTGACGGCGCCGAGGTCCGACGACATGCCGTAGGCGGCCAACGCCGAACCGCCTTGCTGACGGTTGCCGAGGACGTCGGCGAGGGCCGCCTGATGGGTGGGTGCGAAGAGACCCGAGCCCACTCCGGCGACCACCGACAACGCCAGGGCGACGCCGACGTTCGGCGAGAAGCCGAGCGCGATGGTCGCGACGACGGTGATGACGAGACCGGGCAGCATGATGGGCCGCCGCCCGAACCGGTCCGACAACCGGCCCGCGACCAGGATCGCCAGCACATTGCCCGCGGCGTAGATCGCCAGCACGATCCCGGCCATTCCCGCTCCGGCACCGAGACTCTCGGTGATGAACAACGGCACCACCGCGACCCGGACGCCCATGGACGCCCAGCCCTGGGTGAAGTTCGAGGCGAGGATCGCCCGATAGGCGCTGTCGCGCAGGGCGGTCCGGAAACCGATCAGCGCGCCGGCCGGGCCGTCGGCCTGATCGGGGGCGATGACCTCCCGCAGCTGGGTGGCCACCACCGTCGACGCGACCAGCAGCGCAACCGCGTACACCACGAACGGGACACGGAGGCCGAAGCCGACGAGTGCCGCCCCGATGAGCGGCCCGGTGATGCTGCCGATGAGGAACCCGGCCGAGAAGAAGCCCGACACCCGCCCGCGAATGTCGCTCGGCGCCATCCGGATCAGCAGCGCCATCGCGGAGATGCTGAACATCGTCGAGCCGATTCCGCCGAGGCCGCGGAAGACGAGCAGCTGCCAGTAGGTCTGGGCGAACGCGCACGCCAGCGTGCTCGCCGCGACGATCAGCAGGCCGGTCAGATAGATGCGCCGCTCGCCGAAGACCGTGACCAGGCGGCCGGTCGCGGGCGCGAACATGAGCCGCATGACGGCGAACGCCGACACGACCGCGGTCGCGGCCGTGAACGACACGTTGAAGGTGCGGGCGAAGGTCGGCAACGCGGGCGCGATGAAGCCGTATCCGAGTGCGATGACGACGTTCGCCGACAGCAGGACCCAGATGCCGCGGGGGATCTGCCTCATGGCAGCTCGGGCAGGTCGTCGAGGGCTCGCGCGGTCAGGGTCCGGCCGAGTTCGATCATCTCGGAGGCCTTGTGGAAGTCGAGCGTGCGAACCGTCCGCCGAGGCACCCTGATCAGGACGTCGGGCGGATAACCGGCGACCTGATAGCGGGTCAGGGCCTCCTGCATGATGTCAAGGGACCGGCTGAGCACTTCCACGCGTCCCATCCGAGCCGGCTCGTCGACGCCGAACCCGGCCTGCTCGGTGGTGGGGACGGAGTCCGGCCCGGCCGCCGCGTCGACCATGTCGGCACCGCCGGTGGCGGTCGCTGCCCCACCCGTCGTCGCCCCGTCTGTCGCCGCCCCGCCTGTCGCCGCCCCGCCTGTCGCCGCCCCGCCTGTCGCCGACGGCTCGCCGCGCTCGGTCGGGGGCACCTCGTGGCCGAGCCGGTCCCGGACCGCGCGGATGAACTCGTTGTCGAGGATCGGCGCCACGTTGCGGCGCAGCAGTCCCTTGGCCTTCGGCTCGCGGATGGCGCCCGCCTCCGGACCGCCGTCGGAGCCGATGATGACGCCGATGGTCACGTCACTCGACACCGTCGAGGTGGGCGCCACCGGCAGTGGATCGAGGATGCCGCCGTCGGCGAGCAGCCGGCCACCGTGCTCGTGCGGGCTGATGACCCCCGGGATCGCGATCGACGCGCGCAGGGCGTCGGCGAGGACACCGCGCTGGAACCAGACCGCACGACCGGCGTTCAGGTCGGTGGCGACGGCGGTGAACGGGACGGGGAGATCTTCGATCACGGTGTCGCCGAGGATCTCTCGTACGCGGAGAAGGATGCGCTCGGCGCCGATGACACCCGGCTTGGTCAGTGAGACGTCGAGCAACCGGACGACGTCGAGCTGCGACAGGCCGGAGATCCAGTCGACGTAGTCGTCGAGTTTGCCCGCGCAGTAGAGGCCGCCGACGAGCGCACCCATCGACGAGCCGGCGACGGTGACGATCTCGAATCCGCGTGCCTCGAGTTCGGCGATCACCCCGATGTGCGCGTAACCGCGGGCGCCTCCACTTCCCAGAGCCAGCGCCACGCGCGACGGTCGAGCCATGGGGCAACAGTACCGCCGGCAGTTGTGCGCCCCGAATCGCAAGTGGCCGAACCCGCTGTGGTCGAGCTCGCTACTGATCGGTGAGGAGTCGGCGCGGCCCCGGACCGAGTTTGTTGAGTTCGTCGCCGGGGTTGAGGAGGTGACACTCCCCGAGCGAGAGGCAACCGCAACCCACGCACGAGCCGATCATGTCCCGCATGTTCTCGAGCAGCGCGATGCGGTGATTGATGTCGTCCATCCAGCGTTTCGACGCCGCTTCCCACATCGACTTGGGCGGGGATTCATGGTCGCCGAGTTCGGCGAGCACCTCACCGATCACCGACAGCGGGATACCGGCGACCTGCGACGCGCGGATGAAGGCCACGCGCCGCAGCATCGCCCGGTGATAGCGGCGCTGGTTACCCGAGGTGCGCCGACTGAAGATGAGGCCCTGGTCCTCGTAGAAGCGGACCGCCGACGGGGCGATACCGGCCCGCTGGGCGAGCTCCCCGACCGAGAGCTCCAGCTTCTTCAGCGTCATGCGTCGATGGTAAGCGCCGCCGGTGCGTCGGCCCCGGTCCGCGATCGGAAACGACGCGCCGCGTTCGTCCGGTCAGGCGCGGACCACCATCACCGGACACTCGGCGTGGTGCATCACCTTCTGGCTCGTCGAACCGAGCAGCAGCCCGCGGAAGCCACCCCGCCCACGACTCCCGACCACGAGGAGCGACGCGTCGGCGCCCGCCGCGTCGAGCAGGGCCTTCGCCGGGTCCTCGGGCAGCACGGAGCGTTCGATCGTCACGTCCGGGTAGTCCTGCGCGTATCCGGCCAGCCGCTCGGCCAGCACCTCCACCGCGTCCTGCGTCATCCGCGCCACCTCGTCGGCCCCGATGCCGTAACCATGCAGCGCGTCCGCGTCGAGGGGGGTCCATGTGTGCACCGCCCGAAGTGGAACGTTCCGCAGCGACGCCTGTCGGAAGGCCTCGGCGACCGCGGCGTCACTGACCGGCGAACCGTCTACACCCACGACGACGGGGCCGGCGTCACTGCCCTCGGCGGCCACCACCGCGACCCGGCCGTGCGCGTGGGCGGCGACACTGGTGCTCACCGAACCCAGGAACAGTCCCTTCACGCTGCCGAGACGGCGCGTGCCGACGACGATCATCGCCGCGTCCTTGCCCAGCTCGAGCAGGACCCGGGTCGCGTCGCCGTCGACGATCGAGGTGGCGACCGTCACCCCGGGCGCCACTTCCTTCGCGGCGTCGGCGGCCGCGTGGACGGCGTCGGACGCGTCCTGGCGGATGGCGTCGACGACGTCCTGCGGGATGATGAGGCCGGGGGCGTAGTCACTCGTGCTGGCGTCGTACACACCGACCACTTTGAGATCGAGACCTTCGGCCGCGGCGGCCCGGGCGGCCCATCGCACTGCTCCCGTGGCCGCGTCCGACCCGTCCACGCCGACGAGTATCGCATTCATGTTGTGGCTCATCTCCTCTGATCTCGACAGACCCGGGTGGGGTCCTCGGGTTCGGCCGCGGGCCGTTCGGGTCGCCCCGCGCGGCCCGGTTCGGCCCCGCCCTCCATCCTGCCCCGGCGTCGTGGCCGCGGCAATGAGTACGAAGTCCTGATCGCGGTGGCTTTCTGCACGATTCGCCCGGCGTGTAACCTGGTGGACACCATGACGTCACCGCTTCCGCAGAACGGCACCAACGACTTTCGCGCGATCCTGATCCACGTCGGGATCACCGTCGCCCTCGGACTCGGCCTGCTGTTCCTCGCGCACGCGTCGTCGGATTCGTTGCAGACCGTACTCGTCGTGGCCTCCCCCGTCGTGGTTCTCGTGGGCGCGAGCGCGATGCTGTACCGCACGTACCTGGTCTGGAAGCGCAACGGCCGCTGGCAGGTGTGGCAGGGCGGTGCGTGGTTCCTGCTGTTCTTCTTCATCGTGATGCTGTTCAACTCCGCCCCGCTCCTCTTCGAATGATCTCCGCGGCGACGACCGACGACTGATCACCCCGGGCGGACATGGTCCGACCGGTAAAGTCAGGACTCACCTGAGGTGAGGGGGCGCCGTGTCCGTCGGTCCGGCTCACGACGAGCCACTCCTGCCCGGCACTCTCGTCGGGCCTCATCGCGTCGACCGCCTGCTCCGCGGGCGCCCGCACGGTACGGACTACCTCGCGACCGTCCGCCACGGCGGCGCCGGGGAGCCCCCGACACCGGGTTCGCCTGCCGAGCGGGTTCTGCTCACCGTCGTCGACCGGGGGACCTCGGCCGACCCCGGGTTCCACGGCTGGTTCCCCGTTGCGCTCGAAAAGGCTTCCACGATGCGGCATCCCGCGATCGCACGCGTCGCCGGTCATGGTTCTGCCGGCGGGCGGTCATGGGTGGCGGTCACACCCGTGCCTGCTTCCGACGCCGCACTGCTCGTCCGCCGCCGGCCCGACGGCATCGGCGACGAACTCGCCGTGCGCATCGTCTCGATCGTGGGCGAGGCGCTCGACGCCGCACACCGCCGAGGACTGGTGCACGGAAACGTCTCCCCCGCCGACATCCTGCTCGCCGAGTCCGCAGACCTGACCGCCTCCACCGCGGCGACCCCCGGGGTCGTCACGCTCACCGGGTTCGGCCTCACCGCACCGGCGAACGGTGACCAGATGCCGCATCCGGCAGACGATGTCGCTTCCCTGGGTCGAACACTCGTCGAATTGCTCACCGGCACAGACTCGGTCGCACGGCATCGGGTGTCGGGAGCCGTGTCGCCGGCCTTCTACGCCGTGCTGGCGCGCGCACTCGACGCCGGTTCCGATCACCGATACCGCACCTGCGCGGAATTCGTCCGCGCCGCCGAACTCGCCCTACATCTCACGCACACCGGCGGCGAACCTCCGACCGAGGTCATCGTCGCGAACGCGCCCCGCCCGGACCACGTCCCACACGTGTTCCAGCCCGCAGGTCATCCGGACCGGCCGACCGAGATCAGCACCGACCGGAACCGGACGGTCGCGGCGACGGGGCAGCCGTCCACGACACCGGTGCCGGCGTCGCCACGACGCCGTCGATGGATCGCACCATTTCTCGTCGCGACGCTGGTCGTCGCCGTCGTCGTCGGATCGCTGATGCTCCTCGGTGCGCGCACCACCCGGCCCCCGTGGCCGTCGACCGTCGCCCCGATCGCCGCGGCCTTCCCGCAACTCCTCCCCGACACACCCGAGGGGACCGGCTGGCGCGATGCCGCCTGCGCGGCCGTCTTCCGCGACGGCGTCGACGCCATCTCGTGTACTGACGACGCGAGCGTCGGATTCGTGGTGTGGCGCACGCCGACGCCAGCCGCACGTGCCGCTGTCACGGCCGACCTGAAAGGTTTTCCCGGGGACGAGATCAGCTGGCGGGACGGGCCGGCTTCGACGAGCCGGGACAGTGTGGAGGACGGCTGGGTCGTCACGAATTTCAGCGGTTCACCACACGCGGAGTACACCCTGGTGACGACGTGGCCCGGGCACACCGGCC
This sequence comes from Gordonia sp. PvP123, assembly GCF_040547295.1. Classification (NCBI taxonomy): domain Bacteria; kingdom Bacillati; phylum Actinomycetota; class Actinomycetes; order Mycobacteriales; family Gordoniaceae; genus Gordonia; species Gordonia sp. PvP123. The sequence goes on along the minus strand of NZ_JBEPPN010000002.1, from coordinate 64,070 downwards.
GCGAGATCCTGGACGACTGGTGGCGAACCGCGCCGCTGGGCTGACCGCCCGGACTGTCGCCCGCCCGGCGGCCGGTGCGCGGCCGTGGGTCAGCGCCCGCGGAGCGCGTCGATCCGGCCAGCGACCTCCGCGGCGGTCGACGGACGCGAACCGGCAAGCGCCAGGCAGTTGGCGATCAGGGTGCGTTCGTCGCGGTCCAGATTCTCCGAGAGCGCCGGCGGGGTCGACAGCGCCGCCCGGATCGCCAGCAGGGGTTGGGCGTCCGGGACCTCCCCGTACACCCCGTCGCCGGTGAGGGCACGGTGCAGACAGGCTCCGAGCGACCAGATGTCGGTCGCACGCGAGGGCACGTCACCCGCCAGCAGTGCCGGATCCATGTACTGCACCGCGCCGGGCTGGGCGAAGCTCGTGATGGGTTCGTCGGCGGCGAGGACCCGGGCCAGGCCGAGATCGGAGATCTTGCCACCGGTGTCGGTGACCATGATGCTCGACGGCGTGATGTTGGCGTGCGCGATCCCGGCTTCGTGCAGTGCGTCGACCCCGCGCGCCGCGTCGGCGATGGCGGCCAGCTTCTCGTCTCGGCTGAACTCGCGGGCCGGACTGCCCAGCGAGCCGAGCGGGAAGTACTCCATCGCGTACATGAACTGGCCCTGCAGCACCGCGTCGTAGAGGCCCGCGAGGTAGGGCGACACGACGGCCGCGAATGCCCGCAGTTCGCGCACGCCTCGGCGGTAGGCGTCGTCGCTGCAGACTCCCCCGAAGACCTTCACCACCACGCGGTCGGTGCTCAGACCCAATCGGGCCGGCGGCACGGCGAGGTAGAACGTCCCGTTGCCGCCCATGCCGAGCTTCTCGAGCACCGTGAAATCCGCCAGTTGCTGCGGGATCTCGACTGTCGCCATGTCAGTGCCTCTCCGATGATGAACCGATGTCGGGGCTGGATGTGTCGGGGGCCGCTCGCGACGGCGTGGGTTGCGCCACCGGCGGCGGATAGAGGGCCGCCACGCGGTCGCCCAGCGATTCCTCGCTTGTCCCGGTGTTGTCGACGACGGTGACCGGAACCGGTGTGCCCGGGCCACCCTCGTCCGGTGCGGTGACGGCGAACGACACCGCATCGTCGCGATGCCGCCGCGGATCCTGCACCGACACCGAGACTCCCTGTTCCGCAACAGCGTTGAGATCTGCGAGCCACCGTCGCCGGGACCCGGATGCGACGACGGTCAGCGAGCGCGATCCGAAGAGCGCCAGACCCGCGGCCACCAGCGCAGCGGTCCGGCCGCTGCGACTGTCGGCGGCGAAGCAGGTGACGGTGCTGCGACCCGGGGCCACCGCCTCATCTGCGGCCTCGTCGATCACGGCGACCGGGGCCGATCGCAGCGACTCCCCCAGGGATCGGTCCACACTGTCCACGACGATGATGTCGGCATGCGCGTTCTCCGACATCGCGTCGAGGTCGGCGGCCGGATCGGCGCTGAACCGGCACAGCACAGAGACCGAACCCGCGCCGGTCAGCGACGAGCCCAGCTCGGTGAGCTTCTCGACGGCCGAGGCGATCGCCGCGAAGTCCGGCACCACCGGGATACCGACCTCGAGTGGACGGGCGGACCGATCCGGAGCAGTGAGCAGCCCGGCCAGCACGACGTCGAATCCGGTGGCGCAATCCAGCATTCGCCGGTGCCTCGCTCGCAGATCCGCGACCGTCCCGACGGGATCGCGGATCAGCACCAGGACCCGGGGTGCGGTGGCGGTGGCCAGCGCACGCCGCTCGGCTGCCGCGATGTCGTTGGCCACCACCCGGTCCGGGTACACCACGCGCAACAACGGCTCGGTCAGGATCGTGGTCACCAGCGCCATCACGACGAGCATGGCGAACAGCTCGTCGCTCAGCACGCCGAGCTCCCGGCCGGCGGCGAGGATCACCAGCTCGGTCAGTCCGCGCGTGTTCATCAACACCGCGATGGCCGCACTCTGCCTGGTGGGTATCGCACTCACCCGCGCGCCGGCATAGGCACCGACGAACTTGCCCGCGATCGCGACGAGCAGGACCAGGAGCAACTGCCCCATCCCCGCGAACCCGATCTCGGTGAGGTCGACGTTGAGTCCGGTCACGACGAAGAACATCGGCAGCAGAAGCAGCACGCTCGCCTGCTCGAGCCGCTCGAGGATCTCCCGGTGCAGCTGCTCGGCCCCCACCTTCGGCATCACCGCGCCGAACACGAAGGCGCCGAAGATCTGGTGGATGCCGATGACGTCGGTCGCCGCCGCCGAGAGGAACAGACCGATCAGGATGACCGCCAGGATGTCCGGGGTGAGCCGGCCGGCCGTGTCGCGCCACGCGATCAGCTTGGCCAGCAGGGGACGAACCACGCCGAACATCACGGCCGCGTACACGAGCGTGAGCCCGACGATCTTGGCGACCTCGAGCGGACTGCCGCCCTGGATGATCGCGATGATGAAGGCCAGCAGCGTCCACGCCAGGATGTCGTCGATCGCGGCCGCGGCCAGGCTGAAGACCCCGGGGACGGTCCGCATCATCCCGCGGTCGGTGAGGATTCGCGCCAGTACCGGGAAGGCGGTGATCGACATCGCGACGCCCATGAACAGCACCATCCCGAGCCGTTCGATCTCCATGCCCCCGACCATGTTGTGCGAGGGGTAGAGCAGCACACCGAGCCCGGCACCGAGAGCGAACGGCAGGGCGATCGAGAAGGCCGAGATGCTCGCCGCCGCGCGTTCACGCCCCTTGGTCAGCCGCATGTCCAGTTCGAGGCCGACGATGAACATGAACAGCACGAAACCGATCTGCGCCAGCGCGCCCAGCAGCGGCCGGACGTCGTCGGGGAACAGCCACTGGTCGGGATCGCCGGGCAGGAGTCCGAGCAGGCTGGGGCCCAGCGCGATCCCGGCGGCGATCTCGCCGACCACGGCCGGCTGACGGCACGCCCGCGCGATCATCCCGCCCACCCGGGCGGCGGCGATGACGACCGCGACGTCGAGCAGCAGGAAGGCGATCGTGTGTTTCTCCATGACCTCGGATCCCTCAGATGCGGGCGTGGTGCGACTCGAAGATGAAGTGCCGACCGCCGATTCGCACATGCGATCCGGGCACCAGCACATGGGCACGATGCGGCAGCAGGCGGGTCTCGCGGTTGCCGTTGCTGGGATCGGCGACGAAGGTGCCGTTGGCGGACCCGAGGTCGACCAGTTGCACCGTCCACTCCACCAGCCGGATCTCGACGTGCCGCCGCGACAGCTGACCGGTTTCGTCCTGTACGCGAATCGGTTTCGGCGAACCCGCCGGTCCGCCTCCGGCTGATCCCGGCTCTCGACCGATGACCAGGTCCTCGTCGAGCAGGAAGGTGAATCCGTTGTCGAGCAGCAACCAGCCCAGCGGCGGCCGCTCCCCCTCGACGAGGAAGGTCGTCAACTGATCCATCCGGATTCCGCAGACTCCGCACAGCCACGACTGCGGGTGGTTCAGATGGCCTCGCGAGCAACGTATCCCGTGGACCATGGCCCGGGAGGCCTCGATCTTGACGACCTCGGTCGCGGGCTTCTGATGCTCTGCCTTGGGCAGGGGCGCGCGCGGTTCGAGAGGCTCGGCGAACGGATTCGACGCGGCTCCGGGTTCGACGGGCGCGCGTCCGCCCGGCGGCATGGTGTCCCGCGGCGCGGGCTCGGACGGGAGCGGCGCGTTCGGCGACAACGGTTCCGCCTCGAACGGGCCGCCCAGCGGAGTCGAGGTGAACGGCAGCGGGCCCGGCGCGGGCGATCCGAGACTCCCGGCGCCGGGGGCCATCCGTTCGGTGGTGCCCATCGGGTCGGGCTCCGGTTCCGCTTCGGGTGCCGGAGTTCTGAGCATCTCGGGATCCGGCTCGTCGAGCCCTCCCAGCGCCTCGGTCGGCGGCCCCGCATCCGGGTCGGGTCGGGGCGGTTCGACCACCCGGTCCGGCCGCGGCTGCGCCGCTCTGTCGGGCCGAGGCTGCGCCGCTCTGTCGGACACCGCGTGGAACTCGGTGCCGCGCAGACCGAGTGGAGTGTGCAGCAACGCACCCGCGGCGGGCACCGTGCCCTCGACCAGGTCGAATCGCTCCTCGCCGACCTCGGCCGGCTCGGTGCCGGCGAGATACAGCCCGAGACCCTCGTACGGCCACGGCACGGCGCGGTCGTAGGTGTCGCCGGCGGCCGGCTCGACACGCTTGCCGTCGGTCTCGCCGTACACCCGGCCCGAGAGGAAGATCGCGATGCCGGCACTGTCGGGTGCGGCGAAGGCGATGTCGACCGGGTCGGCTGCGGTGGCCACCAGTTGCGCCAGCGCCCGCACCAGGTGCCGTCCGCGTCGGGGTGCCGAATCCGGCACGGAGACCGCCGATTCGATGTCGAGGAGGTCGGTGAGGAAGGACGCGGGCACCGTGTCGTTCAACAGGCACAGGAACGCCGGCGTCCGGATCACGACCCCCTCCCCGCGGATCAGCGTCACGGTCGGTGTGACGCTGGGGATGTCGCCCGGACTGGTCACAGGAAACGACCTCCCTGGAATCGCCAGTGGGGGAAGACCGCTCGCAGTGGCCCGTTGACCGCCACCCACACGAGCAGCCACGTGGTGACGAACTGGACCGAGAACACGAAGGGATTTGGCCGGAGGGATTCCGGGATGAGTCCCGTGTTGTCGATCACCACCCACACGAGAATTCCCTCGTTGATGGCGGTGAGGAGCCCGAACAGCGTCGGCCAGTCCTTCTCCCACCGGAACTGCTGCAGGAAGTGGTACAGGAATTCCCAGAACACCCCGAGGACGATGACGGTGACGAGCACGGTGAAGGCGACCCGGTAGACGTCGAGGATCGTCGGATCACCCGAGGAGATCAGCCAGAGGAACGGGACCAGCACGACGGTCCACAGACCACCGAGGATGCCGAGCACGAGCACGCGGGTCTGGATTCGCCCCCACAGGGTGGGCAACATGTCAGTCGACTCCCTTGTTGTTCATCCAGCGCCACCACTGAGCGGTCGACCGCCACGGCGTCAGGCGCTTGCAGAAACCCTGGCGCGCCAGGTCGTCGACGATCTCCAGGGCGGCGATCTGCAGGCCGAGGAACGTGTCGACGCCGGGAAAATAGCCCCCGAGTGTGGCACTGCCGGAGGCGTAGAGCTTGCCGTTCCCGCTCCGCGTGCCCTTCAGCTCGAAGTCACGTTCGACATCCATGCGGCCGACGGGGTTGATGCCGGCACCGGTGTGGTCGAGCAGGTCGCGCAGCAGGCGGTGCTCGCGAACGTCGGCTTCGAGTCCGGTGCAGTCGATCACGTAGTCCGCGTAGATCTCGAAGGTCCCGTCGGGCCGGTGGTCCTGCCGGATCGGTGCGTGCGGGTCGACCCGCACCGTGGTCACCACACCCTGACCACCCGCCGCGGGCACCAGACTCTCCGCCTTGCCGACGGCGACGCGGTACCAGCCCTCGCGCCGCCCACGCGCCAGCTGCTCCTGCCAGTCGTCGCGGACCGGCGTGTTGGTGCCGCCCATCTGCTTGTACGCCTCGGCCCGCTCATGCCCCTCGAGCTTGCGCATCCGGGCCTTGAGCTGTCCGCCCCAGACCGACTTCGGGTAGTTGAACCCCTGATAGGCCCAGCCGTCCTTGCCCTTGCGCCGCATGAAGATGTGCGGCCCGTGCGGTTTGTCGTAGTAGGTGCGGAACAGGTGCACGATCTGCGTCTGGAGTCCGTACGCGTCGCGATCGTCGATGAGTCGCTGGAGAACCCGGGAGGCGACGATCCCGGCGCCGCGGATCACCACGGTGCCGGGCTTGCGCTGCAACGACTGATAGATGTGTTCGTGGGATTCGTAGGCGTTCACGACCTTGCTGGCGTCGCGGTAGGTCTCCCGGAACGCCTGCAGATCGGGCAGCAGTTTGATCCCGGGGTAACCGATCGCGACGTGGACCCACTGGCTGCGGAACGCCACCCGCTTGGTGGGCGAAGATCCTTGCGGCGGTGTGAGAATCGTGAAATACCCGCCACCGGCGCGGCGCCGGATCATCCGGACCTGGCCGCGGTGCAGGCACTTCAGGTAGCCGATGCGCTCGCACTCCTTCTCCATCGAGGCGAATGCCTGTCCGGCCTTCGGCGTGTAGAAGTTCGCGAAGACGGGTTCCACCAACACGTTCCACAGAGGCTTGAACTTCTTGTCCGCCCACGCCTCCCGGACCGCGTACGACGGGAAACCCCAGATGTTGTCCGGGGTCGACGCCGAGTCGGAACGCAGGCGCTCCCCGCGGGGGATCTGCGACACCCGCGTCAGATACTCGTAGCTGTGCCACGGCACATCCTGCGGGCCGAGCACCGCGATCCGATCGAGCGGCACCCCGCTGATCCGCAAGTAGTCGACGGTCACGAACGAGCCGATGCCCGACCCGACCGTCACGAACGGGACGTCGACGACGGGAATGCCCGCTCCCTCGACCATCGCGTCGGTCCAGATGTCGGTGTCGATGAGTTGCGGGGTCAGATCGCCGAGGGCACCGCCGGGACCGGGCGCACCCCGGTTCGGCGACCGCGGGGCCTGCCGCGGCATCGGACCGGGAGCAGGCGGGGGCGGCGGACCGGGCCGATGAGGACCCGGCGCACCCGGGCGGGGACCGCCCGGATGGGGCATACCCGGCGGGGGCCCGCCCGGCGGGGGGACGACACGCGTCGGACCCTGCGGCGGCTGATTCACGACCGGCTCCGGACCCGGGTCACGACCGCGGGCGCTCCGTGCCGGCAGGCGCGGGTGGAGTGCGTCGGGGCCCGGAAGCGCTGGGACGCGTGAACACGACGGGACATCGCTCCTCCAGGTGAGCAGACACGGGCACGGACGGTGGTAACTCTAACCCGCGACCATCGCCTCGACCGGGTTATATAACCCGATCGAATTACACCCGTCTCACCAGGTCAGCCCCCGAAGCCGGACATCGGCCGGCAGGTGCACCAGCCCATTGTGCCGGTATCGAACGTGACATCGACTGTTGACAAATAAGGCGGCGTCGAAATACGTTCGAGTCATCCGCTGTGGTCTGTTTCACCGACCGAGCCGCCCACCCGAAGGGATGCGACGATGACGAAAGCACTGACCCCGACCGATCGGGAGCACGAGGCCCCCGCCCGCTACGTGCCGCAGCACGACAAGTCCGGCGGCGACCACGACTACGGCCAGGTGCTCGACGACCTGTCCGCGGCCTCGGTCCACCGCAACTTCGATCCCTACGTGGACATCGACTGGGACGCGCCGCACATGGCGATCACCGAGAACGACCCCCGGTGGATCCTGTCCTACGAGGTCGATCCCATCGGCCGTCACCCGTGGTACCAGCAGCTCCCCCAGGAGAAGCAGATCGAGATCGGCATGTGGCGCCAGGCCAACGTCGCCAAGGTCGGACTGCAGTTCGAGTCGATCCTCATCCGCGGCCTGATGCAGTACAGCTTCAAGCTCCCCAACGGCGCGCGCGAATTCCGGTACACCACGCACGAATGCAAGGAGGAGTGCAACCACACCCTGATGTTCCAGGAGTTCATCAACCGCACCGGGGTGGATGTGCCGGGCGCCAAGATCGGCTACCGGCTGATCTCTCCGTTCGTCCCGCTCGTCTCGACCGTCTTCCCCACCCTGTTCTTCTTCGGGGTCCTCGGCGGCGAGGAGCCGATCGACCACATCCAGAAGGACTTCCTGCGCACCCGCGCCAGCCTGCATCCCACGATGGCGGCGGTCATGCAGCTCCATGTCGCCGAGGAGGCGCGCCACATCTCGTTCGCCCATCACCTCATCCGTGAGCAGGTGCCGCAGCGTGGCCGTTTCCAGCGGTTCATCCTGTCCCTCATGCTCCCGTTGACCATGCGCATCCTGTGCGGCGCGATCGTGGTGCCCCCGCGTGGATTCGCCAAGCGTTTCGACGTCCCCGATGAGGTAATGAAGGACATCTTCTGGCGGTCGGCGGAGTCGAAGCGCTTTCTGCGCAACGTCTTCGGCGACGTTCGGATGCTCGGCGAGCAGAGCGGGCTGATGAACCCGGTGTCGCGACTGCTGTGGCGTGCACTCGGCATCAGCGGTCGGCCCTCGCGTTTCCGCAGCGAGCCCACCTACACCGCGGCCTGAGCCGCACCGAACGCAGGTAGATCCCGAGACCATGCCCCACGTCGTCACCCAGGCGTGCTGCGGCGACGCGTCGTGCGTCTATGCATGCCCCGTCAACTGCATCCACCCCACGCCCGAAGAACCCGACTTCGGCATCGCCGAGATGCTGTACATCGATCCCGCGACCTGTGTCGACTGCGGCGCGTGTGTCAGTGCGTGCCCGGTCGGCGCCATCGTCCCGGGTCACCGTCTGCCCGCGGGCCAGGAGCGGTTCGTCGAGGTCAACGCGACGCAGTACCACGATCCGGCCGACGGGGCCGCTCGCTTCCCCGTCGACCCGGCCCGTCGGCTGCCACTCGCACCCATCGACCGGCCGCGGCAGCTGGCCGTCGAGCGCTCGATCTCGATCGGCATCGTGGGGTCGGGTCCCTCGGCGATGTATGCCGCCGACGAGTTGCTGCGGCAGCCGCAGGTCTCGGTCACCATGTACGAGCGCCTCGACCGACCGTTCGGGCTGGCACGCTTCGGCGTCGCACCCGATCACCTGCACACCCGCAAGGTGATGGAGCTGTTCGACGACATCGCGCGCAACCCGCGTCTGGAGATCCTGCTGAACACCGAGGTCGGGCGGGATCTCACCTTGGCCGACCTGCGCGCCCGGCACCAGGGCGTGATCTGGGCGGGCGGCGCCCCCACCGACCGGCGACTCGCACTGCCCGGATTCGACCTCCCGGGTGTGTCCAGTGCGACCTCCTTCGTGGGCTGGTACAACGGCCACCCCGACTTCACCGACCTCGACGTCGACCTGGACACCGAGCGTGTGGTGGTCGTGGGCAACGGCAACGTCGCCCTCGATGTCGCGCGCATTCTCGTCGCCGACCCGGACACGCTCGCGGCCACCGACATCTCTCGCAGTGCGCTGGCGACCCTGCGGGCCTCGTCGGTGCGCGAAGTCGTCGTGATGGGACGTCGCGGACCCGCGCACGCGGCGTTCACCCTGCCCGAACTCATCGGACTGGTCGATTCGGGTGTCCCGGTCACCGTCGATGCCGCCGATCTCGATGCGCTCCCCGCGCCGGCCGATCTCGACGCCACCGTCCGCGGCAAACTCGAGATCCTGGCCGAATGCGCCGCGCGCCCCGAGCCGACGGGCCGTCGAATCCGGCTGGCCTTCTTCAGCTCACCGTCCGAGGTGACCGCAGGCCCCCACGGTCGGGCGAGCGCGTTGGTCGTCGGCCGCAACCGGCCGGTCGTCGACGACGCCGGGTCCGCGGTGGGCATCGAACCCACCGGCGACACCACCACTCTCGAGACCGGGTTGGTCCTCACCTCGGTCGGCTACCGCGGCGTGCCGGTACCCGGCCTGCCGTTCGACGACGCCGCGGGGGTCATCCCCCACCTCGACGGCCGCGTTCTCGACGGGACCGAACCCGTGTCGGGCATGTACGTGACGGGGTGGATCAAGCGAGGGCCGTCGGGCTTCATCGGCACCAACAAGACCGATTCCGCGCAGACCGTCGCGTCGTTGCTCGACGACCTCGAGGCGAAGGCGCCGGAGGTCTCGGTGCCGCGTCGGCGTCGGCTACTCGGCCGACGTCTGGGTGTCGCGCAGTCCGTCGCCGGCCTCGACGGCGGGGCCACTGCACTAGATTGAGCAGCCATGGGGCCCGCGTATCAGCGCACCACCGTGCGTGCCGATCTGTCCGATCTTTCCGCCGACGTCGCCGCGACGCTGCGCGACCACGCCGAGTCGAAGCAGCTCACCGTCACCGATGATCTGCCGGCGTGGATCACCCGGAGCATCAACCCGCCGTCGACGACCTTCCTCGGCAAGGTCTTCGGACGACGCAGCAACCCGGTCGACCCCGACTCCGAGCACCAGACGCTGATCGTGCTGCACCCGACCCACCTGATCGTCGTCGTGTCCGGGGCCAAGCGCGGGGTCGCGGCGTTGTCGTGTCCGCTGGCTGTCGCGTCGATGTCGTCGACCCCGTATCTTCCCGAGTCGGACGGATTCTCGGTGACCGGGTTCGCCGGTGACGAGGGTCGCCCGGGCAGCTTCTACCTCGGGACCGGCGAGCCGGCCGGGCCGGAGTGCCGCGAAGCCCTTCGCACGGCGATCGTCGCCGCGAAGAATCCGTGAGCTCCGCGGACCGTACTCCCGCCCTCCCCCGACCTGCCCTCGGCATCACGCTGGCACTCATCTCCTCGGCCTGCTTCGGCATCTCCGGCGTACTCGCCCGGGCCATGATCGAGGCGGGGTGGTCGGCCGGCGCGACGGTCACGGTGCGCATCGCGCTCGGCGGACTGGTGTTGGCCGTGCCCGGCCTGCTCGCCTTCCGCGATCGCCGACGGCCCGTCCCGGACCGGCCCGGCCGCCGGTCCTGGCCCGTGCTCGTCAGCTATGGTCTGCTCGCCGTGGCAGGCTGTCAGCTCGCCTACTTCTACGCGGTGACCTACCTGCAGGTCGGGGTCGCGCTGCTCATCGAGTACACCGCGCCGGTCGCGGTGCTGGTGTGGCTGTGGCTCCGCCACGGTCAGCGTCCGGGACGGGTCACGGTCCTCGGCGCGGCCCTCGCGATCGCCGGACTGGCACTCGTGCTCGACCTGACGGGCGACGTGCCGATCAGTGCGGTCGGGGTGCTGTGGGCGCTGGCCGCGATGGTCGGGGCCGCCGCCTACTTCGTGATCTCGGCCGACGATCGCACGGGCTGGCCGCCGTTGAGCCTCGCCGCCGGCGGCCTGCTCATCGGTGCGCTGGCCCTCGTCGGCGCCGGACTGACCGGACTCCTGCCGATGACCATGACCACCGTTCCGGTCCGGGTCGGTGCACTCGAGGTGGCCTGGTGGGTGCCGCTGGTCCTGCTCGGTGTGGTCTCGGCCGCCATGGCCTACGGCTTCGGCATCGCGGGCGGGCGGCTCCTCGGCGCGCGCGTGATGTCTTTCGTCGCGCTGTCCGAGGTCCTGTTCGCGGTGGTCTTCGCCTGGCTGGTTCTCGACGAACTGCCGGCACCGATCCAACTCGCCGGCGGCCTGCTCATCGTGCTCGGCGTCGTGTGCGTCCGTCTCGGCGAAGCCGCCCCAGCAGCGTCACACGATTGAGAATCACCGTGCGCGTTTGTGAATAATGTTGCGCACGTTGCACATCTGTCCCCAGGTTCGGCGTGTTGGGACTGAATGTGTCGCACGTCGCAACGCGCCGGGGTACTGTCGTGCCCCATGTGGGGGGAGGAACCACGCGCGACGGGGATGTTCTCGAGGTTTGACTACATCGACGCCGCGCTCACGACCGGGGATCGGTTCACCGATCTCGTGCTCGGGGTCGACGACCCCGACACCCGGCTCCCGGACGTCCCCGGCTGGACGCTGACCGACTGCCTGGGTCATGTGGCCTCGGCACCGTCGCGCTTTCTCGGACTCGCCCGCGGCGAAGGCGAATGGTGTTGTTCGGCGGTCGACGTCCCCGACTTCAACGCCAAGCAGATCGCCAACCTGCCCACCCGAGACGTGCGACTGCTGTGCCGGCGGCTGGCCGACGACCTGCGCGAACTCGTCGACGAGGTGTCGCACTTCCACGCCCAGGTCCCCAAGATGCACTTCGACGGCGACCGCCTCATCCGCGCGGACGCCGCACTGGGTCTGCTGATCGGTGAGTTCGTCGTGCACGCCCACGACATCGCCCGGGCCGTCGGCGCCCGCTGGTGGGTCGAGCCCGAGGTGGTGTCGATGATCATCCGCGCCCGCCAGCACATCCTGCCGAGCTGGGTCGATCCGGTGAACGCCGCCGGCCATTCCGGCACCTACGATATCCGGTTGCGCGGGTGCGGCGAACGCCATGTCTACGAGTTCACCGACGGCGAGCTCGTGATCGACCCGCCGGAACCCCGCCGCCCCGACGTACACATCAGCGTCGACCCGGCCACCGCCCTCCTGGCCGGCTACGGCCGGGTGTCGCCGGGTTGGATCGGCCTCACCGGCAAGGCGATCGCCTGGGGCGCCCGCCCGTGGCTCGCACCGCGGCTGGCCCAGCGATTCCTACCCGCCTGAGCGGGCGCGTTGCTCCCTGATCCGAAAGCAGCACCAGATTCCTTGTTCCCGTAGTCCGGAGAGAGGGCCGCCCCTCTGCCCCCTGAGGTGCGAGGAGCGAAAGCCGCCGGGCCGAGCAAGCGACGAAGGAGCGCGTCGAGGTCGACGAGCCTCGAAGGGCGGCGACCATGGTCACCAGCCCCTCGAGGCTCACTTCGCTCGCGTAGGCGAGCGCCGTTCTTCGATTGTGCGGCTGACGTATCAGGTTCAGCGACCGGTCGGCGAACCAGCGGGGCGGCTCACCCGACGACCCTGCCCGCGGCTGCCCGCGCGCTGCTGATCGCCGGCCCGCGAGTGTCCCGCGCCTCGACCCTGACCGCCTGTGCGACCCTCGGCCGAGCGCGAACCGCCCGACCGTGAGTCACTCCGGGCCGGACGTCCGCGGCCCTCGCCGCGGGTGCCGCGCGAGTCACCGCCGGCGGCGTTCCGGCCACCGCCGGTGCCGGCGCTCCGGTTCTCGCCTCGAGCACTGCCGTTACCACCCTGGCCTCGGCCACGACCGCCGCGGCGACTCCCCTGTGACCGGCCACCCTGAGCGCGGCCGCCCTGGGACCGACCACCCTGAGCACCGCCGCCACGCGCGGCCTCGGCTGCGGCGCGCGCGGCTGCGGACACGCGGGGCGCGCGCTCGCCGACGAGCTCGTCGACGGCCGCCGACGAGGCGTCGACGGAGACGGGGGTGACGTTGATCTTCGCCCTGCGCAGCAGCTGCGCGACCTCACGACGCTGCTCGTGCAGGCACACGGTCACCACGTCGCCGGCCGACCCGGCCCGGGCGGTGCGGCCCGAGCGGTGCAGGTACGCCTTGTGCTCGGCCGGCGGGTCGACGTGAACGACGAGCTCGATGCCGTCGACGTGCACGCCGCGGGCGGCGACGTCGGTGGCGACGAGGACGCGGACGTCTCCCTCACCGAATGCGGCGAGGTTGCGGTCGCGCTGCGCCTGGCTGAGGTTGCCGTGCAGGTCGACGGCGGGGATCCCGGCCTCGGTCAGCTTCTTGGCGAGCTTCTTGGCCTGATGCTTGGTGCGCATGAACAGGATGCGGCGCCCGGTGCCGGAGGCGAGCTCGGCGACGAGATCCTGCTTGTTCGCCGAGGAGACCTCGAAGACGTGGTGGGTCATCGCGGCGACCGGCGACTCCGCCGAGTCCACCGAATGCAGCACCGGGTTGTCGAGGAAGCGCTTGGCGAGCTTGTCGACGCCATTGTCCAACGTCGCCGAGAACAGCATCCGCTGTCCGTCGGCGGGGGTCGCGGCCAGAATCTTGGTCACGACGGGGAGGAAGCCGAGGTCGGCCATGTGGTCGGCCTCGTCGATCACGGTGATCTCGACCTCGTCGAGGCGGACGATGCCCTGGCGCATCAGGTCCTCGAGACGACCGGGGCAGGCGACGACGATGTCGACGCCGCGGCGGAACGCCTGCTCCTGGCGGGTCTGCTTGACCCCGCCGAAGACGGTGGTGACGGTGAGTCCCACGGAAGCGGCGAGCGGCTCGACGACCGCGGCGATCTGGGTCGCCAGCTCGCGGGTGGGCGCCAGGATCAGGCCGGTGGGTGCTCCCACGTAGCGCTTGACCTGCATCTCGGCCAGGCCGGCGACGAGCGGGATGGAGAAGGCGAGGGTCTTGCCCGATCCGGTCTTGCCGCGGCCCAGGACGTCTTTGCCGTCGAGGGTGTCGGGCAGGGTGTCCTGCTGGATCGGGAAGGCGTCGGTCTTGCCCTGCGAGGCCAGGACCTTGACGAGTTCGGTTGGAACACCGAGGGATTCGAACGACACACCGGGAGCAGACGCAGCGGCGTCGGCAGGGGTGGTCGTCGGGGTTTCGAGTACAGCAGTCATGTGGTGTGCAGGTGTCTTCCTGTGCTTGGCACGCGAACAGCACGACTGACGTGCAAGGCGGTGCCGGTGGCGAACACGCGGGTGCGCGAGCTCGTTCGCCGTATGAAGTCAATGGCAGGTGGCCGACCTGTGTCGGAATCTCCAGACCTGCGAGAGAGGCGTTCTACGACGCTAGACGCGGCCGGTACGGGCGCATCACTGACAGCAACAGTACGCGTCGGTCATCGATACCGCGAATCGCTGTGATGCACGTCGCGTTTCGCCGAAACCTGTGCCACCGTCTCAGAACGCCTCGCTGAGCATCACCGCAACGGTACCCGGCTCCAGTGCGTCGAAGACGTGCTCGACGTCGCCGGGGTACGAGATGTAATCACCCGCCGCGAGGACTTCGGCCGAGTCCGTGGGACCGAGACGCGCACGGCCGCAACTGATCACGACATGCTCGATGATCCCGCGCGCATGCGGCGCCGAGATTCTCGGCTTGCCGGGTTCGGCCCGGATGACATACATGTCGCGCCGCGACCCCGGCGAGGCGGTGGACAGCAGGGTGGCCGAATAGTCCGCGTCCGCGGCCGGGATCACCGGCCCCTCGCCGAAACGGATGACCTCGACCGCCGGCATCGGCGAATCCAACAGCGCCGAGAACTGCACGCCCAAGGCCGTCGAGAGGGCCCAGAGGGTTTCCACGCTCGGATTCCCCTCCCCCGATTCGAGCTGGGACAGCGTCGACTTCCCGATTCCGGCTCGGCGCGCGAGTTCGGTCAGGGACAGACCGGCCCGCGTTCGTTCCCGTTTCAGCGACGCCGCGACGAGCTCTTTCGGGTTCACCGACCGTGCATCGTTCATCAAACCGTCCGATCGTCCATCTTGACGAACACACTCCTCTTGTTCACTATAATAGTCATGCGTTCGGCTTGGAGAACACTCGACACGGCGACCCTGCGCGCCGTCGTCGTGATGTCTCTGTCGGTGCTCGTCATCGGAGCGTCGTACGGCGTGGCCGCGCACACCGCGGGTCTCGCGCTGTGGCAGATCGTCCTGATCGCCACCGTGGTGCTCGCCGGCTCGTCGGAATTCGTCTTCGTCGGCATCCTCGCCGCCGGCGGGCTCCCGATCCTGGCTGCGCTGGCGGGCCTGTTGGTGAACACCCGCAACTTCGGATACGGCCTCGCCGTCGGGAAACACCTGCGCAGCACTCCCGAGATCCTGTTCGGCGCACACCTCATCAATGACGAGACAGCAGCCCTGGCGACGGCCGAGTCCGACCCACGTCGCGCACGCGCCGCATTCCTGTTGTGCGGGCTGGGTGTTCTCGTCTCGTGGCCCGTCGGCGCAGCCCTGGGGGCCGCCCTCGGCGGCGTGGTCGCCGACCCGGCGAGCCTCGGGCTCGACGCCGCGTTCCCCGCCCTGCTCGCCGCATTGGCCATCCCGGCCCTTCGCGACGGCGCCACCTGGGCGGCCGTGACCATCGGCGCAGCGGTCGCCGTGGCGTCGACACCGTTTCTGCCGGCCGGGTTGCCGATCATCGGTGCGCTCGGGGGGTTTGCCGCGCTGGAGACGGCCCGGCGGTTCCGTGCGGCACCGCCGCGCACACCGGATCGGTCCGACTCCGACGCCGCCGACGAGGACATCACGACACGTGACATATTCGGGCACAACACCATTCGGAGCGGGCAGTGAACACCGGGGCCTCCCTCGCGATCGGCGTCGCACTCCTCGCCGTCGGCACCTACGCGATGCGCGCAGCCGGACCTGTTCTGCGGAACCGGATCTCGGTGTCGCAGGCGACCGAGAAGCTGATGGACCGGGCGGCCGTCGTCCTGCTCGTCGCCGTGGCGCTGACGGGCGCGTTCTTCATCGACCACGACTTCGCCGGATGGGCGCGGCCCGCTGGTGTGGCGGTCGGCGTGATCGCGGCGCTGCTCAAGGCGCCCCTCGCCGTCGTCGTCATCCTCGCCGCCGCCACCGCCGCGGGATTACGAGCACTCGGCGTCGCCTGACGTCATCGTCGCGCAACGTCACCGCACGACGTCACCGCGCTTCGTCACCGGACCACGGCCGGAGTCGTACAGCTGTCCGGCACGGCGACCAGCGAACACGCCACCGGCATCCGCGTCGGACGATAGTCGCGGCGAACTCCGTGGTCACGGGTGATCTGACGATAGGCGGCGACCGCATCGGTCGGGTGACGGGTCAGACTCGGATCATGCTGCGCGTCAACGGTGTACAGACCGAAACGCGAGTCGAAGTCACCCCACTCGTAGTTGTCGGTGAGGCTCCAGTAGTTGTACGACGCCACGTCGATGCCGTCCTGGCGGGCTCGCTGCAGCCAGTACACGGTGTCGCGTAGGTGGTCGGCCCGCCGGTAACCGTCCGGCCGCCGGCCTCGGGGGTCGGTGGCCAGACCGTTCTCGATTACCCGGATCTGCTTTCCCGGGAACTGTTGCGCGACATGACGGAGCACGTAGTAGATGCTCTCCGGCGCCTGCGAACTCTTCCAGAACTCACCCGACGCGCCGTTGGCGACGGAAGCGTCGGTGACCGAGAAGGAGTAGTAGTGGTCGACGCCCACGAAATCGAGTGTGTTGCGCATGCGTTGCGGGAACACCGATTCGAGCCATGTCTGGACACCGGCGATCGGGTAGTACGCCATGTTCGACGACACCTGCGCCCCGGGTTGGACGCGGTGGATGTGGCGGTGGATCGCCCGGTGCGCCGTCACGATCCCGTCGGCCATGAGCCCCGCGTTCTGCGGTGCCACTCCCCCGTACATCACCTCGCGCCGAACGTATTCGGTGGGTTCGTTGAAAGTGATCCACAGCGGGTCGGCCCACGCATACCGGTCGACCACCCGCTCGGCGAAGCGCACGAGGTCCGCGGACATCTGCGGACGATTCCAACCGCCGAGGTCGACCGCCCAGCCCGGATGCACCCAATGGTTGAGGGTGATCATGGGCCGCATCCCGGCGTCCACGACCGCGCGGATCACCCGATCGTAGAACGCCCACCCCGCCGGATCGTCCCGCCCGCGCGACGGTTCCACCCGCGACCATTCGACCGACGTTCGGTAGATACCCACTCCGAGGCTCTCGGCGCGGGCGATGTCCTCGGCGTAGCGATGGTAGAAGTCGACCGCGTTGCCGACACGGTGGGCAACCCGGCCCTGATCGCCGTATCGCACCCAGTTCGAGTCGCGGTTGTACCCTTCGGACTGGAAGCCGGATTGGGCGACGCCGAACTCGAAGGCAGGACCGAGCGACGGAACATCCGCCGACGCCGTCCCGACACCACCGAGAGCGCAGATCCCGACCAGGATCGCGGCCGTCGCGGTGGCCACGGCACGACCTCGAATCCGCCTGAAACCCCCGCCTACGGAACGTCTTCCGAGCGCGTTCAGAACGGGCTCCCCGTGATCGGTGCGGCGCGGTCGCACGGAACCGGTCGCGGGTTCTCCGGATCGAGCGCATTCAGCACGAAGAACGCCGCACGCCGCGAACCCGCGATCCCGGCATGCTCGGTGTAGTCGACCGAACACCCGTCCTGCACGACGATGTTGCGTACGTTCGAACCGCCCGGCGGCAATCCGAGGGTGTAGGGCACCACGAGTTCGTCATACCGCGTGGCGATGTTGGTGTACCGGACCGACGGCAGGTAGAAACCGCCGGCGGCGATCTTGCGCATCACCTCGGCCCCGGGATCGAGCTGGGCGCAGGCCTGACAGAACGGCACCTGCTCGGGCCGTAGTCCGAGAGACCGGACGATCGGCATGATCACGTCGTTCCCACCGACCCCGGAGCCCCGCCACGCCGGGGCCAGCGACACGTACTTGTCGATGGCGTCTCGTCCGCCGAGATACTTCGCGTAGTACGCGGGCACCACCGACCCCTGCGAGTGGCCCACGATGTCGACCTTGGACGCGCCGGTCGTCCGGCGGACCTTGTCCACGAACTCACCGAACTGTGCGGCGCTGGTCGACATCTCGCCCATGCCGCCGATTGCGCTGATCGGCCACGGCGCCCCCGTCACGGCGCCGTAGGTCGGCGCGAACACGCAATAACCCTCGTTCTTCAGCAGCGGGACATAGGTACCCCAGTTGGTCTGCTGCGACCCGCCTGTGCCATGGACCAGGATGACCGGATTGGGATGGCGCGCAGACGGTTTGCAGTTCCAGTCATTCGAACCGGGAAGTGAGCCGCCCGGATCGGCCAGTTCGTTCGGGATGCCGCCCAGGAAGTTGTAGGCGACCGGCAGGGTGTCGGCACGGGCGGGTGCCACGGTCATCACCAGCACACCGATCACGGCGACGATCAGGCCCCACAGGGTCTTCGGCGATTTCATGGACGAAACCTAACAAACCGTCTCAGGCCGGAACGTGGGTTTCACAGGACCCACTGTGAAAACCAGATCGCCGCGCGGCCCGCCTCCGCCGCCGGGCGAGACCGCCATCAGTCCGAGCCGGGTTCCTCGTCGCGGTGCCGGATGTCACGGACCGTGGCGACCGCCGAGGCGAACACCAGCACGAAGCCGAGCACGAGCAGGGTCACGGCGGCATAGTGCATGATCTGCTCGTAGTGCCCGACGTCGAATTGTTCGGCAGCGATGCGCAGGCCGACCACCACGAGCCAGGCCAGGAACGCCATGGTGAGGGCCCTCCGCTGGAAGACCGCACTTCGACGCCGGTGCTCGTACTCGCCGAGTTCGTCGATGGCGTCGAGGACGATCCCGCTCATCCGCGCGTGTGCCGGGGAGTCATGCGGCAGCTTGGTCAGGATGTCGACCTTCTGCGAGAGCTTCTGGTGGCGGTCGTTGGCGTCGAGCCGCGCGATGACCGCACCGATCACCGCGACGAGCAACGTCCCGGCGAACGTGAGCATCGCGGCGGTCATGGGCGAAAACCTACACCGCAGGGCTTGGCCACGACCCTGGAAGCGACCGGGTCAGGGGCAGTGACGGTCTGGGTGCCGAGGCGGTCAGCGCGTCTCGCGGGTGGCCGCGAGGCCGGCACGCGCCAGGATTCGCTCGGCACGACGGAATTCCAGCGAATGGCACCGGCCGTCCGCGAGGACGCTGCCACTCGCTTGTCGCAGCAGGATCGCCGCGAGTGAGGACGCCGTCCGCGGCGGGATGACCAGCAGGGTCACCGACCGTCCGGACGCGGTGAGTGTCATCAGCGGAGGCTTCTCCGGCGAGTCCGGCGAGTCCAGACCGGGAAGACGACGAAAGCTGCTCCAGTTCACGTCGATGCCGCTGACATCGCCGACCGACGACCGCGCCGTCGTGAGCATCCCGGGGAGTTCGTCGGCGAGTTGGACCGTGTACGGATACCAGGCACCGCCGACGACCGCGGCCGGGTCGACGCCGAATCGCACCCGGGCGGGGCCGAGCAGCGGCTTCATCCGTCGAGCCGGTTGTGCGGAGGAACTCGTGGGTCGACTCCCACGGCACGAGTAACGACTTTCACCGTTGCCACCTGACTTGACCACCCAGGGGCGATCATCTGACACCGGCGACGCCGACAGGGGCCTGTCAGATGTTCGATCCAGTTGTCCGCAGTGTACGCCCGGTTCTCATCGCGCCGCCGCATCCGCGTGACTCCCGGGTACACGGGTCACCGCGGATCGCTGACCCCGCGCACGATCTGCGTCGCCGCCGGCACGTGCCCGACCGAGAGGCCGCGCGCTAGGACTGCCCTGCCACTGTCACCGTCACGGTTCGGCGCCGCGGGCCGGAATCGGGTGGGGTGCCCGCTCCACCCCGATAGGAATACTCGAAGGCGATCGATGTCGAGCCGGGCGCCACTGCGACGAACCGCATGGTCAGCTCGATTGCACTCCCGGGCGGGGCCGGCTCCTGTTCGCCGCCCGACCCGTCGGCGAGCAACGGTGTGAGCACCTCGGGATCAGGATCATCGGCCACCCTCCACTGATCGCCGACGCTGTAGTTCACGGTGCCGAACTCGACGGCCAACGTGTCGCCGACGTCCAGATGAACCTCCCCGACTGTCGAGGGCACCGACAGGCCACGGGTCGACGACCCGACGGGCGTGCCACTGCCGGTTGTGGTGCCGGCGCAGCCCACCAGAGCGCCGGCGATCGCGATCGCAAGAGCGGGCGCCGTTGACCAGGGACCACCTGCTACACGGCACCAACTCACCGCAACCTCCTTGCCCGCACCGAACGCCCCCTACCGAGGGCGGCATCCGCAATGCTGCCCGCGACCGGAAGCCGGTGCAATTCACGACATCTCGATCGTTGCGACCACCAGCATGTTCACCCCCACGGTGGGCCCGCCGTTTCCTGGTGGTGATCGCGGGCCATCCCGCCACCTTCACCGGGCGGTGGACGACCCCATCGCCCGCCGGACGCGGAGAAAGCATCCCGTCTCTATTTTGATGTAGTTTGACTATATTCAAAGTGCTATCGTCGCATCTCAGCGAGTCGACCTGCCACACCGAGCAGCATTTCGGAAAGTGTGCCCGTCGAGCAGATCACCCCATGGAAACAATCAGTGAGGACCCCGTCATGCACACAACACGATCCGCCAACCGTCTGATCGCACTCGTGTCAGCACTGCTGTTCGCGCTCGGCCTGAGCATCGGCACGTCGCCGCACGCTCAGGCACGGCCGACGCCTCCAGGCGGATCGACCGTGACCCTGATCATGATCAACAAGACGGGCTGGGACCTGTCGCTGAGCGGATGGCCGTCCACCGACACCTGGGGAGGAAGCTCGTCGATGACACAGTGGATCGACCCTCCCGCCCCGGTCCTTCCGCGTGGGGGCGTCGAGGTCGTGCGTGCCTGGTCAGCGAACCCGGCGCACATGTCCGCGTCGGTGACGTACTCCAACAGCTACCGGTGGGCGAACTGGCGCTACCAGTCCGAACTCAGCTGGGCGCTCGGTTTCACCACCCTCGGCAACACCGGCGCCTCCGACGGTGAGATCAACTTCGCGCGCATCGACCGCTTCGGCGCGCACTCCCAGGCGACGTACGTGCTGGGATGATCATGACATCGACTCGACTCCAGACACTTTCGGTGATCGCATGAATCCGATCGGCTTTGTTCTCGGTTTGGCACCTTGGTTCTTGTTCTCGCTGCTCAGCCACCGGCACGGCGACGACTCGGTCGCCATCGCCGCACTCTGTGCGGCGACACTCGCCGCGGTCATGGCATGGACCAGCCGTGGGCGGGGTGGAATCAAATTCCTCGACGTGGCAGGTGTGGTGACCTTCGGCGCCATCGCCGTCGCCGGCTTCATCGGTGGCGACTCACTCGGAGAGTGGCTGACAAACTTCGCCCGCGGCGGCTCCACCCTGCTACTCGCCGTACTCATGTTGATCTCCGCGGCCACCGTCCCCTTCACCGAGCAATACGCCAAGGACTCGGTACCCGAAGAGCGATGGTCGAGCCCGTTGTTCCGGGCGACCAACCGGAAGGTCAGTGCTGTCTGGGGACTGGCCGTTCTGTTCATGGGCGTCGGCCATGTGGTGGCCGGACTTGTCGAGCCGGCGTCCGCACCGCCGGATGGTTCCCGCCCTGTCGACCTGCTGCTGAACTGGATGGTGCCCATCGCGCTGCTCGTTCTGGCCGGCAAATACACCGAGCATGCGGTCGGAGCGGCGCGTCAGGAACGCGATCGCCAACCGGGAGAGGTCAGGAGCCCCGGCAACTGACGACGAGGCTGGGGGTTGCAGACCCGACTCTGAGCCGGGGACTCAGGGGGGACGGACGCGCGGCGCCTGCTCGATCGCCTCGCGCAGGTTCCCGTTGGACAACGAGAAGCGGCCCCACCCGGGACGCGGGTGAGGCCGTCTGAACTGCTGTTATCGGTGGAGCTATGGGGAATCGAACCCCAGACCTACTCGATGCGAACGAGTCGCGCTACCAACTGCGCCATAGCCCCGGGAGGTCTTGCGACCAACCGCGAGCCACTTTATCAGCCCGGGGTCGTCGACTCCCAAACGGCTGGTACACCACTAGGCTGGACGAGTGCCTCGGATGTCTGATCAGCAGTTGGCCGGAATTCTCGACAATGTCGTGGGGGTGATCAACCCCGTCCTCGATGCCCTCGCCGAGCGGGACCCGCTCGGGCTGAAGGGCCACACCTTCCACGACGACGACCATTCCGACTCGCGCCTGCAGCAGGCCCAGCACGCCGCGTCGAAGCTGCTCGACGTCGCGGAGTGGCCCGGCACGAAGGGCTGGTCCGAGCGGTCGATGCACAAGCGGGCGAGCTGGTGGGTGACCCGCATCGGCACCCTGAACACCGGCGCCGTGGCGTTTCCGGGAGTCTTCGGCGTGTGGGCGAAGCGTCTGCCGATCACGCCCTACCTCGGGTTCGCCAACCAGGCCATGGTGCTGGTGGCGATCGCCCGCGAGTACGAGGTCACCGATCGCAAGCGGCAGGTGCAGCTGCTCGCGTCGGTGCTGTGCAAGCGCGATCTCACGAACCCGGATGTCACCGCCGAGTCGGGCGAGTCCCTGCCGTCGGAACCGAAGGAACGCGAGAAGTCGCTGTTCGCCGCGATCTGGGATGCGGCGAAGTTACTTCGCGCCGTCGATGACGAGTTCGAGAAGCGTCCGCAACCGATGGCCCTCTTCCGCATGCTGGCCTACATCCCCGTCATCGGGGCCCCGGCGACCTACCTCGGCGAACGGTTCGCACTGTCGCGGGCCGCGAAAGCCGGTCAGGCGTGGCTGGATTCGCATGGCAGGCCGGCACTGACCAAGTAACCCACAAGCAGTTCGGCAGTAGGTGTCGCCGAGCGAAACCTTCTGCTGAACTGCGATGCCGGGTCAGCCGACGCGGCGGTACTGCAGGTCCTCGCGGTCCATTCGACGCCGCTGGAACGGCGGGATGTGATCGAACACGGGATCCTCGTCGTCGATCTCGAGAACCGTTGCGCCGCCGGGTCGCCGAAGTCGCGGAGGCGGAGGTGCGGCGGCGAACTCCGGAACCGCTGCGGCGCGTCGACGACGCTCCTCCTCGGCGCGCGCCGACCGCTTGGCACGCGCGAGACGTTGCGCCCGGATCTGCTGCTCGGTCTTCACCGCACGACGCAGGTACGCGAGGTAACCGACCAGGAGCAGACCGAGCACGCCGGTGGCGACCCAGCCGGGCATCCCGACGACGAACCCGGCCACGATCGCCAGCAGTACGAGTACGAACAGCCCCAGAGTGACGCGCTGACGTTCCCGGTACTTGAGTTCGCGTTCCTTGTCCGAGGAGTAGATGCTGCGTCCGGACCGTCGACTGCTCGACGAGCGCGCCGCGGGGCGGCTGTCCTCGACCTCGTCGACCTCGGCGTCGTCCGTCTCGGCGGTCTCGTCCTCGTCGACCGCGGACGGCGCGTCGGTGTGCCGCGACCCACGGGCGTAGTCGTCGTACTCGTCTTCGTCGAGTTCGTCTGCGACGTCCTCGTAGTCGGCGTCGTCGTAGTCGGCGTCGTCGTAGTCGGCGTCGTCGTGGTCGGTGTCGTCGTGGTCGGTGTCGTCGTCGAGTTCGTCTTCGGCGTCCTCGTACTCGCTGTCGACGTCCTCGAAGTCGTCGTCGTGTTCGGCGGCCTCGGACGTGGCGTCCGCCTCGTCCTCGGTGGTGTCAACGTGTTCGACGTCGGCCTCGGCCTCGATGTCGTCGCCGGTCTCCGCCGTCGCGTCGCCGTCCACCAGCCCGTCCTCGGTCTCGTCGAGTACGGTCTCGGCCACCTGGATGTCGTCGTCCACGGATTCGGCCACCGGCTTTTCGACCTTGGCGTCGCCGGAACGACGCATCCGGGTCGAGGGCTTGGCCTCATCGACTTCGGCGTCGTCCGCGGCCTCCACGTCGGCGTCCCTCTCGAGCGTCGCGGTTGTGCTGCGGCGCGAGGACTTCCAGGACGGGTCGTGCGGGTGACGGGCCGACGACCGGCGGCGGTTGCCCGAAGCGGTCGTCGCACGCGACCCACCACGGTGCAGCAGACGCGTCTTGCGCGCCGCGTCGGTCGACTTCAGGATCTGCGGACGTCCCTTGATGACCATCGGGACCAGCACGAAGAGCCAGACCGCGACGAGACAGACCCACAGTACGGAGTTGGGCATGCGACTCTCCCTTCATTCACTCTGGTCACACGAAGCCACTCCACAATCTAGGGCGACGAGACGTCGGCCCCGGGTAGACGCGCCGTGTCACAAGCGAATCGGCACGGGTTTCACACGCGCCTCTCAGCAACACCGTTGCCGAGAGGGTCAATGCGCCCGGAATCGCGCGTCCACCGCCACGGCGATCTCGATGTCGTCGGTCCGCAGTTCCAGCGACGGCGAGGACGGTGGACCGGCGGAGACCGCCATCGGCATGGCCCGACGCGGTGACGCCGGCACGCGCACAGCCATGTCCGGATCGGACAACAGCACAGGTGTCACCGGTCCCCGACCCACCGCATCGGAATAGGCCTGCGCCTTGAGAATCGCGTCGTCGACCGCGGCGCGACGCAACTCTCGTTCGTGTTCGCGGCGGGTGTCTCCTCGCGCAGATCCCAGTCGACGTCCCCGATCTCGACGGCGTCGACCGACGCCCACCGGTCGATGAACTCCGACAGCCTCTCGAAGTCGACGAACTCGGCTTCGATGCGAATACGGGTGTTGTACACCAGTTCTCGCCGCTCCCCGGTGTCCGAGTACGGGCGATAGGAGTACACCCGCACCGAGTCGGCCGACCATCGGGTCACCATCCCGGCCGACTCGTGGTCCGTCAGCGCGTGACTCAGCTCGGCGTGGACCTCGACCGCGCGCGTGTACACCGCCGGCTTGTCCGCACCCTCCACCCGCACCACGAGGTAAATGATTCCGCGCTCGGGCCGGTACCGCCCGCGAGCGTTGCCGCGGACCACGATCTCCAGTTCGTCGATGTGCTCGGTCATTCCGAGAGCCTATGTGTCGACGAGCCGATCCGGACTATCGTCGAAATCGGACATTCGGGGCGAAGGTCGTGGAGGGAACAGCCTGGTGCGGAGGACTTGGTGCGGATGAGGAGACTCGTGGGGTTGATCGCCGCAGCGATGTCGGCGTGCATGGTCGCGGGATGCGGATGGATCGCCGATGTCGTCTCGACGCGCGTGGACGCGGCCGACTACTTCACCGCACCCACCGTTCGACTGCTCGACGCCGCCCGGCGAGACGACCAGCCGCAGATCGAATCCCTGATCGCCGCCGGCGCCGACCTCGACGAACTCGGCGGCGACCCGGACATCGACCCCCGCCGCGTGGACATCACACCCCTGCAGTGGGCGGTGGAATTCGGGCCGCCGACGGCCGTGGGTGCCCTGCTCCGCGCGGGCGCCGATCCACACCTGCCGGGCGCCGGCCGGTACAACGCCGTCGCCTACAGCGTGCTGCTCGACCGTTTCGACGCCTTCCGCACCATCATCGGGTTCGACGAGGGGCTGGTCGAGGCGTCCGACCGGATCGGCGGCAACATCGTCCACACCGCGGTCCGCCATCGTCGCGGGGACGCCTTGCGTCTGTTGATCGACCGCGGCGCCGACCTCGACTCGGTGCAGCCACTCGCCGGTCGGACGCCGCTGTTCACCGCGGCTGATGTGCTCAACATCGATCACTGCCTCGTCTTGCTGCGTGCGGGCGCCGATGGCGCGCACCGGGATCAGCGCGGTTCGACGTTCCTGCCCTCGCTGTACACCGCCGACGACTCGATCCGGACGAGTTCCTATCTGCGTACTCGAGGGGCCATCGAATCGGAGATGCGCGCGCGGGACTTCCCCGTCGAAACCGGACGCTGACCGGCGGCTAACGGTAGCCGTACTTGTCGAGCAGCGCCGAGATCACGAGCCCCGCCCCATCGGGCGCGCTGGGGGTGTCCGGCGAGGTGTCGGCCGAATACGCCACGTCGAACATGTGGCGGTCCAGGCGCACGATGTATCGCGCCAGTCCCACTGACTCATAGAAGATCTCGGCCTGCGTGCCGCCGATGTCGGTCAGGTCGTTGAGGCCGTCGGGCTGGGTCGGACCCGAAACCCAGTAGTACATACTCGGATCCCGGAATGCACCGATCTCCCAAGTGCATGTCGGTCGGGACGCCGCGCCCCGCATCACTGGAACGTCGCCCTGCCCGCCCGGACCAGTGCCTCGGCCGCGCTGCCGACCACCTCTTCGGCCGTGAGCGCGAACAGCATGTGGTCACGCCAGCGCTTGTTGACGTCCATGTAGCGCAGCAGCAGACCCTCTTGCCGGAATCCGATGTTGGTCAACACCTTCTGCGACGCCTCGTTGAGCGGCTGCACCGTCGCGTCGAGCCGGTGCAGGCCGACGGCACCGAAGCAGTGGTCGACCCCGAGCGCCACGGCGGCGGTCGCGATGCCGTTACCGGCATAGGCCGCGTCGACCCAGTAGCCGATCCACGCGGTCCGTACCGCGCCGCGCTGGATGTTCCCCACGGTCAGCTGTCCGACGTAGCGGCCGTCGAGTTCGATGACGAACGGGAGCAACGCCCCACGCTTGGCCTCGGACTTCAACACCGCGAACAGGGGCGGCCACGACCCCGGCTGATGGCGTTCGGCCCAGCTCCCCACGCCAGTCGGCTCCCACGGCAGGAGGGCGTTCTGGTTGCGGATCCGCAACTCACTCCAGGTCTTGGCGTCGCGCATCTTCACCGGCCGCAGGGTGACCGTGCCGGTCCGGGTGCGCAGCGGCCCGAGAGTTGCCGGCCAGCCCGGGCTTCCCTGATTGCCGCTCAACCACCTGAACACGAGAAGAAGTTTATGCGCAGTCACAGTGGTGTCGGCATGAGACCGGCATCTCGGATGCGAGGGTGGCTTCGACTCGGCTCCTCGACCTCGACGCGCTCCTCCGTCGCCTGCTCGGCCCGGCGGCTCCGCTCGGTGCCGCCTCAACCAGCAGGGGCCGGCTCGGTCAGCGGAGGCTCACCCGCGTTGCGCGAGGAAGGCCACCTCCACCTCGTCGCCGGTACCCATCTCCTCGACGTCGGGGTCGACCATGATCAGGCAGTTCGCCTCGGCCAGTTCGGCGAGCAGGTGCGAGGACCCGGTCGGCGACGCCCCGAGCACCTGCACCAGGTAGTCACCGGAACGTTCATCGCGCATCAACTGCCCGCGCAGGTAGCCCTTGCGGCCGCGGACCGACGCGATCGGTCCGATGGTGCGGGCCTTGATGATCCGCCGCATCGGCTGCCGCTTCCCGAGCGCGATCCGGATGAGCGGACGGACCATCACCTCGAAGGTCACCAGCGCGCTCACCGGGTTGGCGGGCAGCAGGAACGTCGGCACCTCGTCGCGACCGAGGCGCCCGAAACCCTGGACCGAGCCGGGATGCATCGCCACACGCACGATCTCGAGGTCGCCGAGATCGGCGAGTGCGTCGGCGACGGCGGTCGACGCACTGCCCCCGACGGCACCGCAGATCACCACGATCTCGGAGCGGATCAGCTGCGCCTCCACGACTTCGCGCATCCGCGACGCCTCGCGCTCGGCGATGCCGACACGGTTCACATCGGCTCCGGCGTCGCGGGCGGCGGCCGCCAGCGCGTAGCTGTTGACGTCGTAGATCTGACCGGGTCCGGGTGTGCGGTCGATGTCGACGAGCTCGCTGCCCACCGAGATGACCGACAACCGCGGCCGGGGGTGGACCATCACCCGCGCCTGGCCGACCGCCGCGAGGAGACCGACCTGGGCCGGACCGATGATCGAACCCGCGCGGACAGCCACGTCGCCCGGCTGTACGTCGTCGCCGACCCGCCGGACGTAGTTGCCGCTCTCCACACCGTGCCCGATCTTGACCTTCTGATCGCCCCCATCGGTCCAGCGCAGCGGGACCACTGCGTCGGCGAGCGTCGGCATCGGGGCCCCGGTCTCGACGCGCACAGCCTGACGTGGCTGCAGTCGCGTCGGTGTGCGAGCACCCGGGCCGACCTCTCCGACCACGGGCAGCGACACGATCATCGGCTCACCGGGTTCGAGATCGACCAGCTCCGCGCCGTTGGCGTCGAACTCCTCGAGGTCCTCGGGCGCGAGTACCCCGGCGAGTCCCACGTCGACCGCCCGTACCGCGTAGCCGTCGATCGCCGCCTGATCGAATCCGGGCATCGGGTGCTCGGTGACGACCTCCTCGGCACACATCAGGCCCTGCGCCTCGGAGATCGCGACGCGCACCGGTCGCGGCGCCACCGCCGCCGCGGTCACCAGCGTCAGATGATCTTCGACAGACCGCATCTCACCGCTCTTCTCGTCTCAACCGGTCGGCACCGGAACGTGCAGACGACAGCCCACGGCGCGTCGTGCACTCGATACAACACGTCGGAGACGTTATCGAGCACTCCCGCCTCGGCGTGCGAGGCGCGCGGATGCAACCGTCGATCGCGGCGCCGACTCAACTGTCGGCGAGGCGCTTCTCCAGCCACTCGCGCAGATCGGGGCCGTAATCGTCACGGTCGAGGGCGAAGTCGACGGCGGCCTTCAGGTAACCGCCGGGGTTGCCGAGATCGTGCCGGGTGCCGTGGTGCACGACGACGTGAACCGGCTCGCCCTCCTCGATGAGCAGCGCGATCGCGTCGGTGAGTTGGAGCTCACCGCCGGCCCCGGGCTCGATGCGCCGCAGCGCGTCGAAGATCTTGCGGTCCAGGATGTAGCGGCCCGCGGCGGCGAGATTCGACGGCGCGTCCTGCGGTTCGGGCTTCTCGACCATGCCCTTGAGCCGCATCACGTTGGGGTTGTTGGCATCGGGCAGCGGCTCGACGTCGAAGACGCCGTACGCGCTGATCCGTTCTTCGGGAACTTCGATGGCACACAGCACCGACCCACCTCGGCGCTGCCGCGTGCGGGCCATGACCTCCAGGACACCGCCGGGCAGGACCAGATCGTCGGGCAGCAGGACCGCGACGGCGTCCTCGTCGTCGTCGAGGTAGCTCTCCACGCACCCGACCGCATGACCCAGGCCGAGCGGCTTCTCCTGGACGACCGAGGCGACCTCGAGCAGGTTGGGCGCCTTGCGCACCTTCGCCAGCATCGACTCCTTGCCGCGCGTGGCGAGTGTGTTCTCCAGGACGAGGTCCTCGACGAAGTGGGCGACCACGCCGTCCTTGCCGGGCGAGGTGACGATGAGCAGACGATCGGCGCCGGCCGCCTTGGCCTCCTCGGCGACCAGCTCGATGCCCGGGGTGTCGACCACGGGGAGCAATTCCTTGGGAACCGTCTTGGTGGCCGGCAGGAACCTCGTGCCCAACCCGGCTGCCGGGACGACCGCGGTACGCGGGATCGGCGGAGTGTTGGGTACACCGTCGTACTCACTGAAACCAGCTTTATCCGTCGCACTCATGAATCCACCCTAGGACAGGAGTGAGTGGTCGGCCGGACAGACGGCGGTCACGGGGACCTCACCACACGCATTCCGACGGTCGGATACAGTGCGGGCGTCCCGGCTGTCACCGCCGGGACGCACACGCCACCGGTGTCGAGACGACGCGAAGGACGGTCGGGTCTTGCCAACGCTGAAACAGCAACTGCGACAAGAGATCGAAGAGCGACGCTCCCGGCGCTCCGAGGCAGAACGGGACCGTTCCGCCGCCGCCCTCGCCGAGTGGATGTACGCCTGCCCGTTCCGTCTGGAGTACGACGTCACGGTTGCCGCCCACGTGCCGGTGGGCAACGAACCCGGCTCGAATTCGATGCTCGACGCACTGGTCGACCGAGGCGTCTCGGTGCTCGTCCCGGTGGTCCCCGACGGCGGTCCCGCACCGTTGGACTGGGCTCCCTACACAGGGCCGGACTCGTTGGCGCCGGGCCGCTGGGGCCTTCTCGAGCCGACGACCGACCGGGTCGGGGTGACCGCGATCCGCGCGGCATCGGTGATCCTGGTGCCCGCACTGGCCATCGACAAGAGCGGGGTGCGGCTGGGGCGGGGCGCGGGGTACTACGACCGCACCCTGCACGGGCTGTCGGCCGACCTCGTCGGTGTGGTCTACGACGACGAGGTCGTCGACTCACTGCCGTCCGGCGACCACGACGTCCCGGTCGGCTGGACACTCACACCCGAGGACGGGTTCGGCAGGCTCGCCTGATCGGCGGGACAGCGAAACCCGGGCGGTGTCGTCGTGACAGCCGCCCGGGTTGCGTCGATGATGTCGTCGTGGCGCCGGTCAGGCCGGCGTCGCGGCCTTGGTCTCGCTCTTCGTCGACGACGAGCTGGACGAGTCCGACTTCGAACTGCTCGACGAGCTGTCCGACGACGTGGAACTCGAGGACGACGAGCTCTCTGACGAGGACGACGACGTCGAGGTGTCCGACGATGATCCCGGACGCGAGTCCGTGCGGTAGAAACCGCTGCCCTTGAACACGATGCCGACCGAGTTGAACAGCTTGCGCAGACGACCCGCGCACTGCGGGCACTCGGTCAACGAGTCGTCGGAGAAGGACTGGACGATGTCGAACTTGTTGTCGCACTCCGTGCAGGCATACGAGTAGGTGGGCACCGAAACCTCCGAAAAGTCAGTAAACGCTGACCAGTGTAACCGACTTTGGCACTCAGTCATTCCGAGTGCTAAGCAAGGCTCCGAGCTGATCTTCCGTCGTTCGATTCCCGGCTTGTCGCGCACCACCGCGTGGCGTCGTGCAAAGTGTTTGCCAAGCCGAAGTAATCCGTTCACCGCGCAATGTCCGCGACGTGCTGCCCGCAGGGCAACACCCACCATCGCTGGAGCCCTCCATGACCGATTTTCTGAACGACCTCAACAGCATCATCTGGAGCAATCCGCTGGTGTACCTGTGTCTCGGCGTGGGGGTGTATTTCTCCATCCGGTCGCGATTCCTGCAGATCCGGCACGTGCCCGAGATGATCCGGGTCATGCGTCATGGCGAGAGCTCCCCCGACGGTGTCTCGTCCTTCCAAGCGCTGATGATCTCGCTGGCCGGCCGTGTGGGTACCGGCAACATCGCCGGTGTGGCGACGGCGATCGCCTTCGGCGGACCGGGCGCACTGTTCTGGATGTGGGCGATGGCCTTCCTCGGGGCATCCACGTCGTTCGTCGAGTGCACGCTCGGGCAGATCTACAAAACCCGAGATCCGCTGACCAACGAATACCGCGGCGGGCCGGCCTACTACTTCAGCAAGGCACTCGCCCACACCAAGGCGGCACCGTTCTTCAAGGTCTACGGTCTCGTGTTCGCCGCCGTGACCGTTCTCGCCTGCGGACTGCTGCTGCCGAGCGTGCAGTCCAACTCGATGGCGCTCGCGATGAACCAGGCGTGGGGAATCGCGGACTGGGCGGTCGCGGTCGGTGTGGTCATCGTGCTCGCGTTCGTCATCATCGGCGGGGTCAAGCGCATCGCGACCTTCGCGACGATCGTCGTCCCGTTCATGGCCGTCTTGTACATCCTGTTCGCGCTCGTCGTCGTCATCACCAACGCGTCGCAGATCCCCGAGGTTCTGCGCCTGATCTTCGCGAGCGCCTTCGGGATCGATTCCGTCTTCGGTTCGGTCGTCGGCGCCGCCGTGATGTGGGGCGTCAAGCGCGGCATCTACTCCAATGAGGCCGGCCAGGGCACTGGACCGCACGCCGCGGCGGCCGCCGAGGTATCGCACCCGGCGAAGCAGGGCTTCGTGCAGGCGTTCGCCGTGTACATCGACACGCTGTTCGTCTGCTCGGCCACCGGCTTCCTCATCATCTCGACCGGCGCCTACCGGGTGTTCGAAGGTGAGAGCGCCGACGGCGCGGTGATCGCCGACGGCGGCCTGCTCCCCGGCGGCACCGATGTGGGCCCCACCTTCGTCCAGATCGGTTTCGACAGCATGTGGAGCGGCGCCGGATCGACCTTCGTCGCGGTATCACTCGCGTTCTTCTGCCTCACGACGATCATCGCGTACTACTACATGGCCGAGACCAACCTGCGGTTCCTGATGGGCAAGGCGTCCACGATCTACATCGGTCCGCTCCGCAGCACGCTCGGCGCCAACCTGACCATGCTGCTCCAGGCCCTGATCCTGGTGTCGGTGGCCATCGGCTGCGTCTCCACCGCAAGCGAGGCGTGGACGCTGGGCGACATCGGCGTCGGCCTGATGGCGTGGCTGAACATCATCGGCATCCTGATCCTGCAGCAGCCGGCGTTCAAGGCGCTGCGCGACTACGAGAAGCAGAAGAAGGAAGGCAAGGACCCGATCTTCGATCCGGTCGCCCTGGGCATCGTGGGAGCGACGTTCTGGGAGTCCTACGGTCGGGCCGACGACACCCGGGAAGCCGCGACACTGTCGAAGTAGGGACCTATCCCCCGATGACGTCCTTGTCGATGTCGGGGATGTCGTCGCGGTTCATGTCCGGGTCGCGCGCCTGCCGGGCGTCCCACCGCAGCAGGATCGCGGCGAGGATCGCCGAGACCACTGATCCGACGAGGATCGCCGCCTTCGCCGCGGCGGCGTGATCGTCGGAGCCGGCCTCGAAGCTCAGTTCAGCGATGAGCAACGCAACAGTGAATCCGACGCCGGTCAGCAGGCCCACCGGCAGGAGGTCGCGAAGTCCGATCGAGTCGGGCAATCGCAGCGGAGTGAACGTCGTCATCAGCCACGTCGAGCCGAGGACGCCCACGAGTTTGCCGACGACGAGTCCGACGACGATGCCGATCGACACCGGCTGCACGATCGACCCGGCCCCGCCGACGACGGTCACCCCCGCGGCGGCGAAGGCGAACACCGGCAGGGCGAGCGCGGCGGAGTACGGGCGAACCGCGTCGTCGAGTCGTTCGGTGCGCCGCTGCGCCTCGCCGCGGATGGCAACGGCGGGCACGACGAATCCGAGCAGGACACCGGCAACTGTCGCGTGCACCCCCGAGGCGTGCATCAACGCCCATGCGGTGACGGCGACCGGGATGAGCACCGGCCACCACCGCCACGCCTGCCGCACCAGCACGGCGAAGAGGGCCACCGTGACCAGCGCGGCCGCCAGCATGACGAAGTCGATCTCCTCGGTGTAGAAGGTCGCGATGACGATGATGCCCAGGAGGTCGTCGACGACGGCGAGCGTCAGCAGGAACGTCCGCAGCGCGAGCGGCAGTCCGCGTCCGAAGATCGCGAGCACCGCCAGGGCGAATGCGATGTCGGTGGCAGTCGGGATGGCCCAGCCCCGTAACCCTTCGGGGTCGCCGAGGGCGACCACCGCGACGTAGCAGAGCGCGGGGGTGACCATCCCGCCCACCGCAGCGGCGATCGGCACGCCCGCGAGTCTCAGGTCTCGCAGGCTCCCGGCCACGAATTCGTGTTTGAGTTCGACCCCCACGACGAAGAAGAAGATCGCCAGCAGCCCGTCAGACGCCCAGTGCGCCAGCGACAGGTGCAGGTGGAGCGCCTCGGGCCCGACTTCGACGTCGAGCAGGGAATCGTAGGCCTCGCGCCACGGCGAGTTGGCCCACAGCACGGCGATGGCGGCGGCCACGAGAAGCAGTGCCCCGCTGGTCGTGTCGAGCGCGGCCCAGCGCCGCAATCGGTTCGCCCGGCCGGCGTCGCCTGCGAGCTCGTCTGGTGTCTGGTCGGTCATCGATCTCCTCTGGTCGGACGGACGGATCATCGTCACGCCACCCGCGCCGGGCAGCGGCCGACCAGACTTCCCGGCACACCGATCACCGATTCTCCCCCACTGCCACGCCGCGGGCCATTCCGACCCGCCCGCGAGGACGAGGTCCACAGGAACGAGGGCAGGTTTCGAGTTGTCCACAGGCGCGCCCGGAGCGCCGCCCATCCCGGTCGACGAACCTAGCCTCTGCCTCATGTCTGCCCCGTCGAAGCACCGGTCCAGCGCCTCCCTCGGGCCTCGACTTCGCGACCGGTTGAGTTCCGCACTGCGCCCGGGGTGGACACGCAACCTCCTGGTCCGCCGCGTCGCCGCCGCGTGCCTGGTCGTCGCCGCGGTGGTCATCGGGGTCGCCGGAACGCGCGCCGACGGCGATGTCGAGGTCCTGGTCGCCGCGCATGACCTGCTGCCGGGTCAGATCGTCGAGTCAGGCGACCTACGATCCCACCTGGTCGCCGGCAGGACGGTTCCCGACGGCGTCCTGACCGAGGCGGCACCGGCCATCGGACGGACGGTCACCGGACGCGTCCGCGGAGGCGAGATCCTCACCGACGCGCGGTTGCTGTCCTCGCATCTGCCCGCCGACCTGACCGGGGTCGACGACGCCCGCCTCGTGCCGATCCGGTTGTCGGACGACGCGGTGACCTCACTCCTCCGCCCGGGTGACGTGGTGGACGTGCTGACCGAGGACGCGGAGGTGTTGGCACGCCGGGCTGTCGTGGCCCTCCACGCCGCCGAGCCGCAGTCCGGCGGCCTCGCTCCCAGCCGGGCGGCGGCCGCCCCGGTGCTGCTCGCCATGGACGCCGCGGCTGCTCACCGGGTGGCCGCCGCGGGGCTCGACACGTCGCTCGCCGTGGTCCTGCACTGACCGCGGATACCGACCTCGCCCGCAACGACACAGCGGCGCGAATCAACTCAAATGGATCGGTTCCTTCACGATCGTGGATAGGGTAGTACGAGCTCGCACAGCGCGTGTCGGATTTGCTCCGATCGTGCGCAGAATCGCCGGACAAGAGCAGGACATCACCGAAAAGAGGCCGCACACCGTGCTCAAGGGATTCAGGGACTTCATACTCAAGGGCAATGTCGTCGAGCTGGCAACAGCGGTCATCATCGGCGCGGCGTTCACCGCGATCGTCACCGCCTTCACCGACGGCATCGTCCAGCCGATCATCAACTCGATCCCCGTCGGCTCCGACGCCGCGCAGGGACTCGGCTTCCAGATCACCGACAACCCATCGACATTCGTCGACCTCGGCAGCGTCATCACTGCCGTGATCAACTTCCTGATCATCGCCGCAGTGGTGTACTTCATCATCATCCTGCCGTACAACAAGCTGGCCGAACTGGGCGGTTTCGGGAAGAAGGCGGAGGTCACAGAGATCGCGCTGCTGTCCGAGATCCGCGATCTGCTCGACCCCGAGGGCACCTCGAAAGCCAAGGCGGAAGCCGAGAGCGACCTGCCGCCGCATCTGTCCGATCCGGCCGGGCCTGCCGGCGACTCCTACGGTCCGCCGTCGGGTTCCTTTGCCCCCTATGAGGCGCCCGCCGGAGCCGGTACGACGCAACGCATCTCGACTCCCCCGTCTCCTCAGGGTCCGCCCTCACACCCGGTTCCCCCGCAATCGGGCCAGCCCCAGTCCGTTCCGCCCCAGTCGGCTCCTCCGCAGAACCGCCCGCCGCAGGGACCGCCGCCGGGAGGCCCTACCGGACAGCCGTATCCGACGCCGCAACCCGCTCCGGGCAGCTACCCGCCGCCCGGCAACTACCCGGGTGCCGGCAACTACCCGCCGCCCGGCCCCGGATCCGGTTATCCCGGTGAGCAGTACCCGGGCGACTTCCCGGGCGAGGGCCCGGACGCGCCGGGCCGTCACTCGCGCTGACGCGGACCGCGGTCTCCCAGGAAGCTGACAGGCGGAACCATCCGAACCCGAAGGTTGGCTCCCTACTTTGGGATTCGTCGCCGGAACGTGCGACCGCACCGGGCCCCAAACCGGTGCGACCGAACGAGAACAGGATGATCGAATGCCCAACAAGCCCGCGCAGAACCGTCAGCCGCAGCCCCAGAACCGCCGCCAGGCGCGTCCGCAGCAGCGCAACCAGGCGCGTCCGCAGGCCCGCCCCAAGACGTTCCCGTGGTTCTTCGGTAGCTGACACCCCTCCGCTCCCTAATCCGAAAGAAGCGACCCCCTCTGCTCCCTGAGGTGCGAGGAGCGATAGCGACGAGCCACGAAGGGCTGGTGACCCACCACCCTTCGTGGCTCGCTTCGCTCCCACCGCCGGAACAACTCGTCACACCGGCGGATCGACGCGCTGGACCCACACGGTGGGACCGTCGGTCAACGTGAACTCCGTGCGTACCAGCGCATTCCATCTGCGGGCGTACAACGCCGAGAGTTGTTCGTCGCTCGTGCTGCACGTGACCGGCAGCCCTTCGCGTCGTCCGCGTTCGATGACCGGGTCGACCAGCCCGGCGAGAGTGCCACCTCGGCGATGATCCGGCCGGACGAGCGCGAAGATCACCCGGATCGGGTTCTCCGCAACCTGCGCCTCCTCCGACTTCCGCTGCAACTCGGTGAAGCGGTGGATGAAGCCGTCGATGGCCTGTACCTGATGCTTGGTGCGTGTCTTGAGGTCCTCGTCGATCCGCCCGGCTTCGTCGGTGGGGGCCGACACCGCGATCAGCGCGATCATCTCACCCCGCTCGTCGAACACACCGTGCAGGCCGTGCAGATACTCGATGAACAGGATCTCCCCGTACCAGCGGTATGCCTCCACAGGCGCGTCCGCGCCGATCAGCCAGCGGTAGACCGGGACCTCACGCAGTCCGTGTTCGAGCAGGTCGAGTGCGGTCTCCCGATCCGATTCGACCAACTGCCGGGACGTCGTGCCGCCTACCTCCACGCGTTGCGTCATCGGTTCATACCAGCACATTCACATGGCCGACGGCCAACCATCGGTCGGTGTTCGACAGGACCGTTCCGTGCGTCCGAGCCGAATGAGTTCACCGAGAATTCAACCTTCTCTGGTCAGGACAGCCCTGGAAACGTGCGGTATGGTCAGCCGCGTTGCCGTCTTATCGATGGAACGACCGGGCTACACAACAAGATCGTCGACACTTAATAGGAGATTCGCATGGCTGAAGCGATCAATATTTCCTGGATCCGCCTCTACATCGAGGAACTGGTCACCGCTTCCGACGGCGGCTCGGACGAGCCGCTGCCTCCCCCCACCACCGGCGACTAGTTCGTCATCCAGGGGAGCCCAGTCCCAAGCCGAAGAACGCCTGCGTCCGTCCAAGCTTTCTACGAGGGCTCAATAGTTCACGGCTTCGACGTAACCCGTTCGGCGGTAAACGGCGCGCGGAAGAGACTTAGAACGAAACACCAAGCAAGGAGAAGACCACATGGGTGAAATTGTCGAAGGAAGCATCGCGCAGGCCATCGCATCGTTGCTGAGCGGATCTGCCGATCCCGAGGTCCCCGAGGTTCCTGAGGATCCCTCCTAGTCAGCCATCTTGTTCATCGGTCCGAGCTCGCGGGACCGACTGCAACAGCAGGTGACTTCAGCGGCCAAAGCACGCTGCCGCGCAACCCGAATCGCTTCACCAAGAAGGAGATGCACATGGCCACCGGAATCGAAATCAACCTGAGCGAGATTTTCCGCCAGCTCGACAGCCAGTCGGACGAGGCTCAGTCCGAGAACTGATCCACCGAGTCCCCAAACCGCCCCCGGCCCACGCCGTGGGCGGTTTGCTTTGCGCCACACCGTCCGAAAAGAATTGCCGGGTCAGCGCGTCCGAGTGTTGTGGAACGGTTCATCCTGAGTCCACGGACTGTTGAGGAGCGCATTGTCGAATATCGTATTGTCTGCGTCGTGATCGTCGTTCGCTCGCGTTCGACGCCCACGGCGGAAGTCCACATCGACGAAGGAGATCACATGGCCGACATCATTCAGGGCGCAATCACCGACGCAATCGTCGAACTGGTCACGGGTTCGATCGAATCGGGTTCGGAAGACGCTCCCGCGTAGATCTCGATCCGAGACCAACCGCCCCGGGCTACGGTCCGGGGCGGTTTTTGGCTCCAAACCCGACGTTTTTCCGCTATATCGAAGCATTCTTCGCGCCCATTTTGCGATAGAGCGGATGAATCGTCGGCCGGGATATCCGGTGCGGTCCGGCGCAAAACGCGCGCATGTAGACTTCGGAACACTCACGACCGCGCATCCACCGAGCCCGATGTCGGGGCAGAATTTCCGTTCCGCGCGGTTCGCCAGCGTCACCACGACCCGGAGTAGCCTCACCTGATGCCCGTCACCCGCTCGCTGAGCAAGGATGAGGTCCGCGCGCTGCTCGCGCTCCTGTTCGACGCGCTCCGGGCCACCCGCTGGGCCTGTGCCGGCTTCCTCGTCTTCCAGCTGGCGTCGGTGTTCACCACACTCGCCCAGCCGGCACTGAACGCCGCGATCATCGACGACGGCATCCTGCGCGGCGACGTGGCCACGATCAAACGAGTCGGTGTGCTGATGGTCGTCGTCGCCGTGATCAACCTGGTGGTGTCGATCGGAGCCACTTTTCTCGCGTCACACATTTCGGCGACCGCCGCGCGCGACCTCCGCCTCCGCCTGCACAGCCGGATCAGTGCGTTCAGCGATCCGCAGGTCCACTCCATCGGCCTGTCGAGCCTGCTGACGCGTACCACCGGTGATGTCGGCCAGGTCCAGGGATTCCTCTTCGTCGCCCTGACCGTCGTGGTGACCGCACCGTTGATGCTGTTCGGCGCACTGGTGCTCTCGCTGGTTCAGGGCTGGCGGATGGCACCGGTGCTGGTCGTCGCGGGGACGGTGCTCGTGATCCTGGTCGCCGTGCTCGTACGACGTCTGGTGCCGTGGGCCTCCCAGCTGCAGCGTCGCCTCGACGTCGTCAACAGGGTGCTGCGCGAGCAGTTGCGCGGGATCGCGATCATCCGGACCTTCCGTCGCGAGGACCGCGAGCGCACTCGGTTCGCGGCGGAGAACGACGAACTCACCCATGTGGCCCTGCGTCTGGGTCGTCTGCAGGTCCTGATGCTCCCGATGGTCACCGTCGTCTCGAACCTCGCCGTGGTCACGGTGACCGCGTTGGGTGCGGTCTTCGTCGACCGCGGGGAGATGCAGATCGGCCAGATCACCGCCACGGTGGGATACCTCGCGCAGATCCTGCTGGCGGTGTCGTTGCTGACCATGATCGCCGGGATCATCCCGCGCGCCGTCACCAGCGCGGGACGCATCACCGAGGTACTCGACACCGAGCCCCTCGACCCGGGCGCTCCCCAGGCGGATGGATCGTCGACGCCACCCGCGATCGTCTTCGACGCGGTGTCCGTCTCCTTCCCAGGGGCCGAGGCCCCCACCGTCGACGAGGTCTCGCTGTTCTGCGCGCCCGGCACGGTCACCGGCATCCTCGGCGGCACCGGGAGCGGCAAATCGACTCTGCTGTCCCTGCCCCTGCGGTTCGCCGACCCGACCTCGGGGCTCCTCCGCTGGGACGCGCACGACGTGACCGGCCTCGCACCCGCGTGGGTTCGGGCACGAAGTGCGTTCGTCGGTCAGGGCGCGGAACTCATCACCGGGACGATCGCCGACAACCTGCGGATCGCCCGCCCCGACGCGACCGACGACGAACTGTGGTCCGCCCTCGAGGTCGCCGCGGCCACCGACTTCGTCTCGACGCGTCCCGGCGCTCTCGAGGCCGCGGTGTCGCAGGAGGGACGCAACTTCTCCGGCGGTCAGCGTCAACGGCTGGCGCTGGCCCGCGCGGTGCTCCGCCGGCCGTCGCTGTACGTGCTCGACGACCCCTTCAGCGCCCTCGACGTCGACACCGAGGCCGCGATCATCGACCGCCTGCGGCGGGCCGATCCGGACGCGACGGTCCTGCTCGCCGCGCAGCGGGTGTCATCGGTGCAGCGAGCCGACGTCATCGCGGTGCTCGACGCCGGACGAATCGTCGACCTGGGCACCGACTCCGTGCTGCGGGACCGCAGCGAGATCTACCGGGAGATCGCCTACGCACAGGCGGTGACCAATGCTTGACCAGCGGTCGCAGACGCGGCCGGGCGCACCCACCGAGGGCCGGCGACCGACTCCGTCGCCGAAGACGACCGGGCCGGACGGATCCCTGCGTTGGATCGTGCGGCAGCTCGACCTGAGCCGGGGTCGTGGTGCCGCGATCTCCCTCTTCGCCATCCTGGCGGCCGTCGCAGGCGTGGTCGCACCGATCCTGTTCGGCGCGATCACCAACGTCATCGTCGACGGCACGGTCGGCGAGGCGACGATGGACTGGAGGCTGCTCTGGACCCTGCTCGGCGTCCAGATCGTGGTGTTCGTGGCCGCCGCGGCCTGCAGCCTCGCCCAGGGCCAGCTGCTGACCGTCGCCGTGCAGCGGTCGGTGGCCGGACTCCGCGCCCGGATCGAGGACAAGATCCACCGGCTGCCGCTGCGCTACTTCGAGAACACCAAACGCGGTGCGCTGGTGAGCAAGTTGACGGCGCACACCGACAACGCCGCCACCGTGATCGCCCCGGTGCTGGTGACCGTCCCGACGAATGCCCTGACGCTCGTCGTCGTCACCGCCGTGCTGTTCGTCATCTCCCCGGTCCTGGCAGGCGTCGCTCTCGTCGCCGCGCCCGTGTCGGCGCTGGCCGCGGTCCTGCTCGCCCGCCGGGCGCGGCCGCACCTCGAGTCCCGGTGGACGACCACCGCCGCCCTGACCGGTCACGTCGAGGAGGAGCTCAGCGCGCGCCGGATGCTGCAGGCCTACAACGCCGAACCGACTGCGGCACGTCGTTTCCGCGACCTCAACGACAGCCTCTTCTCCTCGGTCCGTTCCGCCCAGTGGATCGGCGGTTCACTGCCCTCCGTGCTGACCGCGGTCAATGCCCTGGTGTTCCTCGTCCTGGCCGTCCTCGGCGGGATCATGGTGGTCGACGGCCATCTGAGTCTCGGCGCGGCCCAGGTCGTGGTCGTGTTCGCGCAACAGCTGACCAGTGCGGTCCGCGAGCTCGCCGGCTTCGTCACCAAGGTCCAGTCCGGAACGGTGTCGGCGAGCAAGGTCCGCGAGGTGCTCGAGGCCCCCGAGGACGTCGGGGTCGACACCGGCGTGCCGATACCCGCCTCATCCGGCCGGCACCAGCTCCCACCCGAGATCGTCTTCGACGACGTGGCTTTCGCGTACGACGAGGACAACCCCGTCCTCGGGTCGGTGAGTTTCCGCATGGCGCCCGGCACGACCACCGCCGTGGTCGGAACCACCGGGTCGGGCAAGACCACCCTCACCAACCTCCTGCAGGCGTTCTACACACCGAGCCGCGGATCGATCACCATCGACGGCGTCGACCTCACCGAACTCGGACCGCAGCAGGTTCGCACCGACATGGCCGTCGTCACCCAGGAGCCGTGGCTGTTCACCGGAACCGTCCGCGAGAACATCGCCTTCGGCATCGACGACGGGCGGGCGGTGGACGCCGCACTCGATGACAGCCACGTCGCGCAGATCGTCGCCGCACTGCCGAACGGCATCGACACCATCATCGGTCAAGAATCCGAGAACCTCAGCGCAGGCGAGAAACAGCTGGTCACCGTTGCGCGGGCGATCGCGTCGTCGCCGAAGATCCTTATCCTCGACGAGGCGACGAGCGCTGCCGACCCCCGTACCGAGCTGCTCGTCCAACGCGCCCTGCACCGCCTGCGGGCGGGGACCACCACCTTGCTGATCACCCACCGCATGGCGACCGCCGCGTTGGCCGACACGATCGTCGTGCTCGACGATAGGGTGATTGCCGAGGCCGGGACCCACCAGGAACTGATCGCCGCGGGCGGCATCTACGCCCGGCGGTGCGGACTGGCGCCGGGCGGTCCGGGTGAGGCCACTCGGGACGACGAGCGGGTGGACGGCAGCAGTCCGAACGGTCCGGACACGGGGTCGAACCCGTGACAGAAGGCAGGAGCCAGCGCGGGTCGGGTCACCGGTCCGTCGTCTCCCGATCAGGAGGAAACGTGTACAGCAGTCTGCGCAGGCTCGGGTTGGCGGCAGTCGTCGCCCTCAGCGTCTCGCTCGTCGCCCCGCTGACCGGTGGGGCGAGCGCGGCACCACGACTGGTCGACGCCGGTTCACCCGGCCGTGTCACCGACATCGTGGTGCATTCCGACGCGATGAATCGCGATGTTCCGCTCACGGTGATCAAGCCGGCCGACAAGTCGAAGCCGCGCGGGGTGCTCTACCTGCTCAACGGTGCGGGCGGCGGCGAGGACCGCGCCAACTGGCTGGAGAAGACCGACATCGTCGAGTTCACCCGCAACAAGAATCTGTACGTGGTGATCCCGAACGCCGGACAGTACAGCTACTACACCGACTGGCAGAAGCCCGATCCGGTTCTCGGCGTGCACAAGTGGTCGACCTTCCTGGGCAAGGAGCTGCCCGCGGTCGTCGACGCCACGTACAACACCTCGGGCCGCAACGCCATCGGTGGGATCTCGTCGTCGGCGACGTCGGTGCTGAACCTCGCCATCGAGCACCCTGATCTCTACGAGGCCGTCGGCTCCTACAGCGGCTGCCCGACGACGTCGGATCCGTTCGGACAGGAGTACATCCGCCTCGTCGTGGAGACCCGCGGCGACGGCGACGCCACCAACATGTGGGGCCCCTACGGCGGTTCCGGTTGGCGCGCCCACGATCCGGTGGTCAACGCCGCCAAACTCCGCGGCCAGAAGCTCTACATCAGCAATGCCGGTGGTCTGCCCGGGCAGTACGACAATCCCCGGTACGTGAAGGATCTGGACACCCTCGCCGACCAGGTCGTCGTCGGTGGCGTGATCGAGGGCGCCACCCTCGGATGCACCGTCCAGCTCCTCAACCGTCTCGGTGAGCTGAACATCCCGGCGACCGTGGATCTCCCGCCGACCGGCACCCACTCATGGCTGTACTGGCAGGACCAGCTGCACCGTTCGTGGTCGTTCTACGAACGCGCCCTCGGATAGCCCCCGCCTCGCTCGCCGCGGCCCCATCGGCCCGGCAGCGAGGAAACGACCGTCGCGCAACTCGACTCGCCGGTCGGCGAGCTCGAGAACGCGCGGGTCATGGCTGATGAGAAGCGTGGTCCGGGTGGACGCGATCTCCGCGAGTGGCCGGAGGATCTCGCCGACGCTCTCGTCGTCGAGACCGGTGGTCGGTTCGTCGAGGACGAGCACCGGCCGGTTCCGCAGGACCGTGCGCGCCAGCGCGATTCGCTGTCGCTGACCGCCGGACAGGTTCTCCCCTCGCTCGACGACCTCGGCGTCGAAGCCGCCACTCATTCTCGAGATGAACTCGGCTGCGCCCGCGGTCTTCGCGGCCGCGCTGATGTCGGCCGCTGTGGCGGTCTCGAGACCGAAGCGGATGTTCTCGGCGATCGTGCCGCGCATCAGGGCCGGTTGCTGGTGCAGCACCGACAGGTGCGCCCGTAACCCGGCCGCGTCGAGGTCGCGAATGTCGGTGCCGTTCAACCGGATCGTGCCCGCATCGGGGTCGTACAGGCGCAACAGCAGATAGGTCAGGGTGCTCTTGCCCGCGCCGCTCGGACCCGTGATCGCCAGCGTCTCACCCGCGCGGATCTCCAGGTGGGCGTCCTCGAGAACCTGAGACCTGCTGTCCGGGTACGCGAACGACACGCCGGTCAGTGACAAGGTCGCGGGGCCGGAGTCCGCGACCACGGAGCCGGCAGGGGCCCGGGCGGCGACACTCGGTTCGGTGGGGCCGGGATCGAGGAGGTGCTCGTCGGCAGCACCCATCGGCGCATCGAGGACCTGGGCCACCCGTTCGGCACTCGCGGTCGCGGACGTGATCTCGACGACCAGACCGCCCAGCGTCTGGATCTGCGGGTAGAGGTAGCCGAGATAGCCGGTCAGGGCGATCAGTGTGCCCAATTGCGCCTCGCCCCGGGAGATCTGCCACGCCCCGAACGCGATGACGGCGATCATGCACAGCACCTCCACGACCGTCACGGCCTCGGTGAAGGCGGCGTCGGCCCGTAGCTCCGACATCCGGGCATCCCGCCACCGGCGGCTCTGGTCGGCGACCCGGTGCCGGTGACGCGCTGTCTGATTGTCGGCCTGCAAGGCCACCATGGAGCCGATGCCCTCGGCGACAAGCGAACTGATCTGCCCGGCCGCCTCCCGTTCCCGACGCGAGGCGCGTTTCACCGCGGTCCCGAATCGACGGGCGATCAGCCACAGCAGCGGCGCGAGGATCGCCGCGATCAGCGCCAGCTGCCAGTTCGTCACGAATGCCGCGAGCCCGTAGACGAGCACGCTCACCGCCGCGACGACGCCGGCGACCACTCCCGACGACAACAGACTGTCG
The DNA here is from genome assembly GCF_040547295.1 of Gordonia sp. PvP123. Taxonomy (NCBI): domain Bacteria; kingdom Bacillati; phylum Actinomycetota; class Actinomycetes; order Mycobacteriales; family Gordoniaceae; genus Gordonia; species Gordonia sp. PvP123. The sequence continues at coordinate 20,110 of NZ_JBEPPN010000002.1, read as the reverse complement.
ACCGCCTCGACGTCACCGGTGTTGCGCGACACCAGGTCTCCACCTCCGAATCGGCTCCGCGCATGCGGTGCGAGCCGCTGGGTGTGCGCATACAACTGATCGCGAAGGCGCAGCAGGACCGTCTCGGTGACGTTTCCGGTGAGCATCGCGCCGGCGTACGACGACCCCGCGCCGAGCATCGACACCCCGACCCAGATCGTCATCGGTGTCCAGAGCGCGCCGAGGTCCCCGGACACGAGCACCTCGTCGACGATGTGACCGAACAGGGCGACGGTGACGACCGTGGTGCCCACCTGCACGAGGTGGCACAACACCGCGATCGCGAGTTGCCACCGCAGACCGGCGAGCAGCGGAGCGAACCGACGGACGGTGGCCGGCACGGACAACGCCGCCGGCCCGGTGTCACGACCCGGCATCGGTGGCGCCGACTCCGCCACGGCTCGACCGTCGGCCGCTCTCGATTCGGTTGCAGTGCACACTTGATTTCTCACTCCTCGCCGGCGGGACGGGACCGCCGCGACCGACACTACGACCGATGACCGTCGAAAAACCATGCGAGAAGGCCGGTTACAGGAGACTCACAGCGACACCGCAGCAGCCGCCAACCAAAAACCGCGGGGCGGGAATCCGTTCGGATTCCCGCCCCGCGGCGTGGAGAGAAAGAGTCGATCAGCCGAGGCTGAACGGCTTGCCGTTCAGCGCCACGACACCCTTGACGGCGTCGGTGCTGACGGTCACCTGGATGAAGGCGCGAGCCGACGCGTAACCAGCGCAACTCTCGATCTTGAACTGCTCCTGGCTGTAGGCGACACCGCCCCTCTGGCCCTTGAAGGTGTAAGCACTCAGGTTGTAGTCCTTGTACGCCGTGTTGTCGCCGGAGGTCTCGTCGATCAGCCACTGACGCTTGACCTCACCCGGGCCGAGCGAGACGCCGCCACCGAAAAGGTTGTCGTCGTCGTCGATGGGTGTCAGGCCGCCACCGGCGGTCACGTTACCCGGGGCGTATTCGACCCCGGCCTCGGCGCCGGGAACCTTCGCTTCGCCGCCACCAAAATGGACCTGGCAGCCGACGTCGTAGCCGACCTTGATCGAGCCACCCTCGGCCTTGCCACCGACGGTCACGCGGACCTTGCCCGACAGCCAGCCCTCACGGGTGGTGGGGACATTGCTGATCGGACGCTGGATGCTCACGTACTCGTCGAACAGCTGAACGGTGACGGGCGTGCCATCGACCAGGGTCTTGGTGATGGTGCCACCCGCGAGCGGGCCGGCGGTGGCGCCGCCGGCGCCCAGGCTGGTGAGGCCCATCGCGACGGCACCGGTGATACCGGCCGCCGCAACCACGCGACGCGTGATGTTCTTCTTCATGATTCCCCTTCGTGGAATATCGATCTGCTCAGGGCAGACAAGTCAGGTGGAGCTGGTTATCTGCGCCCGAATCAACCGATGGTGAAGGGCTTGCCGTACAGGGTGGACTGGATGAGGGTGCCCTCGCCGCTCAGCTTGCCGTCATCGGTGCTGTAACCCTTGGCACCGATGGTCTTGACAGCCGAGCGGGCCGAAGCGTAGCCGCCGCACTGGTTCAGATTGAACGAGAGCTGCGACAGCTGGACAGCAGCGACACCGGAGTCGGAGTAGTCCTTGTCGGTGATGCTGACAACAGCAACCTGGCCGGGCGCCAGCGGCAGACTCAGCGATCCGGACAGCGTGGCCGCGGAAAGGCTGATCACGCCACCGAGGTCAAGCGTGATGCCGCTGACGTCGACCTGGCAGCCGACGATGTACTTCACGGCCAGGTTGCCGCCGACGCCCGCTGACGCCTTGCCGGAGTAGGTACCGGAGATCACGAATCCGCGCGATGCGGGGTTGTTCGCGACGGTCGGGATCGGGTACGCGCTCTCGGCGGTACGCCAGGTCTGGATCGACTCGCCGTCGATGCCGGTCGCGTTCTTGTAACCATTCGGCAGCTTCACTGCCGCGGCTTCACCGGCACCCATGCCGGCCAGGCCCACGACCGCGGCCGAGGCGATCGCGACCGCGCCCGCGGCGCGGCGCAGCCCAAGCTTGCTGAACTTGCTCATTCGTTCCCTCTCACAGGATTCGGCTGTTACCCCGCGGAATGCACTCACACCCGCAAGTCATGACCCACGACGTTCGATGGGCTTCCACACAGTTACCACCAAGCCAGCTCTTACGCATGTCTTAGCTGTCGTTAAGAATCCATCGAATTCCTGGTCACTGCTGCGTTGTCACTCGCGACAGATCGCAGGACTACCCCCGGTCCCCGACTCTGGGGACCGGCGTGTCGTCGAGCCGAACGTTATCGGAGGGGTCTCAAGTGGGGCAACAGGAGGACTCGAGCGTGTCACGAACAGGCCACGCACCATCGTGAATACCGGATTCGCCAGCGATCGAAAGTCGAAAGTTAACGACAGGAAAACACCCTGCTGTGCCCGCGTGCGAGCGCGCCCCGCTCACCCGTGATGAGGCGGTCGTTGCGCCTCGAACCAATCCTTAGAATGCCCTGTGTGATGTTGGTCACTCTCGTCTGAAGTCAGTTCAGGGAGGTCGTCCCCGAACACCGAGTCGAGGCGACGACGCCGCGCAGCCCGGTGCTGCGCGGCGTCATCATCGCTGCTCATCGCGGATTTCTCCGGGTCTGTGGGATCGTGTGCCACCGGGTCAGACGTCCAATCGAGAGGCGGTCATCACCCTGTTAACCAGGTGTTTTCTTAGCATTGCTGAACAGATTTCGCAGCCCAGAAACGGCCCGAAGAGCGAACCGGTCAGAACTCGCTGATCGACTCGATCACGTACTTGGCGAGGGGCGCGGCGGTCGCCATCCCGTCACGGACGGCCGCGCGCGAGTTGGCCAGATTCACCACGAGTGTCTGGCCGCTGATTCCGACCAGGCCGCGCGAAAGTCCGCCGTCGGTGGCTCCTGCGGCGAGGCCCGAGCTGCGAACGGCCTCTTCGATGCCGCGCAGACGTCGATCCAGGAGCGGTTCGGTGGCCTCCGGCGTCACATCGCGCGCGCCGACACCCACCCCGCCCACCGACACCACGAGGTCCACACCGCCGATCACCGCGGTGTTGAGCGCGTTGCGGATCTCCACCTCGTCGCCCGAGACCACGACAGCGGCGTCCACGTGGAACCCGGCCTCGGCGAGCAACTCGCTCACGAGCGGGCCGAGAAGTCGTTGATCCTCACCGTGGGCCGCTTCGTCGTCGACCACGACGACCAGCGCGCGGCCGATCTCCTCACCCTGGGGACGATGGGTGGCCTGCTCGTGGCGGGCGACGAATTCACGCGCCGCGGCATCGGCGGCGACCACGTCCGCGGGATCGACCGGTCCCGGCCCGCCCGCGAGGCGGACGTCCAGCGAGTTCTCGTCGATGTCGTTCTCGGCGGAGACGACGGTGTTACCCGGCTTGCGCGAAGCAGCGTCGGACATGACAGGCCCTTTCTATGGGTGGGACCGTCGAAACGGTCTTTCGTGCTGCGCTGCGCCGCCGCCCTGGGCGGTCGTCGACGCAGCCTCCTCGATGCAGTTGTCCTCGCCGGCGGGGACGGTCCCGCCGACGATCACCCCCTCAGCCGACCTCGAGCGTCCCCAGCTTCACCTGGGCGGTCTTGGTCGCACCGTTGTCCACGTAGGTGACGCTGACCGTGTCGCCCGGGGCGTGCGACCGGACCGCGGCCACGAGCGCGTCCCCGGAAGAGATGACGCGGTCGTCGACCTTGGTGATGACCGCGTCGTCGGGGATGCCCGCGCTTGCGGCCGGGCCGCCGGGCGTCACCGCGGTGACCACGGCACCCGGTGCGTCGGACGCTCCACTCGGCCGTACCGACACCCCGATGTTGGCGTGGGTGGCCTTGCCGGTCGATTCGAGTTCCCGGGCCACCCGGATGGCCTGGTCGATCGGGATCGCGAACCCGAGTCCGATGCTGCCACCGGCCTGCTCCTCGCCCCCACCGAGGGTGGCGATGGCGGTGTTGATCCCGATCAGCGCGCCGCGAGCGTTCACGAGTGCGCCGCCGGAGTTGCCGGGGTTGATCGCGGCGTCGGTCTGGATGGCGTCGATGACCGAGGTGGTGTTGGTTCCGGGGTCACGCGACGTCAGCACCGGCCGATTGAGTGCGCTGATGATCCCGGTCGTGACGGTCCCCGCGAGTCCGAGGGGCGAGCCGATCGCGATCACGTCCTGCCCGACGGCGAGATTGTTCGAGTTGCCGACGGTGATCGGTGTCAGGTCGTCGCGGTCGACCTTGATGACCGCGATGTCGGAGATGGGGTCGGCGCCGAGGACACGGGCCTGCGATCGCGAACCGTCGGCGAAGTTGACCGCGACGCGCGATGCCGGGCCGTCGCCGCCGGCACTGACGACGTGATTGTTCGTCATGATGACGCCGTCGTCGCTGAGCACCACCCCCGAGCCGGAGCCCATCGCCCCGCCGGAGGCGACTTCGATGGAGACCACCGACGGGGTGACCCGGGCCGCGACCTCTTGGACGGAACCGGCCGGCGCGGCCACCGGGGCCGTGTTGCCATTGCCGGGATCGCCGCCCAGCGGGCCGCTGCTGGTGCTGGAACCGCCGTCGGAATCGGCCAGGTTGTATCCGGCGACACCGCCCGCACCGCCCGCGACCAACGCGAGCACGAGGGCACCCACTCCCAGGGCGACGAGGCGTCCGCCGCCCCCCTTCTTCTTGGTGGGCGCGGCCGACGAGCCGTCCGCGCCCTGGCCCGGCATGCCGGGCTGCGAGCCGAGCTGCGCGCCATAGGGCGCCGGCCCCGACTGTCCGTACGCGGGACCCGGACCGTAGGGGCCCTGAGGCGGGAACGGACTCGTGCCGGGTCGGCCGTACGACGACGTCGGCGCATTGCTGCCGGGGTAACCGGGCCGGCCGCCCGGTGCGGGGAAGGACCCGGACGGCGGGCCGAACGAACCACCCGGCGATGACGCTTCGTTCCCGGGCGCCGCGTGGTGGGCCCCGGCAGGCCGGCCGCCACCGGGTTGACCGCCACCGTGCTGATCGCCACCGGGTTGACCATCCCCGTGCTGACCGCCCCCGTAGGAACCGTCACCGTGCGAACCGCCAGTCGTCATCTTCGTCTCTTCCTCGTCGGTCCGGCCGTGTGCTCGTGCTCGTCTGTGCAGCCGGTGCTGATCTGTTCCGATGGACGGGCCGGGACCGATTCCTCGGCCGTGTACCCGAACTGCGCCTTCAGTCAACCCTATCGATGACCAGGTCACACCGGGTGCGTACGGAGCCGTTCGCCGTCGCCGGCAGCTGAGTCGTCGGCGCCGATGTCACCGCTTCTCCTCTACTGACGAATCACCTGCGGGGATGGTTCCGCGGCAGTTGCCCGGCCCGGCAGGGTCATCCGGATCAGCGCTCCCCCCAGCGGCGACGTGTCGGCCACCACGGTGCCGCCGTGTCGTTCGACCACCTGACGCACGATCGCCAGTCCCAGGCCCGATCCCGGCATCGACCGCGACTGGGTGGACCGATAGAACCGCTCGAACACGAGACCGCGGTCCTCCTCGGGGATTCCGGGGCCGGCGTCGGCGACGGTGAGCTGCGCACTCGACATCCCGACCTGGGTGAGGCCGACACTCACCGTCCGACCCGGCGGGCTCCACTTGGCCGCGTTGTCGAGAACGTTGAGCACTGCGCGCGAGAGGCCGTGCGCCTCGCCGAAGACGAACCACGGCGAGAGATCGACCTCGAATTCGACGTCGTTGCGGCGCCGTCGAACTCGCTCGAGGGCCTGTTCGACGATCTCGGCGACGTCGACCTCCTCGTACACCACCTCGGGGGCGTCCTCGCGTGCGAGATCGACGAGATCGCCCACCAGCGTGGACAACTCCTCGATCTGCGCCACCACGTCGGCCCGCAGGTCGATCATGTCGTCCTCGGGTACGGCTCGGGCGCCCGGTCGGCTCGCCGCGATCAACAGCTCCAGGTTGGTCCGCAAGGAGGTCAGGGGGGTTCGCAGTTCGTGGCCGGCGTCGGCGACGAGACGCGCCTGCCGGTCCCGTGATTCGTCGAGGGCGCGCAGCATCGCATTGAAACTCGCGGTGAGCTTGGCCAATTCGTCGTTGCCCGTGACCGGGATGGGTGTGAGGTCGTTGGTTCGGGCGACCCGCTCCACAGCCCGGTTGAGCCGGGCCACCGGCCGGAGTCCGGCGCGCGCCACCGTCGTCCCGGCCAGGGCGGCCAGCGCGACCCCGCCGCAGCCGACCACGAACAGCACCCAGGCCAGACGTTTGAGTACCCGGTCGGTCTGGATCAGGCTCTGCGCGAGCACGAGGGTATTGCCGTCGTCGAGTTTGCGCGTCAGGACTCGCTGGTTTCGCGTGGTGCGCAAGCTCTGCTGCGTCGAGCCGGGCACCGACGGCGATCGGACGATGCCGCGCTCGACGTCGTCGAAGGGCACCTGGCCGATCAGATATGTCTCGCCGCCGGGGGTCACCAGCGCGATCGAGATGTTGGTGGAGAACACCGTGCCCGCCACCAGTTGTTCGGGCTGCGTGCGCAGCACCCCCGCTCGGGCGAGCGCGGCCATCCCGTCGGCGCGACTCTCGAGCTGCTGGTCGACGTCGTTGTACATCGCGCGGTAGACGACGAAGTACGCGGCGGCCGCCATCAGGCTCACCGAGACCAGGACGACGGTCGCCGACAGGATCGTCACCCGGGTCCGCAGCGACACCGCGCGCATCAGCGGCATCGGCGCGCGCATCTCCTTCTCGTCGGATCCGTCACCGGCGCTGTGCCCCGTGATCGCCCGGGTGACCCGGTCGCGGAGGAGATCCCGCGTCCTCGGACGTGACGCGGGGTTCGACGACTTCCCCATCACTAGGGCGGCGTCTCCCGGAGTACATATCCGACGCCGCGCACGGTGTGGATCAGTCGTGGCTCACCGTCGGCCTCGGTCTTGCGCCGCAGATACCCGACATAGACCTCGAGGGCGTTGCCCGACGTCGGGAAGTCGTATCCCCACACCTCTTCGAGGATGCGGCTGCGCGACAACACGCGGCGCGGGTTGGCCATCAGCATCTCGAGCAGGGCGAACTCGGTGCGGGTCAGGCTGATCGGACGCTCGCCTCGGGTGACGTCACGGGTGACGGGGTCGAGCGAGAGATCGGCGAAGGTGAGGGTTTCCGAGTCCGCGTCGTCGTCGGGTGACGCACGACGCAGCAGCGCCCGCAACCGGGCCAGGAGTTCTTCGAGGGCGAACGGTTTCGGCAGGTAGTCATCGGCCCCGGCGTCGAGGCCCGACACCCGCTCGGACACCGAGTCACGGGCGGTCAGGACCAGGATGGGGAGGTCGTCACCGGCGGAACGGAGTCGGCGACACACCTCGAGACCGTCGAGACGGGGCATCATGACATCGAGGATGACCACGTCGGGCCGGTCGGCCAGGATCTTCTCGAGTGCCTCGATGCCGTCGCCGGCGGTCTCGACGCTGTAGCCGTTGAAGGTGAGCGACCGTCGCAACGACTCCCGGACGGCCCGATCGTCATCGACCACGAGGATGCGCATGGATACAGTCTTATCCACCCCGGCTGAGATCCGGCTGAGCAACGCCGAAACCCGCTCGTTCGAGTGACGGTCTCGTCGCTCACCTGCGGTTCTCGCACCCTTTCACATCCGGGACCGAGTCCTGTGAGGTCAAGTTGATGGATGCGTAACGCCGGGCTTCGGGTCGCGAAACATCGACCTAAGACGCTGGAACCCGTGACCGTCCCTGCCCCGACTCGTTCTGTCGTGTCCCCATCGGTGATGTCGCTGTGCGCCTACTGCGGCGTCGGCTGCGGCATGGAGATGAAGCTCGACGACGACTCCGACCGGGTCACCAAGACGATCGGACGATCCGATCATCCGACCAATTTCGGCCGCCTGTGCACCAAGGGGTCGACGACCGCGGACATGCTCTCGGCCGGCGGACGCCTGTCGACTCCCCTCGTGCGGGACGATCGCGGCGGTCAGCTCCGGCCCGCCGAACTCGACGACGTCATCACCGACACGGCTCGCCGGCTTCGCACCGTGATCGACGAGCACGGGCCCGACGCGGTGGCCCTGTACGTCTCGGGCCAGATGTCGCTCGAGGCGCAGTACCTGGCGAACAAACTGGCCAAGGGGTTCTTGCGCACCAACCAGATCGAGTCGAACTCGCGGCTCTGCATGGCCAGCGCCGGGACCGGGTACAAGTTGTCACTCGGCTCGGACGGGCCGCCCGGGTCGTATCAGGACTTCGACCACGCCGACGTCTTCCTCGTCATCGGCGCCAACATGGCCGACTGTCACCCGATCCTGTTCCTGCGCATGATGGACCGCGTCAAAGCCGGAGCCAATCTGATCGTCGTCGACCCGCGACGCACGGCGACCGCCGACAAAGCCGATCTGTTCCTGCAGATCCGGTCCGGGACCGACCTCGCCTTCCTCAACGGTCTGCTCCATCTGCTCATCGAGAACGGCCACACCGACTCCGAGTTCATCGAGTCCTTCACCGACGGCTTCGACCAGATCCCCGAGTTCGCCGCCCAGTACCCGCCGGAGGTCGTCGAATCGATCACCGGGATACCGGCAGCCGACCTGCGGGCGGCCGCCGACCTCATCGGGAACGCAGCCAACTGGATGAGCTGCTGGACCATGGGTCTCAACCAGTCCACCCACGGGACGTGGAACACCAACGCGCTCATCAACCTCCACCTCGCCAGCGGTGCCATCTGCCGACTCGGCAGCGGACCGTTCTCGCTGACCGGGCAGCCGAATGCCATGGGCGGCCGCGAGATGGGTTACATGGGTCCGGGCCTGCCCGGCCAGCGCTCGGTGGTGTCCGCGGCGGATCGCGACTTCGTCGAGGACATCTGGGGTGTCCCGGCCGGGACGCTACGCACCGACGTCGGTGGCGGCACCATCGACATGTTCCAGCGCATGGCCGACGGTGAGATCAAGGCGTGCTGGATCATCTGCACCAATCCCGTTGCCTCGGTGGCCAATCGCAAGACCGTCATCGAGGGACTCGAACGCGCCGAACTCGTGATCGCCCAGGACACCTTCGTCGAGACCGAGACCAACCAGTACGCCGACGTCGTCCTGCCCGCGACCCTGTGGTCGGAGTCGACCGGTGTCATGGTCAACTCCGAACGCAACCTCACCCTGTTCGAACCCGCGCTCGCCGCACCCGGACAGGCGATCCCGGACTGGCAGATGATCGCGCGGATCGCCTCGGAGATGGGCTTCGCCGACGCCTTCGACTACTCGAGCGCCGAAGAGGTGTTCGCGGAGATCACGCGGTTCGCGAACCCGAACACCGGGTACGACCTGCGCGGGGTGACCTACGACCGACTCCGCCGGACTCCGATGCAGTGGCCGTGTCCACCGGTCTCCGACGACGCCGCCGACCCGGCCGACAGCGGTGCCCGCAACCCGATCCGGTATCTCAACGACGGTCGCAGCCAAACCCTGCACCGCCTCGACGACGGGTCGACGCCGCGGCTGGCCTTTGCCACCCCGACCCGCCGCGCGCAGTTCTTCGCCCGCCCGCACCTCGACGCGGCCGAGATGCCCGACGACGACTATCCGTTCCTGCTCAACACGGGCCGGTTGCCGCATCAGTGGCACACCATGACCAAGACCGGACGGGTGGCCAAGCTGAACAAACTGAATCCGGAGCCCTTCGTCGAGATCCACCCGGACGATGCCGACCGGCTGAGCATCACAGCCGCGGACAAGGTCGAGGTCGCGTCCCGGCGGGGCCGGGCGGTGTTGCCCGCGCGGATCTCCGACCGCGTCCGGCCCGGCAACTGCTTCGTGCCGTTCCATTGGAACGACGTCTTCGGCGAGCATCTCGCGATCAACGCGGTCACGTCCGACGCGGTGGACCCGCTCTCGCAGCAGCCGGAGCTGAAGGTGTGCGCGGTGACCTTGATCCGGGTACCGGCTGCGCGTGGAGACGCCGACGACGCGCCGGTCGTCGCCGCCGGGTCGACGAGACTGACCGAAGCACTGGGGGTGTCCGAGGTGGCGCCGCCCCCGATGACGCCGGCCGAACGCCTCTATCTGGCCGGATTGGCGGCCGGGGTGGGTGCATCTCCCGCGGGCAGTCCGGTCCTTCCGGCCGATGCACCACTGGGTGCCGAGCTGCGCGTCTGGGTGTCGGGCGTGCTCGCGGGCCTGTACTCCCGGGGCACCGTGGCGCCTGATACGGGTGCACCCCAGGGAGATTCGTCGTCGACGGTGCCGGACACCGACACCGTGACCGTGCTGTGGGCGTCGCAGATGGGCAACGCCGAGGAACTCGCCGTGGAAACGGCCGAACGGGTGAAGGCCAGTGGTCTGCGAGTGGATGCCCGATCCATGGACGACGTCGAGGTCGGCGAATTGAAGGGCACCGCCCTGTTCGTCACCTCGACCACCGGAGACGGCGACCCACCGGACAACGGCACATCCTTCTGGGATGCCCTGAACTCCGACGACGCTCCCGACCTGACCGGGGTCGACTACGCGGTGCTGGCGCTCGGCGACTCCAATTACGACGACTTCTGCGGACACGGACGCAATCTCGACACCCGCATCGGCGAACTGGGTGGACGCCGCCTGCTCGATCGTGTCGACTGCGAACCCGACTTCGAGGAGACGGCCGGCGGCTGGTTGACCGAGGTCATCCGGGCGATCAGCATGTCGAACCGGGCGCCCACCTCCGGGGTCGACGACGACCGGGTGACCGTGGTCAGCGAACCGGCCGACTCCGCGGCGGCACCGTCGGTGCGATCCGCGCCGGCCTACTCGCGCAAGAAGCCCCTGCTCACCTCGCTCGTCCGGAACGTCAGACTCAACTCCGACGGGTCGCGGAAAGACGTGCGGAACTTCGGCTTTCATCTCCCCGCCGACACCCTGTCCTATCAGGCCGGTGACGCGCTGGGGGTGTGGCCACGCAACGATCCCGCACTCGTCGGGGAATTCCTCGAGCGCACCGGTCTCGACGCCGGCGCGTCGGTGACGGTGGCCGGCGAGAACCTGCCCCTGCACGACGCCTTGCGGGAGCGGATCGAGTTCGCCCGTGTGACACCCGATCTCGTCCGCTTCGTCGCCGATCGAACCGGCTCCGCCGACCTCAAGACCCTGATCGCCGCCGGGAACAAGCAGCAGTTCACCGAGTGGGCGTGGGGACGTCAGTCGGTGGACATCCTGGCCGATCACCCCGTCGCCGCCGACGTCGAGGAGTGGATGCAGGTCCTCAAACCGATGTCGCCGCGTTCGTATTCGATCTCCTCGAGCCCCATGGAAAGTCCCGACGAAGTCCAGCTGACGGTGTCGGCGGTGCGCTACAACCTGTTCGGGACACCCCGGGGCGGCGTCTGCTCGACCTTCCTCGCCGACCGCGCCGACGACGAGATCGGTGTCTTCGTGACGTCGACCAGTCACTTCCGTCCGCCGGCCGATCCCGACACCCCGATGATCATGATCGGTCCCGGTACCGGCATCGCCCCGTTCCGCGGGTTCCTGCGCGAGCGTGAGGCGTTGGGGCACAACGGAAAGAACTGGTTGTTCTTCGGCGAGCAGTACTCGGCCACCGACTTCTACTACCGCGACGAGCTGACGGCGATGCTCGGTGACGGAGTGTTGACCCGCCTCGACGTCGCCTTCTCACGCGACCAGGACCGCAAGATCTACGTGCAGGATCGGATGCGCGAGCACGGCGAGGAGCTCTACCAGTGGTTGCACGACGGCGCCCACGTGTACGTCTGCGGGGACGCGACGAAGATGGCCAAGGACGTCGACGCAACACTGAAAGGCATTGTCGCGCAGCACGGTCGCCGATCCCCCGCGAGTGCGGAATCCTACGTCAAGGCACTCGCCGCCGACAAGCGGTACGTGCGAGACGTGTACTGATTCCCATGCTCCCTGAGGTGCGAGGAGCGACCCCCATGCTCCCTGAGGTGCGAAGAGCGACCCCCTCTGCTCCCCAAGGCGCGAGCTTGCGAGCGTCACGAAGGGTTCTCGCAACCACACCCACAACCTCCCACCGCTCCCTGCGCAATGCCCGACAGCCGCAACCCCTACCGCTCCCTGAGGAGGCCCGGAGCCTGCGGAGGGCCGTCACGAAGGGTCCTCGCAACCACACGATCCGAACTGACAACACTTTCATCCGGCGGTGTGTACAAGCATCGATGAAGCGACTCGTCCATACACAGAGCTGTACGCATGCCGTCATTGGTTCACATGTGCCCCGAGGATGGGCGGATGGCATGGGTCTATCTACTCGAGTGCGCCGACAGCTTGTTCTACGTCGGGAGCACGCGCGATCTTGACAAGCGACTGCAACAGCACAGTTCCGCGCAAGTCGGGTTCACATCCCGACGACGCCCGGTGAAGCTCATGTGGGCGGCTGAACTAGAGTTGCAGGACGCTTACGCGATCGAGCGACGCATCCACGGGTGGTCACGTTGCGAAGAAGCGTGCCCTGATCGACGGAGACGTCGAACTCCTTCGTCAACTCTCGAGTCGCGCCAAGGGGAGCATCTCGGTGAGCAGTCGCCCAGACCCTTCGTGACGCTCGCAAGCTCGCTCCTCAGGGAGCAGGATGGGACGCTCGCAAGCTCGCTCCTCAGGGAGCAGGATGGGGCCCTCGCAAGCTCGCTCCTCAGGGAGCATTCGATGGTCACCATCACACCTCAGGAGCATTCCGATGGTCGCCATCGCTCCTCAGGGAGCGCTATCCAACCAGAGCACGATGTCCCCGCCGCGCTCCTCGACCCGGTAGACGCCGACGGAACCGATTCCGTCCGTGGTACATCGACCGTCGGCGAGCCCGAAGGCGTACTGGTGCAACGGGCAGACGACCCTGCCCAGATCGAACTGGCCATCGGCGAGCGGTCCCCCGCGGTGAGGGCAGACGGCGTCGGTGGCGCGCAGGGTCCCGTCGGTCAGCCGGAACACCGCGACCTGTCTGTCCTGCACCGCATATGCCCGACTCTCGCCGATCTGCAGATCCGCGATGGGACCGACGACGACGCCGGCGTCCACCGACACGCTGGTCATCGGACCGGCACCTGGGGCAGCGGAAGCAGCGGCAGCGCCGACGTGAACTGTGCGGGCGACTTCGGTTCGGCGCGATCGAGCCAGGGATCGACGTAGGCCTCGACTGCGGCGTCGATCCCCTCCTGTAACCCCGCCACCAGTCCGTCACGGTCGTCGACGATGATCGCGCGGAGTTCGTCGATGCCGATGCGCGGCACGAATGAGTATGTGCGCTCCAGCCACTTGCCCTGCTCGCGGTAGTACTGGATGAAGATGCCGCACAACCGGATCACCTCGTCGGCCGAGTCGACCGTCGCGAGCAGGTCACCCTTGCGGATGTGCGCGCCTGCGGCGCCACCGACGTAGATCTCCCACTTGCCGTCGCCGATCGCGACGACGCCGAAGTCCTTGCACAGCGCCTCCGCGCAGTTACGTGGGCATCCGGTCACCGCGAGTTTGAGCTTCGCCGGCGACTCCAGCCCCTGGTACCGGGTCTCGATGTCGATGCCGAGTTGTGTCGAATCGCCGAGTCCGAATCGGCAGTAATCGGTTCCGACACAGGTTTTCACGGTTCGGAAACTCTTGCCGTAGGCGTACCCCGACGGCATGCCGAGATCTTCCCAGACCTTCGGCAGGTCTTCCTTCTTCACGCCGAGCAGGTCCAGTCGTTGTCCACCGGTCGCCTTGATCATCGGTATCGAGTACTTCTCGGCGACGTCGGCGATCTTGCGCAACTGATCGGGCGAGGTCACCCCGCCCTTCATCTGGGGCACCACCGAGAACGTGCCGTCGCGCTGGATGTTGGCGTGCACACGGTCGTTGACGAACAGTGCGCCGGGTTCGCGCTTCCAGTCCGAACCCCAGATGATCCGCAACAGCGACGCGAGCGGCATCTTGGCGGTCGCGTCCTCACCGTCGGGTGCGAGTTTGTCGAACACCTCGCTGACCGACCGGAGGTTCTGCCGTCGGATGGCGGCGATGAGTTCGGGTTTCGTCAGCGGGATGGCCGGTACGTACCAGTCGGCCGAAGCGTCGGCGGTGAGCGCGTCGCCCGCGGCCAGTTCGACGATGTCGGCGACGAGACCCTTGCAGGACCCACAGCCCTTGCCGGCGCGGGTCTTCGCACACACATCCCCGACGCTCGTGCACCCCGACGCGACGCAGGCCACGATGTCACCTTTGGTGACCCCGTTGCAGTTGCACACCTGCACGTCGTCGGCGAGTTCGGCCGCCCCGGTCTCGGCGCTGGGCGTGCCCAGGTCGAACAGCATCGAGATGCGCTCGTCCGGCAACGGGACCTTGTCGTCGAATGCCTGGGTGAGGAAATTGACCTTCGAGATGTCCCCCAACAGCATCGCTCCGATGAGCTTGTTGTCGCGGACCACCACACTCTTGTAGACGCCGTTGCGCGGTTCGTAGAACTGGACGAACTCGTCGTCCTCGCGTTCGGGGCCCTTGACACCCATGGCCGCGACGTCGACGCCGGCGACCTTGAGCTTGGTGGTCAGGCGCGAACCATGGTACTCCGCAGCCGGATTCGCGCCCGTCAGCACGTCGGCGAGCACCACCGCCTGCTCCCACAGCGGCGCGACCAGACCGTACACCTCGCTGCGGTGCTGCGCGCATTCGCCGACCGCGTAGATGAACGCCTCGTCCTCGCAACGCATCTGATCGTCGACGACGATTCCGCGTTCGACGACCAAGCCCGCGCCGCGCGCGATCTCGACGTTGGGCCGGATGCCGGCGGTCACGACAATCATGTCGGCGGGCAGCGAATCCCCGTCGGTGAAACCGACGCCGGCAACGGTCCCGTCGTCGTTGCGCAGCACCGCGGTGGTCCGCTTACCGGTGTGGACACCGACCCCGAGCGCTTCGATCTGGTTGCGCAGCACCTTGCCGCCGCGCTCGTCGAGTTGCTGGTTCATCAGATGCCCGGGCGAGTGGACGACGTCGACGGCCAGCCCCTGCGTCCGAAGGCCATAAGCGGCTTCGAGTCCCAGCAACCCGCCGCCGATCACCACCGCGCGCACGTCGTCACGAGACGCCGCCATCTGCAGCATGCCGTTGGTGTCCTCGATGGTGCGGAAGCCGAACACCCCGCGCGCGAGCCGGCCGTCGGACTCGCGCAGTCCGTCCATGTTCGGGAAGAACGTGTGGGACCCGGTGGCGACGATCAGCACGTCGAATCCGATGATCCGTCCGCTCGCGCAGGTCACCGTCTTGGCGAACCGGTCGATCGACTCGGCACGATCACCGGAGTGGAGAGTGACGTCGTTCTCCCGGTACCACGCCATCGGGTTGAGCATCAGATCGTCGTCGTCGACCGCGGCCTCACCGGCCAGCACGTGACTGAGCATGATCCGGTTGTAGTTGCCGTACGGCTCGTCGCCGATCATGGTGATGTCGAACTGATCCCGGCCTCCCCGGGAGATGATCTCCTCCACGGTGCGCGCGCCGGCCATGCCGTTGCCGACCACCACCAGCCTGCGGACCGCCTCCCGGTCAGGCGTCGCGTACTCGCCGCCCATCAGAAGACGACCATCCCGAAGTCGACGACGACCTCGCCGCTCGCCCCCTCGGGCGCAGCGAGCAGGAGTTCCAGTGTGCTGTCGGGTTCCACGTCCTCGACGACCCGCAACGGCACATTGACCGACGACTTCGCCCCCATGGGGAACATTCGCATCGGGGTGCCGTCGCGCACGAGGGTCACGCAGATGAGTTCGTCGGAGCTGTTACCGCCGCGAAAGTACAACGGCTGAGCCGTCATTCCCGACGGCACGACGAAGGTCAGCGACGCGTCGATCGGCCCCGGCTTGGACAGACCCGAGCCGGCGAACGCATGGACACCCTGTAGAAAACGTGGAGTGCTCGACATGTCGCCACTATCCGCGAGGCGCATGAAATGCGACTTGCCTCGGTGTTACGGCGACGTTGTCTGGTTCTCACCGGGCCCGCCCGCCGAGGAGAGCGCGGGCAACGCGACTATCGCGCGCCGAGCGCACGCTCCCGCGCGAGGAAGAAGAACGGGATCGCGGTGGCGATACCCACCCCGAAGGTCAGCACCACCGACGCGGCCCACCAGGGCAGGATGCGGAGCCGACGGGCTTCGGCGAAGGCCCACAGGTGAAAGCCGATGACGACGAAGGTGAGGTCCACCATCGCGAACCGGCCCGGAGTCGTCTTCAGGATGTCGCCGACGAAGAAGTCCTTCACCGACTCGGGACCGTTACGTCGTACGTAGGGAATCGCGATGGCGTTCTGGGTCACCAGCGCAGCCACGAAGACCACGAACAACGATCGCTCGCGCCACTTCTGGTCGGTATCGGTCGTCGTCATCGCGCCTCCCTCGACATGCCGGGATCGTGCCACGGTCGAGCGCCGGCGCGGCGAGATTCCGCGCCGACGATGGACCTCAGGTCCGGCGCCACCCGGCGGCGCCGACCATCTCGGCGACCTGGGTGAACTTCACCCGCGGCCGCCCCTGCTCGAGGCCCCGACGCCGTTCACGTCGATCGATGGCACGCATTCCGCGGTAGCCGATCACCGTCGCGACGCGCTTGCGGACCAGGGCGCCGAACGCACCGGGTTCGCGATCGGTGCGTCGGAGACGTCCCGCCGCGGCATCGGCGAGGAAGTCCTCGACGGTTCGCGTGGCACACATCTTGTTGGCGCCGATCCCGCCGCTGGGTCCGCGCTTGGCCCAGCCGAGCACATAACCGCCCGGGATGATCGCGCCCGTCTCGTCGACGAGGCGGCCGTCGACGTTGCTGAAGACTCCACGCGCATCGTCGAAGGTGAGCCCGGGAATCGGGGTCGAACGATAGCCGATCGAGCGCACCACGAGATCGGTCGCGATGTGGTGACGTCCCTCGCCGGTGCGGACCGTGACGGACTCGACCTGCGAATCACCGGTGATCTCCTCGGGGCTGCTGTGGAACAGGAACACGATTCGGCGGCGATTCGGATCGGCCGGCTCACGGAACCTGGAGAGGTCGGCACCGTCGACCTCGTCGATGACCTCGACCTCGACGCCCGGGATCTCCGACAGCGCACGGTATTCGGCCGCGGTGTAGGCCGCCGAGGCCTGATCGCGACGACCCAGCAGAACCACTTCGTGCACGTTCTGCTCGGCCAGCAGGTCCAGCGCACGGTCGGCGATGTCGGTGGTGGCCAACAGCTCCGGCGGCGACACCAGGATGCGCGCGATGTCGAGAGCGACGTTGCCGGTACCGACGACGACCGCGCGGCCCATCGCCGGGTCGTCGGAGGTTCCGCGACGCAACGGCGGCCCGGCGTCGACGCCGGGCACCCCGTTGTACCAGGCCACCAGATCGGTGGCCGAGGTCGAGCCCGGAAGGTCCTCGCCCGGAATGCCCAGTCGCCGCGACTCACTCGCGCCAACCGCGTAGAACACGGCGTCGAAGTGCTCGGCCAGTTCGGCGGGCGTGATCTGGTCTCGACCGTCGCCGATGGTCACGTTGGTGAGCATCGTGACCCGGGGATCGCGGTAGAGCAGGTCGAAGCCGCGGAGCACGCCCTTGGTGCCCGGGTGATCCGGGGCGACCCCGGCGCGCACGAGCCCGCCCGGCGTCGGGAGTTTGTCGATCACGGTGACCCGCGCCTCGGTCCGATCGAGCAGCGTGCGCAGCGCGTAACCGCCGGAGGGACCGGTGCCGACCAGCGCGACGCGGAGTCCCGCAGGCAGTTTCGGCACGTCCGGATAGGTGACCGTCGACTCCGAGTCCTCGCCGATGGGCGCCCAGCCCGACCGGACATCCGGGTTGTTCTTGTAGAAGTCCGCGTTGATGTCGATGAAGACCTTGTCCCGGGTGCCGAGCTTGTCGGCGGGATAGATCGCGTCGACCGGGCAGGCGTCGGCGCAGGCGCCGCAGTCGATGCACGCCTCGGGATCGATGTGCAGGATGTCGGAGCTGCCGAAGCCGCGCTCCTCCGGCGTCGGATGGATGCAGTTGACCGGGCACACGGCGACGCATGCCGCGTCGCTACAACATGATTGGGTGATGACGAACATCAGAGCATGTGCGCTTTCCGGTAGTACCGCATGGCCGGCTTGGTGAGCAGTCCCACCTCGTCGAGGAATTCCATGAGGTGGGCGCAGCTGCTGCGGATCATCGAGTGGAAGTGCGAATTGCTGCGCATCTCCCGGACAGCACGGTCGACGTCGAGTCCGGCGTCGGCAAAGGCCTTGGGCTGCACCAGACTCGTCACGATGAAGTAGGCCCCGACGGCGACCGCGAATGCGCTGAATTGGCGGCGCGCCCAGCTGACGCCCTCCAGGGAGTCACGGACCTCTTCGCGCGCGAACTTCATGTGGCGCGACTCTTCGAGGACGTGGATCTCGTTCACGGTGCGGATGAAGTCGAGCACCCGGTCGTCGCGCATGCAGCCGCGCTGGAAGACGTCCAAGACCTCTTCGGCGACCAGGATGCCGGCGTAGGCGACCTCGTTCTTCGCGGTCTGCATGAAGATCTTGCCGAGGCGCGAGACCTTCTTCGACGGGTGGTAAGAGGCGCCGACCATCTTCTCCGACGCCTTGGCGAACATCAGCGAGTGCCGGCACTCGTCGGCGACCTCGGTCAGCGCGAACTGGAACTCCGACCCGTGGTAGTCGCCGAGGTACTGATCGCGTATGACCATCTCCTGCAGGATCATCTCGAACCAGATCCCGATGTTCATGATCGACGCGAACTCGTGGCGCGTCACCGAGATGCGCTGCTCCTCGGTCAGCTCGTCCCAGTACGCGGTTCCGTACAGCGAGGACCACTCCGGGCTGCACCCGTACTTGGTGGGGTCCATCGGCTTGGACCAGTCGATCTCGGTCATCGCGTTGCGTGACAACCGGGCGGCCGATGCCAGCAACCGTGCCGAGACCTCTTCGGTTCCCTGGTCACGCAGACTGATGACGTTCTCGGATCGTTCCATCGCGGCGGTCATGGAGCACTCGCTTCCCGGTCGTCGATCGTGACAATGATCGATGTAATGACAATGCGTGTTGTCAAGATAGCACCGCCGTGTGACCGAGTAAACGAATCGACGAATATACTCACCGGTAAGTTCGACACCGAGCACGATCGTCGCAGGTCATCGACGTCCAACTGTTCTGTTCACCGACTAGGAGTTCGCATGCCTTCCATCTTCATCACCGGCGGCGCCGCCGGAATCGGTCTCGCCACCGCGGAACGTTTCGGCCGCGAAGGATGGACCGTCGGCGTCTACGACGTCGACGTCGACGCGCTGGCGAAGGTGAAGGCAGACCATCCCGACTTCATCACCGGCACCATCGACGTCCGGGAACCGGAGCAGTGGGCCGAGGCCCTCGCCGAGTTCACCTCGCACACCGGCGGCACACTCGACGTCCTCGACAACAACGCCGGCATCCTCCACGAGGGCCAGATCGACCACATCACGCCGGATCAGATCAAGCGTCAGATCGACATCGACGCCCTCGGCGTCGCGCTCGGCGCGCAGGCCGCGTACCCGTACCTGAAGAAGACGCCGGGCGCGCACCTGGTGAACATCGGATCGGCGTCGGCCATCTACGGCCAGCCCGGCATCGCGGTCTACTCGGCCACCAAGTTCTTCGTCGCCGGCCTCACCGAGGCACTCGAGCTCGAGTGGGAGCACGACGACATCCGCGTCGTCAGCATCTGGCCGCTCTGGGCCAAGACCGCGCTCGCGACCGGCGGCGCGAAGTCGACGAAGACGCTGGGCATCCGTATCACCCCCGAGCAGGTCGCCGACAAGATCTGGGAGTCGGTGCACCCGACCCGCCAGGACAAGCTGCTGCATCGCACCAGCTACTCCGTCGGCACGCAGACCCTCGTCCTCCAGAACGCCGCCAAGTTCATCCCGAACTTCCTCAACCGGACCGTCAACAAGTACATCGCCCAGTAGTCCCGCACCCCCGCAAACCCACCCCTTTTCCAGACACCCACCGGGCTTAATGGACTGCTCCCCGGGAGTTGGACTGAAAATCAGTTTCGACTACCCGGGGAGAGTTGTATGCATCCACGTAGTTCGTTGTCGGTGGAGCAGCGTGAGCGGGCGGTAGCC